>NZ_JBQHCW010000006.1:0-435140 GCF_052068115.1 Nonomuraea sp. ZG12
GGCCTCTGACGAGGCTTCTGACATGAGCGATCCCGGCGGCCCGAGGTTCACCGGAGTGATCGTTGCACGCGTCGGCAGCAGCGTGGAATACGTCGGGAATACGCCTGGTCACCCGGCATCGAGAGATGACTTCGGGCGGAACCCCTTTGCCGGGGGCGCCTGTCTTTGCAGTGATGCTGAAGGAGTTGGAGGGGTGATGACGATCAGCGGCCAGATGCGCCGGCTTCGTCGCCGGTAGTCCCGCAGCGGGCCTCGCAGTCGCTGTAGCGCTCCACCTGATGATGAAGTAGGCCGCCCCCTGCCACCGTTCTCGGTGAGCGCGGCGAACGCAACAGCGTGAAGGCAGCTCCTTTGCTGGGCCGTCTGTGGGCCGTCCGTCGCTGGCCAGAGATGACAACCGATGGCCGAGATTGACGACTCTGTGACAGGCCAACGCTGGGCATGGCAGGCACCTCACGACGTCGGTGATACGGCTCAATAGTCCCTGAAGAAGAAGATGGCCTGAGCCGTCTCACGTGGAGGGCCGCCTACGGGCGGCCCTTTTCTGTGCGGGTCAAGACCATCTCTTTGATGATCGCTGGCGTGGCACGGTTGATCACCTGGGTAAGAGCTCTCCGTAACCAGTCGTACGCGTTTCGGGGGGTTCGAATGCGACTGCCTTTCATCAGTGGCGTGGGTGTGGTCGTGGTCGCTGCGATCCTCTCCGGGTGCGGATCCGAGCCGGTGACCCAGGTCAAGGACACCAAGGCGGAGGCCGCCGCCAAGCTGCAACGGAGCAAGGCCGCCAAGGTAGCGGCCGCGGCCAAGGTCAAGGCCAACGAACTGGGGCAGATCCCGGTGCTCATGTGGCACCGCATCGTCCCCAAACCGGCCACCACCGACGACCGCACGCCCGCGAAGTTCCGCGAGGATCTCGAACGGCTGGTCAAGGACGGCTACGTGCCGATCACGGCAGCGGAGCTCGTCACCGGCAAGATCGACATCCCGGCGGGCAAGCACCCGGTCGTCCTCACCTTCGACGACTCCTCGCCCAGCCAGCTCACGCTGGACGCGATGGGCACGCCGCAGAAGGACACCGCGATCGCGATCCTGCAGGACGTGGCCGCCAAGAACCCGGGCTTCCGCCCGGTCGCCACCTTCTACGTCACCCGCGACATGTTCGGCAAGAGCAAGCGGGAGGAGCAGTCGCAACTGCTGATCTGGCTCAGGGACAACGGCTTCGACATCGGCAACCACACCCGCGACCACCACAACCTGCGCGGGCGCAGCAAGCAGCAGGTCGAGGAGCAGATCGGCAGCATCGCCGAGACGATCACCTCGCTTTCCCAGACCAAGCCGGTCTCCATCGCGCTGCCGTACGGCAACCAGCCCAACAAGAAGGAATGGGCCCTGCGCGGTCCCCACTACCAGCACCGCGCCGCCTTCCTGGCCGGCTACACGCCCGCGCCGTCGCCGTACAGCAAGTCCTATGACCCGCTCGGCATCCCGCGTATCCGCGCCATGGACAAGAAGGGCGACTGCGCGCAGTTCTGCTCGACGGCCTGGCTCGACTGGCTGAAGGCCAACCCGGACATGCGCTACACCTCCGACGGAGACCCGGCGACCGTGGCGTACCCGAAGTTCAAGAACCCGTTCCTGCGCACGTCGTACAAGGCCCGCTCGCTGATGTACTAGCGGACGCGGCCGATCAGCACCGCGAGCGCCACCGGGTCCAAGGGCAGGTTCACCACGTCGGCCATCCGGACGTCGAACGGCCGCGTGGTCCCGGTGGCCAGGTCGAGGACGTGGTACGCGGTGTCGCGCCACCGGCCTGCGGACCTGACCACGAGGGCGTCCTCGCCCTCCCAGCGCACGATCGCCGCCGCCTGACGGCCGGTGGGCAGGCGCGGGACGACGGTGCGCGCGGTGCGGCCCGTCGTGGGGTCCACCAGGACGACGCCGGCGTTGACCACGTTCTGCGGGGTGACCTCGTCGGCGAGCGTGGCCATCAGGCGCCCTGAGGGGGACGGCAGGGCGCCGCTCAGGTTGCCGGGCAACTCGATCCGCTGGACGGCCTCGCCCGTGGGCGAGCGGATGACGTACGAGATCGACGAGACGTGTCCGGGCCTGGTGGTCGTGGTCTTCTCCGACGCCAGGACGAGGCCCTCCGTGGTCCAGCCGACGACCGCGCCCCCGGGCATCGGCGCCGGGCACCCACCACCGCTCCCCTGTCATGGTCACGAGGGTCCAGTTCTGGCAGGGGCCGGTCTGTTCCATACATGAGGGTTTGTACGCGTACCGCACGGCAGCGGTCGTGGGTCCGTCGAGCTTCTCGGGCGGCTGGGCCGGCGCCGCCGCAGCCGCCTTCGGGGTGATGAACCGGACCGGCGGCTCCGCCGAGAGCGGGGCGACCACCCAGGCGGCGGCCACGACGGCGGCCACGACGGCGGCCACGACGGCGGCGGCGAGTCCGGCGGCGGTGGCGGTGGCGGAACGCCAGGGTCGCCTCATGGCCACCTGCCGAAGACGGCGTCGGTGGGGATGTCCCGCAGCGGGCCGGTCCTGCCGGTGGCCGGGTCCAGGAGGTGGTGTTCGGCCGAATCGCCGTCCTCCGGGTCGATCTCGATCAGGACGCGGCCGTCCTCGGCCCATCCGAGCGGCTCGGGCGGTCCGTAGTGCTTGGGGAGCCGCAGCCGCGTCCGCTCGCGGACCCGGCCGGTGCGCGCGTCCATGGTCATCACCTCGTCGTCCGTTGTGATGATCAGGGACCGTGGGTCCAGGGACACGTGCGGGCGCAGAGTGGGGTCGAAAGGCACGCGGGTACGGACGTCGCCCCGGTGGTCCAGCGTCAGGAGCTCGGTGTCGGGGGAGCCGGGCAGAGCCGGACGGCCGGTGGTGGCGACCAGGCCGCCGGGGCCGAAGCCGAGCACACGGTGGATCTCGGGAAGTTTCGTCCGGTAGTTCGTCCGGGTGTCGACGAGCTCCACCCCGGTGGGCGTGGTCACGCTCAGGTAGCGGCCGTCGTGGGAGATGGCCGGGGTCGGGGCGGACCCGCGCGGCAGCGGGTCGGTGAGCTCGTGCGTCACACCACTGGACAGGTCCAGCATGACCAGGCGGCCGGTGGCGTCGTCGAGGTAGACGACGTGGAGGCCGTCGCCGCTGAGCGCGAGGGGCGCGGTCCTGCCGGGGCCCACGTCGGCGCGGGCCTGGACCAGGGGATGACCGTCCTCCGTCGCCGTGCCGTCGTCCGCGTACAGTCTCCACTCGTTCGTCGACCGGCTCGCGTACCGGGCCGGTCCGCTGAAGGCCCCCGCGGCGGCACGCCGCTCGTCCGGCGGCTCCACCTCCCCGTACGGCGTGACGGTGGCGAGGCCGACGGCGAGCAGCGCCGAGGCGAGCACCGGCCAGTGCCGCCCGGACGCCAGGCGCAGAGCCCGCAGCACGTCCACCGGGCGCGAGGTGGCCACGGCCTTCGCCGCCGCCGGGCTGCGGCCGGTGGGTCGCCACGGGGCCATGGCCTTCACCACCGCCAGCGTCGGAAGTCCGAAGGCGAGAAGCCAGCCGATCACCTTCAACGCGTAGGGGATCTCCGGCAGTCCGCTGCCCGGTGCGATCCACAGCGCGACGATCGTGCCGCCCGCGAGCAGCGTGCGCACGGAGTTGGACCGGATCGCCACCTTGGCGACCAGGTCGGCGGGCCCGGCGGCCGGCTCCCGTCTGTTCAGGCCCATGACGAGCAGCTCCACGGCGAGCACGACGCCGAGGGTGCAGACCGCCCAGAGCCGTTCGGTGACCGCGACCTCCTGCCAGAACGAACGCAGCACCGCGCTCAGCGCGACGGCGGACGCGAGGACGGCCGCCGTTCGCCAGGCGAGCGTGAGCAGCGGCGGCGCGAGCATGACGCCGATGGGCCGGCGAATACGCCCGCCGTCCCGGGCGAATCGCAACTCCGCCGTGACAATGCTGAGGAACCAGCCGCTGAATGCCAGGTAAAGGCCGCCGCGGAAGGAATCGGTGGTGTATCCGGCGAGCATGAAACCCGACCCGATTCCCGCCCCCGCCCACATGAACCGCTGCCGTACATGCAGGTGGCGCAGAATGCGATCCACGCTGAACGCCGTGACGACCAGCATGTGGCGGTCCGCGAAGTTGTCCACGGCAGCCCGTTGAACGGGTGCGCGGACGCCTCTATAGGCGAATATCGACCCCGTCGCCGCCACTAAGAGAAATGTGATTGATACCATGCACTGCCTTTGGCCACCCGGGGAAATGGCGCCGAGAGCGGCGGTCGGCGAGCTGCGGCTCACCACCACCCACCTGACGGTGATCGGTGCACCAGAGACGCGGATGGCCGGCTACGACCCCGCGGAGGCGGCCGATGTCAGTCGGGCGGTGGCTACTCGGCGTAGGGTTGGTCCGTACCGTGAGAGCTGTAGCCGAGACTCCAGATGTAGCCGTCCGGGTCCGCGAAGGAGCCGCCGTACCCGCCCCACGGCAGGGCGCCGGCGGGCTTGAGGACCGTGGCGCCGGCCTTCTCCGCCTCCGCGAGGATCTCGTCGACCCGCGCCTCACTACGGACGACGTAGGTGAGGACCAGCCCGCTGAAGCCGCTGCCCTCCGGGCTCGTGCCTACCTGGTCGGCCAGGCCGTCGCGGCCGTAGAAGCCGACGGGGGAGGCCCCGTCGGACTCGAAGAACACCGAGACGCCGTAGTCGTCCTTGATCTTCCAGCCGAGCCCCTCCGTGTAGAACCGCTTGGCCCGGTCCATGTCCTGGACGCCGAGCAGGATCGAGCTGACGTGCGCTTTCATGTCGTGTCTCCTTGGTGTGCGAGGGATGATGCATCTGCGAGACACGCTACAAACGGCCCCGTACCGGGCGCTTCTCCATTCGTGCTCGCTTCGGCCGACGTCGGCGGGGCCGGGTCGGCGACACCTTCCAGGGCCGGCTGCTCAGGGCGCGCGGCGGTGCAAGGAGAAGAACTGAGAGGATGTACGTCGCGCTGGTGCGATGAAATGGGGTGTGTGTCACCATTCCTGACAGGTGCGCGGCAAACCGTGACGTCACGAACGGTTAACAGTTCTCTGGGAAGTAGTCCGGCGTCGTAAAGTTTGCGTGGTCGGGCTTTGTGCACACGTGGGGAAGATGAATGCCGCAGATCTCGCCGCTCGTAGCCGGCGATCCCACCCAGTTGGGGTCGTTCGAGCTGTCCGGGCGGATCGGTGAAGGCGGCCAGGGCATCGTCTTCCTGGGCATCAACGACCAGGGCGAGCGCGCGGCCGTCAAATTGCTGCACGTGAAATTCACCGGTGACACCATCGCCCGGTCCCGTTTCGCCAGAGAGCTGAAGGCCGCCAAGCGGGTGGCGTCGTTCTGCACGGCCAGGGTGATGGAGGCCGACCTCGACGGCGACACGCCCTACATCGCCAGCGAGTACATCGAGGGCCCGGCGCTGAAGGAGATCATCGACAGCGAGGGGCCGCTGCGCGGGACGGTGCTCGACCGGCTGGCCATCGGCACGGCCACCGCGCTGACCGCGATCCACCACGCCTCGATCATCCACCGCGACCTCAAGCCCGACAACGTGCTCATCGCCGCCGACGGGCCCCGGGTGGTGGACTTCGGGATCGCCCGGATCATCGACTCGAGCGGGACCATCACCAGCAGGGCCATCGGGACGCCCGCCTACATGGCGCCGGAGCAGATCGCCGGCGACGAGGTCGGGCCCTATACGGACGTGTTCTCGTGGGGGGCGACGATCACGTTCGCGGCCACCGGGACGTCCGTGTTCGAGGGCAGCTCCATCGCCGCCGTGCTCAACCGGATCCTCAACCACGAGGTCGACGTGGGGATGATGCCGGAGCCGCTGCGCGGGGTGGTGCGCGCGGCCCTGTCCAAGTCGCCCGCCGACCGGCCGTCCGCCGACCAGATCCTGCTGCGGCTGCTCGGCCAGCCCGAGACCGTGGGCGCCTCCACGGCCGTGCTGACCCAGGGCGTGCAGGTGGCGAGCGACGACACCACGCCGTTCATGCGGGTCTCGCCGACGCTCGCCAAGCGGGAGACCGGCGGCACCGTGGCCCCGCCCGCCCCCGCCACATCGCCCCAGCACACCGGAGGCATGGCCCACCAGCAGACGAGCGGCACCCCGTCCCGGCACACCGGAGGCGGGCCGTACCAGCACAGGGGCGGCACCCCGGTTCAGGAGACCGGCGACGCGGCGCCGTACCAGCAGATCGGCGGCGGCGCGCCGGCACCGGTGCCCGCGCGGCGCGGGCGCCGGAGGTGGTGGGTGGCGCTGGCCGCCACGCTGGCCCTAGTCGTGGCCGCGGCGGTGGCGGTGGCGGTGCTCGCCGTCGCGAACGGCTGGCCGCCGGCGCTCTTCGGCGACACGGCGGGGGAGGAGCCCTTCGACGAGCAGCCCTCGGCCGCCTACTCGTCCGTGGCGGACAAGGTCGCCAAGACCGGGAAGCTCGTGGTCGGGGTGAAGGGCGACCTGCCGGGCGTCGGCCTCCTGCGCGGCGGCGACTTCGAGGGGTTCGACGTGGACCTCGCCAAGCGGATCGCCGAGGAGCTGGGCGCCGAGCAGACCGACTTCGTCGCCGTGTCCAGGGGCAACAGGGCCGGCGCGCTGGCCGAGGGCCGGGTGGACATGGTGATCGCCACCTACTCCGTCAACGACGACGACGTCGAGTTCGCCGGGCCCTACTACCTCGCCCACCAGGACCTGCTGGTGCGCACCGGGTCCATCGACTCGATCGACGACCTGAAGGGCAAGAAGATCTGCGGCGTCAACAGCCCGTCCGTCGGCTTCGTGCAGGACCGGGTGAAGGTCGAGCCGGTCCCGGCCGGCAACTACGCCGAGTGCATGGACCTGCTCAGGAGCGGCGGCGTGGACGCGGTGCCGGGCGACGACCTCATCCTGGCCGGGTTCGCCAGCCGGGAGAACCAGCGCTACAAGGTGCTCGGCGCCAAGCTCAACGACGAGCGCTACGCCGTCGCGCTCAAGGAGGGCGACGTCAAGACCTGCAAGGCGATCAACGGCGTGATCGCCGACCTCTACCGCACCGGGTTCGTCGAGCAGCTCATGAAGAAACATTTCGCCAACGTGGAGTTCACACCGGAGTCGAAGGTGCCCGCGATGAAAGCCTGCGGATGACGACCGGGTAACATCCGAAAGTCAGTGAATCTACCTGCGAGTTAGGGGAAGGCCATGGCCACGCCCGTCAAGGTGACCGTCACCGGAGCAGCCGGTCAGATCGGCTACGCGCTGCTGTTCCGCATCGCGTCGGGCCAGCTGCTGGGCCGGGACGTCCCGGTCAAGCTGAGCCTGCTGGAGATCCCGCAGGCGGTGAAGGCCGCCGAGGGCACCGCGATGGAGCTCGACGACTGCGCCTTCCCGCTGCTGTCCGGCATCGAGATCACCGACAGCGCCGACGTCGCCTTCAATGGCGCGAACATCGCGCTGCTGGTCGGCGCCATGCCGCGCAAGGCCGGCATGGAGCGCGGTGACCTGCTCGGCGCCAACGGCGGCATCTTCGGCCCGCAGGGCAAGGCGATCAACGACCATGCCGCGGACGACATCAAGGTCCTGGTGGTGGGCAACCCCGCCAACACCAACGCGCTCATCGCGCAGCAGAACGCGCCGGACGTCCCGGCCGACCGGTTCACCGCGATGACCCGCCTCGACCACAACCGCGCCCTGTCGCAGCTCGCGGCCAAGCTGCAGGTCCCGGTGACCGAGATCAAGCACCTGACGATCTGGGGCAACCACTCCGCCACGCAGTATCCCGACCTCTTCCACGCCGAGGTCGGCGGCAAGATCGCGGCCGACCAGGTCGACCCCGAGTGGCTGCGCGACACCTTCATCCCGACGGTGGCCAAGCGCGGCGCCGCCATCATCGAGGCCCGTGGCGCGTCCTCCGCCGCCTCGGCCGCCAACGCGGCCATCGACCACGTCCATGACTGGGTCAACGGCACGGAGTGGACCTCGGCCGCGGTCGTGTCCGACGGCTCCTACGGCGTGCCCGAGGGGCTCATCTCGTCGTTCCCGGTCCGCGCCGTGGACGGCAGGTTCGAGATCATCCTGGGGCTGGAGATCGACGGGTTCTCCCGCGAGCGCATCGACGCCTCCGTCCGCGAGCTCACCGAGGAGCGCGACGCGGTCCGCGAGCTGGGCCTGATCTGACACCTTCGCCCACCCGGCCCATCTCCGGCCCTACGGCTGGAGGGGGGTGGCCGGGTGGGTGGCCGCGGGGCCGCGTGGGGTGGGGTCGGGTGTCGCGAACACCACCCCGGCGGCGACCGTCATGCTGGCGAGCACGACGAGGATGCCGAACAGCACCTTCGTAACCCTTGGTGAAAAGTTCCTCACATTTCGTATCAGAGCATAAATTTAGCGCCGGTACACGGTCAATTGCCGGAAAGCGCATCCCAGGCATCGGAGACGATGTCCCGCAGGGAGGTCCGCTCGGCCTTCCACCCCAGCTCACGCTGGATCTTCTCGGACGAGGCGACCAGCACCGCCGGATCCCCGGCACGACGCGGGCCGACCACCGAGGGGATCTCGTGCCCGGTGACCTCACGGCAGACCGAGATCACCTCCTGCACCGAGAAGCCGGTGCCGTTGCCCAGGTTGTAGACCTTGTGCTCGCCCTCCTCGCAGGCCTCCAGCGCCAGCAAATGCGCGCGCGCCAGGTCGGAGACGTGCACGTAGTCGCGCACACAGGTGCCGTCGGCCGTCGGATAGTCGGTGCCGAACACGCTGACCGACTCCCGCTCGCCCGTGGCGACCTTGAGCACGTTCGGGATGAGGTGGGTCTCCACGGCGTGCCGCTCGCGGTAGTGGCCGTAGGCGCCGGCCACGTTGAAGTAGCGCAGGCTGACCGCGCCCAGGCCGCGCAGCCCCGCGTACGCCGACAGGGCGGTGTCCACGGCCAGCTTGGAGGCGCCGTAGGGGTTCGTCGGCCGGGTGGGGTCGCTCTCCTGGATCGGCGCCCGCTCCGGCTCGCCGTACGTGGCCGCCGTCGAGGAGAACACGATCTTGCGTACGTCGCGCTCGCGCATGGCCTCCAGCAGCGCCAGCGTGCCGCCGAGGTTGTTGGCCCAGTAGAGCTCCGGCTTCTGCACCGACTCTCCGACGAGTGACTTGGCCGCGAAGTGCAGCACCGCGTCCGCCCCGTCGAGCGCGCCGCCCGCGTCGGTGATCGGGGCCTCGACGAACCGCGCACCGCTCGGCACCGCGTCCGCGTGCCCGGTGGACAGGTCGTCGAGCACCGTCACCTCATGACCGGCCTCGATGAGCTGGGCGGCGACGACGCTGCCGACGTATCCGGCACCTCCGGTGACCAGCAGCCTCATGTTCACTCCTGTCTGAATATGTTTGATTTTGTACGGCTTGGCGTTCAGCATACGCGGGAAAGCCGCCGAGTACGCTGCCAAACACCATGTTTGACACCGTCGTGGCCAACATCGCCCTGGTTCTGCTGTTCATCCTGGTCGGCGGGTTCTTCGCCGGCGCCGAGATGGCCATGGTCTCCCTGCGGGAGAGCCAGGTCCGCAAGCTGTCCCAGCTCGGTCGCCGTGGCGAGCGGGTGGCCAAGCTCGCCCGCGATCCCAACCGGTTCCTGTCCGCCGTGCAGATCGGCGTGACCGTCGCCACCATGCTCTCTGCCGCCTTCGGCGCCGACCGGCTCGGCATGCAGCTCTCTCCCGTCCTGGAGGGGTGGGGGGTGCCCACCGCGGTCTCCCCCCTGCTCGCGCTCGTGCTGGTGACGCTGGCCATCTCGTACGTCTCCCTGGTGCTCGGAGAGCTGGCGCCCAAACGCCTGGCCCTGCAGCGGGCCGAGGGGCTGTCGCTGGTCGTCGCCCCGTTCCTGGACAGCCTCGCCACCCTGTCGCGCCCCGTCATCTGGGCGCTGTCCAGGTCGACCGACGGCGTCGTCAGGCTGCTCGGCGGCAACCCGAAGGCCGACAGGGAGGAGGTGACCACCGAGGAGCTGCGGGACATGGTCGTCGGGCACGCCGAGCTGACCCCCGACGAGCGCAACCTCATCGCCGAGGTGTTCGCCGCCGGCAAGCGGCAGCTGCGCGAGGTCATGCTGCCGCGCACCGAGGTGGAGTTCATGGAGGCCGACACGCCGCTGGCCGAGGCCGCGGTGCTGGCCGCCGGGCTGCCGCACTCACGCTTCCCCGTCTACCGTGAGTCCTACGACGAGGTCATCGGGTTCGTGCACGTGCGGGACCTGCTGGACCCGGTGCTCACCGGGCGCACCGAGCCGCTGAGCGAGCTGGTGCCCATCAGGCCCGCGAAGTTCGTGCCCGCCTCCAAACGCCTGCTCACGACCCTGTCGGAGATGCGCGACGAGGGGCAGCACATGGTCATCGTCATCGACGAGTACGGCGGCACGGCCGGCATCGTGACCATGGAGGACCTGGTCGAGGAGCTCATCGGCGACATCAGGGATGAGTACGACATCGAGGACGACACCGTGATCCTGCCCGCCGGCGAGATCGAGATCGACGGCCTGACGAACCTCAACGACTTCGCCACAGAGACCGGCATCCGGCTGCCCGACGGGCCCTACGAGACGCTGGGCGGCTTCGTCATGGCCATGCTCGGGCACGTCCCCCAGCTGTACGAGCGGGTCGAGGTGCCCGGCTTCGAGCTGACCGTGACCGAGCTCGACGGCCGCCGTATCGCCAGGGTGAGAGTGAAACGCCGGGGGCCGGTCGAGTCGCCTCCCGAACAGGATTCCTGACACAATTGCCTGCTATGGCCAGACCTCGTGTACTCTCCGGCATCCAGCCCACAGCGGACTCCTTCCACCTGGGCAACTACCTGGGTGCGGTTCGTCAGTGGGTCACGCTGCAGGAGACCCACGACGCCTTCTACTGCGTGGTGGACCTGCACGCGATCACTGTCGCGACCGAGCCCGCCGCCCTGCGCCGCCGCAGCCGGGTCGCCGCCGCGCAGCTCTTCGCCGCCGGGCTCGACCCCGAGCGCTCCACGGTCTTCGTGCAGTCGCACGTCCGTGAGCACACCGAGCTGGCGTGGATCCTGATCTGCCAGACCGGCATGGGCGAAGCCGCCCGGATGACCCAGTTCAAGGACAAGTCCGCCAAGTTCGGCGAGCAGGCCGCCAGCGTCGGCCTGTTCACCTACCCGATCCTGCAGGCCGCCGACATCCTGATCTACCAGGCCAACAGCGTCCCGGTGGGCGCCGACCAGAAGCAGCACCTGGAGCTCACCCGCGACCTCGGCCAGCGCTTCAACCACCGCTTCGGCGACACCTTCACGATCCCGGAGCCGTACATCCTCAAGGAGGTCGAGAAGATCACCGACCTCCAGGACCCGTCGGCGAAGATGTCCAAGTCCTCCTCCAGTCCCGGGGGGATCCTGGACGTCCTGGAGCAGCCGGGGCCGCTGCGCAAGAAGGTCATGCGCGCCGTCACCGACACCGGGTCCGAGGTGCTCTTCGACGAGGAGAACAAGCCGGGCATCTCCAACCTGCTGCGCATCCAGTCCGCGCTCACCGGGACCGCCATCCCCGACCTGGTCGCCCGTTACGAGGGGCAGGGCTACGGCACGTTCAAGAAGGACGTGGCGGAGGCCGTGGTCGAGACGTTCACGCCGATCCGCGAGCGCACCGAGAAGCTCCTGGCCGACGAGGTGGAGCTCGACCGCCTGCTGGCCATCGGCGCCGAGCGCGCCCGCCTGGTGGCCCGCCGGACCATGGCCGAGGTCCGGGACCGGGTCGGCTTCCTCCCCACCCTCTGACGCCGTAGGGGGCGGGCCCTGACAGCCCGCCCCCGTCACTCCTCCCCGGAGCGTGTCGTCCACAGGGCGGAGATGGGAAGACAGGTCAGCCCGTCCCCGAAACTCAGCGACTCCGACCCGCAATAGAGAACGAACCCCGCTCGCATGCGGTCACCCAGGCGCCGCTGAAGAAGCCGAAGCCCCCGAAAATCCTCACTGCGTACGGTCTCCGCTGACTTGACCTCGATACCGATGATCTCGCCCGCGTTGTTCTCGATGACACCGTCGACCTCGTACTGATCCCGGTCCCGGTAGTGGAACAGCCGTGCGGGAGTGTTCGACCAGGTGAGCTGCTTGCAGATCTCGCTGAGGACGAAATTCTCCAAGAGGCCGCCCAACGGCGCCGCGCCGGTGCCGGTCGTCAGGTAGCCGGCGAGCCCGGGGTCGACGAAGATCACTTTAGGCGTCGCGACGGCACGCGTGGTGGCATTGGCCGACCAGCCGGGCAGGAGACGGACCAGGAAGATCGTCTCCAGAATGTCCACATAGTGACGAACGGTCGGGTTGGATACCTGCAACTCGTTCGCGAGCCTGTTGATATTGAGGAGGCCGGCGGTCTGACCCGCCAGGAGGGAGATGAGGCGGCGCATCTCGCTCGCTCGCGCGATATCGGCTACTTGCCGGACGTCGCGCGCGAGCAGATCCGCGACGTACGCCTCGAAGAAGCGCTGCCGACGCCTCGGAGCGGTCCGCTTGACGGCTTCCGGATAGCCGCCACGTGCCGCCAGGGCCAGGTAGTCCTGCTTCCGCAGCCCGAGCCACTCGCTGCGCAGGTCGGCTCCCTGATCGAACGACGCGTCGACGAATCCATCCTCGTGCCCGTCGATCTCCCCCACGGACAGTGGCCACAGCTCGATGGTCTCGGACCTGCCAGGTAGCGCGTCAGGGAGACTGCGCAGGCCAAGAAGCCGGGCAGAGCCGGTGAGAAGAAACCGTCCAGGACGGGGATCCCGATCCACGACATGCTTGATCGCGAGCCATAGATCCGGAACGCGTTGCACCTCATCGATGAGCATGAGACCGGGATGCTGCACGAATCGGATCGGGTCGTCGTGCGCTGATACGCGCACCGTCGGATCGTCGAGAAAGCGCGCGATGCCGTTCGGCGCGTTGCGCCACACCCTCTCGGCCAGGGTGCTCTTACCCACCTGACGGGCACCGTTGATGACCACCACGCGTGTGTCGTCCAAGGCCTCGTACACCAGGGAAGCCGCACGTCGTGGGAGGTAATCGATGGCTTCTCGCATGTGTCCAGCCTAGCTGCGTTTTTAAGTCTGCCGTGGGTCCTGCTTTAAATCTGCCGAGCCTGGGTCTTAAGATCTGCCGAAGATCCCACTTTAAATCTGCCGAATTGTTCACACTGTAGGCGTGAGGGCCCGGTGGAGGTTGTGGCGGCCTGGTGTGGGGCGTGGTAGAAAAGTTCGCCCGGTGGATACAGAAGCTCGCTTCAGGGCAGGTCTGCCGATATATGGGGACCTGAGAGGCACCGTGATGGCGAGCCTGACCCAGCGGATCGACGCGGCCAAGAGCCGGGGACGCCGGCTGATGGAGCACTGGCGTGTGCGCAGGCCGTTCCTCGACCACCTGATCAGGACCGTCCAGCGCTATCAGGGGCAGTCGGGCGACCGGCTGGCGGGAGCCGTCACCTACTTCGCGTTCCTGTCGTTCTTCCCGTTGCTCGCGCTGGCCTTCGCGCTGCTGGGTTACCTGCTGGTGTTCGACCAGAGCGTGGAGCAGGCCCTGCGGGCGGCGATCCTGGAGCAGCTGCCCGGTCTGGCCGACCGGCTCGATCTGAGATCCGTCGAGGACGCCAAGGCGACCGCGGGGATCATCGGCCTGCTCGGGCTGCTCTACGCGGGCCTGGGGGCGGTGGACGCGCTGCGCGGGGCGCTGCGGGAGATCTCGATGACCACCGCGCCGCCGCTCACCTTCTTCCTCGGCAAGCTGCGCGACCTGCTCTCCCTGCTGATGCTGGGCGTGACGCTGATCGTGTCGGTGCTGGCAGGTGGGCTGGCCACGCGGGCGACCAGGAACGTCGCGCTCTTCCTCTTCGGCGACAGCTCACCGGTGGTCACGGCGGCGACCTGGCTCGTGGGGCTCCTGGGCAGCGTGGGCGCGGACTGGGTGCTGTTCGTGATCCTGCTGGGCTGGGTGGCCAGGCTCGCCCAGCCGTTCCGGGTGATCGCCAAGGGCGCGCTGCTGGGCGCGGTCGGCTTCGGCGCGCTCAAGCAGATCGCGTCGCTGCTGCTGGCCCAGACGCTGGGCAATCCGGTGTACGGCGCGTTCGCGGTCATGGTCGGGCTGCTGATCTGGATCAACGTCTCCACCCGGCTGGTGCTCTACGTGGCCGCCTGGACCGCCACGGCGGGTCTCACCCCGCCGCCCTCGCCGTCACCCGTCCCGTCGTCGGCCCAGGGAGCCGCCCAGCAGGCATCCGAGCAGGCGTCACAGTCGTGACCGGCGCCTGCGGCGGATGCCGTACCCGAGCCAGACCAGCCCGAACAGCAGCCCGCCGCCGATGACGGCCGAGCCCAGCGTGCGGCTGGTGACGGTCTGCTCGGAGGCGGCGTGGTCGAGCAGCGGCCTGGCGGCGGTCGTACCGGAGCCTGTCACAGAGGGCGCCACGGCCGGCGCGCTGATCGTCGGGGCGGCCTGCTGGACCGGCGCCTGAGCCGCCTGCTCGGGCAGCGGGTCGACGAGCTGCCCGACCGGGGTGACCTTGCCCCTGGCGGTGAAGCCCCAGTCGAGCAGCTTGGTGACCTCGTCCCAGAAGTAGCCCTTGTGCCTCATGATCGAGACGATGATCGTGTGGCCGTCGCGGGTGGCCGCGCCGACGAAGGCGCCATGGGCCTTGGAGGTCCAGCCGTTCTTGACGCCGATCATGCCCTTATAGCGCCACAGCAGCTTGTTGTGGTTGCTGATCTCGTAGAACTTCTTCTTCGGCGCCGGGAACTTCGCGCTCTTCGTACTGATATATCGGCGGAAATCGGGGTTGGCCAGGCCGGCTCGGGCGATGAGCGCCAGATCGTACGCCGAGCTGCTCTGCCCGGGCTTGTCCAGCCCACTGGGCGTGATCGCCACGGTGTCGTTGGCCTGCAGGCGCTTGGCCTCGGCGTTCATGTCGCTCATGGTCTGGTCCAGGCCGCCGTTGGTCTCGGCCAGCGCCATCGCCGCGTCGTTGCCCGAGGACATCATCAGTGCCTTGAACAGGTCGTCGACCTTGTAGATCGGCGTGGGCCGCAGACCGACCGCGCTGCCCTCCTGGTTGACCGCGTTGCGGCTCGGCTTGACCGTGAGGTTCTTGTCGAGCTTGGGGATGAGGGTGAGCGCGGTCAGCATCTTGAGCGTGCTGGCGGGCAGGTAACGCCCGTGGGCGTCCCTGGCCGCGAGCACCTGACCCGTCTCATGGTCGGCGATCACGAACGAGGTCGCCTTGGTCTTCGGTGGCGCCTTGATGCCCGCGGGCTTGACCAGGCCGCGACTGCCGAGCGAGTCGCCGCCCACCGGGGGAGGGGTCGGCGCGGCCAGAGCGGCTCCCATGACGGGGCCGGCGAGAGTAACCGCGGTGAGGAGTGCCGTGGCAGACACCAGTTTCGTCCACATTGCGGTCTCAGCGTAGCTTCGTGTTGTTGCCCATGCGGCGACACATCCCCCGATGGTCTGCCTTCAACGCTAGAGAGAGTGGCATGTCACGAAAGATCGCCGGATTCCTCATCGCACTCGGCGTGTTCATGGTCTTCGAGTGGATCAACTTGGGGTTTAACCTGGCCGACGGGCACGCGACCAGCTTCTACGTGGTCCACGGGATCCTGATCGCGGTCAACGTCGTCCTGGCGATCGTGCTCCTGGTCATCGGGGTGCGAGGTCTCCGCAGAGGACGCGTTTAGTGCGGGCGTGCAGCTCGTCGGCCTGGTCGCGGGAGTCGCCGATGGAGGTGAAGCCCAGCTTGCCGTGCTCGGGGAGGGCGCCCAGCAGGTGGAAGACGTTGCCCGTGCGCGTCTCCTGGTCGTAGCCCAGGCCGAGCCGCTGCACCGTGCGCACCACCTCGCCCGGCGTCCGCCCGCGCAGGCAGGAGGCGGAGCAGTTGTCGGTCGCGGTGTAGTGCTTGGGCCGGCCGTCTGCCATGAGCAGGCCGGTGACCGGGTCGTAGGTGGCCCCGGTGGCCAGCAGCGCCGCGCCGTAGGGATGGGTGGTGCCGCCGATGCGCAGGTTGATCTCGCACAGCAGGGCCGCGTAGCCCGCATCGGTCTTCATGGCGAAGAAGTCCATGCCGAACAGCCCGACCACACCCTTGCCCGCCAGGACCTCGGCGATCCTGTCCGCCGAGGCGCTCACGTCGGCGCGGTACTTCTCCGCCGCCGGGAAGGTGCAGCCCTGGTAGACGTCGCCGTTGGGGCCGCCGAGCACCTGGTCGTGGGTGGCGAGCACCTCGTGGTGCCCGCCGGGCGTCACGCGGGCCAGCGCGCTGGGGTAGAACAGCGGCCGGTGCTCGATGTACTCCTCGACGACGGCCCCCCGCTCCAGGGCCTTGCCGGTGAAGCTGGCCCAGGTCTCCCCGGCGGCCGAGAAGCTGCTGCGTGACCGGTCGTCCTTGGCGAGGATGACGTTGCCCAGCCCCGAATAGCCGTCGTTCAGCTTGACGATCACCCGCTCGCCCGGCAGCGACTCGATCGCGTCCTCGATCTCGGTCAGCGTGCGCAGGTCGCCGAAGCCGCGGGCCATGGGCACGCCCGCCGCGGTGCCCACCTCGCGCGAGCCGCTCTTGGAGCCGTAGTAGGCCAGCGTCGTGGCGGGACCGTAGAGGGGAACGTTCAGTGACGAGGCGAGTTCTTCCTCCAGCTCGCTGCGCACGAACGGGATGAGCCATGCGTCACCTTCGATGACCGAACGTAACCGATCCAGGACATCGGGACAGGAAAGTAACGTTCTGGTCAGGGGTTGGAGACGCGGTTCGTCGAGGCTGATGAGCTCCAGCCTCTTGGCGGCCTCTTCCGGGTCGGGCAGGAAGGCGAGGTAGTAGTCGACGATCTCCGGATCGATCGGCGCGGAGGTGAGGTAGACCACCTTGACCTTGGGCCGGCGGAGCGTCATGAGCAGGAAGAGCAGGCGCTCCTCGTAATAGCGCGCTCCGGTGATACGGCGCAGCTCGTCCTGCGGAAGAGACAGCGAGGGTACGACCACCAGGGTCCCCTCGCCCGGCTCGAAGATGCTCAACCTGGCATACTTCTCCCCGAACGGGATGTTAGTGATCATATAGCGAGTGAAACACGCATTATTCGCAAATGCAGCCAGCGCGGTAGTGTCATGACCATGACGTAAGGTCACACGATTCGGAATCGCTGACCACGTTTGGAAGTAGCGACATCGGGTCACCAATTAATGATCCGTTATGACCATATTCGGGTCAGGCGTACGGTCACAGAGCGTGACGATCCATGGTTACGGGCACGCAGTCGGCTAACTTTTGGTGTAGTTGGCGCCGCGAGGCCCCGTGAGGGCGATAAAGTCGAAGCATCGCCAGGTTCCACGGCCGACCGCTGTGTTTCCGGGCTGCGGCGGTTGTCCACCCTTCAGGCGGCCGAGATCCGCGACCCCGTGCTGACGATCTTTTTTTGGCACCGAAACCAGTGGGTGTGGCATCTGATTGGCCGGACGGCTGTTCCGACCCGAACAGCCTCCGCGCGCAGTGGGACAAATGACGGAAAATGGCGCTATGAGCGGTGCGATGCCGGGCATTGTCATCGCATGGCATAGGACGGGATGGTGACAGATGCAGGGACGTGAGCTTCGAGGGGAACTCGACGCGTTCCTGGCGGAGACGGAGCAGGATCTGGTGGCGTTCCGCCGCGACCTGCACATGCATCCGGAGCTGGCCTTCGCCGAATACCGCACGACTCAGCGGATCGCCGAGCGGCTGCTGGCCGCCGGGCTGGTCCCCACGGTGCTGCCCCGCGGCACCGGGGTGATCTGTGACGTGGGCGGCGGCGACGGCCCGATCGTGGCGCTGCGCGCCGACATCGACGCCCTGCCGCTCCAGGACGAGAAGGAGCTGCCCTACCGCTCCACCGTTCCCGGCTCCTGTCACGCGTGCGGCCACGACGTCCACACCGCGATCCTGCTCGGCACCTCGCTCTTCCTGGCCCAGCAGGCCGCGGCCGGGTTGCTGCCGGGCCGGGTGCGGCTGATCTTCCAGCCCGCCGAGGAGCTTCCCGGCGGCGCGCTGGAGGTCATGGCCCAGGGCGGCATCAGCGGCGTGGAGCGCATCATCGGTCTCCACTGCGACCCCCGCATCGACGTCGGCCAGGTCGGGCTCAAGGCCGGGCCCATCACCTCCGCCTGCGACAAGCTCGTGATCAGGGTGTCGGGGCCGGGCGGCCACACCGCCAGGCCGCACCTCACCGCCGACCTGGTCTTCGCCCTCGCCAAGATCCTGACCGAGCTGCCCGCCGCGCTGTCGCGCCGGGTCGACCCCCGCTCCTCGCTCAGCCTCGTCTGGGGCAGGGTCCAGGCCGGCACCGCCGCCAACGCCATCCCGGACGTGGGCGTGGCCGAGGGCACCGTGCGCTGCCTGGACGAGGACGCCTGGCACGCCGCCCCCGACCTGATCAAGGCACTGCTGGAGTCCGTCGCCGGCGCCTACGGCGTCGAGGCCACGATGGACTACACCCGGGGTGTGCCGCCCGTGGTCAACGACGAGCTCAGCGTGGACATGCTGGCCGAGGCCGCCACCCGCGCCCTGGGCGCCGGCGCGGTGGTGCCGGCGCAGCAGTCGCTCGGCGGCGAGGACTTCGCCTGGTACCTCGAGTCGATCCCCGGCGCGTTCGCCCGGCTCGGCACCCGCTCCCCGGAGACGGGCATCACCTACGACATCCACCAGGGCACGTTCGACATCGACGAGCGGGCCATCGCGATGGGCGTCCGCCTCATGGCCACCACCGCGCTGACCGCCCTGTTCGAGGGCGGCCACCTGCCGTCGGCGGACGAGATCACCTCCGCACTGGCCTGACCTGAGCGCACGGCGGCGAAGGACTCACGTGAGTCCTTCGCCGCCGTCGTGTCTCAGGAGAAGCGGCCGGAGACGATCGGCAGCTTGAGCGACGAGTGTCCGGTCGACACCGTGACCTCGGTGCCCGCCGGGTAGCGCAGGGTGTAGTCGTAGTCCGTCGAGATGATCACGACGCCGATCCGGTGCCCCTTCTTGAACACGTAGTCCTGCGGCTGGAAGTCCCAGCTGAAGCCGTACTCCTTGCCCGGCCTGACGGGCACGGACCGGTCGGCCCGGTGACGGTTGCGGACGTCCAGCCAGCCACGGGTGACGATCTTGTACGGGGTCGCCTCCGTGCCCAGCTCGCGCAGCGCCGTGCACCCGGTGTCACCCGGGACGCCCTGGCCGTAGCAGTAGCTCTCGCCGGTCGGCACCAGCGTGCCGTTGGGGCGCGTGTCCTCGCCGTAGTCGACGAGCAGGGCCGTCAGGTACGGCGAGGAGCCGTTCTTCATCGAGGCCCGCACCGACACCGTGGGCGTGCCCGAGATGCGCACGTCCGTGGGCAGGGCGCCGGTGAGGTAGGCCAGCCGGTTCGGATCCGGCGCGGGCGCGGCCTCCACGAGCTGCTCGGCGGTGCGGGTCTTCTGGTCGGTGAACGACTCGCGGCCGGAATGGGCGCGGGGACGCGGGCTCAGCTTGGCGCCCGAGCCCAGCCACAGCCGCACCGGCCTGGCGCCGGGCAGCGGCCAGGAGGCGTGCTGCCCCCACCGGCCGGCGGCGATCTCCACGTCGGCCTGCGGCTCCCGCATGATGCCGCTGTCGATCCCGTACAGCCAGTGGTCGAACCAGCCGTGCAGCTGGCGCAGCCATTCGGCGGTGCGCAGGCTGAACGGGTTCATGTGGGTGCCCTGGTGCAGCCAGATCTTGCGCGGCACGCGCCGCTCGGCGAGGGCCTCCCACCACTGGGCGGCCTGCTTGGTCTTGACGTTCCAGTCGTTGAGGCCGTGCACCAGGAAGACGCTGGCCCTGACCTTGCGCACGTCGTTGAGGTAGTTGCGGTCGTCCCAGAAGCGGCTGTAGTCGCCGGTGATCCGGTCCTGCGCGGCCGTCAGGTGGTCCATCACCGCGCCGCAGGCCTCCTGGCCGTTCTCCCGGGTGAGCACGTACTTGGCCAGCACGTCCGCGTCCTCGCCCTGGAAGCCGCCGGGCGCGAGCACACCGCCGTTGGCCCGGTAGTAGTCGTACCAGGAGGAGATCGCGGCGATCGGCACGATCGTCTCCAGGCCCTTCACCCCGGTGGCGGCCACCGCGTTGGGCAGCGTGCCGTTGTAGGAGACGCCGATCATGCCGACCTTGCCGGTCGACCAGGTCGCCTGGACGGGCCGGCCGTCGGCGTCGAAGCCCTTGGCCCGGCCGTTCAGCCAGTCGATCGCGGCCTTGGGGCCTGCGGTCTCGTTGGGGGCGCCCGTGGTGGGGCAGCCGGTGGCGCGGCCGCTGCCGATGTTCTCCACCAGCGCGATGGCGTACCCGCGGGGCACGAAGTAGTTGTCGTAGTAGCTGTCGAACGGCTCCGAGCTCATCTTGCCGGCCGAGCGTAAGGTGCTGGGCAGCGGGTTGCCGTGCTCGTCGACGTCCACCGGGTGGTTGGCCACGTCGTTGCCGCCGGCGTAGTAGGGGCTCGACTCCATGATCACCGGGACCTTGAGGCCCTGGTCGGTCTCCTTGGGCCGCAGGATGTCGACGGCGACGCGGTCGGGCTTGCCGTCGCTGTCGCTGTCGGTGCCCGCGACTTCGACGAAGACCGTCTGCTTGATGGCGTCGGCGCGGGAGAAGACCGGTTGGGTCGCGTTGTCGGCGACCGTGATGGCGGGGATGGTCGCCATGGCGGGCGCGGCGGACATGGTCAGGACCATGGCCGCCGCGAGCGGCACGGCGAGTGCCTTCCAGGGATGCATGAGGGGACTCCAGACGATATTTCCACCGTTGGTGGGAATCCCTGACATGATCGTCCGTGGACGAAGTGCTGGCGAGACCCAAAGTTCGGTAAAACTTGCAGGAGGCCCTCACCGGGCGCATCAGGTCACGGACGCGCTTGATGTCGATAACGGAGCGGTTGCGACCCTGTGCTGCGGTTTGGTATGCCCTGGTCAACCAACTATCTTCCGTGCAGGGTTGCCGTACGTTTCTTCGCGCCCGCGATGAAGTTCGACGGCGGGGAAATGGAAGGGAGTCGCCTTGCTCAGCAAGCGATTCGGCAGGTTGGCGACCGGCACTGCAGCCGGTGTCATGCTCATGGCGGCCGCGGCCTGCGGCGGTGGCAGCACCGGCGGGGACACCACGGCGAGCGCTCAGCCCTCCGCCGACGCGAGCAGCGCGCCGGCCGCAGGGGCCCTCAAGGTCGGCCTCGCGTTCGACATCGGCGGCCGTGGCGACAAGTCCTTCAACGACGCCGCCTACGCCGGCCTGGAGAAGGCCAAGACCGAGCTCGGCGCCGAGATCAAGGAGCTGAGCCCCGCCTCCGACGGCTCCAACCGAGGCGAGCTGCTGCGTCAGCTGGCCGACGCGGGCTACAACCCGATCATCGGCGTCGGCTTCGCCTACGGCGAGGACATCAAGAAGACCGCCGAGGAATACCCCGAGATCCAGTTCGCGGTCGTCGACTCGGCCTCCAACGCGGCCAACGTCACCGGCCTGCTGTTCGCCGAGGAGCAGGGCTCCTATCTGGCGGGCGTCGCCGCCGCGACCAAGGCCGAGAGCGGCCACGTCGGCTTCGTCGGCGGCGTCGAGAACGACCTGATCAAGAAGTTCGAGGCGGGCTTCGCGGCCGGCGTGAAGTCGGTCAAGGCCGACGCCAAGATCGACGTGAAGTACCTCACCCCCGACGGCGACTTCAGCGGCTTCAAGGCCCCCGAGAAGGGCAAGGTCGCGGCCGAGAAGATGTACCAGGACGGCGCGGAGATCGTCTACCACGCCTCCGGCGACTCCGGCCTCGGCGTGTTCCAGGCGGCGGCCGCGGCCAAGAAGAAGGCCATCGGCGTCGACTCCGACCAGCGCCAGACCATCAAGGAGACCAACCTCCAGTCGGTCATCATGACCTCGATGCTCAAGCGCGTCGACGTGGGCGTCTTCGAGTTCATCAAGTCCTTCCAGGGCGGCGCCAAGGGCGGCAACGACGTGGTCTACGACCTCAAGGTCGACGGCGTGGGCCTGGCCACCACCGGTGGCGAGATCGACGACATCAAGGACAAGCTCGACGAGGCCAAGAAGGGCATCGTGGACGGCACGATCACGGTGCCGGCCAAGCCGTAAATTTGATGACGGACATAGGCCGAGGGCCCGAGGTCATCCGAGACCCGGGCCTTCGGCCTATCTGCCGAGCTCTAGGAGAGATCGAATGAGCGGCCGATGAACGCTGACACCGTCGCCGCGGTGCACCCCGCCGTACAACTGGAGGGCATCACCAAACGCTTCCCCGGTGTCGTGGCCAACCACGACATCCGCATCACCGTCGAACCCGGCACGGTGCACGCGATCGTAGGGGAGAACGGCGCGGGCAAGTCGACGCTGATGAAGATCCTGTACGGCATGCAGAAGCCGGACGAGGGCACCATCAGGGTCAACGGCGCCGAGGTCGGCTTCCGGACCCCCAGCGACGCCATCGGCGCCGGCATCGGCATGGTCCACCAGCACTTCATGCTCGCCGACAACTTCACCGTCCTGGAGAACATCGTCCTCGGCGCCGAGCCGAGGAAGGGTGTCGGCCTGGACGTGGCCGGCGCCCGCGCCCGGATCAACGACCTCGCCGAGAGACACGGCCTGCGGGTCGACCCCGACCGGCTGGTGGAGGACCTGGGAGTCGGGGACCGTCAGCGGGTGGAGATCCTCAAGGTCCTCTACCGGGGCGCGCGCATCCTCATCCTCGACGAGCCGACCGCGGTCCTGGTGCCGCAGGAGGTCGACGAGCTCTTCGACAACCTGCGCGAGCTCAAGGCCGGCGGCCTCACGGTCATCTTCATCTCCCACAAGCTCGACGAGGTGCTCGACATCGCCGACGCGATCACCGTGATCCGGCGCGGCACCACGGTCGCCAGCGTGGCCCCCGCGGACGTCACCGCCCGGCAGCTCGCCGAGCTCATGGTCGGCAGCGAGCTGCCCACCCCGGAGACCCGCGAGTCCACCGTGACCGACACCGTGGCGCTGCGGGTGTCCGGCCTGACCATGGAGGCCGACGGCCATCGGCCGGTGCCCGCGGGCACCTCGGTCGAGCTCTACCTCGACCGCGTCCGCGAGGAGGGCAGGCGACTGCTCCTGGACGGCGTGTCGTTCGACATCCACGAGGGCGAGATCCTCGGGGTCGCCGGGGTCGAGGGCAACGGGCAGACCGAGCTGATCGAGGCGATCATGGGTCTGCGCCCGGCGCACGGCGGCATCCTGCTCGGCGAGGCCGACATCACCTCCTGGTCCACCCTGCGGCGTCGCGAGGCGGGCGTCGGCTACATCCCCGAGGACCGTCACCGCCAGGGCCTGCTGCTGGAAGCCTCGCTCTGGGAGAACCGGGTGCTCGGTCACCAGACCAGACCGCCCGCGCGCAACGGCTTCTTCGTCAACAGGCGCGACGCCAAGGCCGACACCGAGCGCATCATCAAGGACTACGACGTGCGCACGCCGGGGGTCGACACCCTCGCGCTGGCCCTGTCGGGCGGCAACCAGCAGAAGCTGATCGTCGGCCGTGAGATGAGCGGCAAGCCGAAGTTCCTCATCGCCGCCCACCCCACCAGGGGCGTCGACGTGGGCGCGCAGGCCGCCATCTGGGACCACCTGCGCGACGCCAGAGCCGCCGGGCTGGCCGTCCTGCTGATCTCGGCAGACCTCGACGAGCTGATCGGCCTGTCCGACACGCTGCACGTCATCTACCGGGGGCGGCTCGTCGCCCGGCTCGACCCGTCCGATGTCACGCCCGAACGGCTGGGTGGATACATGACCGGTGCCATCACCGGCACTGAGGAGACGTGATGCCCGCAGGGCTCTACCGGGCGCTGCTGACCGTCGCAGGCGCCGTCGCGGCCATCGTGGTGGCCCTCGTCATCTCCAGCGTGGCGATCCTCGCGGCGGGCGCCAGCCCGTCGGCCGCGTTCGCCGCGTTCTTCAACTTCGGCGAGACCGAGCGCTCGGTCGTCAACGGCATCGCGCCCATGATCAACCGGTCCGTGACGCTGTTCATCGCGGGTCTCGCGGTGGCCGTCGGCTTCCGGATGAACCTCTTCAACATCGGCGTGGAGGGCCAGTACCGGATCGCGGCCATCTGCGCCGCGTACGTCGGCTCGACGTTCACCGCGCCCGCCCCGATCCAGATCACCGTGATCATCGTGGTGGCGGCGGTCGTGGGCGGCCTCTACGCGCTGATCCCGGCCATCATGAAGGTGACCAGGGGGGTGAACGAGGTCATCTCCACGATCATGCTCAACTACATCGCGATCAACCTGGCGG
The DNA here is from genome assembly GCF_052068115.1 of Nonomuraea sp. ZG12. NCBI lineage: Bacteria > Bacillati > Actinomycetota > Actinomycetes > Streptosporangiales > Streptosporangiaceae > Nonomuraea > Nonomuraea sp. ZG12. The sequence continues at coordinate 24,266 of NZ_JBQHCW010000006.1, forward strand.
CCTTCCTCGTCCGCGGTCCCTTCACCGGCGAGCGGAGCGAGGGGCTGCTCACCACTGGCACGCCGGAGCTGCCGCAGTCCGCCTGGTTCCCCAACCTCAACTGGATCTTCGAGCTGTTCGGCCTGCCCGCGCCGCGCGGTGGCGGGCTGTGGGGCTTCCTGATCGTGGCGATCCTGCTCGGCGTGGGACTCTGGGTGCTGCTGGAGCGGACCAGGTTCGGCTTCGAGCTCAAGGCCAGCGGCCTGAACCCGTCGGCCGCGGCGGCCTCGGGTGTCAACGCGAAGAAGATGGTCATCGCCGCGATGGTGCTGTCCGGCGCGATCGCCGGGCTGATCGGGCTGCCCGAGATCCTCGGCGACAAGCACTCCTTCGGCTCCAACTTCACCCCCGGCCTGGGCTTCCTGGGCATCGCCGTCGCGCTGCTGGGCCGTAACCAGCCCGTCGGCATCGCGATCGCCGCGCTGCTGTTCGGCTTCCTGGAGCACGCTCAGGGGCCGCTGCAGTTCGCCAACGTGCCGCCCTCGGTCGTCGTCATCATCCAGGGCACGATCGTCCTCCTGGTCGTCATCGCCAACGAGATCACCAGGAGGCTCGCGCTGCGGCGTGAGGAACGGCGGGCCGCTCAGGAGCTCGGCAGGAACACTCCCGTTGAGGTGGCAACATGACGACCACGACCGTCGCGGGATCGACCAGGACTCGCAAATACCATCTGGCGCTCATCGGCGTCGCCGTGCTCATCCTGCTGATGTCGCTGGTCAGGGTCGTGTCCGGCGCCAACGACATCACCTCCTCGGGCACGTTCGCCGCCGCGCTGATGCTGGCGGTGCCGATCGGCCTGGCCGGGCTCGGCGGCCTGTGGGCCGAGCGGGCCGGCGTGGTCAACATCGGCCTCGAAGGCATGATGGTGCTCGGCACCTGGTTCGCCGGCTGGGCCGGCTACCAGTGGGGCCCCATGGCGGCGCTGCTGGCCGGCCTGGCCGCGGGCGCGGTGGGCGGGCTGATCCACGCCATCGCCACCGTCACCTTCGGCGTCGACCACATCATCAGCGGCGTCGCGATCAACCTGCTCGGGCCCGGCGTCACCCGCTTCCTGTCGGAGGTCCTCTACAAGGAGGGCACCCCGGCGGGCGAGGCGGGCGCCGGCATCACCACCTCGCCGGCGCTGTCGTCCCAGCCGCCACGGGTCAGCTTGCCGCTGTTCTCCTCCGGGCCCGACTGGCTGGGGAGCCTGGAGCGTACGCACTGGTTCCTGCTGTCGGACGTCGCGGGCATCCTGCGCGGGCTCACGTACAACGTGAACCTGCTGGTGGTGCTGGCCGTGCTGCTGCTCCCGCTGACGTTCTACGTGCTCTGGCGCACCTCCTTCGGGCTGCGGCTGCGCTCCGCGGGCGAGAACCCGTGGGCCGCCGAGTCGCTGGGCGTGAACGTCTACCGGATCAAGTACGTCGCGGTCGTCATCTCCGGCGCGTTCGCCGGGCTCGGCGGCGTGTTCCTGGTCTTCGTGACCACCAAGTACGTCGAGGGGCAGACGGGCGGGCGCGGGTTCATCGGCCTGGCGGCCATGATCTTCGGCAACTGGCGGCCGGGCGGGCTAGCGGCGGGCGCCGCGCTGTTCGGTTACGCCGACGGCCTGCAACTGCGCAGCGCCGGCGCGGTCACGTCGTTCCTGCTGTTCGGTGCGATCCTGCTGCTGATCTATCTTGGTGTCCGGGCCCGTGCCATGCTGTCGCCGGCCAGGCCGGCCGAGCTCACCGCCCGGGGCGCCAGGGAGTACACCGTCCTGGCCGGGATGGCGGCGGGCGCGGTCGTGCTGATCTGGCTCTGGCTGACCGTCGACACGCTGCCGAACGAATTCGTCTTCATCACGCCGCACGTGCTCACGCTGCTCGTGCTCCTGGTGGCTTCGCAACGCCTGCGGATGCCCAAGGCCGACGGCGTGAGCTACCGCCGGGGGGAACAACATTGAACATCAACTGGGACGCGCTCCGTGAGAAGGCCGCCGAGGCCATGCACCACGCTTACGCCCCCTATTCCAAGTTTCCCGTCGGCGCGGCCGCCGTGGTCGACGACGGCCGGATCGTCACGGGCTGCAACGTGGAGAACGCCTCCTACGGCGTGGGCCTGTGCGCCGAGTGCGGGCTGGTCTCCGCGCTGCAGTCCTCCGGCGGCGGCAGGCTGGTGGCCTTCACCTGCGTCGACGGCCATGGCGAGCTGCTCATGCCGTGCGGGCGCTGCCGCCAGCTGCTCTTCGAGTTCGGCGGCGAGGAGCTGCTGGTCGAGACCGTCGACGGGCCGAAGCGGATGGCCGAGATCCTGCCCTACGCGTTCGGCCCCGACGACCTGACGCGGATGGGCTGATGGACGCCATCGAGGTCATCGTCGCCAAGCGGGACGGTGGCGAGCTGACGGCCGCCCAGATCGACTGGGTGATCGACGCCTACACGCGCGGCGAGGTCGCCGACGAGCAGATGGCCGCGCTGAACATGGCGATCCTGCTCAACGGGATGAACCGGCGGGAGATCGCCGGCTGGACCCAGGCGATGATCCGTTCCGGCGAGCGGATGGACTGGTCGGCGCTCGACCGGCCGACCGCCGACAAGCACTCCACGGGCGGCGTCGGCGACAAGATCACGCTGCCGCTCGCGCCGCTGGTGGCGGCCTGCGGCGCCTACGTCCCGCAGCTGTCCGGCCGTGGCCTCGGCCACACCGGCGGCACGCTGGACAAGCTGGAGTCCATCCCCGGCTGGCGGGCCTCACTGTCCAACGAGGAGATGCTCGGCGTGCTGCGCGCCGCCGGCGCGGTGATCTGCGCCGCTGGCTCCGGCCTGGCGCCCGCCGACAAGAAGCTGTACGCGCTGCGCGACGTCACCGGCACCGTCGAGTCGATCCCGCTCATCGCCTCGTCGATCATGTCGAAGAAGATCGCCGAGGGCACCGGCTCGCTGGTGCTGGACGTCAAGGTGGGCTCCGGCGCGTTCATGAAGACCCCGGAGCGGGCCCGTGAGCTGGCCGAGACCATGGTCGCGCTGGGCACCGACGCGGGCGTGCGCACGGTGGCGCTGCTCACCGCGATGGACCGCCCGCTCGGCCGCGCGGTGGGCAACGCGCTGGAGGTCGAGGAGTCGGTCGAGGTCCTCGCGGGCGGCGGGCCGTCCGACGTGGTGGAGCTGACGGTACGCCTGGCCGCCGAGATGCTGGAGGCCGCCGGGATCGCCGGCAAGGACCCGGCTGAGGCGCTGCGGGACGGCTCGGCCATGGACGCCTGGCGTCGCATGATCACCGCCCAGGGCGGCGATCCGGACGCGCCCCTGCCCACGGCGGCCGAGACCATGGTGGTCGAGGCTCCCGCGTCGGGCGTGCTGGCCAGGCTGGACGCTTACGCCGTGGGGCTGGCGGCCTGGCGGCTGGGCGCGGGCCGGGCGCGCAAGGAGGACCCGGTGTCGTTCGGGGCGGGCATCACGCTGCACGCCAAGCCGGGCGACGTGGTCAGGCAGGGGGAGCCGCTGCTCACCCTGCACGCCGACGACCCGGCCCGGTTCGGCCGGGCGCTGGAGGCGCTGGCGGACGGCTTCGAGGTGGGGACGACCGGTCAGGAGCCGCTGCCCCTGGTCATCGACCGCATCACCGCCTGAGCGATCGGGCGGGCAGGAGCCCGCCCGATGAGGTCGTGCCGCCTATCCGACCGGTGCCGGGGCGTCGGCGAAGACCTCGGCCAGGACCTCTCGGTGGGTGGGGAGAGCCGCGTGGTGGCGGGCGCGGCCCTCGTCGGTGATGGAGACGAACACGCCGCGCCGGTCGGAGTCGCAGACGCCGCGGCAGACGAGCTCGGCCTTCTCCAGGCGTGCCACCACCCGCGAGAGCGCGCTCTGGCTCAGGTGCACCTCATCGCAGAGCTCCTGGATGCGCAGCTTCCGGTCGTGGTGGACGATGCGGTCGAGGACCTCGAACTCGCTGGGCCCCAGGCCGTGCCTGGCACCGAGCTCGCGCTCCAGCGCGCACATCGCCTTGGCGTGCTTGGCCAGGACGTAATGCCAGGTGCTGACCACGTACTGCTCGTCCATGGCCGGAGAGTACCACTTAGGTCAAACCGATGCAAGGACATTTAATGCGCTTGCATTAGATGCGAGTGCATGTAATGTTTCCCCTCATGTCCTCTAAACACGGTTCCCGGTGGAGTGCGCTCGCCGTGCTCTGCGCAGTGATCTTTCTTGACGCACTCGACGTGTCGATGGTCGGCATCGCGTTGCCGTCCATCCAGCATGAGCTCGGACTTTCCACCTCCACCCTGCAGTGGGTCGTCAGCGGATATGTGCTCGGATACGGCGGTCTTCTCCTGCTCGGAGGCAGGGTCGCCGATCTGCTCGGGCGACGCAGGGTCTTCCTGGTCGCACTGGCCGTTTTCGCCGTCGCCTCGCTGCTCGGTGGCGTGGTGGACGACGGCGCGCTGCTGATCGCCGCGCGTTTCGTCAAGGGTGTCGCCGCCGCCTTCACCGCGCCCGCCGCCTTGTCGATCATCACCACGACGTTTCCCGAGGGGCCGCAGCGCAACAAGGCGCTGAGCATCTTCACCGCCTCGGGGGCCAGCGGCTACTCGCTCGGCCTGGTGATCTCCGGACTGCTGACCGAGCTCGACTGGCGCTACACGCTGCTGATGCCGGTGCCGGTCGCCGTCATCGCGCTGGTGGCGGCGCTCAGGGTGCTGCCGCGCCCGGTGGAGGAGCGGCCCGAGGGCGGCCACGACCTGCTCGGCGCCGTGCTGGTCACCGCCTCCATGCTGCTGCTGGTCTTCACCGTGGTGCAGGCGCCCGAGGTCGGCTGGGCCTCCCTGCGCACGATCGGCTCGCTGGTCGCCGTCGCCGCCCTGCTCGGGCTGTTCGTGTTCGCCGAGCTCAGGATGAAGCACCCGCTGGTACGGCTCGGCATCCTGCGCTCCGGCCCGCTGGTGCGGGCCAACCTGGGCCTGTTCATCCTCATGGGCTCGTACGTGTCCTTCCAGTTCGTGGCCATGCAGTACTTCCAGAACCTGCTCGGCTGGTCGGCCCTGGGCACCGCGCTGGTGTTCCTGCCCGCGGGCGTGATCGTGGCCCTCAGCTCCACCAGGGTGGGGAACCTCGCCGACCGGTTCGGCACCGGCAAGCTGATCGTCATCGGCGCGGCCTCCCTCGCCGGCGGGTACGCGATGTTCCTCGGCATCAGCGAGACGCCGAGCCTGGGTGGCCTGGTGCTGCCCGGCATGCTCCTGCTGGGCGTCGCGTTCGCGCTGTCGTTCCCGCCGCTGAACATCCAGGCCACCAACGGCGTGGACGACGAGGAGCAGGGCCTGGCCTCCGGGCTGCTCAACACCTCGGGTCAGGTGGGCGGCGCCGTCGTGCTGGCCGTGGTCACCGCCGTGCTCACCTCGGGCGGCGGCGGGCTCTCGATCGGCTCGCTGCGCGCGGCGATCGTGGTCTGCCTGGTGCTCGCCCTGGTCGGCGTCGCGATCTCGGCAACCGGTCTGCGGGTACGTAAGCCCGTGGCCGTCGAGGCCGACGACCTGAAGGCGTACGAAACGGTCTGATCCGTCGACCGGCGGGTTCACATACCGGAGATTCCAGTGCAGAGGCGGGCCCCGCGTGCGCGGGGCCCGCTCCTGTCTCATGTCGATCCGACAACGGGGCGCTTCACGGAAGTGCGAGCGGGCATTCCCCACACATGAACATCGCGCGTCTCGCCCCGCTCGCCTTCTGCGGCGCGCTCCTGCTGTCCTGCGGTACGGCTCAGCCGGACGGGAGCGCGGCGCGCACCACCACCAGCACGTCTTCCCCGTCGCCGGCCGGATCCCCGTCCGGCCCCATGACCAGTCCGCCGGAGGCTTCCGCCCCGGCCAGGACGCCCGCCGGGACCGCGCCCTCGCCGACGGGCACCACGCCGGTGCAGGTCCCGCGCGACGGCATGGTGCCGGCCAGGGTGACGGGCGTCCGCGTCGCCCGGCACGACGGGTTCGACCGGGTGGTCGTCGACTTCGAGGGCGACGTCCCCGGCTACACCGTGCGCTGGAAGAGCAAGGTGGAGACCGAGGGGGCCGGCAAGCCCATCGACCTCGACGGCGGCCAGGCCCTGCACGTCATGCTCATCCCGGCCGAGGCCCACACCGAGGCCGGGGAGCCGACCTGGACGGGCACGTCGGCGGAGCCGCTCACCGCCGTCACCGGCATCGTCTCCACCGGCGACTTCGAAGGGCACGTCGGCATCGCCCTGATCAGCGACCGGACCAGGACCTTCCGGGTGAAGGAGTACACCGGCCCCGACCGCCTGGTCATCGACGTGGGACACTGACCCGGTGGTGAGAAAGCTAGAAGGACCTTCACGGATCCCGGTGCCCGGCGGCAAGCTCATCGACGAGCACGTCGGCCGGGTCAGCAGCGGCGACGAGGCGCTGTCCATCGCCCACATGGTCGCCCCGCCCGGCTGGGAGGAGCCCGCCCAGACACCGGCCTTCACCGAGTACACCGTGGTGCTGCGCGGCACCGTCCTCGTCGAGCACGCCGGGGGCACCACCGAGGTCGCAGCGGGGCAGACCCTGGTGACCGAGCCGGGGGAGAAGGTCCGCTACAGCACCGGCGCCGAGGGCGCCGAATACATCGCCGTCTGCCTGCCCGCCTTCAGCCCCGACACGGCCAACAGAACCTGATCCGTGCCTGACCCGTGGCTGATTCGTGCCTGATCCGCGCCGCATGAGCCAAGGGCGAGCATCCGCCGGCCGGACTCGTATCATGGGCGGATGAGCCCCACCTTTGACGAGATCCGGCGGGCACCCAAGGTCCTGCTCCACGACCATCTCGACGGTGGTCTCCGGGCCGGGACCATCGTGGACCTGGCACGCGAGACCGGCTACGACCGGCTCCCCGCCACCGACCCCGAGAGCCTCCGGGTCTGGTTCGAGGAGGCCGCCGACTCCGGGTCGCTGGAGCGCTACCTGGAGACGTTCGACCACACCGTCGGCGTCATGCAGACCCGCGAGTCCCTGGTCAGGGTGGCGGCCGAGTGCGCCGAGGACCTGGCCGCCGACGGCGTCGTCTACGCCGAGGTGCGCTTCGCGCCCGAGCAGCACACCACGCGCGGCCTCAGCCTCGACGAGGTCGTCCAGGCCGTGCTGGAGGGGTTCGAGCAAGGCTCCGCGGGCCGGGGGATCAGGGTCGGGACCCTGCTGACCGCGATGCGGCACCAGGCGCGTTCGATGGAGATCGCCGAGCTGGCCGTGCGCTACCGCGACGTCGGCGTGGTCGGGTTCGACATCGCGGGGGCCGAGGCGGGCTACCCTCCCACCCGCCATCTGGACGCCTTCGAATACCTCCAGCGGGAGAACGCGCACTTCACCATCCACGCGGGCGAGGCGTTCGGGCTGCCGTCGATCTGGCAGGCCATCCAGTGGTGCGGTGCCGACCGGCTGGGACACGGCGTGCGGATCATCGACGACATCTCGGTGGCCGACGACGGCACCGCCAAGCTGGGCCGGCTGGCCGCCTACGTGCGTGACAAGCGCATCCCCCTGGAGATGTGCCCCACCTCCAACCTGCAGACCGGAGCCGCCGCGTCCATCGCCGAGCACCCGATCGGGCTGCTGCGCCGCCTGCACTTCCGGGTGACGGTCAACACCGACAACCGGCTGATGAGCGGCACCAGCCACTCGCTGGAGTTCGCCAAGCTCGTGGAGGCGTTCGACTACGGGTGGGACGACCTGCAGTGGTTCACGGTCAACGCGATGAAGTCGGCGTTCCTGCCGTTCGACGAGCGGCTCGCGCTGATCAACGGCGTGATCAAGCCAGGGTTCGCGCAGCTCAAGTGGCAGCCGTGAAACAGGTCTACCGATCCAGGGCCGCGCTCGTCCTCGGCTGGATCTGGGTGGCCTTCGTCGCCTTCAACGTCTACGACCTGATCGCCCGCTACAGCGGCAAGCCGTCCATGGTGGCGCTGGCCGTGCTCGGCGTGCTGACCGTGGTGGTCTACGTGATCGCGCTCCGGCCGGCCACCGTGTTCACCGAGGACGGCCTGCTCGGGCGTAACCCGCTGCGCTCGACGTTCGTGCCGTGGGCGTCAGTCGGCGACGTGACGGTCTCCCACTCGATCAACGTCGGCTACGACGACGAGCGGATGCTGCGGCTGTGGACGCCGGTGAGCTCGGCCAGGGAGCGGGCCAAGGCGCAGCGCAGGGGCGCCCCCGTGCCGCGCCGGGGCCGCTACCCGACCGAGCCCACGCTCCCGAAGGCCGAGCAGGCCGCCGCCGAGGCGTTCGCCGGCAAGACGCACGCCGACTGGGTGGGCGAGCAGATCACCGACCGCGCCGAGCGGGCCAAGCTCCGCAAGGAGGAGCCGGGCCCGGCCCGCGTGACCTGGGCGTACGATTCGCTGGCGGCGTTCGCCGCGGCCTGCGCCCTGGTGATCGCCGCCATCGTGGTCGACTGACCCTCGCCCTCGCCGTCACCGCCGTCGGCCTGTGCCGGGCGGCTCCGGTTCTGGCGGCTCAGTTGCGGCGGTTGACGAAGCGGTCCATGCCTGCCTGGGCGATGCCGCTCCGCTCGACCTCGCGGGCGGCCTCGGTCTCCGCCGCGAAGGCGCGCTCCACCTCCTCCAGCGAGGGCCGCAGCAGCTTGAGGTGGACCGCGGTGGCGGTGCCCGGCTCGGTCCAGCGGTGGATCAGGGCGATGGCCCTCGCCACCAGCGCGGTGGGGTCGGCGATCTCGTCCAGGAGGCCCAGCGTCCTGGCCTCGTCCGCGCCCAGCCGGGTGGAGTCCAGGACCAGCCGTAGCGCCCGGCCGCCCACCAGGCGGGGCAGCAGGAGGCTGGCGGCGTTCGAGATGGACAGGCCGATGTGGTTCTCCGGCCAGAAGTACTCCGTGTCCGGTGTGCCGAGGCGGGCGTCGAAGCAGAGCGTCCACTCTGCGGCGCCGCCCACGGCCAGCCCGTTGACCGCCGCGACCACCGGCACCCGGGTCTCCAGCACCGACCGGGTCAGGTCGTGGAAGAGCTCGACCTCCGCCAGGAGCGACTGCCCGACGGCCTCGTTGATGTCCTCTCCGGCGGAGAACGCCCTGCCGGTGCCGGTGACCACGATGCCCCTGGCCCGCTCGCCGTCGCCGTGGTCGCGCACGGCCGCGGCGAGCCGCCTGCGCATGTCGGCGGTCAGCGCGTTGAGCTTCTCCGGCCGGCGCAGGGTGATCACGGCCACCTCGTCGCGCACGGTCACGTCGATCATGTTCGCTCCTCTTCGGCGGCGATGGCCCCGGCGCGCTGGTCACGCCCGGGCGGTAGCAGGTGACGCTTCTCCACGCGCGCCGACGGGGTCAGCGTGAACCCGTCGACGAACTCCACGTAAGCGGGGATCTTGAACCGGGCCAGCCGCCCTCTGGCGTGCTCGATGACGCTCATGGCGGTGTCCCTGCCGGCCTCGTAGCCCGCGTTGAGCTGGATGAACGCCTTGGGCAGCTCGCCGAACAGCTCGTCCGGGATGGGCACCAGGGCGCAGTTCAGCACCGCTGGATGCTCGCCGAGCACTCGCTCGACCTCGGCGCAGGAGATGTTCTCGCCACCCCTGCGCACAGTGTCCTTGATGCGCCCGTGGTGGTGGATGTAGCCGTGCGCGTCCAGGAGGCCCAGGTCGCCGGTGTGGTACCAGCCGCCGCGGAAGGCGTGGGCGGTGGCCTCGGGGTGGTTCCAGTAGCCCTTCATCATCGGCACGCCGCGCACCAGGATCTCGCCCGTCTCCTCCTCGACCCTGACCTCCTTGCCGGGCGGCGGCAGCCCCATCGCGCCGGTGCCGACCGTGTCCCCGGCCTCCGGGGCGGCGATCAGGTCCGTGCCGCTCTCGGTGGAGCCGTAGAGCTCGCGCCAGGGCGCGCCCCACCGCTCCTCGAACGCGCGGTGCAGGCCGGGGGCGATGCCCGAGCACAGCACCAGGCGCATCCGGTTGTCGCGGTCGAGCGGGTGCGGCGGCTGCTTGTGCAGGAGCAGTGGCATCGTGCCGAGCACGTAGGTCAGGGTGGCGCCGTGCTCGCGGGCGGCGGGCCAGAAGCCGGAGGCGGAGAAGCGGGGGAGCACCACCTGGGGGATGCCGCCGATCAGGCAGAGGATGGTGGTCCACTGGGGGTCCATGTAGGAGTACGCCTGGGCGATCATCATGACGTCGTCGTCGCGGAGCCGTATCTGGTCCGCCACGACCTGGGCGGTCCTGAGCCAGTAGGCGTGGGTGAGCATGCAGGCCTTGGGGAAGCCCGTGGTACCCGAGGTGTACTGAAAATTCGCGACATCGTCCGCGTCAGGGGAAATGTCGGGCGCGGTGGCCGCGCCCGCGAGGGTGTCCAGGGTGTAGGCCGGGCCAGGGACGTGTGCGGTGTGCTGTTCGGTCGTCAGGGTGGCCACGGCGCCCGAGTCGCGCAGCACGTGCTCCAGGTCGGCCGCCCGGTAGCGGACGTTGACCGGCACCGTGATCGCCCCGGCCTTGAGGATCGCCAGCCAGCTCAACGGCCAGCCGGGCACGTTCTCCATCATGATCGCCATCCGGTCGCCCGGCCGCACGCCCCTCGCGGCGAGCGCCCCGGCCAGCCGATCGGACTCGGCGTCCACCTCGGCGAAGCTCAGGGACGCCTCGGGGAAACGCAGGAACTCGCGGTCGCCGTACTCGCGGGCGGCATGTCTGAGCAGCTCAGGGACGGTCTCGTGCGAAGGGTCAGGCATCCGGCGGCTCCCAGGGGAAGTCGGGCAGCAGGGAGAGGTCGGCGCTCGCCGTGGGCCGGGCGGGAGCCCGGACCGCAGCCAGCCCGATCGCGACGAACTCGGCGCACACCTGCTCCAGCGAGGAGTCCCCGTCGGGGCGGTACCACTCACTGGTGCCGGTGCACATGGACATCAGGGCCAGGCGGGACAGCTTCTGGTCGGCGACGTGGAAGACGCCTGCCCCGACCCCGTCGGCCAGGGTCCGGCGCCAGTGGTCCTCGTACTCGTCGCGCAGCGCGATGATCTCGTCGTGGGCGGCGGAGCCGGGGGTGAGTGAGCGCAGTTCGCCGTCCATGACGCGGGTGGTCAGGGGGCTGCGGGCGTGGATCGCGGTGAGCGAGGCGATGAGCAGCGCCAGGCGGTCCGGCGGCCGTTCGACGCCGTCGAGCACCCGGGCGGTGGCCTCGATGAGCCCGCGATGCCCTGCCCTCATCAGGTCGGCGAGCAGGTCTTCCTTGCTGGAGACGTGGTGGTAGATGCCGGCGTTGGTCAGGTTGACGGCCCTGGCGAGGTCTCTGATGCTCGTCGCGGCGTAGCCCTGACGGGCGAAGAGCAGCACCGCCGCGGATCTGATCCGCAGCGCCGCGTCGCTGTCCCGGTCGGTGAGAAAGGTGTTCAAGAGGGCCTACCGAACGTTCGGTTGCTCGTGTCAAACGCACCATAACCCGCTGAAGCCGTACAAGCTAGACCTCTAGGGTTGACCCTGACACCGCGTGAGGCCGTACACCTGGAGGAGCGGGTGGCCGAGCCGCAGAGCGAGATCGCGCCGACCTGATGGAGCGTCATGGAGTGGGATGAGCACCGGCCTGAACTGGTCGGATACTGCTATCGCATGCTCGGCTCCGCCTTCGAGGCCGAGGACGCGGTGCAGGAGACGCTGGTCAAGGCCTGGCGCAGCCGCGACCGCTATGACCCCGTACGCGGGTCCGCGCGGTCCTGGCTCTTCGGCATCGCCACCAACGTCTGCCTGGACCTGCTCCGCGGCGCCCGCCGCCGGGCCCGCGCCATGGACCTGAGCCCGGCCGCCGAGCCCGGCGCGCCGCTGGGGCAGCCGGTGGAGGTGAGCGCCTGGGTCCACCCGCTGCCGGACCACCTGCTGGACCCGGCCGAGCTGGCGGTGTCGAGGGAGAGCGTACGGCTCGCGTTCGTGGCGGCACTGCAGCACCTGCCACCGCGCCAGCGCGCGGTGCTGATCCTGCGCGACGTGCTGACCTGGTCGGCGGCCGAGGTGGCGGCGCTCCTGGACACCAGCGTGGCGGCCGTCAACAGCGCCCTGCAACGAGCCAGAACCACCCTGCCCACCACTACCACGGCCTTTGCCTCCGCCCCCGTCGCTGACGTCGATGAGGAGCTGCTGGCCCGCTATGTGGACGCGTTCGAGCGGTTCGACGTGGCGGCGCTGGTGGCGTTGCTGCACGAGGACGCCACGATGTCGATGCCGCCGTTCACCTGGTGGCTGAGCGGGCGCGACAGCATCCGCCGCGTCCTGGCCGCCTCGGGGGCGCCGTGCGACGGCTCCCATCTCGTACGGACCGGCGACGCCAACGGCCTGCCCGCGTACGGCCAGTACCAGGACGGCGAGCCCTTCGCCCTGGTGCTCATCGAAACCGGCGGCGGGTTCATCACCAGCGTGACCACCTACCTGGAGCCCCGTCTCTTCCCACTTTTCGGCCTACCGATGAGTTCCAGCGCCCCGCTCCGTACATAGGAGTGAAAGGGAGGACAACATGCCACAGATCATCGAATTCCCGGAGCGCTACTACGTCGGGATCCGCGCGACCATCACCATGACGACCTTCGGCGTGGTCGCCGACCGGCTGGGTGAGATCTTCGCCTGGCTGGCCGAGCAGGGCGTCGCCCCGGACGGCGGGCCGTTCTTCCGCTTCCTGGTCATCGACATGGAAGGGGACCTGCTGGTCGAGGCGGGGGTCCCGGTCGCGGCCCCGATGGACGGCGAGGGTGACATCTTCGCCGGCGTCGTCCCGGCCGGTCGCTACGTCACCGAGACCCACGTCGGCCACCCGGACCAGCTCGTCGGCGTCATCGACGCGGTGCGCGGCTGGGCGGCCGAGCAGGGGCTGGCGTTCGACATGACGACGGAGGCGGACGGCGAGCACTGGGGCAGCCGCCTGGAGATCTACAAGACCCACCCGGAGGAGCAGCCGGACATGAACAAGTGGGAGATCGAGATCCAGTTCCGCCTGGCCTAGCCCGACGGTCTTGGCGCTCTCAGATCTTGATGGGACCAAATCTGGTAGGTCAAGATTCGGACCTACCAGATTTGGTCCCATCGCCCGGTGTCGGTCTCATCTGTGAGACCAACAGGAGCAGTTGGTCTCACAGGCCGGATTTCGCGGTCCTTGCTCGGACTTTGGTCTCATCGATGAGACCAAAGTCCTAACGCCACGCGTCAATCAGCTCTTCGGGGGTGACGTGCCTGACGCCCTGGACGGTGCATCCCGAGCGGGAGACGGCATACAGCGGGGTGGAGGTGTCGGCGCCGGGCATCTTGGACTGGTGCACGATGAGTTCGCGCATGTCGTGGTCGTCGAACGGCCGGTTCTCCAGCCACTTGATCGACCCCAGCATGGTGATCTTCTTGGCGATCGGCTCCCGATCCGCGCCGACCAGGTCGATCTCGGGGTCGTTCGTCCTCGTCCAGTAACCTCCGATGGCGCCCGTCCCCTCGTGAAGGTCCATGCGGCGCAGCGACTCACGGACGACGGGCTCCACCGCGGTTCCCCGCCACGCGGTCCAGGACCGTTTCAGGCGCCGCAGCGCCAGGTCGCCACGGCCGCGATCGATTTCGGCTGTCCCCGGTTCGATGAAGGACAGCCAGAACCGCAGATGGGTGTCCGCGATGTGATAGCGGGTCTCCTTGGAGGGCTTGGCGGACAGCGGGAGCTCGGCTGTGACCGTGCGCTTCTCCAGGAGAATCTGCAGGGCGCGCTTGACGGAGGTGGTCGGCATCCCGCCCGATGCCCGTACGATCGACGAGAACGTACGCTGCCCCGAACCGATGGCCTTCAGCAGGACCCGCGCCTGTGCTTCTGGCGGAAACTCCGCGGCCATGGCGCGCTCCCCGCTCACGATCAGCGCCGCCGTGGAGTCGAGGAGGGCGTCGTCGAGGTAGTCCCAGACGGTGGCGCCGACGGGCCATTCGTCGAGGATCATGGGCAGCCCGCCCGTGACGAGATAGGCGTCGAAGGCCTCCGGCGCCGACAGACTCAGTCGTGTGGCCACGTCGCCCGGGGTGAGGGGGTTGACCACCATCTCCGATGCCCGCATGTAGAAGGGCCGGTCGTACTGGTTGATCGCTTCCATGATCGACAGGTCAGAGCCGATCAGGATGAGCAGGACCGGCCGACGGGAGAACTCCCGGTCGAAGAGGCGTTGCAGCTTGCCTTCCAGGTACGGATCCTCGCTGATCATGAAGGGCAGTTCGTCGATGACGATGATGCTCGGCGAGTCCTGCGGTATGGCCTGGGCCAGGAGCCGTAGCGCGCTGTCCCAGGAGGCCGTGGTCAGCTCGGTGAAGAGCGCCGCGCCGGGTAGGTCGGAGACGGCGGCGTCCTCGGTGAAGCGTTCGAGCTGGTCGGCGAGTGACTCCTGGGCCGCGGTGTAGAAGAAGGACGGGACTCCTGATCTGGCGATGAACTCCTCGGCCAGCCGTGACTTGCCCACCCGTCGGCGGCCACGCAGCAGGATGGCGCGTCCCGGCCGGTCCCCAGTCCCCACTCTGCCGAAGAAGCGTCCGAGCGACGCCAACTCACGCTCTCGCCCGATGAACATGCCGCCTCCTGATAGGACCAAATCTGGACCGTCCAAATATGATGGGTCCAAACGTGGTCCTATTCTAGGATGGCCGATGTTCGTGCGGCCGCCACTCCGGTGAGAAGGCTAAAGTCCGAGCACCGCGCTCAGATCGGCCTTCAGTGCGTCCAGCTCGCCGGTCGCCTCGGCGCGGGCGTCGGCCACCTCGCCCGTCACCGGCACCACCACCTCCAGATAGCACTTGAGCTTCGGCTCCGTGCCCGACGGCCGGACCACCACGCGGGCGTCGCCCGACAGCGTGAAGCGCAGCCCCTCGGTGGGCGGCAGGTCGCCGTCGTCCCTGCTCAGGTCGTCGACGCGGGTCACCGTACGGGTGCCGAGCGTGGTGGGTGGGGTGGCGCGCAGCCGGGACATCGCGTCGGCGATCAGCGACACGTCGTCCACGCGGGCCGCAAGCTGCGCGGTGGCGTGCAGGCCGTACCGTCTGGCCTGGTCGTCCAGGAGGTCGAGCAGCGTGCGGCCGGCCAGTTTGGCGGCGGCGGCGATGGCCGCCACGGTGAGCGCGGCCCCGATGCCGTCCTTGTCGCGGACCGGGAGGTAGGGCGCGGCGATCTCCGGGAAGGAGTCGCCGTCCTCGGGCGCCGGGTGGGTCGTGCCGACGCTGTAGCCGATCGCCTCCTCGTAGCCGAAGACCAGGCCGGGGCCCGCTTTGATGATCCATTTAAAGCCGGTGAGCGTCTCGCCGTAGCGGACGCCGTGCGCGCGGGCGATCTTGCCCAGCAGGGTCGAGGAGACGATCGTGGTGGCCACCATGCGGTCGCCCGACGTGTGCGTGATGACGTGCTCGGCCAGCAGGCCGCCGATCTCGTCGCCGGTGAGCATGCGGCAGCTGCCGTCGCCGAGCGGGACGCCGACCGCGCACCGGTCGGCGTCGGGGTCGTTGGCCAGCACCAGGTCGGCCCCGGTCTTGGCGGCCAGCTCGATGGCCAGGTCCATCGCCCCTGGCTCCTCCGGGTTGGGGAAGGCCACCGTGGGGAAGTCCGGGTCGGGGTTGCGCTGCGCCTCGACGGCCATCGGGGTCTCGAAGCCGGCGGCCAGGAAGGCGCCCGTCAGCGTGCCGGAGCCGACGCCGTGCAGCGGCGTGTAGGCGACCCGCAGCTCGCGCGCGTCGCCCAGGGGCAGCGCGATCACCGCGTCGATGTAGTCGTCGACGATGGAGTCGGCCAGCTCGGTGAGCGTGCCGGGGGAGTGCAGGGGGAGGCGGTCGACCGGGCCGACCGCGTCGATCGCGGTGGAGATCCGGCTGTCGATCGGCGGCACGATCTGGGAGCCGTCGCCCCAGTAGACCTTGTAGCCGTTGTCCCTGGGCGGGTTGTGGCTGGCGGTGACCGTCACGCCGGCGTCGGCCCCGAGGTGGCGCACCGCGAAGGCCAGCACGGGCGTGGGCAGCGGGCCGGGCAGCAGCGAGGCGTGCAGGCCCGCGCCGGTCAGCACGGCGGCCGTGTCCCGGGCGAACACGTCGGACTTGTGCCGCGCGTCGTAGCCGATCACGACGTGCTTGCCGGGGCCGAGCACCTCGGCCAGGCCGGCGGCGGCGCGCATCACGGTGACCCGGTTCATCCGGTTGGGGCCCGCGCCCAGCTCGCCGCGCAGCCCGGCGGTGCCGAACTCCAGCTTGGCGCCGAACCGCTCCCGCAACGCCTCGGTGTCGTCACGCTCCAGCAGGGCCGACAGCTCGGCCCGGGTGTCGGGGTCGGGGTCCTGGCTCAACCACGCGCGGGCCTGCTCGTGAAGGCTCACAGCCGATCGACCACCTTGGCGAGCAGCACGCCCATGCGGGTGGCGGTGGCGCGGCCGACCTCCAGGACCTCCTCGTGGTTGAGCGGCTCGCCGGACAGCCCGGCGGCCGGGTTGGTGACCAGGGAGACGCCGAGCACGTCCAGGCCGGCCTCGCGGGCGGCGATCGCCTCCAGCACGGTGGACATGCCGATCAGGTCGCCGCCGAGCGTGCGCAGCATGCGGATCTCGGCGGGCGTCTCGTAGGTGGGGCCGCGGAAGGCGACGTAGACGCCCTCGGTCAGGCTCGGGTCGACCTCCCGCGCGAGCTCGCGCAGGCGCTTGGAGTAGACCTCGGTGAGGTCGATGAACGTGGTGCCGGTGATCGGGTTCGCGCCGGTCAGGTTGATGTGGTCACTGATCAGGACCGGGTCGCCGACCTCCTGCGTCTCCGGCCGCAGCCCGCCCGCCGCGTTGGTCAGCACGACCGTACGGACACCCGCCGCGGCGGCGGTGCGCACGCCGTGCACGACCGAGTCGACGCCGCGGCCTTCGTACAGGTGGCTGCGCCCGAGCAGCACCAGCGCGTGGCGGCCCGCCGGAGTCCGGACGACGCGGATCTTGCCGCCGTGCCCGGCCACCGCCGGCGCCCGGAAGCCGGGCAGGTCGGTGAACGGGATCTCGGCCACCACCTGCCCGATCGCGTCCGCGGCCGGCACCCAGCCGGACCCCATCACGAGGGCCACGTCGAAGGTGTCGAGCCCGGCGGCGGCCTTCAGCGCCGCGGCCGCCTCGCCGGCAAGGGTGTACGGATCTATGCTCACGATCAGTAGTTTAGGAGCAGCCTGTCCAGCACCCGCACGCCGAATCGCAGGGCCTCCACCGGCACCCGCTCGTCCACCCCGTGGAACATCGAGGCGAAGTCCATGTCGGCGGGCAGCCGCAGCGGCACGAACCCGAACCCGCGCACCCCCAGGTCGGCGAAGAACGTCTTGTTGTCGGTCCCGCCCGACATGCAGTAGGGCACCGCCCGCGCCGTCGGGTCCTCGGCCTTGAGCGCCTCGATCATCGACTCGACCAGCGCCCCGTCGAACGAGGTCTCCAGCGCGATGTCGTGGTGCACGAACTCGCGGCGCACCTTGGGCCCGATCAGCGAGTCGACCGTCTTGAAGAACTCCTCCTCGTGACCCGGCAGGAAGCGGCCGTCGACGACGGCGGTGGCCTGACCGGGGATGACGTTCGACTTGTAGCCCGCGCCGAGCTGGGTCGGGTTGGTGGTGTGGCTGAGCGTGGCGCCGACGAAACGGACCAGCGGCCCGATTCTGTCCAGGATGGGCGCGGGGTCGTTCTCGTCGAAGGGCAGCCCGAACGCGTCGGCGGTCTCGCTGAGGAAGCGGCGCACGGTCGGGGTGAGCGTGATGGGCCACTCATGGGCGCCGATCCGGGCGACGGCCTTGGCCACCTCGGTGACGGCGTTGTCGGAGTTGAGCATGGAGCCGTGCCCGGCGGTGCCGTCGGCGACCAGCTTCATCCAGGCCAGGCCCTTCTGGGCCGTCTCGATCAGGTAGAGCCGCAGCGACGGGTCCACTTCCAGCGAGTAGCCGCCGACCTCGCTGATCGCCTCGGTGACGCCCTCGAACAGCTCGGGGTGGTTCCTGGACAGGTACTTGGCGCCGTGGACGCCGCCCGCCTCCTCGTCGGCGACCCAGGCGAAGACCAGGTCCCGGCGCGGCCTGCGGCCGTCCCGGGTGAGCTGGCGGACCAGCGCCAGCATCATCGCGTCCATGTCCTTCATGTCGACCGCGCCGCGACCCCAGATGTAGCCGTCGCGCACCTCACCGGCGAACGGGTCGACGGTCCAGTCGGCGGCGTTGGCGGGCACCACGTCGAGGTGGCCGTGGACGAGCAGCGCGGGCAGCGACGGGTCGGTGCCCTCGATCCGGGTGATCACGTTGCCGCGGCCGGGCTCGCTCTCGATGTAGGTGGCGTCGATGCCGACCTCGGCCAGCCTGGCCATGACGACCTCGGCGGCGGCGCGCTCACCGGGGCCGCTGCCGTCCCCGTAGTTGCTGCTGTCGACCTTGATGAGCTCCACGCAGAGGTCGGCGACTTCGTTCTCGGCGGTAGGGGTCATGGTGTCTTCTCCAGGGTGAGCAGGCCGGACTTGTGTAGATAGCCGCGTTTGTAGGCGCGGGTGATGAGTGTGACATTGACGTCGGTGACCTCGTCGAGCAAGCCGACCACGCCTGAGAGGAAACGGTAGAGGTCCTCCTCATGGGCGGTGGCCACCTGGACGATCAGACCATGGGTGCCCGTGGTGGCGGCGCAGTAGCGCACGTTCGGGTGCGCGGCCAGCCGCTGGCCGACCCGGTCCAGGCCGTTCGGGCGGACCTTGAGCCAGAGCTGGGCCTCCACCTCCAGGCCGATCAGCGCCGGCTCGATCTCCGCCCGGAGCAGCAGCAGCCGCCGGTCGAGGAGTGAGGTGACCCGCCTGCGCGCGGTCGGCAGCGACAGCTCCAGCCGCTCGGCGATGGCGGTGAAGGCGATCCGCCCGTCGGCGGCCAGCAGCTCGGCGATTTCCTCCTCCAGCGGTGACAGCCCGTCAACGTCCGGCAGGGGACCGCCCGGCGGCGCCGGCCGCAGCTCGGCCGCCTCCTGCTCGGTGAGGTACGGCGCGTGCCACTCCGCGACCGTCCTGAAGGTGTGCAGGACGACCTGGGTCTGCGTCTGCCCGACCCCGTCGATCCCGCTGATCTGCGTGGACAGGATGTCGTGCAGCCTGTCCCGGGAGGGGGAGACGAGCTCGCACCCGACGTCGGTGGCACCCGTCAGGGCGTAGACCGAGCGGGTGTCGCGCCGGTCGGCGAGGGCCCGGGCCACGCTCGCGGCGGTGCCCGGGCGTACCCGCACATGGAGGTGGACAGGGCGGCCGTGTCCGGAGCGGAGGTCGTCGTGGATGGCGGTGACCCGCACGAAGCCGTCGGCGATCAGCCGCTGCAGGCGGCGCGCGACGGTGCGCTCGTGCTCGCCGACCGCGCGGCCGATCTCGCCCCACGACGCGCGGGGGCTGACCTGGAGGGCGGCGACCAGCCGCCGGTCGAGAACGTCCAAGAAGAGCCGCTTCCGTGTCGGGTTCGTCAAAATGTGGCTAGATATTTGACTGTTTTGGTCGCTGGGTTGCACAGTAGGCCATTACTGGACAGTTGAGCAAAGGAGCCCTTCGTGGTGACCTCTCCCCCCGATTCCTCCCCGATCGGCATCCCGAAAAGCCGTATGCGCCAGCTGTTCGCGGCCAGCATCGGCAACGTCGTGGAGTGGTACGACTGGTACGCGTACAGCTTCCTGGCCGTTTACTTCTCCGGGCAGGTGTTCGCGGAGACGGACAATCCGCTCGTCCCGGTGCTGAGCGCGTTCGCGATCTTCGCCGTCGGTTTCTTCATGCGCCCGCTGGGCGGGCTCCTGGTCGGCGCGTTCGCCGACCGTTTCGGCCGTAAGGCCGCGATGACGTTCACGATCATGTTGATGGGCTTCGGCTCGTTGCTGCTGGCGGTGACGCCGACCTACGAGGCGGCGGGCGTGCTCGCGCCGATCATCCTGACGCTGGCCCGGCTGATCCAGGGGCTGTCGGTCGGCGGTGAGTTCGCGGCGGCGACCACGTTCCTGGTGGAGTCGGCGCCCCCCGGCCGCCGCGGCCTGTTCTCCAGCTTCCAGTACGTCAGCACCACGATCGGCCAGTTGCTGGCCTCCGGCCTGGCCGCGCTGCTCGCCGTCTCGCTCAGCGAAGCCGACATGAGCTCCTACGGCTGGCGCATCGCCTTCGTCTTCGGCGCGGTGATCAGCCTGGTGGGCCTGTGGATCCGTAAGGGAGCCGAAGAGACCAGCACGGTCGCCGCCGACATCAGGGCGGGCCGGGCCGAGCGGCCGGGCCTGTTCGACTTCCTGCTCCACTACCCGACCAAGGCCGCGCTCATCGTCGGCATCACGCTCGCGGGCACGGTCGCCTACTACACCTGGACGACGTTCCTGCCGACCTACGCCCAGCAGAACGTGAACTTCGACAAGGCCGACTCGCTCACCGTGAGCACCATCTCACTGGTGTTCTTCATGGTGCTGCAGCCGCTGCTCGGCATGCTGTCGGACCGGATCGGCCGCAAGCCCATGCTGATCACCTTCGGCGTCGGGTTCACGATCCTGCCGGTGCCGCTGCTGGGCATGCTGTCGAACTCGTTCTCCAGCCTTCTGATCATCCAGTGCGTCGGCATGGTCTTCCTCGGCTGCTTCACCTCGATCTCGGCGGCGGTCAACGCCGAGTTGTTCCCGACCCGGGTGCGGGCGGCCGGCGCGGGCTTCCCGTACTCACTGACCGTGGCGCTCTTCGGCGGCACGGCGCCGCTCATCGGCACGGCGCTCAAGGACGCGGACGCCTCGTGGCTGTTCCCGTGGTACATGTCCGCGCTGGCGCTGATCTCCACGCTGGTGTACGTCTTCGCGCTGAGGGAGACCAAGCACCTGCCGCTCAGCTGATCAGGAACCGAGCGACTTGCACGGGCGTCCCCGCAGCTCCTTGACGTAGTCGTCGGGGGCGCCCGCCCGCTCGGCGGCGTCGGCCAGGATGCCCAGATAGCGGGCCGAGGGCAGGCCGCCCTCGTAGCCGTCCAGCACGTAGAACCAGGCCAGGATCTCGCCGTCGAGGGTCTGCACCCGCAGCCGGACCTTGTGATAGAGACCGCGTGCCGCGCCTTCCCACTGGTCGAGCGAGGTCTCGTCGAACTCGGGCACGTCATAGAGGACGACGAAGACGTGCTCGTCGGGGTCCTCGACGATGGTGGCGATCGCGCCTTCCCAGCCGAAGATCTCCCCGCCGAAGGTCAGCCGCCAGCCAGGCAGCCATCCCACGTCGCGCACCGGGGAGTGCGGGGCGCGCATGGCCATCTGCTCCGGGTCCATGTTGCTGCCGTAGGCGGCGTAGACAGGCACAGCAGCCAAGACTAGCGCGCGAGGGCTGCCCTGTTCGTCAGCAGCTCAGAGGATGCGGGACAATGGGATACGTGACGAGGATTGTGATCATTGGTGGCGGACCAGGCGGCTACGAGTCGGCGCTCGTAGCGGCACAACTAGGCGCGCAGGTCACGATGGTCGAGCAGGACGGCCCAGGCGGCGCCTGCGTCCTGACCGACTGCGTGCCGTCCAAGACCCTGATCGCGACCTCGGTCCGCAAGCAGGCGCTCCTCGACGCGCCCACGCTGGGGGTGTCCTTCACCGGCGGACTCGATGGCGACGTCGGCGTGGCGCAGGTCGATCTGCCGCTGGTCAACAAGCGGGTCAAGGAGCTGGCGCAGGCGCAGTCGGCCGACATCGCCACCCGGGTCCAGGCCGAGGGCGTCGAGATCGTCAAGGCGCGCGGCCGGCTGGTCGACCCCCAGGTCGTCCGGGCGGGCGACCGTACGATCCGCGCCGACGTGGTGCTCGTGGCCACCGGCGCCACCCCGCGCATCCTGCCCGGCGCGGAGCCCGACGGCGAGCGCATCCTCAGCTGGCGCCAGCTTTATGATCTGGACGAGCTGCCTGAGCACCTGATCGTGATCGGGTCGGGCGTGACGGGCGCGGAGTTCGCGGGCGCCTACCGCTCGCTCGGCGCCGAGGTCACGCTCGTCTCCAGCCGCGACCGGATGATGCCCAACGAGGACGCCGACGGCGCCGAGGTGCTGGAAGAGGTCTACCGCCGCCGTGGCATGAACGTCATGGGCCGCTCGCGCGCCGCCTCCGTCAAGCGCACCGCCGACGGCGTCGTGGTGACGCTGGAGGACGGCCGCACGGCCGAGGGCTCCCACGCGCTGATGACGGTCGGCATGGTGCCCAACACCGGCGGCATCGGCCTGGAGGAGGCCGGGGTCCAGCTCGACCGCAACGGGTTCATCAAGGTCGACAAGGTCTCACGCACCTCCGCCCCCGGGGTCTACGCCGCCGGCGACTGCACCGGGGTGCTCATGCTCGCCTCGGTCGCCGCCATGCAGGGCCGCATCGCCGTCTGGCACGCGCTCGGCGAGGCCGTCCAGCCGCTGCGGCTGGCCACCGTGGCCTCCAACATCTTCACCGACCCGGAGATCGCCGCCGTCGGCGTCGCCCAGCGGGCCATCGAGGAGGGCGAGATCGAGGCGAACGTGGTCAAGCTGCCGCTCGCCACCAACGCGCGGGCCAAGATGTCGGGGTTCAACGACGGGTTCGTCAAGCTCTTCTGCCGGCCGCACACCGGGATCGTGCTGGGGGGTGTGGTGGTGGCGCCGCGCGCTTCGGAGCTGATCCTGGCCGTGTCGGTGGCCGTGCAGCAGCGGCTGACCGTTGGTCAGCTCGCCCACACCTTCGCCGTCTATCCGTCGCTGTCCGGCTCGATCACCGAGGCGGCCCGCCGGCTCATGCAGCCCGAGGCTTCGGGGCTCTGAGACCTGGTCGGCAACGACGCCGATCTCATCGGCGAGGTCGGCCGGGTTGTGGTGGTCGACGGCGTCAGCGGGCGGATCCGGCGGTCCGTGGTGCCCGGTCAGAGGCTGGTGGGGTGGGGGCCGAGGTCGCGGACGGTCCGGGCGAGCGCGCGGATGAGGTCGTTCTCGGTGTCGGACCGCCATACCAGCGCGTACGGCAGGGGCTCTACGTCGTGGACCGGTAGGTAGACGATGTCCTGCCGTGCCCAGTACCGCGTCATGTGGCTGGGGAAGAGTGCCACGACCTCGCCCATGCCGGTCCAGGTGAGGATCTCGGCGGTGTTCCGCACGAGCGGGCCGCGCTCGATGACACGCCCTCTGCGGGTGTGAGACGGGACATAGCTTTCGAACCAGTAGTCCGGCCTGGCTTCGACATCGACATGCTGGAAGTCGCCCACCACCTCCAGCGAGACCGATGTGCGCCCGGCGAGCTTGTGCCCGGCGGCGACGGCCAGCACTCGCGACTCGGCGAAGAGCATTGGACCGACGGTGAGATCGGGCTCCTCGACGGGCAGCCAAGCGATCAGGACGTCGATCTCACCGCGGCGCAGACTGCCGAACAGGTCGGCGAAAGGGGGATGACTGAAGCGCAGTTTCCAGGCGGGGTGGCGGGCGCGGAAGGTGTCCCAGTAGGGGCGCAACTCGTGGACGTTGAGCGGCAGCATGCCGACGCGGAGCACGGCGGTGATGCCCTGGGCGGCCAGGCGGGCGCGTTCGAGGCTGTCGCGCAGGCCGGCGTAGACGGGCCTCAGGTCGTCGCGGAGCTGCTGACCGAGTGGGGTGAGCCGTACGCGGCGGCTGGTGCGGTCGAACAGTGGGGCACCGAGGCGGCGCTCCTGCGCCTTGATCGCCTGGCTGACCCGGGCCTGGGAGACGTGCAGCCGCGCGGCCGTCCGGCCGAAGTGAAGCTCCTCGGCGAGCGCCAGGAAAATCTCGATGTCCCGTAGCTCCACATGCATCCCCTTCCTCCGATAACCCGCATGTTATCGATCAGCACACGAAGTCGGCGTTGATCCCGATCACGGCGCAGTGCAGCCTAGGAACCATCCGGAACCGGCCGAATCAATGCGCCTCATGTCAATGCCGGACAACTCACTCATTTACTGTAGGAGCACCCTCGTGCGAGCACGTATGAACAATCCTGCCTTCGTCCTGCCCGACGCGATGAAGGGCATCGGCGCCATCTTCAAGGCCGTCGACCAGGGCGGCATCTCCCACGGCGTGACCAACTTGTTCAACCGGCTCAATGCCGCCATCAAGGAGCCTGCCGGCACCAGCTGCACCTGAGCGCCGCGATGAGTGAGCTGGACATGACGGTGCTGTACGGCATGCACGACGCGTTGCGCCGCGAGGTGACCCAGCTGACCCGCCTCAGCGTCCGGGTCGGCCAGGATCCCCGCCGCGTCCCGCTCTGGCGGCTGTTCAGGCAGTCACTCCGATGTCACTTCGCCGCCGAGGATCAAGCGCTGTGGCCGCCGCTTCGCCGGACCCTGGCCCACCGGCCGGACCACCTGGCGCTGCTGGAGGCGTTGGAGGCCGAGCACGCCGCCCTGGAGGAGCTCGTCAACGCCATCGACGAGCTGCACGCCGACGCCGGCCTCAGCGGCCTCGGCGGGCTCGGTGACCTCACCGACTCGCTGGTCACGGGCCTGACCGGGCACCTCAAGCATGAGGAGGACGCGGCGCTTCCGCTGATCAGGCAGGCGCTCCCCACGCGTCAGTGGGCGCGCTTCATCCACCTCCACACCCGGCCGACCGGCCTCGACCGCTGGAGCCCCACGCCATGACCACCACCCCACCGACCACCGGCGCCCTTTATGCGAACACCAAGAGGCGTCGACGTTACGCAGTCCCTTAGCGTCGCGAAGGAACTCAAGGGATGATGCGCGAGCTTCAGCGACGTGGGCGCAGGCCGTTGAGGGCGGTCTCGACGATGCTGTCGGCATAGCCGGGGGTGAGGGTGCCGCTGCGCTGGAGCCATCGGTTGAGCAGGGGTCCCCAGAGCATGTCGACGGCCACGTCGAGATCGAGGTCTTCGGTCAGTTGCCCGGCCCGCTGGGCGCTGCGCAGGCGTTGTTTCTTCAGTTCTCTCATCGGGCCGTCGAGTCGTTCGGCGTAGAGGGCGGCGAGTGCCGGATCGTGGGTGATCTCGGTGTTCAGGGCGCGCATCGGCTCGTCGTAGCGCGGATCGTTGAGTTCTTCGACGGTGGCTCGGAGCACCGTCTTCAGGTCTGCTTCCAGGTCGCCGGTGTCGGGCAGGCCGCTTTCTCCGCCGTCGGGTTGCTCGCTGAGCATGAGGAAGGCGTCGAAGAGGACCGCCCCTTTGGAGGGCCACCAGCGGTAGATCGTCTGTTTGCCGACGCCGGCTCGGGCGGCGATGCCCTCGATGCTCAGTTTGGCGTATCCCACCTCCTGTACCAGCGCGAAGGCGGCGGTGAGGATGGCCCGCCGGGAGGCTTCGTTGCGGCGGGGTGGGGTGGAGGGGGGTGTGGGCTGGGTCGTCATGCCATCCAACCTAACAAACAAACAAGACGAGACGGTCCGTCTTGACCCGGCGAGGAGAAACCGGTACCGTCACCATTCGAGACGAGACGGATCGTCTCGCAAACTGATCGGAGTTCCGCACATGCGCACCCCAGACGCCGTCCCTTCCCGCACCTGGTTCATCACGGGAGCCAGCCGCGGCCTGGGCCGTGCGTTCGCTCTCGCCGCGCTGGAGCGCGGCGATCACGTGGCCGCCGCCGCCCGCACCATCACCCGACAGGACTTCGACGACCGGTACGGCGATCGGCTGCTCGCCCTTCCGCTGGACGTGACCGACCGCGACGCGGTGTTCACCGCCGTCAACACCGCCGTCGAGCACTTCGGCCGGCTCGACATCGTGGTGAACAACGCCGGGATCATGTCCTCGGGCATGATCGAGGAGTTCACCGAGGCCGAGGCGCGCGCCCAGCTGGAGGTCAATCTCTTCGGGGCGATGTGGGTCTGCCAGGCCGTCCTGCCGCACCTGCGGGCCCAGGCCTCCGGTCACATCGTGCAGGTCTCCAGCATCGCGGCCCTGGGCGGCTTCCCGAGCACCGGGATGTACAGCGCGAGCAAGTTCGCGCTGGAGGGCATGAGCGAGGCGCTGGCGATGGAAGCCGCCACGTTCGGCGTCAAGCTCAGCATCGTCCAGCCCGGCGGCTACTGGACCGACCTGTACACCAGCATGACCACCACGTCGCCTTCGGCGCAGTACGGCCCGCTGCGCGCCGAGCTGGAAAAGCAGTGGGCCGAGGGCTCGATCGACAGCGAACCGCGGCTGGCCGCCGAGGCGCTGCTGAAACTGGTCGACAGCGAAGACCCGCCGCTGCGGCTGCTGCTCGGCAGCATGGTCTACGACCTGGCCTTCGACATCTCCCGCCGGCGGATGGCCACCTGGGCCGCCTGGGAGCAGGTCAGCCGCGCCGCCGAACACGCCGTACCCGCCCCCGGGACGCCAACGCCACCGGCGACCGGCCAGGGCACGAACGCGACCGAAACCCGCGAGAGGAACAGCCGATGACGGACACCGATGTGATCATCGCGGGCGCCGGCCCGGCCGGCCTGATGCTGGCGAACGAACTGCGCCTGGCCGGCGTGCGACCGCTGGTGCTGGAGCGGCAGCCGCGGCGCCGAGACACCCCCAAGGCCGGTGGCCTCGGTGGCCAGATCCTGGAGCTGCTGCGCTACCGAGGCTTGCTGGAACGCTTCGAAGCAGCCTGCACCGACCCCGTCCCGGCTCCCCGGTTCCCGTTCGGCGGCGTGCACCTGGACTTCACCCAGCTGGCGGACCCCCCGATGCACGCCCTGCCGCTCCCGCAACCACGGCTTGAGCGGCTGCTCGACGAACGCGCCGGCGAACTCGGCGTCGACATCCGCCGCGGACACCAGGTGGTCGAGGTGAGCCAGGACGATGCCGCGGTGAGCGTGGACGTGCGTGGCCCGGACGGGCCGTACCGGATCAGCGCCCGCTACCTCGTGGGGTGCGACGGCGCACGCAGCCAGGTCCGTGACCGGGTCGGCATCCCGTTCCCCGGCACCGTCTATCCCGAGGTCAACCGGCTGGCCCAGGTCACCTTGCCCGAGACGGTGACCATTACCGGCGACGGCGACCTCGATGTGCCCGGCTTCGGCACGATCCGCGCGGGTTTCACCCGGACCGCCCACGGTCTCTTCGGAGTCGGCGCATCGCCCGCCTCCCGGGTCGTCTCCCTCTACACCATCGAAGACGAGAGCACCGAGTACGACGACGACACACCGATGACCGTGGCCGAACTCCAGGACAGCCTCCACCGCGTGCTCGGCGTCCAGCTGCCCGTGGGAGAACCGATCCGGCTGTCGCGCTTCACCTTCAAGGCCTGCCAGGCCGAGCGCTACCGCCACGGGCGGGTCCTGCTGGCCGGTGATGCGGCGCATCTGTTCCCCGCCACCGGCGTGGCGCTCAACGCCGGCATGCTGGACGCGGTCAACCTGGCCTGGAAGCTGGCCGCCGACATCCACGGCTGGGCGCCGACCGGCCTGCTGGACACCTACCACGGCGAACGCCACCTCGCCGGCGCCCGCACCCTGCTGCACACCCGAGCCCAGGTGGCACTGCGGCGCG
Source organism: Nonomuraea sp. ZG12 (assembly GCF_052068115.1). Taxonomy (NCBI): domain Bacteria; kingdom Bacillati; phylum Actinomycetota; class Actinomycetes; order Streptosporangiales; family Streptosporangiaceae; genus Nonomuraea; species Nonomuraea sp. ZG12. The sequence goes on from NZ_JBQHCW010000006.1 coordinate 51,668, forward strand.
GGCACGACCCGGCAGCCGAGGCGCTACGGGAGGTCTTCTCCGAACTGCTCGCCGACGAACAGCCGCTGCGCCGGATGGGAGCCCTCGTCGCCGGCGCCGACATCCGCTACCCGATGCCCGGCCCCGACCAGCACCCGCTCGCCGGCACCTTCGCCCCCGACCTCACCCTGCACACCGACCAGGGCACGACCAGCGTCGCGGAGCTCATGCACAGCGCACGGCCCATACTCCTCGACCTCGCCGATCGCCCGGACCTCCGCGAGGCCGCCCGGGACTGGCGGCATCGCGTGGACGTCCACACCGCCAAAACCGATGATCGACCGGCCGACGCCCTGCTGATCCGCCCGGACGTCCACGTCGCCTGGGCCGCGACCACCGACGAACCCGCCGGCACCGCCGCGCCCTCGCTGGGAAAGGCCCTGGCCGGCTGGTTCGGCACACCGTGAGACGACGACCGGCTCGCCACGCCGACGCATACGGCTGAATGACAGGCAGCCCGGCCGGCTCACGATCACGTCGTTCAAGTGAATGTCGTAACAGACACAAGGAGCACATCACCATGTCCATCACCCTTACCGACCAGGACAAGATCACCTTGCGGACCGCCGCTTACGGCGCCGTCACGCTGCTGGCCGCCGCCGGCGCCGCCGGTAAGCCCGGGGCCCACAGGATCGCCACCGACGGCTCCATCGCCCTGGCCTCCGCGACCGGCCCGATCGGGCACGTCCTCGCCGACAAGTCAACGGGCGTGAAGCTGAGCGGCAAGTCCGTGGCCGCGATCGCCGACCAGGTGCTGCCGACCCTGACGGCAGCCATGGGCCTGCTCAGGCAGCAGGACCCGGCGGAGGCCGACAACTTCCGCAGCACCGTCATCCTCGCCATCGAAACAGCCACCCACCGTGGCGAGCCCAGCCCCACCCTGGCCGAGATGGCCCGCAAGATCACCGGAGCCCTCGACGCCGCCTGATGGGATGTCGACCTGCGCAGCCACAGCTTGTCACGGAGTCCTCTCCTGACCCCGTGCCGGGCCGTGGCCGGCGGGTTCGACCTCGATGACTTCACCACCGACACCGCTAAAAGGGGCAGACATGTCAAAATCACAGCGGCGAGGGTTTCTCCCCGCCGTCGCGCTCGCGACCGCGCTCGTGGTCGTGGTCGCCGGGGCTCCCGCCGCATCCGCGACGGCGAAGCCGAAGATCGAAATCTCCGGCGGGCTCACGCAGCCCGTCTTCTCCTATGAAGACGCCATCCGTGAGTACGTCCGGGTGCAGTCACCGGTCGACAGCGATGGCGACGGCAAGAAGGATCTGGTTCGGGTGGACATCATCCGGCCGAAAGAGACCGGTTCCGGGCTCAAGGTCCCGGTGATCATGCACCAGAGCCCGTATTTCGACGAACCGGGTGTCGGTTTCGGGCTGGATCACAAGAAGTACGACGCGGACGGGAACCTGACGAAGTTTCCGCTGTTTTACGACAACTACTTCGTGCCGCGCGGGTACGCGTTCGTGTCCGTCGACATGATCGGCACCAGGCTGTCCGACGGCTGCCCGACCTCCGGCGGTCCGTCCGACGTGCTGGGCGGCAAGGCGGTCATCGACTGGCTGAACGGCCGGGCGACCGCCTACGACGCGAAGGGTGCTCCGGTGAAAGCCGCCTGGACCACCGGGCGTACCGGGATGATCGGCCACTCGTACGAGGGATCCCTCACCATGGGAGTCGCCGGCACCGGGGTGCGGGGGCTGGAGACGATCGTGCCGCTAGCGGCGCCCAGCAGCTGGTACGAGATGTGGCGCGCGAACGGCACCCTCACAGACTTCAAGGGCGGGCAGGAATGGCTGGCCGAACGGGTCGACGCCGATCCGGACGAGAAATGCGCGGTGGTGCACCAGCGCATGACCGCCGCCTCGGATGACGCCACCGGCGACTACAACGCCTACTGGCATGAGCTCGACTACCGGACCGGGCCGATCTCGAAGGTGCGCAACGTGCGCGCCAGTGTCTTCTCGGTGGTGGGAACGCAGGACCGGAACGTGACGGCCGACCAGTTCTCCACGTGGTGGGCCGGGCTGCCCCGCGGCGTGCAGCGCAAGGTGTGGGTGACGCAGTACGGGCACCTCGACCCGTTCTGGGCCCGCCGCGACGTGTGGGTCAACACCCTGCACCAGTGGTTCGACCACGAACTGATGGGCGTCTCCAACGACATCATGCGGCAGCCGCGCGCCGACGTGCAGCTCGGCCCGGACCGCTGGATCACCCAGGCCGACTGGCCGGCGCCGACGCGGACGACGACCCTGCGACCGCAGCAGGACGGCTCACTGGGACGGACACCGTCGACCGGAACCGGCAGCTACCTCGAAACCAGCCAGACCGAGACCGCGATGGCCGGCGACCCCGGCACTACCGACCCCCACCGGCTGGCATACCTGACCCCGCCGCTGAACAACGCGATGCGGCTGTCCGGAACGCCGTCAGTGAGCCTGCGGGTCAAGCTGGACCGGCCGACCGCCAACCTGGGCGTCATGCTCGTCGACTACGGCCAGGACACCCGCATCCACGGCGTCGACCCCTCCCAGGGGCAAGGCCTCAAGCTCATCGACGACGAGGACTGCGTCGGCGAGAGCACGGCCGATGACGACGGCTGCTACCAAAGGGCCGCCGACAACACGGTGACCTCCGGCTTCCAGGTGGTCGCCCGGGGAATCATGGACGCGCAGAACCACAGGTCGCTGAGCCACCCGACACCGCTGACGCCGGGCAAGTCGTACCAGATCACCTGGTCGATGCTGCCGCAGGATTACGAGTTCAAGGCGGGGCACCGGCTGGGCCTGGTGCTGACCGGGACCAACGCCGACGTCACCGTCGCCGAAACCGGCACCGGGACCAAGGTCACCGTCGACCTGGCCGGCACGTCGGTCTCGCTGCCCCTGGTCGCCGGTACGTCCGGCGGAAGATAGCTCGATGTCGCGGCCGGCGCCTCGGAGCGGCGAGTCGGCCGGGGCAGCTGAGGCGTTGACGTTTGTTGGTATGGACGCCAAACTAACTCACGAGTCGCGCTGTCCTGCTGAGGAGCATCCATGCCGTATCGCCCCCCTTTGGTGGCGCACGAGTACTTCGTTGCCGATCCCCCCGAGCTCCCGGTCCGCGCGCACGGTGAGGGCGGGCTGTCCGCGCTGACCGCCGCCGAGCTGGTGGCCGCCGACGCGGCGGGGGTGATGCTCAAGGCCGTGACCACGGCGGAGGAAGCCCTGGTCGTGCAGATCGGGGTGGCCGGTGAGGGGGTGATCCGGGTCCGGCTGAGCGAGGACGCCGACGCCAGGCCCCGGTCGGAGCGGGCGATCCGGCTCGTGACCCCCGGCACGTACCGGGGGGCGCGGACCGAGGTGGTGCCCGGGGAGCCGATCGTGGTCGACGCGGGCTCCCTACGGGCCGAGATCCAGCTCGCGCCGTGGCATCTGAGGTTCACCGACGCCTCCGGTGCCACGCTGGTCGAGCAGGATCGCGGGCACACCGACATCAGCGGGCGGCTGCGTACGCTGCCGTTCGGCAGGTCGGCGGCCGGTGGCGCGGCGGTGGCCTACCACGAGAGCTTCGCCGCCGCCCCCGACGAGGCGTTCGCCGGGTTCGGCGAGTCGTTCACGCCGCTGGACAAGCGCGGGCAGCGGCCGATCATGTGGAACTTCGACGCGTTCGGCGCCGAGTCGCAGCGCGCGTACAAGAACGTGCCCTTCTACCTGTCGAGCAAGGGCTACGGGATCCTGGTCGACAGCGGCGCGCCGGCCGAGTTCGACGTGTGCCAGTCGACGCACAGCGTGGTGCAGATCGTGGTGCCCGACGACGTGCTGGACTACTACGTGATCGCCGGGCCGACGCCGCCCGCGGTGCTGGACCGGTTCGACGGGCTGACCTGCCGGCCCGAGCTGCCGCCGAAGTGGGCGTTCGGCACCTGGATCTCCTCCGGGTTCTGTGTGGACAGCCAAGAGCGGGTGCTGGCCAGGGCGCGCACGATCAGGGAGCGCGGCATCCCGTGTGACGTGCTGCATCTGGACACCTACTGGCAGACCGACGGCCACTGGTCGGACATGCGGTGGGATCCGGTCAACTTTCCCGAGCCCGAGGTGATGCTGGCCGAGCTCGACGGGATGGGGTTCAAGGTCTGTCTCTGGATGAACCCGTACATCTCTCATCTGAGCCCGGCGTTCACCGAGGCCGCCGACGCCGGATATTTCCTGAAAAATCGGGATGGCGAGGTGTACGTGGCCGACACCTGGCACGGCTCCTACCCGCCCTGCGGCATCGTCGACCTCACCAACCCGGCCGCCGTCCGCTGGTTCCAGAGCCTGCTGCGACCTCTGCTCCAGCAGGGGGTGCAGGCCTTCAAGACCGACTTCGCCGAGGGAGTGCCGCACGACGCGGTCGCCTTCGACGGTATGACCGGCACGGACCTGCACAACGTCTACACCCTGCTCTTCAACGACGCCGTCGCCGCCGTCACCCGCGAGGTGCACGGTCACAGCCTGGTCTGGGCGCGCTCGTCCTTCCTGGGCGGTCAGCGGCACAGCGCCCAGTGGAGCGGCGACACCTTCACCAGCTACGCGGCCATGGGCAGCACCATCCGGGGCGGGCTGGCCCACGGCCTGTCCGGCGTGCCGTTCTGGAGTCACGACGCCGGGGGGTTCACCGGCAGGCCCACCGACGACCTGTTCGTCCGCTGGACCCAGTTCGGCGCGCTGTCGCCGCTGCTGCGCCTGCACGGCACCACCAGCCGGGAGCCGTGGGAGTTCCCGGCCGTCGAAGAGCAGGTGGTGGCGGCGCTGAAGCTGCGTTACCGGCTGATGCCGTACATCTATTCAGCGGCCGTCGAGGCCGCCAGGACCGGCGCGCCGATGATGCGCGCGCTCTGCGTGGACCACCCGCTGGACCCGGTCGCCTGGCAGGCCGACCTGGAGTATCTGCTCGGCCGCGACCTGCTGGTGGCGCCGATGATCTCGCCCGAAGGCGTCCGGGCGGTTTACCTGCCGGCGGGGGAGTGGGTGGACTACTGGACGGGCGAGGTGCACGGCGGCGGCCGGTACGTCACGGTCAGCAAGCCGCTGGAGCAGGTCCCGCTGTTCGTCCGGCACGGCGCGCTCATCCCCATCACCGAGTCCGATGACAGTGGGCCCGGCGGCACCGTGAGCACGCCGGACCGGATCACGCTGGTCGCCTTCGGGGGCGGCGACCGGCGGATGCGGATCCACGACACCGACGGCGAGACCGCCGTCGTGACCACCCGGGACGGTGACACGCTCCGCGTGACCGTCACCGGGCAGAAACGGGTCGCCGCCGTCGAGTTCGCCCCGGTGGCGGGTGCTCCCGGCCGGGCCGTCATCATCCAGGAGGAATCATGATGAGGAAAGTGGCGGCACTGGCGGCCGTGGTGCTCGCCCTGACGGCGTGCGGCTCCGGCGCGGAGGCCCCCGAGAGCGGTGCGCCCCGGGTGCTCAAGCTCTGGCACTACGAGGGCGCCGACAGCGCCATGGGCAAGGCGTGGGCCGAGGCGATCAAGCAGTTCGAGGCCGCGCACCCCGGTGTGAAGGTCGAGTTCGAGGAGAAGGGCTTCGAGCAGATCCAGAAGACGGCGAGCATGGTGCTCAACTCCGACGAGGCCCCCGACCTCATGGAGTACAACAAGGGCAACGCCACCGCCGGCCTGCTGTCCAAGCAGGGCCTGATCGCCGACCTCAGCGAGGAGGTGACCAAGCGCGGCTGGGACAAGCTGCTGCCCGGCGGCCTGGCGACCACCGCGAAGTACGACGATCGCGGGGTCATGGGGTCCGGCAAGTGGTACGGCCTGCCCAACTACGGCGAGTTCGTGATGGTCTACTACAACAAGGACCTGTTCACGAAGCACAAGGTCGAGGTGCCCACCACCTTCGAGGAGTTCACGGCCGCGCTGGACACCTTCGTCAAGGCCGGGGTGACGCCCATCGCCTCCGCCGGTGCCGAGTATCCCGCCCAGCAGATCGTCTACCAGCTCGCGCTGTCCAAGGCGCAGCGGCCGTGGGTGGACGCGTACCAGACCTACAACGGCAAGGTCGACTTCCACGGCCCCGAGTTCACCTACGGCGCGCAGACGTTCGCCGACTGGGTGAGCAAGGGCTACGTCGACAAGAAGTCCTCCGGGCTCAAGGCCGAGGACATGGGCGTCGCGTTCATGAAGGGCGAGTTCCCCATCATGATCAGCGGGAGCTGGTGGTACGGCCGGGTCGCCGAGGAGGCCACCTCGTTCGAGTGGGGGCACTTCCTGTTCCCTGGCGCCACCATGGCCCCCGGCTCCAGCGGCAACCTCTGGGTCGTCCCGGAGAAGTCCGAGAACAAGGATCTGGCCTACGACTTCATCGACCTCACGATGACCAAGGACATCCAGAACCTGCTCGGCAACTCCGGCGGCGTGCCGGTCGCGGCCGACCCGGCGGCGATCACGGACGCCAAGAGCAAGGAGCTCATCGAGACCTTCAACAAGCTGACGGCTCAGGACGGGCTGGCGTTCTACCCCGACTGGCCCGCCCCCGGCTACTACGACGTGCTGGTCGCGGGGACGCAGAACCTCATCAACGGCAGCAAGACGCCCGACCAGGTGCTGACCGAGATCGCCAAGCCGTACGAGGACAACCTCGCCGATCTCGGTAACTAGATGAGGAACCGTACCAAGGGCTACTGGCTCTATCTGGTGCCCAGCCTGATCCTGTTCCTGGGCGTCATCGTGGTGCCGTTCCTGATGAACCTGGGCGTGAGCTTCACCCGCTGGTCGGGGGTGGGCACGCCCCGGTGGATCGGGCTGGACAACTACGCGCGGCTGCTGGAGGACGAGCGCTTCTGGCTGTCGTTCCAGAACAACGTGGCGCTCATCGTGGCCATGGCGATCGTGCCGACGGCGTTCGGCCTGCTGCTGGCCGCCGCGCTGTTCGACTTCATCGGCAAGCGGTTCGGCCCGCGCACGGCCAGCGCGCTGCGCGCCATGTACTACCTGCCGCAGGTGCTGCCGGTGGCGGTGGCGGGCGTGGTGTGGGGGTGGATGCTGCACCCTTCGTACGGCGCGATCAACCAGGCGCTGGGCCTGGACCTCGACTGGCTCGGCGACCCGGATCTGGCGCTGGCCACGGTGATGGCGGTGATGGTCTGGTTCCAGCTCGGCTACCCGGTGGTGATCTTCATGGCGGGCCTGCAGCGGGTGGACCCGGCCTTCTACGAGGCGGCCGAGCTCGACGGGGCCTCCTGGTGGCGCCGGGTCTGGCACATCACCATCCCGCAGATCCGGCCGGAGATCTTCGTGGTGCTGCTCACCTGCACGATCGCCGCGCTGAAGGTGTTCGGCCCGATCTTCGTGCTGACGCGCGGCGGGCCCGGCAACGCCACGATGGTGCCGTCGTACTTCTCCTATCTGAACTTCTTCCAGAAGAGCAACGTGGGGTACGGCTCGGCCATCGCCACCGTGCTGGCCGTGATCATCATCGTGGTCACCTTCCTGTTCCTGCGCCTGCAGGAGCGTGAGCGGTGAGGGGCCCCGGACGCTGGGCCGTGCTGGCGGCGCTGGGCGTGCTCGCGGCCGTGATGATGTTCCCGTTCGTCATCGTGGCGATCAACGCGGTGAAGTCGCCCGCCGAGTACAGCTCGTCAGGCCCGCTGAGCCTGCCCGACGGGCTCTATCTGCAGGGCATCATCGACTTCTGGAACCGGGTCGACTTCGGCGAGAAACTCTGGAACAGCCTGCTGATCAGCGGCTCGGTGGCGGTGCTGGCCGTGGTGCTGTCGGTGCTGAACGCCTACGCCCTCGGCATCGGCCGGGTGCGGGGCAGGCTGTCGATCCTGGTGCTGTTCCTGGTGGCCAACACGCTGCCGCAGGAGGCGCTGGCCTATCCGCTCTACTACCTGGCCAAGGAGTTCGGGCTCTACGACACCAAGCTGTCGATGATCATCATTTTCACGGTGATCCAGGCGGCGTTCGGCACGTACCTGCTCAGTGCCGTGCTGGGCCAGTTCCCGAAGGAGATCCTGGAGGCCGCGGCGATCGACGGGGCCGGGCGGTTCCGCACGCTGATCCGGGTCGTGGTGCCCATCAGCAGGCCGACACTGAGCGTACTGCTGATCTTCTTCTTCATCTGGACCTGGAACGAGTTCTTCCTGCCGCTGATCTTCCTGATCTCCAACGACAACCAGACCGTGCCGGTCGCCCTGGGCATTTTGCAAGGGGAGAGGTACATGGACGCCACGATGTCCAGCGCCTCGGCCCTGCTGGGGATCGTGCCGGCGGTCGCCTTCTTCCTGATCTTCCAGCGCACGCTCACCCGTGGCATCACGGTCGGAGCCGTGAAGTGATCCCGAGGAGACCCCCCATGCGCCGATATTTCCCGTTACTTCTGGTGCTCACCCTGGCGGGCTCGATGGTCGCCGCCCCCGCCAGGGCCGCCGACGACCTGCCGTTCCGCGACCCGACCCTGCCGCTGGAGCGGCGGGTGAGCGACCTGCTGGGCCGGCTCACGTTGCCGGAGAAGCTGGGGCTGCTGCACCAGTCGCAGGACGCCATCCCCCGGCTCGGCATCCCGTACCACAAGAACGGCACCGAGGCCCTGCACGGCGTCGGCTGGTCCAACGACCTCAACGACAACTGGAACCAGAAGCTGGCCAGGGGCACCGTCTTCCCGCAGGCGCTCGGCCTGGCCAGCACCTGGGACCCGGAGCTGATCAAGCAGGTCGGCACGGCCGTCGGTGACGAGACGCGCGGCCACAACGCCCTCGACCCCGTCCTGTGGGGCCTGCAGGTCTGGGCGCCCGTGGTCGACCCGCTGCGCGACCCGCGAGCGGGCCGCAACGAGGAGGGCTACGCCGAGGACCCGCTGCTGACCGGCGCCATCGCCACGGCGTACGGCAAGGGGCTGCAGGGCGACGACCCGTTCTACCTCAAGACCGCCCCTGTCCTGAAGCACTACCTGGCCTACAACAACGAGGTCGACCGCAGCCTCACCTCGGCCAACCTGACGCCCAAGCTCAAGCACGAGTACTACCAGCAGGCGTTCAAGTCGGCCATCTCGGCGAACGCGGCGACCGGCGTGATGGCCTCCTACAACCTGGTCAACGGCCGCCCCAACCACGTCAACACCGACCTGAACGAGGTCGTCAGGTCGTGGACCGACAAGACGCTCTACAACGTCAGCGACGCCTGGGGCCCGCACGCGCTCACCGACCTGGAGAAGTACTTCGACGACAAGCCCGAGGCGTTCGCCGCCGTGCTCAAGTCCGGCCAGGACAGCTTCACCATCGACGGCAGCGACGACGGCCCGCTCGTCGAGAACCTCACCGCCGCCCTGGACCGCGGCCTCATCACCGAGGCCGACGTGGACAAGGGCGTCGGCCACGCGCTGTCCATCCGCTTCCGCCTGGGCCACTTCGACCCCGACGGCGGGCCGTACAAGAAGATCACCGCGGACGTGATCAACAGCCCCGCGCACCAGCGGCTCAACCGCGAGACGGCGGGCAAGGCGGCGGTGCTGCTGAAGAACTCCGGCGTGCTGCCGCTGAAGTCGCCGAAGTCCGCGGCCGTGCTCGGCCCCCTGTCGGACCAGCTCTACAGCGACTGGTACGGGGGCGCGATGCCGTACCAGATCACCCCGCTCGACGGCGTCAAGGAGCGCGTTCCCGGCGTCACCACCGGCGAGGGGCTGGAGCGCGTCGCGCTCAAGCACCTCGAGTCCGGCAAGTACGTCACCGCCACCGGCACCGGCCCGGACGACAACGCCGCCCTCACCGACACCACCCCCACGGCCGCCTCGCAGTGGGACCTGACCGACTGGGTCAGCGGCATCTCCACACTCCGCAACGCGGGCAACGGCAAACTGCTCGGCGGCGACTGGCGCTCCCTCGACACCGACGACGCCGAACCCAACGGCTGGTACGTCCAGCAGCAGTTCGCGCTGGAACGCCAGTCCGACGGCGCCCACCTCATCCGTTACGCCGGCTTCGAGAACGTGGAGAGCTGGTACGGCCTGCCCGACCCGTACGTCACCGTGACCGCCGACGGCACGCTCGGCCTGGCCCCGAAGGCACAGGCGGCCCGCTTCGCCAAGGAGGTCGTCTCCGACGGCATCGCCGCGGCGGCCGAGCAGGCCCGAAAGGCCGAGGTCGCGGTCGTGGTGGTGGGCAGCCACCCGTGGGTCAGCGGCCGTGAGTTCCACGACCGCCCCGACCTGCGGCTCGGCGACGGGCAGAAGCGGCTGATCGAGGCCGTGCGCAAGGCCAACCCGAACACCGTCGTGGTGCTGGAGACCAGCTATCCGGTCATCGTGGACGCCCCGACGCTGCTGTGGACCACCCACGCGGGCGCCGAGACCGGGCACGCCGTCGCCGACGTGCTCTTCGGCGACGTCAACCCGGCCGGTCGGCTCACCCAGACGTGGTACGCCGACGACGACAGGCTGTCCGGCATCCTGGACTACGACCTGGCCAAGACCGGGATGACGTACCTGTACCACCAGGGGCGTGAGCTCTTCCCGTTCGGCCACGGCCTCAGCTACACCACCTTCGGCTACCAGGGCCTGCGGGTGCGCGGCGAGCAGGTCAGCGTCAAGGTCACCAACACCGGCGAGGTCAGGGGCGAGGAGGTCGTCCAGCTCTACACCCACCAGCGCCGCTCCCGCTTCCAGCAGCCGGTCAAGCAGCTGCGCGGCTTCCAGCGGGTCACGCTGGACCCCGGCGCGAGCACGACCGTGACGTTCCCGCTCAAGCGGTCGGACCTGGCCGTGTGGGACCACACCAGGGACACCTGGGCGGTCGAGCCGGCCACCCACGACATCCTGGTGGGCTCGTCCTCCGACCGGATCCGCCAGCGCACCACGCTGCGGGTCGGCGGCGAGAAGATCCCGCCCAGGGACCTCACCAAGACCACCAGGGCGATGAACTTCGACGCCTACGAGGGTGTGACCTTCGCCGACGAGACCAAGGTCAGCGGCGACGTGGTCGCCGGGTCCGACGGCGACTGGATCTCCTTCACCGACAGCGTCCACGGCGCCCACCTCACCGCCGGGGTCGCCTCGGTCGCGGGCGGCGCCATCGAGCTGCGCCGCGGCTCCCCCACGGGCGCCCTCCTCGGCACCGCCCAGGCCCCGGCCACCGGCGGCGTCTACACCTGGGCCACCACCACCGCGACGGTCAAGCCGGGAAAGGGGGACCTGTACGTGGTCTTCAAGGGTGACATCCGCCTCAAAGATCTCACCCTGACCGGCTGACCAGCTCGGGATACGGCATGCTGGGGGCACTTCTCGGTGGGAACGGGGCGAATCTTGATCACATCCACGACCGGCCCTCAGCCGGCCGACATCGCGGACGTCCGGGCCACCAACCTGGCGGTCGTGCTGAGGTTCGTGCGGGAGCACGCGCCGTGCTCCCGAGCGGACATCGCCTCCTCGACAGGGCTGAACAAGGCGACGGTCTCCAGCCTGATCGCCGACCTCATCGACCGCCGGATGGTGCGTGAGACGGGGCTGACGGAGAACCGGGTGGGCCGTCCGGCCACGATGCTGGTCCTGGACGGCTCCTCGTACGCCGCGATCGGCGTGGAGATCAACGTCGACTACGTCTGCGCCGTCGCCACCGACCTGGCCGGGGAGCGGCTGCTGACCTGGCGGCGCTCCTTCAGCGCGGGCGCGTCCGTCAACCAGGGCGTGGCCGCCGTGGCCGCGATCATCCGGCGGGTGGTCAACCGGATGGTCAAGGAGGAGCGGCAGGTCCTCGGCCTTGCCGTCGCCCTGCCGGCCCTGGTGGACGTGCGGGGCACCGTGCGCATCGCGCCCAACCTCGGCTGGCACGACGCCGACCTCGCCGGCGACCTGGCCAAGGCGCTGCGCGACCCCGGCTTCACCATCCAGGTCGACAACGACGCCAACCTCGGCGCGCTGGCCGAGCAGCGCTTCGGCGCCCACTCCGGGGCCGACGACCTGGTGTATCTCACCGGCGAGATGGGCGTCGGCGCGGGCGTCATCCTCGACGGGCGGCTGCGCAGGGGCGGCGCCGGCTACAGCGGTGAGATCGGCCACGTCCAGCTCGACCCGGACGGCCCCGAGTGCCGCTGCGGCAGGCGCGGCTGCCTGGAGGCGATGGCCGGCATCGGCGCCGTGCTGCGCCGCCGGGATCCGTCACCGGCCGAGATCGAGGTGGAGATCGAGGAGGTGGTGCGAGCCGCCCGCGCGGGGGACGAGACCACCCTGGCCACCCTCGCCGCCGTCGGCACCCACCTGGGCAGGGGCGTGTCCGTCCTGGCCAACCTGCTCAACCCCGAGGTGGTGATCCTGGGCGGCTACTACGTCCCGCTCGCCCCGTGGCTGCTGCCCCCGGTGCGGGCCGAGGTCGCCGATCGGGCCATCGCGCCGGAGTCCGGCGGCTGCGAGGTCGTCGCCTCCACTCTCGGGTACGACGCGGCGGCGCTGGGGGGCGCGGCCCGGGTGCTCGACTCCGTCGATTCGGGGAGATTGCCCGGCGGAACCTCTTGACCTAGGTTCACAGCGGCGTGCACCCTTCATGAAACCCATCGAAACACCTCCGTAACGCCCCAGCCCGGTCATCGAAGCGCTTCGACACCCTCTGAGGGATGGCCATGCACGAACCCTTCCGCGACCCCGAGACCCCCCTCCTCGACCGGATCGCCGACCTGTCGAGCAGGCTCACGCTGGAGGAGAAGGTCGGCCTCCTCCACCAGTACCAGGCGCCCGTCGAACGACTCGGCCTCGGCCCCTTCCGTACCGGCACCGAGGCGCTGCACGGACTGGCCTGGCTGGGCCCCGCCACCGTGTTCCCGCAGGCCATCGGCCTGGCCTCGACCTGGGACCCGGACCTGGTGCGCCGGGTGGGGGAGGCCACCGGCGACGAGGTGCTGGCCTTCCACCACAAGGACCCGACCGGCGTCGGCCGCAACGTGTGGGCCCCGGTCGTCAACCCGTTACGCGACCCGCGCTGGGGCCGCAACGAGGAGGGCTACTCCGAGGACCCCTGGCTGACGGGGCTGCTGGCGACGGCGTACGCCTCCGGGCTGCGCGGCGGCGAGCCCCACGTCCTGCGGACCGCGCCCACCCTCAAGCACTTCCTCGCCTACAACAACGAGACCGACCGCTGCGCCACCTCCAGCAACGTGCCGCCCCGGGTGCTGCACGAGTACGAGCTGCCCGCCTTCAGGCCCGCCATCGAGCAGGGCGCCGCCGTCGCGGTCATGCCCTCCTACAACCTCGTCAACGGCCGCCCGGCACACCTCAGCCCGCTGATCAACGAGGTGCTGCGCGGCTGGGCGCCCGACGACCTCCTGGTGGTCAGCGACGCCTACGCCCCGGCCAACCTCGTCGAGGCGCAGGCCTACCACGACACCCCCGCCGAGGCGTACGCGCACGCCGTCAAGGCGGGGCTGGACAGCTTCACCCAGGACGACGACCGCGCCGAAGCCACGCTGGGCCACCTGCGCGAGGCGCTGCGCCGCGGGCTGCTCACCGAGGACGACGTGGACACGGCCGTGCGTCACGCGCTGTCCATCAGGTTCCGGCTCGGCGAGTTCGACCCCGCCACGCCGTACGACGACGTCACCGAAGAGGTCGTCAACTGCCCCGAACACCAGGACCTGGCCAGGCGGGCGGCCCGGCAGTCGTTCGTGCTGCTGGCCAACGACGGCCTGCTGCCCCTGGGCCAGGTCACCCGGCTCGCGGTGATCGGCCAGCTCGGCGACACGCTCATGGAGGACTGGTACAGCGGCACGCTTCCGTACGCCGTCACCGCCCGCACCGGGCTGGCCGAGCGGTGCGAGACCGTGTTCTGCGAGGGTGTCGACCGGGTCACGCTGACCGCCGACGCCGGGCCCGTCACCGCCGACCCGGCCGGCGGGCCGCTCAGCCTCGGCTCCGGGCCGGCCGACACGTTCGACGTCTTCGACTGGGGCGGCGGCGCCTACGCGCTGCGCGCCGTGGCCACCGGCCGCTTCGTCTCCGTCGATGACGTGACTGTGGTCAACGACCAGCCGGGCCCCACCGGCTGGGAGGTGCGCCAGACGTTCCGCCTGGAGGAGCGCCCGCGCGGCTCGCTCGCCCTGCGCCACCTGCACACCGGCTGCTACGTCGGCGCCGGCGACGACGGCACGCTGCGCCTGGTCGACGACGCCGACCAGGCGCTCTGGCTGGTCATGGACGTCGTCAGGAACGGCGCCGAGCAGGCCGCCGAGCTCGCCGCCACGGCCGACGCGGCGGTCGTGGTGGTGGGTGACCACCCCCTGGTCAACGGCCGCGAGACGGAGGACCGCAGCACCCTCGCGCTCGCCCCCGCCCAGGACGCCGTGGTCCAGGCCGTGCACGCCGCGAACCCCCGTACGGTCATGGTGGTCAGCAGCGGTTGCCCGCTCACCTGGACGAGCGCCGGCCCGCCGGCCGTGCTGTGGTCCGCGCACGGCGGGCAGGAGTACGGGCACGCGCTGGCGGACGTGCTGTTCGGCGACGCCGACCCGCAGGGGCGGCTCACCCAGACGTGGTACCGCTCCGCGCAGGAGCTGCCCGACCTGCTGGACTACGACATCATCACCGCCGACGCCACCTACCTCTACTTCCGCGGCACCCCGCGCCACCCCTTCGGCCACGGGCTCAGCTACACCACCTTCGGCTACGCGGACCTGCGCGTACGGCTCTCGGGCGGCGAGCTCACCGCCGAGGTCACGGTCACCAACACCGGGGCCCGCGAGGGCGTGGAGGTCGTGCAGTTCTACACCCACCAGCAGCGCTCGCGCGTCAAGCAACCGCTGCGCCGGCTGCGCGGCTTCGACCGGCTGCGGCTCGCGCCCGGCGAGAGCGGCACCGCGCGCCTCACCCTGCCGGTGAGCGAGCTGGCCTTCTGGGACGTGACCAGGAGCCGGTTCGTCGTGGAGAGCGCCCCGCACCGGCTCATGGTCGGCCGCAGCGCCACCGACCTGCGGCTCAGCGCCCGGTTCGAGGTCGAGGGGGAGACCATCCCGCCGCGCGAGGGCCTGCTGCGCGCCGTGGACCACGACGAGTACGACGCGATCACGTTCGTCGACGCCGCCCGCGAGAGCGGCGAGGCCGTGCGCGCGGAGGCCGAGGGGGCCTGGATCCTGTTCCGGCAGGTCGATCTCACCGGTGCGGCCTCCTGCCGGGCGGTGGCGGGTGGCGCCGAAGGCGGCATGATCACGCTCCGGCTCGGGGACCCGCTCTACGGCCGGCCGCTGGCCACCTTCCCGGTGCCCCGCACCGAACGCTACGACCTGCGGACCCTGGCCGCCCGCCTCGCGGGGGAGCCGGGTGTGCACGATCTCTATGTCGTGTTCGAGAATGAGGGCGTGACGCTGACCCAGCTCGACCTCGGAGCCGGCGCTTGAGCGGGCGCTCGGTCACCATCGCGGAGGTCGCCAAGCACGCGGGCGTGGCGGTCAGCACCGTCTCCTACGTGCTCAGCGGCAAGCGGACCATCTCCGCCGACACCCGGCGGCGGGTGCTCGACAGCATCAGCACGCTCGGCTACCACCCCCACGCGGGCGCGCGGGCGCTGGCCAGCAAGCGCTCCAACGTGATCGCGCTGGTGCTGCCGCTGCGCGCGGGCATGCACGTGCCGGTGCTGATGCGCTTCGCCAGCGCGGTGGTCACCGCCGCCCGCACCTTCGACCACGACGTGCTCCTGCTGACCGCCGACGAGGGCACCGACGGGATCCGGCGGGTGGCCGCCAGCGCGCTCGTCGACGCGTTCGTCCTCATGGACGTCGAGCTCGACGACCGCAGGGTGCCGCTGCTGCGCGACCTGGCCGAGCCCAGCGTGCTCATCGGCTTCCCCGCCGAGCCCGCCGGGCTCACCTGCGTCGACCTCGACTTCGCCGCCTCCGGCGCGCAGTGCGTCGCGCATCTGGCCGAGCGCGGCCACGACACGATCGCGCTGCTGGGCGCCCCCGCGGTGGTCTACGAGCGCGGCACCGGCTTCGCCCGCCGCACCAGGGAGGGGTTCGTCGCCGCGCTGGCCGGCCACGGGGTCAGCGGGGTGGCGCTGCCGTGCGAGGAGACGTTCGACGAGGTGTACGAGACCGTCGGCGATCTCCTGCGTGACCGGCCGGGGCTCTCCGGGCTGGTCGTGCACAACGAGGCCGCCGTCGGCCATGTCCTCAGCGCGCTCCGCCAGCTCGGCAGGCGGGTGCCGCAGGATGTGGCCGTCGTGGCGATCTGCCCGGACGACGTCGCCGAGCGGGCCAGCCCGCCGCTCACCTCCGTGCTCATCCCGGCGGAGGAGGTCGGCCGGGAGGCCGTCCGGCTGGTCATGGACAAGCTCGCGGGCAAGGTCGTGCCCATGTCCACCCTGCTCACCCCGCACCTCGTCCTGCGCGCCAGCACCTGAGGAGCAGGTCAAAGGGCGGTGGCGAGGCCGAAGGCGATCAGGAGGACGGCCGGGAGTGCCGGACCCGGCCAGGACCGCCATGTCAGCGGCCCGCCGCTCACCGGCATGGCGCGCCAGCGGGTCAGCGCCGCGGCGGCGCCCGCCGCCAGGACGCCCGCGCCGAGCGCCCAGACGAGCGGCGGGACGAACGACCAGCCACCGGTCCCGTACGCCAGCCAGAGGAACAGGACCGCCCACAGGAACCGGCCCGTCACCGACAGGCGATCCAGCGTGGGATTGCGGAACGCGGAGACCAGCAGGCCGAGGCCCGCGAAGGAGAACAGGAGCGCGAACGCCAGCGACTGGACCGGCGGCCCTTCGTCGCCCCCGGGCGTGCCGACGCCGAGCAGGCGCAGGCCGATGCCCTGGACCGGCTTGCTGGTGTTGCCCATGACCACCACGCCGCGCCCGCTCGCCCTGTCGAAGGCCGCGTATGTGCTGAAACCGCCGGTCGCGCCGTTGTGCCAGGTGATGTCGCGCTCGCCGTGCCGGGTGGTGAACCAGCCGTAGCCGATCCGGCGGTCCGGCTTCTCGGTGAAGCGCGGGGTCGCGGCGTCCGCGCCGGGAGCCGTGCCGTCCATGACGGCCTTGACCAGCTTGGCGATGTCGCCGCTGGTGGACCAGACGGCGCCGCCCGCGCCCGCCGAGCCGTGGTCCCGCCACGGATCCATGGGCCGCCCGTTCTCGTCCTGGCCGGTGGCGTGCCCGGCGGGCAGCGGGTCCTGCGGGGCCAGGACCACGGTCGAGTCCATGCCGAGCGGGGTGAGGATCCGGGCGCGCAGCAGGCTCTCGTAGTCGGTGCCCGCGTGCTCGGCCAGCGCCAGGCCGAGCACGGCCGCGCCGAGGTTGGAGTAGCGCACCGTGCCACGTACCGGGCCGCGCTCCTGCGCGCTGACGGCCGCCAGGTCGTCCAGCACCGACTGCGGGCCCTGCGCGCCGTACGGATCGCCGCCGGTGAGGGTCGCGACGTACGACCGGGCGAACGTCATCGGCGTCATCCGCAGCCGGGGCAGGCCCGACCGGTGCGAGGAGAGCTCGGCCAGGGTGATCGCGCCCACGGCCGGGTCGGAGAACTTCACTCGCGGCAGCAGCTCGCGGAGCGGGGTGTCGGGGGACAGGCCGTCGGCGGCCAGGTCGGCCAGCAACATCCCGGTCGTCGCTTTGGAGATGGAGCCCAGCTCGTAGGCCGTCTCGGGGCCCACGGGCCGGGGATCGGGCCCGCCGCCGTCGCCGACGCCCGCGTGCGTGATGCGGCCGTCGTCGATCACGGCCACCGACAGGCCGCGGTATCCCTTCGCCCCGGCCGCCTGCCGTACCCGCTCGGCCAGCGCTGGGTCGCCGGTCGTCCAGGGACCCAGCGTGGGCGGGGTGGGGGCGATGAACAGGGCGAGGAGGGCGGTGATCAGGCCGGACAGCAGGGCGAGGACCTTCATATTTCCGATAATACGTAATTTCGGAGTTGGTTGAGCGTCTCTGGCCATGCTCGGAGACCTGCCCCGGCACCTGCCCTGAAACGGCGAAGGGCGCGTCCCCGAAGGAACGCGCCCCTTACCGTGAGAAACGGTCAGACAGGACTACCAGTCGCCGCCGCCGAAGTCTCCACCACCGAAGTCGCCGCCGCCCCAGTCGCCGCCGCCGCCGCCGAAGTCGCCGCCGCCGCCGAAGTCACCGGCGCCCATGTCGCCGCCGTAGCCGCCGCCGAAGCCGCCCATCATGCCGCCCATCATCATGCTGCCCATCATGGTGCCGATGAACATGCCGGTCATGACGTCGCCGAAGCCGCCGTAGTAGCCGTAGGCGTACGGCTGGTAGGCGGGGCCCGCGTCGTAGTAGGGACGGCGCTCGCCGTTGACCATGACCTCGCGCATCTGCGGGTCGAAGCCACGCTCCACGGCCTCGGCGTCGGCCGAGCAGGCGGGCACGTCACGCGCCACGCCACCCTGCGGCGCCCAGCGCACGTTGCGCACCGACGGGCCGTGCTGCGGGTTGAAGAAGCAGGGCGCGAGCCGCTCGGGCACCGGCTGCTTGTTGACCCTGGCCTTCACCACGGCCAGGGAGTAGCGGCCGTCCTCCAGCGTCCCGGTCACCTCGCGCACCTGGTCGGCCCGCTCGACCGCGTTGAGCTGCGTCTTGGCCTTCTCGTAGGCGTCGAGGGCCTTCTGCCACTCGTCGATGTGCCGGCCACCCTCGCCTTCGAGCATGACGTCGGTGTCGAGCGCGGTGATCTCCTCACCGAACTTGGTGACGTCCTCCTCGACGGTCTGCTTGACCGCGGCCAGGTCCTTGGCGTCCTGGATGGCCTGCTTCTTCTTCCTGTTACGGGAGTAGAGGAAGTAGCCGCCACCGCCGGCCAGCGCGAGCACGCCCAGCGTCACCAGGATGCCGGTGCCGCCGCCGCTGCCGCCCACCGGGCCGGAGTCGAGCGCGGAGCGGGTGCGGCCCTCGGCCATGTAGTTGACCCGCTTGATGAAGTCGTCCATGCCCGCCACGACGTTGTCGTTGTTGCGCACGGAGAGCTTGGAGAGCTGGTCGGTCATGCCGGGGCGGCCGAAGTTGGACGTCGCGAACATGGACGGACCGTCGAGCACCACCAGGGTCCACTGGCCACCGGACGAGGCGGCCTTCGCCTCCTGGAGCTCGGTGCCGACACCGCGGACATAGGTCGCCGGGTCGGTCACCGTGCCGTCAGGCAGCGCGGCCACATAGATGTCGCTCTTGGACGCCTTGAGCGCATCCCGGATCTGCGACTGATCGTCCGAGCTCAGGGTGGAGCCGGGTGCCACAAAGAGAGGGTCCTTCTTGTCCTTGAAATGGGACACCACGGACTCAGCGTCCGGGGGTGCCGCCGCGTTGGCGGCAGGGGAAAGCGCAAGGATGACGAGTAGACCGGCGATCAGAGCCGCTACTGCGGCCCCTGCTCGGCGCAGCGGATGTCTCATTGGCAGCAAGCCTCCTTCGCCCATGAGGACGAACGGGCGGTCGGCAAAGTTCCTCACTGCGCACGTTACCCGTCCCGGGCCGTCCAGGCGCGCGGCGTCTCGGGGATCCTGACGCCGCCGTCGTCGGGACCCCGGAACCTTTGCCGTCGATCTGGCCCGGCATGGACGTGTCAGGCGTCCGTGACCTCACGATGTGCCGGGCTTTCTCGGACTGTGTCAGGCGTCCGTGATCTCAGGGCGTGCCGGGCCTCTCGGGCTGTGTCAGGCGTCCTTGATCTCACAGATCGTGGCGCCGGAGGTGACGGTCTGCCCGACGGCCGCGTCGAGCCCGGTGATGGTGCCCGACTTGTGGGCGGCCAGCGGCTGCTCCATCTTCATGGCCTCCAGCACGACGACCGTGTCACCCTCGGCCACCGTGTCGCCGTCGCCGGCGACGACCTTGACGATGGTGCCCTGCATGGGGGTGACCAGCGAGTCGCCGCTCGCGGCGGTCTTCTTCGCACCGCCCTTGGCACGCCGGGGTTTGTTCGCCGAGGGCGTAGCCGTGGCCGTGCCGAGACCGGCCGGCAGCACCACCTCCAGGCGCCTGCCGCCCACCTCGACCGTGATCCTCTCCCGCGCCTCGGGCCCGTGACCGGACACTGCCGCCTGCACGTCACCGGAGTAGGGCTCGATGGTGTTGTCGAACTCGGTCTCGATCCACCGGGTGTGGACGGCGAACGGCTCGGCGGTGAAGGCCGGGTCCGACACGACCGCGCGGTGGAACGGCAGCACGGTCGGCATGCCGTCGATCTCGAACTCGGCCAGCGCCCGGCGCGCGCGCTCCAGCGCCTCCCGCCGGGTCCGGCCCGTCACGATCAGCTTGGCCACCAGCGAGTCGAACGTCTGCGGCACCGTCATCCCGGCTTCGTAACCGGCGTCGAGCCGCACGCCGGGGCCCGACGGCGGGCGCATCACGGTGAGCGTGCCGGGCGCGGGCAGGAAGCCCCGGCCGGCGTCCTCGGCGTTGATCCGGAACTCGATCGAGTGGCCGCGCGTCTCCGGGTCGCCGTAGCCGAGCGCCTCGCCGTCCGCGATCCTGAACATCTCGCGCACCAGGTCGATCCCGGTGACCTCCTCCGACACCGGGTGCTCGACCTGCAGGCGGGTGTTGACCTCCAGGAAGGAGATCGTGCCGTCCTGACCGACGAGGAACTCGCAGGTGCCCGCGCCGACGTAGCCGGCCTCGCGCAGGATCGCCTTGGAGCTGTCGTAGAGGATGTCGAGCTGTTCCTGGGACAGGAAGGGGGCGGGCGCCTCCTCCACCAGCTTCTGGTGGCGGCGCTGCAGCGAGCAGTCGCGGGTGCTGACCACGACCACGTCGCCGTGCCGGTCGGCCAGGCACTGGGTCTCGACGTGGCGCGGCCGGTCGAGATAGCGCTCCACGAAGCACTCGCCCCGGCCGAAGGCGGCCACGGCCTCGCGCACGGCGGAGTCGTACAGCTCGGCGACCTCGTGGAGCTCGCGCGCCACCTTGATGCCGCGCCCGCCGCCGCCGTAAGCCGCCTTGATGGCGATCGGCAGCCCGTGCTCCTCGGCGAAGGCGACCACCTCGGCGGCTCCGGAGACCGGGTCCTTGGTGCCCGCGACCAGCGGCGCTCCCACCTTCTGGGCGATGTGCCTGGCCCGCACCTTGTCACCGAGCGCGGCGATGGCGGCGGGCGGCGGCCCTATCCAGGTCAGGCCCGCGTCGATGACGGCCTGCGCGAAGCTCGCGTTCTCGGCCAGGAAGCCGTAGCCGGGGTGCACGGCGTCCGCGCCGGAGCGCTCGGCGATCCGCAGCAGCTTGGCGATGTCGAGATAGGTCTCAGCGGGGGACTGCCCGTCCAGGGAGTAGGCCTCGTCGGCCACTCTGACGTGCAGGGAGTCCAGGTCCTGGTCGGCGTAGACGGCCACGCTGGTGATTCCGGTGTCCTGGCACGCGCGGGCCACCCGCACGGCGATCTCTCCACGGTTGGCGATCAATACCTTCTGCACCGGCGTCCGTCCTTCCTCGGCGAGCACTCAACGGAGTGTAAGTGCTGGCTTTCGCCTGCGATTCAGCGGCCCAGGCAGGCGTGTGCACCGGAAGACCATAGCCGCTCGGCATTAACGGAGGCGATGGACAAGTGGCGCGTTTAGTGTGAGGGCGCTTTCACGTCGATCCAGGAGGTACGCATGAGTCAGAGCATGCTCGGTGGCGATCCCGGAGAAATGCAGGCCATGGCCGCCCAGTTCACCCAGCAGTCGGAGGCCGTGCGCGCCACGGTGGCGGCGCTGGACCGCGAGGCGTCCAAGGTCGGCACTGCCTGGACCGGCCCGGGGGCGGTGAAGTTCCAGGGCGCCTGGCAGAACTACCGGACCGCTTTCTCGCGCATGTCCGAAGAGCTCACCGAGGCCGCACGCGTCATCAACACCTACAAAGGCAACATCGAGTCCGCGACCCGCTGACTCTCCCGCGAAGCCCCGGTCCGGGCCGGGGCTTCCGTGTGACCGGTACTACGCTGTTCCGGCATGATCAGTCATGCCTTCCTGGCAGGCCTGCTGGGGCTGCAACTCCCGCTCGCACCCGCGATCGCTCCTGAGAAGTGTCAGCCGCCCCGGGGCAGCATGCAGGTCGGCGAGTCGTGGGCACAGCAGCGGCTCGACCCCAAGCGCGTCTGGTCGCTGTCGACCGGCGCGGGCGTGTCGGTGGCGATCATCGACAGCGGCGTCGACCTGACCCATCCGCAGCTCCGCGTGGCGGGCAAGGCCGATCTCACCCGCACCGGCATCCGTGACTGCATCGGGCACGGGACCGCCGTGGCGGGCATCATCGGCGGCAGATACCTCAAGGGCGTGCCGTTCTACGGCATGGCGCCGGAGGCCAGGCTGCTGGTCTACAAGCAGACCAACTCCGAGCGCGACGGCGACCCGGACCTGCTGGTGCGGGCCATCAAGTCCGCCGCCGACGAGGGCGCCAAGGTCATCAACGTGTCGGTGTCGACCTCCGACCAGCCGGCGCTGCGGGAGGCCGTGGCGTACGCGATGGCCAAGGACGCGCTGATCGTGGCCGCGGCAGGCAACATCAAGAAGGAGGACGGCACCCCCATCCCCGACTACCCCGCCTCCTACGAAGGGGTGCTGGCGGTGGGCGCGGCCGGGCCGAACGGCCGCCTGTCCACCTTCTCCAACGACAAGACGCCCGTCGCCGTGCTCGGCCCCGGGCAGGGGATCACCTCCACCTGGCCGGGCCGCTCCTACTTCAAGGAGCTCAGGGGCACCAGTTACGCCGCCCCCTACGTGGCCGGGGTGGCCGCGCTCGTGCGGGCCCGCTTCCCGTCCCTGGACCAGGCCCAGGTCCTGCGGCGCATCGTCGACACCGCCGACGCCGCCGCGAGCGGGGGGAAGGAGGGGATGGTCAACCCGATGCTCGCGGTCAGCGCGATCCTGCCGTTCGAGCCGGCCAACGCCCCCGTGGTCGCGCCGCCTCCGGTCAGCCCGCTCCCGGCGAGCGCGGTGACCCTGGCGCCGCCCGTGGATCACGACGGGATCCGGCTGGCGATGATCATCGCGGGGTGCGGGCTGGGTCTGGCGCTGCTCGTGGCGGTCGCCCGCGCGGTGATCCCCATGGGACGGCGCCGGGGATGGCGGGCCGGCCGTAACGACTGAAATCAGACCCACTCACGCCTCACTGCGTCCGCGAGGAAACAGAACAGTGAAGTGTCGGATTCAACCGGGAAACTCCCGTGGCTTATGTGACAGATCTGGTTGAATGTGACTGATTATTGCTTTCTGTGGAGAGGTTTGGCATGCACCCCTTGCGGCCTGGGGATCCGGAGCGGATCGGCGACTTCGGGATTGTCGGCCTACTCGCGGAGGGGCCGCGTGGAGACATCTTCCTGGGGCGCGAATCGGACGACGCGCCCGTCCGCGCCATCAAGCTGCTCCCGCCCGACCCCGACCGCGCCGCCGACGCGCCGGTCCCGCAGCTGGACGCCCAGCGGATCTCCAGCTCCTACGTGGCCAGGGTGGTCGACGCCGGATATCTGGGCGACCGGCCGTACGTCGTCCGCGAGCACGTCGAGGGCAAGAGCCTGGCCGAGGTGGTGGCGGACGACGGCCCGCTGAGCGGGGACGCGCTCGAACGGGTGGCGGTCGGCGTGCTCACCGCCCTCTCGGCGATCCACCTCACGGGCCTGTCGCACCGGGCGCTCACCCCGCACAACGTCATCCTCGGCGCCGACGGCCCCCGCGTGACCGACGCCGCGATCGGCGACCCCGTCGGCGGGGTCGCCTTCCAGGCTCCCGAGCAGCTCCACGGCCTTCAGTACGGCCCGTACGCGGACGTCTTCGCCTGGGCTGCCACGATCACCTTCGCGGGCACCGGCAAGGCACCGTTCGCCGACCGGGACGCGGTGCTGAACGGCGAGCCCGAGGTGGACGTCGAGGCCGAGCCGATGCGCGGCGTGCTGCTGTCGGCGCTGGCCAAGGAGACCTCGCAGCGGCCCACCGTCTACAGCGCCCTCATGCAGGTGCTCGGCGACACGGGCCCGGCCGCGCCGCCGCCGGCCGCCGCCCAGACGGTCATCGAGGGCGTGCCCATCCAGGGCGGGCCTCCGCAGGGCTTCCTCGGCGACCGTCCCGCCCTGGCGGCCCCGGTCCCCGACGCGATCGGCCCGGCGCCGATGGTGCCACCCCAGAGCTCCTGGACCCAGGGCCCGCCCATGTTGCAGGGCCCGCCCATGCATGGCCCCCCACCCCAGGGCTCGCCCATGCAGGGCCCACCGGCTCAAGGCCCGCCTGTGCAGGTTGGCCCGCCCATGTTGCAGGGCCCGCCTGTGCAGGGCCCGCCTGTGCAGGGCCCGCCTGTGCAGGGCCCGCCTGTGCAGGGCCCGCCTGTGCAGGGCCCGCCCATGTTGCAGGGGCCTCCCCTGCAAGGGCCGCTCGTCGAGGGAGCGCCTCTGCAGGGACCGGCCATACCGCCCATGCAGGGGCCGGCCGTACAGGGGCCGCCGATGCAGGGGATGGCGGTGCCGCAGCAGCCGGAGGAGCCGATGTGGGGGCCGCCGGATCCCGGCCGGCAGCAGCAGCAACACCAGGAACAGCAGCAGCCGCCGTACCAGATCCGCCTTGAGGCGATGCCGGACAAGCAGTCCGCGCAGAAGCCGCGCCGGGGCTTCCCCGTGGCGCTGATCGCCGGGGTGGGCGTGGTCGCGCTGCTGTCCGGCGTGGGCCTGTGGGGCGCCAGTGAGTACGTCCAGTTCCAGCAGGTCAACACCGCCTCGGTGGCGAAGGCGGGAGTGGGGGCGGACAAGGAGTCGGCCTCGGCCGAGGTGACCCTCGACCCGCAGGACTCCGTCCCGATGGGCGAGACCCCGCAGACCGAGGTCACCCCGCCCTGGGCCGCCACGACGTCCCCGGACGAGTCCGGTGTGGGCCCTCTGGTGTTGCCCACCGAGTGGCCGTCGGACTCGCCCACGGGGCAGATACCGGATCTGACCAGCGCGCCCACCACCCCGGCGGCGATCCCCACGCAGCCGGTCGTGGTGCCCCAGCCGACGGTCACCAAGACGGCCAGCAGGCAGCCGACCGCTACCGAGCGGCCGCGTAAGCCCGCCGCTACCGTCACCAAGACAGTGCAGCCCACCAAGACACCGGCGCAGCCGACCCCGACGAAGACGGAGGTCAAGCCGCAGCCGGTTCCCAAGACGACCGCGCCTCCTTTGACGCAGATGAAGAACCCCTACAAGCCCGTGCAGGTGTGCGGCTCCGGTTTCCGCATCCAGCGTGCCCAGCCGTTCGTCGGCGGCGTGACGTACCAGCTGTGGAACGACCGCGCCGGCCAGAACTGCGTGGTCACCATGAAGAACACGCACGTGGGTGAGAGGACGCCGGTGAGTGCCACGCTGGAGGTGCAGGGCGGCAGCAGCAAGACCGACAGGGGCAGCTACGAGTTCTACGCGGGACCGGTCAAGCTGCCCGCCAGGGGCAAGTGCGTGCGCTTCTCGGGCAGTGTCGGCCCCGTCAGCACCAGCGCCGGATGGGCCAGCTGCGGCAGCTGACGGCAGCTGATCGGCGAGCCCGGTCCGGGCTCGCCGATCAGTATCCGATGTAGCCGCCGTTGCCGTTGTTGAGGCCCGGCACGTTGGAGACCGAGCCGTAGCGGCTGATGGCGTAGCGCACTCCGGCGATGATGTTGTCCACCGGGTCGTAGATGTCGTCGTGCCCGGGCAGCTTGTAGCTGTCGAAGGTCGGGTCGATGGTCTGCATCAGCCCCTTGGAGGGCGTGCCGGCGGCGGCGTTGGAGTCCTCGAGGTTGATCGCGTACGGGTCGTTCGTGGACTCGTGCAGGATGATCGCGGCGATGTCGGCCGGGTTCATCTTCGAGTCCGGTACGCCGTGCTGTCTCAGGATCTCCATGGCCTGCTCGATCCACTCCTTGACCTGCCCGGTGGCCGCGGGCCTGCTGCCTGCCGGGGGCGGGCCGCTGGGGCCGAGGCCGGCGTCGGAGCCGCCGGATGTGGCGCCATTGCCGCTGTGGCTCTGCGACGAGGTGCGGCCATCCTGCTGATAATCGGGATCGCGCTCCCAGTCGAGCTTCCTGCCCTTCGCGGGCGTGAACTGCTGGGTGGACACCTCGGGAATCGCGCGGAAGAGCAGCTCGCGATCGTCGAGGAACCCGTTGATGTCCGTCTTCGCCTTGGTCACGGCCTTGTCGGCGGCGTCCACATGCGGCTGGGCGTCCTTGATCGCCTGGTTGACCAGCTTGGTCAGCCCTGGCCGGATGTCCTCCTCGGTGGCGTCGGGGTCGCCGGCCAGGAACCGGGTCCGGTAGGAGGCCGCGCTGCCGGCCAGGTCCCGGCTGATGGCGCCGATGTCGGTCCGGGCCGAGCGCAGCGCGGTGGCGGCGGCGTCGAGCGAGGCGGCGGAGTTGGCCAGGGCCGCCTTCAGGTGCCCGGCTGCGGTGCCGTACTTGCGCATGTAGGTGTCGAACTGGTCCGCCGAGCGGCCCTGCCAGGCCTCGTCCACCCCGGTGACGGCGAAGCTCAGCGCCCCGGCGAACTCGCCGATGTCGCTCGCCAGGATCCGCCAGGCCGTCGCGATGCCGTCGATCTTTCCCGGGTCGCCGGTGACCTTCTTCAGCATCGCGTCGAGCTTCTCGCCGCCCGGCAGGTGGGCAACGCTCACGAGGTCGCCTTGTGGGCCGCGCGGATGTTCTCCTCCACGCTGCTCATGCCGTGTTCAGCCCCGGCGAGCTTCCTGCGGGCCTCGTCCATCTCCCTGAACACGGTGGTCCAGACGGTGTCGGCCGTCCCGGCCAAGGTGCCCGAGTCGGTCAGGTCGCCGAAGGCGTCGGCGCTGACCGGGGCGCGGTTGTTGCGCAACTCGTCCCCCTCGTCGTAGGTGAGCTTGCCGGGATTGCCCTCGCGCAGCGTGTCCTTGTACTGGCCGGCGGCCGTGCGGATGGCCGTTCGGCACTTGTCCAGCGCCGAGAGGTGAATGTCAAGGTCCGCCATGGCAGCCGTCTCCTTTCATGATCACTGCTCTTCCGTGGCGTCCAGGAACGCCGTCTGCATGAGGCGAGCGCCGTAGCGCCGGTCGACGAGATGGCCACGGCCGGGTGGCAGGGGCTGGGGGCGGACGTTGCCGAACAGGTAGCCCTCGTCCTTGTTGCCCGACATGAGCAACGCCGGGCTGGCCATGTCCTTGAGGCGCTGGATGACCGGGTCGTACATGGCACGGCCCGCGCCGCCCATCTGCCGCGTCAGCACCACGTGCAGGCCGATGTCGCGCGCCTGCGGGAGCAGGTCGACGAGCGGCAGCAGCGGGTTGGACGAGGTCGCGACCAGGTCGTAGTCGTCGACGAAGATGTACAGGTCCGACCCCTGCCACCAGCTGCGGTCGCGGAGCTGCTGCGGGGTCAGGTCCGCCGGGGGCAGGCGGCCCAGCATCGCCCCCTTGACGTCGTTGATCAGCTCGGTGGCGGCCGAGCTGGAGGCGGCGTAACCGATGCGGTGCTCGGTCGCCGCCGAGTCGAGCAGCGACCTGCGGTAGTCGATCACGATCATCATGGCCTCGCTCGGCTGCTTCCTGCGCACCAGCCCTTCGGCGATGAGCCGCAGCACGTTCGACTTGCCGCTCTCGTTCTCGCCGAACACCACGAAGTGCGGGTCGGCGTCGAAGTCGAGCGACACGGGCGACAGCGTGGCCTCGTCGATGCCGATCGGGATCCGCTCCTCGTCGGCGGGCAGCGCGGAGACCCGCAGCACGGCGGGCAGCAGCCGCACCGGCGGGGCCACAGGCCCCTTCCAGGACTCCCGTACGGCCTGCACCAGCCCCCGGACTCCGGGGCCCAGGTTCGAGGAGTCCTGCACCCCGTCGATGCGCGGCAGCGCCGACAGGAAGTGGAACCCGTCCTTCGTCAGCCCGCGCCCCGGGCTCCCCTCGGGCACCGCCTGCGCCTTCTTCCTGCTGACCTCCGACTCGTAGGCGTCGCCGAGCTTGAGCTCGACCTTGGTGCCGAACAGGTCCCGGATGCCCGGCCTGAACTCCGACCACTTGTTGGTGGAGGCGATCACGTGGATGCCGTAGCCGAGCCCGCGCGCGGCGATGTCGGTGACGATCGGTTCGAGCGAGTCGAACTCCTGGCGCAGCGTCAGCCAGCCGTCCACGATGAGGAAGACGTCGCCCCAGCCGTCGCCCTCGATCTCGCCGTCCTGGATCAGCCGCCGGTAGGACACGATCGACTCGATGCCGTGCTCGCTGAAGTCGCGCTCGCGCTGCTCCAGGATCCCGCTGATCTCGGCGACCGTACGGCGCACCCGGTCGCCGTCGAGGCGGGCCGCCACGCCGCCCACGTGCGGCAGTCCCTCCAGGGAGGCGAGCGCGCCGCCGCCGAAGTCGAGACAGTAGAACTGGACCTCGCGCGGGGTGTGCGTGAGGGCCATGCTCGTCACCAGCGTCCGCACCACGGTGCTCTTGCCGCTCTGCGTGCCGCCCGCCAGGCCCACATGACCCGCGGCGCCCGACATGTCCAGCCAGAAGGGGTCACGGCGCTGCTCGAAGGGCTTGTCGATGATGCCGACGACCGCGTGCAGCTTGCCCCGGCCGGGCCAGCCCGTCGTGGACAGGCCGTGCTCGGGGGTGACCGAGAGCGGCGGCAGCAGGTGGGCCAGCGTGGGCGGCTGGGCCAGCGGCGGCAGCCAGATGCGGTGGGCGGCGGGGCCGTGCCCGGCGAGCCGGCCGACCACCACGTCGAGCAGGCTACGCTGGTTGCCGCCGGCGGGCTCGTCGTCGGACTCCGCGTTCAGCTGGACGGGCGTGGTGACCTCGGGCAGCGGCATGTAGCCGGGGCCGTACTCGACGACCTCCCGGATCGGCGCCTTGCCGTCCACCACGGCCACCTGGGAGGCGTCGCCGTGGTGCGCCGCCGAGACGTAGGCGGCCTTGAACCGCGTCATGCCGGTGGTGTCGAACTTGAGATAGCCGTTGCCCGGCGCGGAGGGCAGCTCGTAGGCGTCGGCGACGCCGAGGACGACCCGGCTCTCCATGGCGGAGAACGTACGCAGGCCGATCCGGTAGGACAGATGGGTGTCGAGCCCGCGCAGCCGGCCCTCCTCCAGCCGCTGGGAGGCCAGCAGCAGGTGCACGCCGAGCGAGCGGCCCAGCCGGCCGATCATCACGAACAGGTCGACGAACTCCGGCTTGGCCGTCAGCAGCTCGCTGAACTCGTCGAGCACGAGGAACAGCGTCGGCATCGGCCGCAGGTCGGCGCCCTGCTCACGGGCCCGCTCGTAGTCGCGCAGCGACGCGAAGTTGCCCGCGGCGCGCAGCAGCTCCTGCCGGCGCACCATCTCCCCGTGCAGCGCGTCGTGCATGCGGTCGACCAGGGGGAGCTCGTCCTCCAGGTTGGTGATCACGGCGGAGACGTGCGAGAGGGTCTCCAGGCCGAGGAAGGTCGCGCCGCCCTTGAAGTCGACGAGGACGAAGTTGAGGATCTCCGACGAGTGGGTGATGGCGAGGCCGAGCACCATGGTGCGCAGCAGCTCGGACTTGCCGGAGCCGGTCGCGCCGATGACCAGCCCGTGCGGGCCCATGCCGCCCTGCGCGGACTCCTTGATGTCGAGCTCGACCACCCGCCCGTCGCTGCCGAGACCGATCGGCACCCGCAGCCTGTTGCGGCCCGCCCTGGGCTGCCAGGTCATCGCGGGGTGCAGCAGCGCCGGGTCGCCGACGCCGAGCAGGTCGGTCAGCGTGGTGTTGGCGCCCAGCAGGTCCTGCGCCTCGCCGCCGGAGCCGGTCGAGGACCGCAGCGGCGCGAGCTGCCTGGCCAGGCCCTCCGCCCGCGCGTAGTCGAGCGAGTCGGGATCGCCGAGCCGGTTCGTCGACCGCTTGCCCGCATGGTCGATCTTCACCATGTGGAACCCGTCCGGCTCGATGTCGAGCCTGAGGGTGCTGCCCTCCTCGACGGGTCCGGTCGCCTCCGACAGGTCGATGACCGTGACGCCCTGGATGGCGTCCGTGCCCAGCTGGGAGTCGTGCGGTACGTGCCCGCCGTCCACGATCACGACGTGGTACGGCAGCGCGTCCGAGGCCGTTCCCGGCCGGAACCGGGCCCGTTCCTTCAGCTCGTCGCCCATGAGCTGGTCGAGCTGGGCCATGTTCTCCGCCATCAGCCGCACCTGACCGGCCGCGTCGGCCTCCTCGGGGTGCAGCGCGTGCGGCAGCCACTTCACCCAGTCCCAGTGCGGCATCCACTCCTTGCTCGCGCACACCATGATCCGCATGTCGTCGGGGGAGTGGAAGGTGACGAGCTGCGCGATCATGGCCCTGGTCAGGTCGCGCACCGCTCGCGGGTCGCCGCCGAGGTGGATCCGGGCGAAGGAGTCGAGCGCGACCGCCACCGGCAGCCCGGCCACGGTGGAGTGGGTCCTGACGAACCTGCGCAGCGCACCCGCCGTCAGCGCGTCGAGGTCCTCGACGGGCTTGGAGTCCGGCGGGATGAGCTGGACGGCCAGCTTCTGCACGCCCGTGCCGAGCCGTACCGTGCCGAAGTCGTCGTCGCGGGGGCGGCGCTCCCACAGGCGCGGGCCCATCGCGACCCACCAGAGCGTGTCGGGGGCGGGCCCGCTCCACTCCAGGGCCTCGCGCTGCTGGATCGCGGCCTTACGGATCTTCCGGCGGATCTGGGAGAGATAGCGGAAGTAGTCGCGGCGCAGGCCGTTGAGCCGGTTCTTGCGCTCACCCGAGTTGCGGCCCACCTGGCCGAGCGTCATGCCGAGCATGGACACGGCGAACAGGCCGCTGGCCACGTACATGATCGGGTTGGAGTTGCCGTTGGCGGTGAACATCAGCCCCATGGCGGCCCCGCCCGCCAGCATGGGCAAGTACATGAGAATGCCACTGAGCCCCGCGGGCTGAACCTCGGGGATCTCCGGCGGAGACTCCAGCAGGATCTCCCCGCGCGGTGGCTGGGGACTGGGGCGGCGTTCGGGGCGCCTGACGACGACAATGCTCACTGGTGAGACAACCCTCCTGACACCTGAAACACTTTCTTACCAGAAGCACCGTCCCTATATGTTCGGCATGTCGGATTTAACCAGTAAGCCCCTGGAGTATGTCCGTGACCTCGCTCGCCCATCAGCACCTCCAGCAGCCCCAGCAGCGGCCGCCGCAGCGGCAACCGCAGCAGGCCCCGCCGCCGGCGTTGCCGCCGCTGTGCCATGTGACGATCGTCGCCCCGCGTCGCCGGGCGGATCTGGCCCTGCCCGCCGACATCCCGCTGCCGCACGTCCTGCCCGGACTGCTGCGCGCGGTCGGTGAGGCGGGCGGCGACTCGGCGAGCGCGCCCGGCTGGGTGCTCCAGCGGCTGGGCGGCGCGCCCTTCGACCTCGGCCAGACGCTCGCCGCCCTCGGCGTGCTCGACGGCGAGGTGCTGTACCTGCGGCCGCGCGAGTTCACCCTGCCGCCCGCGCTGTACGACGATGTGGCCGACGTGGTGGCCACCGGGGTGAAGGACAGCTCCAGCAAGTGGGAGCCGCGCCACACCAGGCTCCTGGGCGCGGGCGCGGCGGCCGTCATCCTCGCCCTCGGCGTCCCCGCCCTCGTCCTCGCGGGCGGCCCGCCGCTGGGCCTGACCGTGGTCGCGGGCATGCTGGCGGTCCTGCTGATCGGGGTCAGCGCCGCCCTGTCCAGGGCGGTCGGCGACTCCGCCGCGGGCGCGCTGATCGGCTACGCCGCGCTCCCGTACGCCTTCGTCGCCGGTCTGTACGGTCTGGCGAGCGGATCCAGCGTGGCCGGGCTCGGCGCCCCCCATCTGCTGGCCGCGCTGGTCTGCACCGCGCTGGTGGCCACGATCGGCGGCAGCGTGGTCGCCGACGGGGTGGCGGGCTTCCTCGGCACGGCCATCGCGACGGTGGTGGGCGCGCTCGCCGCGGCCGTGGTCATGGTCTCCGGCGTGCCCGCGGCGGGTGCGGCGGCCATGGCCGCCACGATCCTGATGTCGCTCAGCCCGCTGATTCCCTCACTGTCCTTCAGGATCGCCCGGGTGCCGCTGCCCACCCTGCCGACCAACGCCGAGGAGCTGCGCGCCGACAACCAGCGGCTGGACAGCGACGGCGTCCTCGGCCGCACCGCCCAGGCCAGGCGCTACGCCACCGGCATGGTCGTCGGCATCGCGCTGACCGTCATCGGGGCGCTGGTCTACCTGGTCGGCACGCCGGGCTGGATGGCCACCTCCATGGCCGTCGTGCTCTGCCTGACGCTGCTGCTGCGCGCCCGCGTCTTCCACGGCCTGGGCCAGCGGCTCTGGCTGCTGTGCGGCGGTCTCGGCGGGCTGGTGGCGGTGGGCGTCTCGATGAGCGCGGGCGCGGGCACGGTGGCCGCCGCCGCGGTGGTGATGGGCCTGCTCTGGCTGGCCCTGCTGGTCGTCGGGCTCGGCCTGTGGCTGCCGTCCGGGCGCCTGTCGCCGTTCTGGGGGCGGGCCGGCGACCTGGTGGACATCGTGCTGCTGATCGCGCTCTTCCCGCTGGCCCTCGGCGTGCTGGAGGTCTACACGTGGATCCGGGGCCTGTCAGGTTAGAAATCGATATTCTCGTCGGAAATATGGCTAGGGGAGTGTGCGGATGATCGAGCGGGAGTTCGGGGCGATGGACCTCGACAGGGTCCTCAAGAACGCGGACGCGCAGATGGCTCGCATCGGCGACCTCCGGGAGGTGCTCACCGAGCTCGTCGGCCGGGCGGCCGACCGGGACGGCCTGGTCCAGGTCGAGATGGGCAACGCCGGCCTGCGCAGTCTCCAGCTCCATCCCAAGGCCATGCGCCGCACCTCCGGCGAGCTGGCCGAGCTCATCCAGGCCGTCATCGCCGAGGCAGCGGACGACCTGCGGCGCAAGGTGACCGAGTCGATGCAGGAGCTGTTCGGCGACGAGAACCCGATGCGCTTCGCCGACGACCCCGACGGGCCCATGGCCCAGGTCCGGGAGGCGGAAGCCGCCTACAACCGGACCTTCGACGACCTCATGGGCGAGCTCGACCAGATCCGCAACCGTATGGAGCGCTGAGGGGCCGGTCAGCCGATCGTGTGCGGGCCGACCTCCTGCGCCGGGGACCAGAGGTCCCCTTCGGGGTCGTAGTACTCGCGGGTGCGCTCCTCGCCCTCGTTGGAGCCCGCGCCCATGCCGCCGGGCGGGTATCCCATGAAGCCGTTGCCGGCGGCGGCCGGCCCGCCTCGCAGCACCGCGGGGCTCGCCGCCGAGGCCGGGGTGCCGGCGCCGTACCAGGTGCCGCCGGTCGGCCCGCCGGGGGTCGAAAACGGGTTGGTGGTGGTGAACGGCGTCTGAGCGGTGGGCGTGTAGGCGGTCGTGGGGATGCTGGTGTGCGGGTTCGCGGGCGTCGTGGTGGTGGTCGTCGGGGGCGTGGTCGTGGTGGTGGCGTCGGCGAGCTGGGTTCCCCGGTCCTCGCCGCCGATCACCGCGGGGACCTCCCGCTCGCCGCCGTCCTGGTTCGGGCCGGGCTGCTGCTGTTCCGGCTGCTGCTGGGGGATGTCGCTGCCGGGCCGGTCGGTCGAGGACGGGTCGTCGTCGGACCCGTCGACCGGGTCGCGCCCGCCCTGGTCCTGCTCGCGGCCCGGCGTATCGTCCTCGGGACCGCCCGGCCGGTCGCCGGGACCCGGAGTGTCGTCGCCCGGCCGTCCCGAGCCGGAGGAGTCCTCGGAGCCGGAGGAGCCGGTGTAATCGGAGTAGTCGCCGCCCGGGCCGCCGCCCGTGCCGTCGCTCCAGTACCTGGTCGTGCCGTAGGGCACCTTCGTGCCGGAGCCGGGGTCGAGCTGCGGCGCCCGCTCGGTGTTCACGTCCATCGGGGTGATGTTCGGCATCTTGAAGGCCAGCCCGTCGGCGATCTGGCTGTTCAGGTCGTAGATCACCACGTTGAGCTCTTCGAGCCGCTTCCTGGCCTGCGCGTCCGAGTCGATGATCGGGCCGGTCAGTCCGTTCGGGCCGTACGCGCTGATCACCGGCGGCGCGGTCACGCCGTTCCCGCCGGGGAGGTCGATACCGCCGTTCGCGAAGGTGGGCATGGGCTTGATCAGGGGCGCGGGGGGCAGGTCGGCCACCATCGTGCGGTAGCGCCTGACCTCGCCGGCGTACTTGGTCAGCGGCTCGCCGGTCTGCTTCATGGCCTGGCCGAGCGCGCCCGCGCTGGCGTGCAGCAGCCGCAGTGCCTTCAGCGCGTTGGCGGCGTCGCCGCCGCGCCACACGGCGGCGAGGTCCTCGGCGGCCTTCATGACCGCGCCCTGGACCCCGCCCTTGCCCCCGGCGTCACCCTGTACCAGCTTGGCGGCTTCGACATAGCTCCGCCCGGCGCGCTCGATCGCGTCCGGGTCGGCGCTGTTCAGGTACTCGAGGACGGTCTCCCGGCTCGTGCCCTGGGGCGGTGTGACGCTGCCGAGGTAGACGTACAGCTTGATCGGCTTCCAGTTTTCAGCCATTTTCCGTCACCCTCGCCGATTCTCACGCACTGCTGTCCGCGTGACCCTTCTCATAATTACTGACGGCCTTCTCCACCGCGTCCGCCCACTTCTCGACGTGGTCCAGCAGCTCGTAGTAGCTGCCTCCGAACACTTCGTAGGCTTGCGCGGTGTTTCCGCCGAAGAAGCGGGCCACTTCCCACTTGCCCGTCTCCTGGGACCCGATGTTGCCCGTTCCGGCCACTTCGGCGACCGTGCCGGGCCCGCTCCAGGTGGCGCTCATCGAGGCGGGCGCGCTGCCGCGCAGCGTGCCCAGCTCTTTGCGCAGGCGGGAGATGACCTCTCTGACGCCCGCGTGGTCGATGTCCGGCCCCAGGCCGTCGTCCCCGCCGAGGCCGGGGAAGTTCTTGGGGAGGTCCAACTCCGGGACGGGCGTGCCCATGCCGCTGTCATCTGGACGGCTCATGCCCTGCCTTTCGATTCACCGCTGATGTAGGGGCCCGTCGTGGGCTCCTCACTCCTGAAGTAGTCCTCGTCCTCCAGGAGGAACGTGCTCCGCTCCTGCTCGCTCTGCTGCTGAGCGCCACCGGCGCCGCCGGGAGGGATCATGAACGGGGAACCGCCGCCGCCCGAGGCGCGCAGGAGGGCGGCGCTCGCCCCTCCGGCCGCTCCTCCGGAGGCCGCGCCGAAGCCCGACCCGCCGTACGGGCTACCGATGCCCGTCGTGGGCGAGCCTGGGCCGGTCGTGACGCCGGTCGGGTTGCCGGATGGGTAGCCGGTGGGCTGGCCGCCGGTGAAGGACGAGTCGGGGAGCCCGGCCAGCGCGGTCGGGCTGCCGACGCCGGTGTCCGGGATCGTGCCGTTGGGCGCGTCGGGCACCTTTACGCCGGGGACCGTCGTTCCGTTGGGATTCGTGGAGTTCGGCCCGCCTCCGGGGAGGCCTGAGCCGTTCGTCCCGGACCCGTCGCCGCCAGATCCGTCGCCGCCGGTCCCGTCGGTCCCGCCGGGGCCGTCCGTGCCGCCGGGGAAGGCGATGGACAGACCGGTGTCATCGAAGCCGGGGATCTGGTGGCGGCCGGGGTCGAGCATGCCGTCCTGGTTCGGGACGTACAGGCCGTCAGGCAGGCCGCTCCCTGGGGCGTACGACTGGGGCAGACCTCCGGGCAGGCCGCCGGCGGGGAGCGTTCCCTGGTTGAAGGGGGTGACAGGAAGTCTCGGGCTCAGGACGTCGAACTGGGGGATGTCGGTCCTGAGCGCCGCGGGGAACGCCTGGTTGTTGGCCTTGGTGGCCTCGCTCAGCAGCCTGATGTGCTCCGCGGCGAGGTTCCTGTCCTGCTCCTCCTTGGAGTCGCCGAACATGTTCATGAACGGGCCGTCGGAGAAGGCGGAGGTGATGCCGCCGGCCACGGTGCCCACGACCGCGCCGATCACCGCGCCCGGCCCGGCGCCCACGCCGCCGACGAAGAATCCGACCCCGGCGCCCACGCCGAGGCCGGCCATGCCGCCCTGGTAGGCGCCCTCCAGGATCGAGACGTCCCGGTCCGGGGACTCGGGGAGGTTCTCGCCCCTGAAGGTCGCCAGTGTGTGGGCCTGGAGGAGCAGCGCGGGGGCGACTCCCGTCGGGTTGGCCACGCACTGGGTGGCGTCCGCCGGCTGGTCGTTGATCGTGGTGGACATCGTGGCGGCGGAGTCGCGCAGCCTGCGCAGCTGGGTCTTGACGACCTTGGCGTCCTCGCCCTCAGTCCAGTGCTCGTTCAGCGCCCGCAGATGCAGGTCGAGCACGCCGACCAGATGGTCGAGGCGCTGCTTGGCGGTGAGCAGCTCGGTGGCGGCGGCGCGCACCAGCTCCGGCTTGTTCTTGGCCAGCGTCTCCCGCAGCTGGTCGAGCGACAGCACCCCGTCGAAGTCGGTGCTGGCGATCTCCGCCCTGATCGGCGCCTGGTTCTCGGCCATCA
This sequence comes from Nonomuraea sp. ZG12, assembly GCF_052068115.1. Lineage (NCBI taxonomy): Bacteria > Bacillati > Actinomycetota > Actinomycetes > Streptosporangiales > Streptosporangiaceae > Nonomuraea > Nonomuraea sp. ZG12. Next base: position 87,952 of record NZ_JBQHCW010000006.1, read on the forward strand.
GACCTGCCTGCTGCCTTCCCCGGCTCCCTCGGCGTCGTCGTAATTGCGCAACGCCTGCTTGAGCAGCTCGATGACGTTCTCCACCTGTACGCCGATGTTGCCGTAGGAGCCGGTGACCGCGGTGACGGCCGCGCGCGTGCTCTGCTGGTAGCCCATGGCGGCAGGCCAGAGCCCGCCCAGCGCCTCGTAGTCGGCGCTCAGCTGCCCGGCCGGTCCCGACTGGGTGAGGACCGGCTGCACCTCGCCGCCCGAGCTGTCGGGGCGCAGCAGCGCCAGCGCCTCTTCCAGATCGGTCTTGGCCGCCTTGATCGCTCTCCTGCTGAGATCCACGCCACGATCGCTGCCCATGTTTCCCCTCTGGTGTCAGACCCCGGCGGTGCCGCCCCTGGGCCCGTTCTAGCGGCCGTCGAAGATCTGGGAGTTGACCCTCTCGACCTGCTGCATGTTCATGCTGGTGATGTTGATGTTCGTCTTGAGCAGCTGGACGAACTGCGACATGTCCCTGGCCTCGCGGTTCCAGAGCTCCCGGACCTCGGTGAAGACCGTCTTGGACTGGCCTTCCCAGATCGCGCTCTTGGCCATGAGGTCCCGCTCGAGTGTCTCCAGCGTCTCCACCAGGCCGTTGTGGGCCTGGGCGAAGGCGTCCTCGCCCTGGCCGAGACCCGAGAAGTTGACCTTTGTACGATCGAAGATGTCATCCGCGGCCATCTGCGGCCTCCAGTCTGGCTAGAAGGGTCTTAGAGCGGCTTGGCGCTGATGAGCTGGGCGATGTGGTTCATCGCCTCGGTCCGCTCCTGGTTGAAGGCGGCGTAGTTCTTGCCGCTCGTCCCGATGCTCTCCGCCAGGCGGTGCAGGCTGGCGAGGATCACGTCCATCCGCTCGTGCCACTTGACGTGGACGGCGTGGAAGGCGGCCTCGGACTGACCCACCCAGCTCGTCTTGAGGGTGGCTCCAGCGGTGTCGAGATTCCGCTGGATGGTACGCAACTTGGTAGCGGCGTCCTCGATCAGGGCGATTGCGGCCTTGAGATCGGATTCGCTTACTTGAGTCTGCGGCTCGGCGCCCACAGATCTCCCTCCCTTGCTGCTCGGCTGACACGGGGCATTCATCCGGTGTCGGGGCCCCGACGTCACATTAGTGAACTATCGCCCCAAGGGTTGCACATTTACCCCTTATTCTCCCAGTCCTATTGGGTGACATCTGAGAGGCTGGCGTAGCGTATGTGAGCGATGCGACAAGGGGGGCCAGTGTCCAACTCATCCTCGTCTACCGATGATCCCTTCGCCGGGCTCGGCGCCACCGTGCCGAGACTCCACCCGAGGGACAACGACCCCGAGTTCGACATGAAGTACTCGAGCGTCAGGAACCTAGGGTCCAACGTGGGCGGTTACGGCCAGGACCTGTCGCTGATGAGCGACAAGACCAGGGCCATCGACATGCACGCGCTGACCTTCGGCGTGGTCGGCGGCGGGCTCAACGTCGCGCACCGCTCGGTGCGTGACGGCGCGGCGGACGCGCTGACCCAGGGCACGAAGGTGCTCGAGTCCTGGAAGAAGGCCCTGTCCGACGCGGCCGACAACACCGAAAAGGCCGAGCTGTACAGCAAGGCGCCCGACAAGGGCGGCCCGAAGCCTCCGAAGATCCCCGGGGGAGGCATCGGCGGCATGAAGCCGCCGGGCGGGCTTCCCGGAGCCGGTGACCTGGGCGGGATCGGCAAGGGCGGCCCTGGTCTGGGAGGCCCGGGGGACCTCGACATCCCGAAGCCCGGTGACGTCGACATCCCGAAGCCCGGTGACATCGACGTGCCGAAGCCCGGTGACGTCGACATCCCGAAGCCCGGCGACGTCGACGTGCCGAAGCCCGGTGACGTCGACATCCCGAAGCCCGGCGACGTCGACGTGCCGAAGCCCGGTGACATCGACCAGCCGAACCTTGACCAGATCAAGCAGCCGGACCTCGACAAGATCGGCCAGCCGGACCTGAAGACTCCCGATCTGGGGGCGGTGAAGCCGCCCGACGGCACCGATCTGGCGGGCGTCGATCCACGACTGAACACCCCGGCCATGCCGCAGGTGCCCATCCCCGACAGCACGACGGTCGATCCGCGCAGCTCCATGCCCCGTACGGGCGTCACCCTGCCGGACGGGGGCGTCGGCGGCGCGTCGTCCGGCACCGGGGCCCAGGGCGCCGCCGGGCAGGGCAACCTCTCCAAGGCGCTGAACAGCGGCATGCCGCTCTACCCCATGGGCGGCGGAGCGGGAGCCGGTGCGGGCGGCCAGGAGCAGGACCGCGACCGTGGCGCCCACCTGGCCGAGGACGAGGGAGTCTGGGGCGGGGACGAGGACATAGCGCCGTCGGTGCTCGGCAGAGAGGTTTAGAGAAGTCATGGCACACGAAGGCGATTTCGAGCTCTTCCTCGGCGCGGTGGCGACCGCGACGGCGGCCGCGGTCATCTTGCCGTACGCCTCGCCGATCGTCGGGCTGATGGGCCTGCTGGTCGCGGACCCGGCCGAGCAGGATCGGGCGGCCGACCAGTGGCTCAACACCACCCCGATCGACGCGGGCGCGAAGCCCGGCCCGGTGGGGCAGACGGCCACGCAGGAGTGGCGACCGCCGATGGCCGCCCCGGCCTCGTCCCAAGGCGTGCACGCCACCGGGGCCAGCGACCTGACCTACCTGCGCGGCGAGCTGAAGCGGCTGAGCAGGGAGATCGGCAGCAACAAGGACTGGGCCGGCCGGGGCTACACCTCCTTCCTGGAGAAGGTGGACGTGCTCGACGGGCACCTGGCCACGCTGGACAGCAACAGGATGAACACCGGCAGCACGCTCAAAGCCTCGGCCCAGGGCACCCACGCGCTGGTGCTGTGCTGCGTGGCCATCGCGGCCGTCCTGACGACGCTGGCCGCCTACGTCACGATGCTGCGCGCCACGGCGACCCTGGCGCTCGCCGGCGAGGCGCAGGCCATCGGCGTCGTGGAGAGCCTGCACATCACGGCGAAGGCGATCTTCACCAATCACTGGAAGCTGGTCCTGAAGGCCAGCGTGATCCTGGGTGTGGCGGCCGTCGCCTACAACCAGTTCACCCAGGACCTGCCCGGTCTGGAGGCGGTGTCGGGGACCGCGCCGAACCTCATGGAGGCCAGCGCCATCTGGAATCCCGCCACGTTGGACGTCGTCGACGATCCGCAGTCCCAGTTCGACGCCGGCAAGCTGGACGACTCCTTCATGCCGGAGTTCGGCTTCTAGCGCCCGCCCGCCCGCCCGCCTGTCCGTCCTGTCCGGCTATCCGGACAGGACGTTCATCGGTGTCCGGGCCGCCGCCGGGTCCAACGTCGGCCCCTGCGGGATCAGGCGCAGGATGCTCGCGGGCACCGGCGTGACGTCCGAGGCGTCGTAGCCGAGCTTGGCGAGCACCTCCGCCGACGGCACCGGGTAGCGCACCCCCTGGTCGCTGATCAACGACAGGGAGGAGGTCGCCGCGCTGACCTGGCCCTCGCCGGGCAGCAGCCCGGCGATCACCGCGCCTCCCGGCGGCAGCAGAACCTGGTCGAACCGCTCCTGGTTGCCCGCGCTCGGCGGGGTCGGCATCGCGACGTCGCTGCCGATCGTCACCTTCGCCACGAGCGAGCCCGTCTGCGTGTTCGGGTAGGTCAGACAGAGCGGCGCCGAACCGGGCGGGCTGACCACCTCGGGCATGGTCGCCGGCAGGCTGTCGTCCAGCACCTTCTGCTTCGACGGCGAGGCGTTGGCCGACGCGGCGTCGATGGTGATCGGCAGCGCCGGGCGCGATCCGTACGCCTTCTTGCTGTCGGGGTCCTCCAGCAGCAGCCTGGCCTGCACGGAGGTGATGGGCGCCAGCCCGTCGGAGAGCAGCACGTACCAGCGGGCGGACGTGCCGGGGACCGCCGGGACCGTGAAGACCTGCCCGACCACCGCCGTGACCTTCCCGCCGGCGCGCACCTTCCTGCCGAGGCCGATCACCTTGGGACCGCTGAAGTCATGCCCGGCCGGCAGGGCGTTCAGCCAGGCCGGCGGCACCTTCCTGGGGCGTGCGCCGAGCGCCCGCACGCCGTTCTCGTCCACCCGCATGCGGCGATCGGCCCAGATCAGCCAGTTCTGCCGCCCGTCACTGACCACCATCGCGTCCGTGCCGACCGGATTCCCGCCGACGTCCGTCCCCGCGACCAAGGTGGTGTGCGACTTGCTCTCGCCGAGTTTGTCGGGCCCGTCATGAACGCACACGGACCAGGGCTTCTTGACCAGCTTCTCCCGCTCGGGCAGCGAGTCGGGGGCCCCTTCGATCCCGATGAGCGGCCCGCGGGCGAACTCGGCCAGCGAGGCCGCGCTCACGCTGCGCGTGCGGACCTCCCCGGCGTCCAGCACGAGCCGTGCGGACACGTAGTTGGCCACCGGCAGCAGCCGCCGTTGCTGCGCGCTGTAGACGTAGGTGGCCCCGCTCTCCTCCTCGACCAGCAATTGTCCCGGTTCGGTCAGCTTGGTGGCGTTCCCGGGTGAGACCAGCCCCCAGATGCCGAACACGGCCAGGACCAGCACGCCGACCAGGATGCCGCCGAACGTGCCCACGTTCTGGCGGCGCATGGGGGACTCCGGGACGTCCGGCTCGGCCTGCAGCAGCGCCATGCCCAGCCGCTGCTGCATCAGCCGATGAGCCTGATAGAGGTCCTTGTTGGTCTGCATGTCCCCTCATCGCGTCAGGCGTCCTGTGGGCACCTCGCCCCAAATATCCCAGTTCTCCCTCCTGTTTCGCACCCCATCCGCCCGTGCTCGTGGATTAACGTGAGGCCGTGCGACCAGGGGGCGACTTCGAGGAGCGGCTGTGGGCGGCTCATGAGGCAGGTCAGAGCGCTCTGTGCCTGAGCCTGCTGCGCGACGCGGACTTCGCGTTGCCGATCACGGCGGCCGCCGCCGCGGGCGACGAGCCGGTCGCGTGGGCGACCGCCGAGGGGCCGGATCGGACCTGGATGCTCGCGTACACCTCGGTCGAGGCGATGCGCGTGGCGAGCGGCGGCGTGGCGGCGCACTGCCGGGTGACCTCCCTGGTGGAGCTGGCGGCGGGCTGGCCGGACCCGAGGTGGGGGCTGGCGATCAATCCCGGCCTGCCGGTCGGCTTCATGCTGGAGCCCGGCACGGTGGCCCGGCTGGCCGTGCCCACCCTCGCCCAGGATCTCCTCCTCGACCCGGAGTCGGGGGTGCCGGTCGTGCAGAAGCCGCTGAGCCCCGCCGACGTCCACGACCTGCTGGCCGGAGGCGAGCCGAGGGTCTCCGGCTACTGCCACCACGCGCTCGACGTCGCGCACATCGCCACGCCCGTCGTGCTGGCCGAGGCGCTGGGCCGGCCCGAGATGATCACCGGCGACGGCTCACTGAACCTGCTGCGCTGGCGCCCGGTGGGGCTGGACCTCTACCGCACCCCGTACGGCGGGATCTCCGAGGAGGGCCGGGACGCGGTGGCGGGCTGGGTGGTCGAGGAGCCGCCGTTCGTCGGCATGGGCCTGGTGCCCAACGTCGACCAGGTCATCCGCGAATACCGGATCCACGGCGTCGGGCTGCCGCACGGCGCCGAGATCTGGGAGCTCACCCTGGCGGGGACCGAGCACCGGCGCGCGATCTACCACGGTGACCTGCGGCGCTGGCTGCTGATCCAGGGCCGGGCGCGATGACCTGGCACTTCTACCGGGCCCGCTGGCAGGGGACCGACTATGTGGCCAGCCCCGAGCCGCACGCGCTGGAGCTGTGGATCCGGCTGCGCAGCGCCGAGCCGCGCGAGGGGTTCGAGGAGGTGGAACCCGGCTGCCACGTACGCCCGGTGCCCGCGCGGGAGTGCGAGGCGATTCACTTCGTGGTCACGGTCTGCCGGTGGCGTGGTGAGCCGTTCCAGGTGCATGCCGAGCGCGACGGTGAGCTGCTGCTGGAGTACACCGGCGGGTCCGTGCTGACCGCGGCGGAGCTGGGCCTCGACCGGATCGAGCGCGGCGTCCACCGCCGCTGGGTGCCGCGCGCCGAGGCCGGCGAAATACGGGAACACGCAGTGCTCGTGGAGGGCTTTTCCTAGACCGCCTCTTGTTACATGATGTTCATGTGGCAGAAACTTACCCAAATGGCGCATAGCGTCCCGTGTGGCGGGTGTGCGCAGGGGTTTGTCGGGGGGTGTCATGGACTCAGCTAGTCAGTCGGTCGCGGGGATGCAGGCTTACGCGGAGGAGCTGCGCGCGACGTTCACGCGGCTACGGGACGAAGGCGCGGAGCTCCACGCGCGGGCCAAGGCACTGCAGGTGACCGAGAAGTCGTATGACGGCCTGGTCTCGGTGACCGTCGGCTCACGGGGCGAGCTCGTCCGGCTCGACCTCGACCCGCGCATCTTCCGCCGCCCCGACTCCCGGCACCTGGCCGACTCCATCGTGGAGACCGCCGGCCGGGCGGGGGAGCGCGTCCGTGAGCGGATCATCGAGCTCTTCGCACCGCTGATCCCCCAGGACCAGCTCAGGGCGCACCTGGACGGCGACATCGACGAGGTCTTCGACCTGCTCGCCGGTGAGAAGGGAGACGAGGGATGAACCCCTGGAACGAGTCGGTGCTCATCAAGTCGGTGGCCGACCAGGGCATCTCGCAATGGGCCACCATGGCCGGCGACCTGGAACAGGACTGCCCCCAGCTGACCGCCGAAGTCCTGCGCTGTCTGGAGGCCGCGCCCTGGGGCGATCAGGCCGAAGGGCAGGCGTTCCGGGCCGCCCACCTGGGCGACGGTGGGCCGACGAACATGGTCAGCCAGTGCAAGCGGCTTGCCAAGGACATCGCCGAGCTCGGTGACGGGATGCGCGCCTCCGTGGACAACGTCGTCGGCGCGCACACCGCCAATGCCCAGGACTGGGCAGCGACGGGACGGACGTTCCAGGCTTGAGGCGATCGACGGGCTCTGAACGGAAGCCCCAGTGACGACCGGCGGCGGCACGATCGACACCCAAGGCTCGGGCGGCCAGCCGACCGAGCAGGCCGTCGTGCGCATCGACCGGGACACGCTCCCCGTCTGGGAGACCGAGGCGCTGCCCGAGTGGGTGGTCAACTGGCTGATCCCGATGCTGTCGGCCGGCCAGAAGTGGCCCGCCGCCAGCGAGAGCGGGCTGTCCGCGCTCGCGCAGGCGTACGAGAACCTGGCGAAGGGTGTCGCCGGCTACGACGCGCCCGCGGGCACCGCCGCCCGCACCATCGCGGCCGGCATGTCGGCGCCCGCCACGGCGAACTTCATCACCAGAGCAAGACTCCTGTACGGCCACGAATCGGGCTTGGCGGGTGTCCGGGGGAACGCCGGCAGTTACTCCTCCCAGGTGAGCAACTTCGCGGTCGAGACGCAGTACTCCAAGATCTCCATCAACGTGGCCTTCTGGATCACGGTCATCGCCATCGCGATCGCCCTCTACGTCGCCTTCTTCACCGCGGGCTCGGCCACCCCGCTCATCGGCCCGTACGCGGCGGCGGGCCGCGCGGCCATCAGCCGTCTGCTCGCCAGACTCGCGGCAGCGGGCGGGCGGCCCGCCGTGGCCAGTCATCTGACCAGGGTGGCCGCCATGACCGGCCCCACCGGCCCCGCCGCCCTCACCAGGCTGATCGCCAGCCCCATCGGCAGGGAACTCGTCGAGGAGATCGGCGAGGAAGGCGCCATCGACGGCATCTCCCAGTACCTGCAGATGAACAAGGGCACCCGCACGGAGTGGGACTGGAACAAGACCAGCGCGGCGGCGGTGGGCGCGGGCACCGGCGCCGTCGTCGGCATGCGGCTGGCCGGACCCGTCTCCAGCGTCACCCGGCACGTCCCCGGCTTCACGGGGCGCGCGCTCAGCACCGGACTCAACAACGCCATCGCCTCGCCCGTCGGCAGCTTCGTCGCCAACGGTGTCGTTTATGACCAGTGGCAGAACCCGTTCACCGCCGACTCCATGACCGGCGGGTTCCTCGGCGGTGTCGGCCGGACCGGCAGCATCAGCCCGTTCAACCCCGACGTCCTGTCGGCGCTGACCCACCCGACCAGCGCCCTGGCCTCCGCGTACGACGCCGCCGCGCAGGCGGACGCGGCGCGCACGGCGGCCGGCCCGCCCCCCGCCGGCGGCCCCACGCCGGACAGCTCCTCACCGAGCGGTCCACCTTCGACCACCGGCCCCACCCCGAGCGCCCCCACCCCGAGCGCCCCCACCCCGGGTACGTCCACCCCGGGCGCTTCAACCCCGCAGGGCGCCGGGACCACCGCCGCCACCCGTACGTCCGGGCCCGGCGCCCCTGACACGGCCGACCAAGGCACGCGCGCATCGTCCGCGGCCGATCAGCAGTCGCGACAGCCGGGCGACGCCTCCGGCGGCAGAACGGCGACCCGCCAGGCGCCCACCGCCGACGACTCCACCACGCCGCCCGGCGACCGGGACGAGGACCGGACCCCGACCACCGCCCCGACCCCGGACTCGGCCCCGGACCCCCAGCGCTCCCCCCGCACCACCGCCGCGGACGGCCCCACCCCCGAGCAGACCCAGGCAGCCGACCTGGCACAGCCATCCGCCGACGAGCGGTCCGGCGACGTACAGTCCGCAGACCAGCGATCCGGTGATCAGCGGTCCGCAGAAGCGCAGTCCACAGACGCGCAGGCAACTGACCCGCAGTCTGCGGACACGCAGTCCAGTGACCCGCAGTCCGCTGACCAGGAGTCCGCAGACTCGCGGTCCGGTGATCAGACGGCTGGTGATCAGGGGCCGTCCGCGGCGGGGCAGGCGGCTGCTGAGCCGGGACCTGTCCAGGGTGACCCTGCCACCGACCCTGGCGCGGACACCTCCGAGCGGCGGCCCGCGGCGACCGCGACAAGTCTCGCCGACAACGCGCCACCCCATGCCGTCAGGGCGCACACCGCACTCGTCGAGGCATTGGGGACCAGCTTCCCGAACATGACCGCCAACCGGGACGGAGACCTGGTCGTGCCGCGCAACGGCGGCGACCTCGTCGTGTCCGCCGCGACCGTGCGCGGCATCCAGGCGACCCTGAACCGGAGCGCCGAGAACGTCACCGACCTGTCACGACTGCGCGCGGAAGCGACACTGCTGCTGGTCCAGGCCGTCGGCAGGGTGGTGAAAGGCCAGAGCGCCCCCGACGGCGACCAGGACACGAGCAGGCCGGGGACGGTCACGTCGCGCCCGCTGCGGGGCACCAGGTTCGTGACCGGCGGCCGGCCGCCCGGCACGACCCTCACCCCCGACGAGATCCGGGCCGGAATCACCACCCTGAAGGCCGGCGATTTCCTTCAGGAGAACGTGCGGAGCTTGACCTGGTCGAGCGACGGCTCCACGCTCCGCGTACAGATCGGCGCCGACAACGTCCAGTACTTCCGGCCGGTGGTCGGCCGCCTGGCCCGCACCCTGATGGCGAAGACCGATATCCGGGCGGGCACCACAGAGGACACCGCGCACGTCGTTCGTTTCGCGCCCGGCATGGCCGCGGACCAGGTGGCCAGGGTCTGGCTGCACGAGATCACCGACACCCTGCAGCGGCAGGCGTCGCCCAGGAAGCGGCGGACGCTGCGCCGGCTGCTGACCGACTGGCGGCGACGGGGGACCCAGGACGAGTGCCTTCCGGCCCGGCTCAACGAGCACGCGTTCCTCAGCGAGCAGTGGAAGCAGGCGACGACTCTCCCCGAGAAGCGCCTGCTCGCGGTGGACATCGACGGGGTGGCACGTGACATCGCCTTGCGCGGTCACCCGGAGCCGTCGCCGCCGTGGGCGCCGCCCCAGGCCGAACGGCCACCCCACGCGCCGCCCCTGACGGACGGCATCCCCTCCCGGCTGCAGATGGAGGAGGCCGTCGACGCCTTCACCGGCACCGAAGAGAGGCTGCGGAAGGAGATCGCCACCCTCGAGCAGCGAGCCGAAGAGGCGGCCGCCACGGCACAGCAGTTCTCGAAGGGCGCGCGAAGGGCCTACAGGCAGCGCGACGCGGGCAGGTACGAACGCGCACGCACGGCCCGCAAGGAGGTGCGGCGTCAGCAGGCCACGCAGAAGCGGCACGAGCGGATCGCCGACGCGTACCGGACCGCGCTCGGCCAGGCGGAGGAAGCGCGGAAGTCCTACGAAGAGGCGCTGCGGCCCGGGGCGACCCAGCTGCAGCTGGCGCTGCGCGCCCGGGTGGAGCACCAGCTCTTCCTGCACCTGCTGTCGAAGGCGCTGCCGGACGAGGCCAGCCTGTCCGACGCGATGCCCGCCGGCCGGTTCGCCCACCTGACCCGGCTCACCGACACCGTCAACGAACTCCTGCGGGACAACGGCATCGACCACCGGTACACCACTGACGGACTCCAGAAAGCCATGCGTCAGGACTTCCAGCGGATCATCTCCCCGGAAGGCGGAGTGCTGCGCGTCGGCAGCAGCCGGTCGGCGGCGGAGTTGCGCATCCGGCTCACCGTCGGCGACCTCGTCGAGGTGCTCGACCTCGAGACCGAGGCCTCGGAGATGATGGTGGGCCTGTTCGCCCTGGGCGGCAGGACCGTCGGGGCGACCAAGACGGGCAGCGTCGGCCTGGCGCCCCCCATCAACACCGCGGCCCTGGCGGCCCATCTGCCCGAGGACCATCCGGCGCGCATGATCCTCGAAATGGTGAATGTCAGGATCTCTCCCAACGTGAGCCGGGGCGCCTCCATGACCGGTGCGGCGGCGAGCTTCGCCCAGATGGGGGCGGTCGTCGACAACCGGTCGGGTTCATCGGTGGTCGACGGCTCGGCCGCTTATAAGGTACAGATCCGTACCTCGTACAAGGAGGGCTGGAAGGGCACGGTCACGGTCGACTCCGGCGAGCCCGGTGACAGCGCGAGCCAGCGGATGTGGGTCTCGCATCCCTACCTCGACCCGCCTGCCCGGGACGTCATCACGATCGATGCGGACAAGCGTGACCCGGCCATGCCCAACGTGACGCCCAGCGGCATGACCGGCCTGGAGGAAGCGCTCGACGCCGCGATGAAGGAGCTGGGCGGCGAGTACGCCAGAATCGGCAGCGTCGCCCACCACCAGCTGCGCACGATCATCACCGAAGAGTTGCAGGTCAAGCTCCGCCAGGCGGTCAACACCGGATATCAGGGCGTCATCACCGTCAACGGCCGGCAGGACGCCACCGTGGAGGTCAAGAGCGAGCTCGTCGAGGTGCCCCGCAGCAAAATGGTGGGAGGCGCGAGCGACGCCGTGTGGGAGGAAGAGGTCCTCGTCGACTTCGCCGCGGTGAACGGCAACGCGTCGTACACCCGGTCGCGAGGGATCACCGGCTCGGTCGGGCCGGCGATCCCGGACCTGACGGACGTAGAGCTCCCCGGCTCCGATGGGGAGTACGCGCCGACGTTCGGACCACGCGGCAACCTCGGCAGGGGAGTGGCCCGCTCGGATTCCTCGACCGCCAACGCACAGGCGATCTACCCGAACGTGCTCCGCAAGACGGGACACAGGCAGGGGTACGAAGTCCGCCTCGTCCACACGATCACCGTGCGGAAGACCGGAAAGCCACCGGTCACCCTGGCCCCGGTCCACGGCACCGCCCTGGTCAGCATGCTGGAATCGGCGGCCTTCCGGCTGGGTCTGCCGGTCAGCCGCGAGGCCCTCGTGTACAGGTTCGGCAAGGTAGTAAGGGGGCCTGACGGGGTCCCCCGGCTGCGTGGCACCGTCGGGCCCAGGTGGCCCAAGGGACGTAGGGCCGCGCCGCCGGACTGGCTCGGCGACGGCCCAGGGCAGATGCGCGGCGCGGGCCCGGCCATGGTCGAGTCGATCACCAACCTGGACGACGCGGCCAAGAAGGTCCTGAAGAAACTCGGCGAGCTCGGCATCGTGCCGAAGATCGACGGCGAGGTCCTCACCTACGCCAACAACAAGCACACGTACTCGAGCAACGATATCGAGTCCGTCAGCCAGGCCCTCAACCTGATCGAGGTCGTCGAGCAGCTGACCGAACAGCGCATCCTGGCCGCCTACGACACCGTGGCGCAGGACGGCATCTACGTCGATCTGGTACATCACCAGCTCAACCACGCACCAGAGCTCTACACGCTGCACATTCAGCTGAAGCAGAACTTCGACACCATCGGCAACATCAGGGTGGTCGACTCGGAGGCGCAGGTCGGGCTGCCCATCGGCTCGGACACCAGGGGCCAGGCGACCAGCTGGTCCAGGACGTACAGTGCCGGAGTTTCGCTCGGCATGGGCGACTCTCCTGGTCCCGGGCAGGACGGCCAGAAACACGACATCGGTGCGAACCTCGGCGTGGGGAGCACGGAAACCATCGGCTCCAGCACCGGTAACACGGGGAACGTGGTCGGGCTCGGAGAGACCGCCGGACTCGTCGCGAAGATGGACGTCGAGCACAAGCTGATCTTCGACCTGCTGCACCAGGGCGAGCGGACTGAGCTGTCCGTCTCCGGCGGGCAGGTCACGCTGGGATTCTCCGCCGACCTGCTGCCCGCTGAGCATCCGCAGAACGCGTCCGTGGGGAGCCTGCCCGACATGGTGGCGAACCAAGCGACCCTGCTGCACATGGACACGCCGGACATGCTGGCCGCCGCGGAGCGGGTGCTGCCACGGACGATGGGCAGCGAGCAGGACCAGGACGCCGCGGGGGAGGACTCGCAAGAAGGGGAGCAGGAGGACCTGAAAGAAGGGGAGCAGGCCCCGTTCCACCACTGGGCGAACTTCGTAAGCTCGCGCAGCCTCGTCGCCCACGCGGGGGAATGGCGGGAGGGGCGGTACCAGGACGAGTTGGGCGTCCAGCCCCAGAAGGGGGGCACGCAGTCGTCGCTGTCCGTGACGGGCGCCTTCGGCGAGGCGGAGGTCATCGGCGCGGTCCACTACGTGTCCGGGCGGATCAAGTTCGGGCTCACCAGCGCCGGCATCTCCTGGGGCGGTTCCTCGAACACGTCCGCGGGCGCGTCCGTCGGCGCAGCCGGCGTGAACGACGGTGGTACGACGAATGACGGGGGGAAAATCGACCTGCCCAGCCGCACCAGTGGCACCGGCGCATCCAGGTCGCAGCTCGACATCGCGGGCAACGAGGACCTGTCGATCGGGACGGGCATCCACTACTTCCTGACCGCCAAGGTGAACTTCCAGCTGACCGGCTCGGAGAGCGTCGCGGTCCCGGGAACGGCCGCCGGCCGGACCCCCGCCGGGGAGACGCTGCACACCACCAGCCAGGGCATGAGCCTGATGTCGATCCCCGAGTACGACGCCCTACAGCTGTACGCCCAGGGCGAATTCGCCCTTCCCCTGCACCTGGTGGCCGATGCGGTGGAGCGCTTCGCCAACGGCAGCCTGTCCCTCGATACGATGCTGGCCACTCCGCTGATCCAGCGCTACCTCAAGGAGGTCGCCAAGGCCCGCGCCGCCGGCCAGGACGTGGGTCTCGCCGACCGGCACACCCCACGGACCCTGCTCCGCGCCGTCCGGCAGATCGCCGATCTCGGCAAGCCTGACCGCACCCGGCGGGAGCCCGTGGAGCGGCTCAACCGGGCGTTGAGCCGAGCGGCCGAGCTCAACGAGCGGGCCAGCGACGTCGTGCTGGCCCCGTCGCTGGTGAACTCGATGGGCACGAGCACGGTCGAGTCGTTCGTCCTGACCGACGAACAAGGCGACGAGGTCACCCTGCTGGACGCGGTGCTGGACGCGGTGGCCCAGGACGACTCCGAAGCGCCGGTCCACGACCCGACCTTCCTCAAGCAGCTGAGCGTCGACTTCGCGGGCGATCGTAGCCACATCCATGTCGGCGACATGTGGAGCCGTCGCGGTCTCGAAAGAAGCTACAAAGTGCTGACCTCGGAGGAGACCGGACAGACCGAGAAGGTCACCGTCAGGGTGAGACTGGTCCCCCTGAAGGACGTCGCCCCCGACCGCGCGAAACTGATCGGCCGCACCGGCGATGCCGGAATCATCAAGCAGCGGTATGTGTACTACGACCTGACCGAGACGGAGAGTTACAACGGCTCCTACGCCGTCGGGGTGAGCGGCAACACCGAGGACAACGGCGATGCCAGCGGCCTCAGCGTGGGGACAGACCGTACCCGCTCCTTCTCCGGCAGCCGCAACCAGCAGGACGTCACGCTGCAGCGGGTGGCGTTGTTCCGGGGGATCGAGCAGGTCGAGCAGGTGATGGTCCCGGTCATCGAGGTGGAGCGTCCCCATCCGCGCACGGGCAAGGTGACTGTCCGTAACGCCACGACCGACAAGCCGGAGCTGCGCGCGACGCTGGTGCGCCGGATCCCCGCCGGCATGTCCAGGCCCGCCCACCTCGGGCCCATCACCCCTTCCTCGGTCAACGACCCCCGGCGCGCGGAGGTGCACGCCGGCCACTTCGTCGAGTCCCTCTTCTTCGATCGGGACAAGCCCACGCTGTACGAAGTCGTCTCCGGGCAGCTGACCAAGATGCTCGGCCCGAAGACGATGGCGGAGAAGGGCGCCGAGGTGGTCGCGCGGTTGTCCGATTCATCCCTGCTCGCCCGCTTCGACCGGATGGCCAGCCCGGGCGGCGCCGTGATGGTTCCGGTGGCGGTGCCGGGCGTCCGTGACCAGGGCCTGAACGTCTCCGTCGAGGCCCACCTGAGCGACCTCGAGGTCGTCGGCGGTCCGTACCAGGCCGAGAAGGGGGAGATCGACAGAAGGGCGGACAACAGGAGCGTCAGCGTGAGCCGCGGTCGGCTGGGCCCCCTGACCGTGGGCATGAACGGCGCCGACAACGCGTCCGGGGTCGGCGTCGGGATGTCAATCGGAGAGCAGGCGTCGGAGAGCATGTCCGACAGCGGCGGAAGCCGCAAGGAGCGCACCAAGAACGAGAAGAGCGCGAAGACCTACACCGTCCGCTTCCGGGTGGACTACGACGTGACCTACCAGCGCATGGCCCGCCGGCCGGGCCGTCTGGAGCGAGCCGTCGGCGATCCGCTCTTCCGGGGGAACGCCGCCTCCGGCGAGGTCTACCTCACCCTGTTCGAGGATGAGCTCGCGGAGCTGCGCGAACGGATGGAACATGGCGTACGGCTCGGCGCGGCGCGCCCGGTGACCGCCACGTTCACCACCACCTCCACCCGCACCGGCCTGATCCAGCGGCTCACGGACGCGCGCCTGGAGGCACGCGAGCGCGGGGAAGCGGCCTCGGTGGCGGTCTGGGAGCCGGACGGCGTGCACCGCTTCAGCGCCTTCCCCGACGGCACCGTACACAGCGAAACCGCCGACGGCGGGTTCGCTGAGGCGTTCAGCACGCTCGCCCCCGAGGTGCTGGCCATCGCCGAGGAGGAAGACCTCGACCTGCGCCTGATCTTCATGACCTCCGAGGTGCCCGGCACCTTCACCCAGCAGGTCCTGGAGGAACTGCGGACGCGGAACGTCGCCGCCGCCGAGGCGCCGAAGGGTGAGTGGCCGTACGCCCAGGGAACACCGCACCCGACCGCGGGCACAAGTGCCGGCCAGGGCGTCTCCGTCGGAGCCATGGCGAGCAATTCATCGGCTCTGCCCGGCACGCCGTACGACGTGCCGGGCCGGCCGGAACAGGCCGCGAAACTGTCCATGGCCGAGGTCCTCGGCCAGGACCTGACGGCGGCCGACTTCGGCGGTGCCGGAATCACGGCCGCCTGGGCGGGGGACCGCCGTACGCTGCTCATGCGGTCGCCGACCATGCCCGTCGCGCACGTCAAAGTGCTGCTGACCGATCCCGGCGAGGGCCTGATGGGCCGATCCCATCAGCGCGCGGGCACTGCGGACGACCCGCACATCATGGTCCTTTCCCCAGACCTGCCTCCGCTCCTGGTGTCGTCGGTGATGGTGCACGAGATCACCCACCTCGGCCAGGAGCAGGCGGCGGCGACGGCCGGCCGGCCTCAGGGCATGGTCAGGACCGCACTGCCGTCCGCCGCGACCGAGGGCACCGACAACTGCCTGCTGCCGCGCTTCAACGAGCACGCCCACCTGTCCCGCAAGTGGCAAGCGGCCACCGACCCGGCCGTCCGCCGCTACCTCGCCGCCGCCATCGACGCCATCGCGGCCGACATCACCCGACGCGGCCACACCCCGCCCGCCTCCCCCCAGGACCTGGGCCGCGTAGCACCCCCGAAGCCCCGCAACAGGATCGAAGCCCTGATCAACTGGGGCACCCCATCGGCGCCGGGCTCGTCCCCACCCGTGGGTGCTCCGGGCTCGCCTGCGTTCGGTGGCTCGTCGGCGGTGCCGATGTCGGCGGCCGAGCTGCCCGTGACGGCCGCGATGCACGCGATCGAGCGCGGCGCCCTGCTCGCCGGCGCCCAGGTCCGCCGCCCCGGCCCCGGCCTCCTCGACCTGGTGGTGCCCGGCCATCCGCCCATCCCGGTCGAGGTACGGTCCCCACAGGGCCACGCCGGGCCGCCCGCGCTCGTGGACGGCGTCCTGGTCTTCCAGATAGCCCCCCACGCCACCATCGGTGCGACCGAGCGGGCCGCGGCGGCCGCCGCCGCCGACGCGGTGTCCCGCGCCCTCGGCACCTCCCAGCCGGACCTCCCGGCGGTCGCCGCACTCGCCGAAGCCGTACGCCAGGTCCGTACGGCCACTCCCACCCAACGGCCGGCGCGGGTCACCTCCCTGCTCGACCTCGCCGTACGACCGGACATCGTTCACCTGCTCACGCCCGAGCTGGCCGGCGAGCTGACCGCCGAGCTGCAGCACGCGAAGTCGCGTCTCACGTACGAACACCGGCAGCTCCTGCGCCTGCTCACCAACGGGACCGGGTGGCACCTGCCCGAGGAGTGCCCGGAGGACGGCCCCTGCCTCTGCGGCCGCCGTACCGAACACTCCGCCGCCAGGGCATGATCGAACCTGAGGGATGCGGTCTGGCGCGGGCCGGACCGCCGGGCTGCGAGACTGGGGAATGGACGAGAGGATGAGCGATGGCCTTCGCGGTGGCGCGCACCAGGGATGAAGCGCACCTCTACCTGGACCTGCACCCCTGCAAGACGTGCGGGTCGGTGGAGACGGACTGGGACACCGGTCTCACCACGGTCGAGGGCGAGCTGGTCAACCGGTACGCCGGTGCCTGCGGCGAGTGTGAAGAGCCGCGCGAATACCTCTTCGGCCTCCCGGAGCACCCGGTGACGCCCCAGGGCTATCCCACCTTCGGCGGCGACGAGCCCTCCCAGCTGCTGGACGCCGGCGAATGGCTCTGGGTGGCCGACCTGACCGCCGGCAACGTGCCGGCACACGACCCGGACGAGGCGCACCACGCGCTGGCCGTCGCCGCCGCGGCCGTCGAGGAGATCATCAAGTTCATCCCACCGGGCCAGGACGAGACACCCGCCGACGCGTTCTGGTCAGATCGCGGCCACGAGATGCGCACGGCCGAACCCGGCAGGTTCCAGCTCGACCGCCTGATGATCGTCAGAGACACCTACCGGGAGCTGGCGGCCCACCATGCC
This sequence comes from Nonomuraea sp. ZG12, assembly GCF_052068115.1. Lineage (NCBI taxonomy): Bacteria > Bacillati > Actinomycetota > Actinomycetes > Streptosporangiales > Streptosporangiaceae > Nonomuraea > Nonomuraea sp. ZG12. Next base: position 105,395 of record NZ_JBQHCW010000006.1, read on the forward strand.
TGACCACCCGGGCCCAGCGCTCCCACCCGCCCGCACCCTGGTCGAGGCCTTCCTCTACCTGGAGCTGAACCACACCCCCGACACGCAGAGCCGTGCCCCGCATGACCCTGACGATGACGACCCGGTCAGCGTGAGCCGGCAGGCGGTGCTCTCCGAGGAGGAGGACGCCTGGCGCGTACGCCTCGGAGAGGTCGACGTCCTCGTGCCCTATGCCTCGCAAGACGCGGCCAGGAACGAGGACCTCACCTTCGGCCCGGGCCTCTCCGAGCTGATCGACCCAGGACAGTGGGCGCTCGTCGCCGTCACCTACGCGAACCGCGCGCTGGAAGAGGCCTTCCTCTTCGCCGCCGACTCCTCCGACGATGCCCAGTACGAGAGCGTCGCGGCCGGCTGGCGGTTCGCCGCGGACGCCGTGGCCGAAGCCCTGAAGTTCCTCCCCGACGACGCGGACGAACTCCCTGCTGAGGAGTTCTGGACGGAAATGGGCCGATCGGCCCGCGAGGACGAACCGCAACGCTTCACCCGCGCCGCCCTGGAGCGGGACCTCGCCTACTACCGCCAGAGCCTGACGGACTTCTACCGCCTCCACGCCGAATAACCAGACCCAGAATTCACGGGTTCCAGGCTGCGGGGTGACTTCGTCGATGGCGGACGGACCCATGTGACACCGGTACGACCGGCGAAGCGGACGCGTCAGGGTGGCGCGCCCAGGCCCGTCCATGCCACACTCACTGTTATAGAACTCTCTGAAGAGTTATAGAACGAGGTGAGTGTGGGATGCGAAACGTGTCGCCATGGCGTGAGCCCGTCCACTCGACGGGGACGATGGGCGAGCCCCGGGGGCGGGGCCGGTTCGGCGCCTACGGCGGGCGGTACGCGCCGGAGTCGCTGGTGGAGGCGTGCCGCGAGGTGGAGGAGGTGTTCCGGGAAGCGTGGGTGGATCCGGGGTTCCGCGGCGCCCTGGCCGAACTCCTCGCCCTGCACGCCGGACGTCCCACCCCGCTCACGCCGGCCCGGCGGATGTCGGAGGAGCTGGGCCTGCGGCTGTACCTCAAGCGCGAGGACCTCACCCACACCGGCTCACACAAGATCAACAATGTCCTGGGCCAGGCTCTGCTCGCCGTCCGGATGGGACGGCGCAAGCTGATCGCCGAGACCGGGGCCGGCCAGCACGGAGTGGCCACCGCGACCGCCGCCGCACTGCTCGGGCTGGAGGCCACGGTCTTCATGGGCGAGCGCGACATCGAGCGGCAGGCGTTGAACGTCTTCCGGATGCGCATGCTGGGCGCCGAGGTGATCCCGGTGACCACGGGCAGCCGTACGCTCAAGGACGCGACCAGCGAGGCCATGCGGCACTGGGTGGGGGCCACCGGCGACTCCCACTACTGCGTCGGCTCGGTCGTCGGGCCGGATCCGTACCCATGGATGGTCCGGGAGTTCCAGCGGGTCATCGGCGACGAGGCCCGCGAGCAGTGCGCCGCCGCGCTCCGTACCGGCGTGCCGGACCACGTGATCGCGTGCGTGGGCGGCGGCTCCAACGCGGCCGGCACGTTCGCCGGATTCGCCGACACCCCGGCGCGCCTGACCGGTGTGGAGGCGGAGGGCGGCGCCGGGGCGGCCCGCGGCAGGCTGGGCGTCCTGCACGGCTGCCGCTCACTGTTCCTGCAGGACGACGACGGGCAGATCAACCAGGCGCACTCCATCGCCGCCGGGCTCGACTACCCGGGGGTCGGCCCGGAGCACGCCCACCTGCGCGACCTGGGCCGGGCCCGGTACGTCACGGTGACCGACGACGAGGCGGTCGGCGCGGCGATACGGCTGGCGCGTACCGAGGGCATCGTCCCGGCACTCGAATCGGCGCACGCCCTGGCCTGGGTGATCCGGGCCGCGGACGGCGGCGAGCTGCCCGCCGGATCAACGGTCCTGATGACACTGTCCGGCCGGGGCGACAAGGACATCTCCACCCTGAAGGAGCTTCTGTGACGACCTCCACACTGACTCCGGGCACGGTCGAACGCCACCTGCGCGCCCGCCGGGACACCGGCCGCCGCCTGCTGATGCCGTACATCACCGGAGGGATCACGTCCGGCTGGACGGACTACCTGCGGGCGTTCGCCGCCGGCGGCGCGGACGCGATCGAGGTCGGCCTGCCCTTCTCCGACCCCACCCTGGACGGCGTCACCATCCAGCAGGCCGGCGACCTGGCGCTGGCCCGGGGGGCGAGCACGCGCCGGATCCTCGCCGACCTGGCCGGGATCCCGGACGTGGGCGTGCCGCTGGTCGTCAGCACCTACTACAACCTGGTGCTGCACGACGGGGGCGAGGCGTTCTGCGCCGCGCTGCGCCGGGCCGGCGTCAGCGGCCTGATCGTGCCCGACCTGCCGATGCACGAGGCGGACGAGCTGACGGAGGTGGCCGCCGCCGCCGGGATCGAGCTGGTCCTGCTGGCGTCGCCGGCGACGCCGGAGCCGAGGCTGGAGGAGATCTCGCGCCGCAGCCGCGGCTTCGTCTACGCGGTGTCGCTGATGGGCACCACCGGAGAGCGGGCCGCCCTCGCCGCCTCGGCCGCCGAGCTCACCGCGCGGATCAGACGGGGCACCGACCGGCCGGTCTTGCTAGGATTTGGCATTTCCACGCCCGACCAGGCGCGGGAAGCCGGCCGGCACGCCGACGGCGTCGTGGTCGGCGCCGCGGTCATGCGGCGGGTGCTCGACGGGGCCGGGCCGGACGACCTGCGGACCTTCCTCGCGACCCTGCGGCGGGCCCTCGACCAGGAGTGTGACCCCCCACGATGACCACCGACGCCGGGTACGAGGCGAGGTACCGCGCCATCGCCGCCGACCTCGCCGCGAAGATTCGGTCGGGACATTACGCCCCCGGCGAGGCCCTGCCCCCGCAGCGGGAGCTGAGCGCCTCCTACGGGGTGACCCTCATGACGCTGCGCCAGGCGCTGCGCGAGCTCAGCGACGAGAGCCTGATCGTGCAACGGCCCGGCAAGGGCACGTATGTGGCCCCACCCCACCTGGCGTACCAGCTCGGCTCGCTCCGCAGCCTGGCCGACGACCTGCGCGAACAGGGCCACGACGTACGCACCGTGGTGGCCGGGCGGGCGATGCGCCGGGCCCCGGCCCCGGTCGCCGCTGAGCTGCGGCTGCGCCCCGGCGACACCGCCCTGCGGCTGGAGCGGGTCCGCGAGTTCGCCGGCCGTCCCGCCGTACACCAGGTGTCCTGGGTCCGCCGGCCGGTGGCCGACCAGATCCGCGACCGCGACTTCACCGCCGTCTCCCTCTACGAGGCCCTTGCCGACGCGGGAGTGGCGGTCGCCCGGGCGTCCGAAGTGGTCCGGCCCGGCCTGCTCGACCCCGCCGCCGCCCGCCGCCTCCACGAGCCCGAGGGCAGCCCCGTGCTCGTCAGCGCCCGGATCACCTACACATCCGACGCCATTCCCATGGTGTCCGACCATGCCACCATCCTGGGCAGCATGATGGAGATCCGCACCGAACGCGCCGCCACCGGCCTGTCCCTCGCCTGGCGCGCCACCAGCTAAAACCAGCAACCCAGCCGGCCACCGACCATCCAGCCGCTCTTCCACCAACCAGCCAGCTGGTCTTCTGGTGGTCGGTCGGCTGGTATCCCCGCCGGTTGGCTGGCTGGTCTTCTGGTGGTTGGCCGGCTGGTCTCTCTGCCGGTCGATGGAGCTGGTCCTCCGTCAGCAGCCCAGCGGGTGGTCCGTCGGCCGGTTGGTCGACCCGTGGCCAGCTCAGCTGCTGGTTGGCTGGCTGGTCTTCTGGTGGTCGGCCGCTGGTCTCCCCGCCGGTCGACGGAGCTGGTCCTCCGCCAGCAGCCCAGCGGGTGGTCCGTCGGCCAGTTGGTCTTCCCCTGGCCAGCTCAGCTGACGGTTTCCCAGCCAGCTAGCTGGTCGTCCGAGAGACCCCGTTGCGGTGTCCCGGCTCGGTGCTGACCAGCACCGCCACCCGCAGCCCGCCGACCTCCGTTTCATGGACGCGGACGCTCACTCAGCGCCGATCCTCATAGCCGGTCATCAGGGCGCTCGCTCAGGGGCGCTCGTTCATGGCTGGTCCCAGCGGCCGGTCGTAAGGGGCGGTCCTTAGGGGCGCTCGCTCAGGGCCGGTTGTCATGGCCGGTTGTAAGGCCGGTCGTTTGGGGCGGTCGCGAGGGGCGGTTGCCTGGGGTGCTCGTCAAGGCCGGTTCTCAAGGGTGGCCCTCATGGCTGGTTGTAAGGGGTGGTGGGGAAGAGGCGGGCGTAAAGGGCGGTCGTCATGGCCGGTCGTCAAAGGCTGTCTCAAGGGCGGTCGTCATGGCCGGTCGTCAAAGGCTGTCTCAAGGGTGGTCGTCAGGGGGCTTAGTCGTCAGGGGCTTATGGGCAGCGGTCCTCAGGTGGTGTCCGGGAGGGCTGCCTGGAGGGGGGAGACGTTGCCGGTGGTGACCAGGAGGCCGCGGCCTGGGGGGCCGCCGACGGTGCCGCGCGGTAGGCGGATGGAGAAGAGGTCGCCGTCCGCCTGGCTCTGGACCGACAGCAGCACGCCGGTGCGGGACTTGCGGGTCTCGGCCGCGAAGCCTCGGTAGACGACCGTCAGGTCGGTGGTCGCGCCGGCGAGCAGCAGGGCGTGGTCCCCGTCACGGCCGGAGCGGAGGATCTCCTCCAGGGCCGAGCCCAGCGGGCTGTCCGGGTCGATCAGCTCGGCGTCGTCCACGAGGACCACGTAGTGGTGCAGCTCGGCGACCAGCTCCCGGAGGTTCGTGGCGTCGGCGTCGAGGATCGCCAGGGCGGTGGACAGATTCTTGAGCGGGCTGCGTCTGGGCGTGATGGCGATGACCGGTGTGCCCTGGGAGATCAGCGACTCGGCGGCGGTCATCAGGACGGACGAGCGGCCGGAACGCGAGGGGCCCGCGATCACCGCGCCTGGGCCTTGCGCCATCAGGTCGAGCCCGAGCGGGGCGAGGGAGTCGCCCCCGGCGCCCACGAGTGCCCACAGGGGCGACGGCGGGCGGAACGTGGGGTCCAGGGCGAGGGTCTGACCGGCGGTGATGCGCATCGGCAACGGGTCCACGCGCAGCGGCGGCTCTCCCTCCCAGAGCCAGGGGCCTCGCCCGGCAGGCACCGATCGCTCGTGAGCGGGGCCGGGACGGTGTGGCGAGGCCGGGCCCTCCGCCGCGTCGCCGGGCGACCCCGGCGCCGGCGGGAAGAGCGGGGTGACCGGGCTGGAGGCGGCACGGGCCAGGGACTGGAGTGCGGCCACCTGGGCGGGACCGGCCGGATCGGGGCTGAGGAGGGCGATCTGGTGCTCGACGATGCCGTTCTGGCCCAGGGACAGGGCGCGGCCCGGCGGGATCGACGTCGGCAGGCCCTTGAGGGGGAATCCGGCCAGGCCGTAGTCGGTGGGGTCGGTGAGGCGGAGAAGCAGGCGGTTGTCGAAGAGGGTGGAGATCTGCCCGAGCAGGCAGGATCGGTCGCCTGTGACCACGGCCCGCAGGCCCACGGCGGGGCCTTCGCGCAGAAGCTGCATGAGGGACTCCAGCAGGCGGCCGTAGTCGTAGCCCTCGAACGCGGCGACGTAGCCCTCCCAGCGGTCGAGCATGAGCACCAGCCAGGGGAGTCGATGGCCTGCCTGGCGGTATTCGGCCAGTGAGGCGTGCCCGGCCTCGGCCAGCAGTTGCTGGCGGCGGCTCACCTCCGCCCGGAGACGGGTGAGCAGACGCTCCACGCGGTCCAGCTGGTCGCGGGTCACGACCGCGCCGCAGTGGGGCATCGCCACCAGCGGCAGCAGGGCGCCGGACCCGCAGTCGATCGCGTGGACGTGCACGTCGGAGGGAGGGGCGTAGGCCGCGATGGCGCCCGCGATCGTGCGCAGGACGGTGGATCTGCCGCTGCGGGCGGCCCCCGCGATCACCAGGTGGCCGCCGTGGGCCAGGTCGAGCGAGAGGGGGAGCCGGTCCTGAGCCCAGGGGCGGTCCGTCACACCGAAGGCGAGCGGCTCCAGCTCGCCTGACCGGTCGCGGCTCGCGGTTCCTGGTCCGTACGGCTCGACGACGGTGATCGGCGACGCCGAGCCGCCAGGGGCGGAGTCGCCGGTCGCGGGAGGCTGAGGTGCGGCTGCGGCGGGAAGGCCCAGGACCACCTGGGCGGGGATGGGCTCCAGCCAGGGGCGGGGCTGCTCCGGGACGCCTGCCAGGCGTGCGGCCTCGATCAGGCCGTCGGCGAGGATCGACAGGTCGGTGACGGCCGACATCTCGGCGGTGTCCGGCCGGCTCGGCAGAGTCCTGCCGAGCGAACGCCAGTCGACGCTCACGACTCGTACGTCCGCATGGGCCGTGTCGTGGCCCGGGGCCCAGGTGGGACCGCCCAGCCCGGGGTGGCCGCCGGTGCCGTTGGTGGCGCCGGTGGCCAGGCTCGGGCTGCGGCCGCCCACCCTGGCCGTCTGAACAGCGGTCGCCGCGCCCGCGCCCGACTTCACGTAGCAGCGGCCGGGGGTGGACTTCGAGATGTGCGCGGCATCGGGCATGTCGATCACGTCGGCGGACTCGGCCGGCTCGGTGACGCGCAGGGCGATGCGGAGTGAGGTGTTGGCCTGGATGTCGGCCGTCACCACACCGGCGGGGCGCTGGGTGGCCAGGATGAGGTGGATGCCGAGCGAGCGGCCCCGGCGGGCGATGTCGACCAGGCCGGTGACGAAGTCGGGCAGCTCTGCGACCAGCGCCGCGAACTCGTCGATGATCAGGACCAGCCGGGGCAGCGGATGGCCGGTGTAGTCCTCGATGTCCTTGGCGCCGGCGGCCAGCAGGAGGCGTTCGCGGCGCCGGATCTCGGCGCCGAGGGAGTCCAGGGCGCGCTGAGTCAGGTGGCCGTCGAGGTCGCTGACCATGCCGACGGTGTGCGGGAGACGGGTGCACTCCTTGAACGCCGCACCGCCCTTGTAGTCGATCAGCACGAAGGTGAGCTGGTCGGGACGGTTGGCGACCGCGAGGGAGCTGATGAGGGTCTGCAGCAGCTCCGACTTGCCCGCGCCCGTGGTGCCCGCGATCAGGGCGTGCGGGCCGTCCAGACGCAGGTCTATCGAGAAGGGGCCGTCGGGGCCGGTGCCGATCAGCGCGCGGGTCGACCCCTGGTCGTGCCAGCGGGCGGCCAGCTCCTGGCCTGACAGGGAGCGCAGCGCGAGCAGGTCCAGCAGCCGCACCGCGTCCGGGAGCTGGCCGGCGGTGTCCTGCCTGCTCACGTCGCGGATGGGGGACAAGGCTCTGGCCAGGCGGTCGCACCACGAGGGTGACACGAGATCCGCCAGGACCGGGCCGATCACGTCGAGGCCGCCGCCGCGCAGATGGACCTGGCCGTCGGGGTCGCAGGCGGCCACCGTGGCGCACTCCTCCGGCAGCAGCCGCTGGTCGTCGTCGATGGCCAGTGTGTAAACGCCCGCTCGCGGGCCCTGACGCAGGACCTGGGGCATGTTGGGCAGGCCTCTCAGGGCCTGCGCGCCGTCGAGGACGACCAGCACGTCGTAGGGGCGGGTGTCGTAGGTCGAGAAGGCGGGCGGCTCGGGGCCGCCGAGGTCGTCCCAGCCGGTGGGGATCTTGCCGAGCTCGGGGATCGCGGTGTTCTGCCGCTCGTCGATGAGGGCGGCCAGCTCGCTGACGCGGTGGGCCGCGGACTCCGGGTCGGCGCCGACCAGCGCCACGCACTCCTCACCGCCGCGCGGCGCGCAGTGCGGCAGCCAGCGCGTCCAGCCCCAGCGGCGCTCGCTGTCGGCGTGCGCGGAGATGATCACGATGGCCAGGTCGCGCGGACTGTGCAGGGTCGCGGCCTGCCCGGTGAGCCAGCAGGCCAGGCCGGTGGCCTGGTCGCGCGGCCCGGTGACGCCTGCGACGCCGAGCCTGCGCATGGCCAGGGACACCGGCACCGCCCGGCAGGTCGGCGGATCGAGGGAACCGCCCTGCTCCTCGCTGAGATCCAGGTTGGCGGGCAGATCGGCGAGCCCCACCCTCAGCCGGAGCGCGTCGTCATCGTGGATCCTGCGCTCCCACAGCCGTCTGCGCGGGCCGATCGCGGTCAGCAGCACCTGGGCCGGGTCGGGCGAGTCGGACCTGCGCAGCAGCTCGTCCTCGGCCCTGGCGTGCTCGACCGCCTCCTCGTAGGCGTCGAGCAGCTCCCGGTATTCCTTGAGTGCCTTCCTGTGCTGCTTCTTGCCGTGGCGACGGTCGCTCCACCACTGGCCGACCATGATGACGGGGGTCATCAGGGCCATGAGCAGGAAATACCACTGGTTGAGCACGAAGGCCAGGGTGAGGCCGAGCACCGCGGGCAGGAAAGCGGCCAGCAACTGCAGCCGCATCCCTTCGTTACGGGTCGGCTCCTTGGGCCGTACGAAAGAGCGGCGGCCCTCCGGACGGCGCAGCCGGGGCGGCCGGTTGTAGGCCACGCCGCCTTCGGGCCTGGGCGTCAGGTGGGCGTCGGGAGGCTCGATGGCCATCAGCGTGAACAGCGACGAGCCGCAGGCCAGCAGGGTGTCCTCAGGCCAGTCGACGGCGTCGGTGAGCGGCTGGGAGCCCAGCTCGGGAGGGGGTCGCGTGGCCTCGGAGGCGAACTCCGCCGCCTGCCGCTCCGCCACCCGCTCCGTGAGCTCCGCGACCTCGTCGGCCCATCTGCCCTTGAGCTTGAGGCGCGGCGCCTGGCCGGGCGCCGCCCGCAGCGCGCGCTCCACGGTGATCGCGTCGGGAGCCACGCGTACGGTCACCGCCTCCGGGGCGAGGGCCGCGTCGGCGACGGTGATGGCGCACATCGGATCGGAGCCGATGACGTGGACCCCGAGCCCCAGCCGGTGCACCGCGCCGGCGGCCGGACCGCCGACCACGCGGATCTCCGCCACGCCGCCCGGCTCCTCGATGATCGTCATCCTGGCGAGGCGGGGGTCGAGGGTGACCTTGTCGCCGTCGTGCAGCACGGACCTGGCGGGGGCGCGCGGGTCGAGAGGACGCCCGTTGCGCCACAGGGCGGACTCGCGTGTGAGCCCGCCGGTGGGGCCAGGAGTGTGCCAGGCCGAGCCGCCCCCGTCGGGCAGGCGCTGCCCTGGGACACGGGTGGCCGCAGCGGGAGACGTAGAGGGAGACGCGGCGGGTGACGCCGTGGCTGACATGCCGTAGGGCGCGCGCGCCCGGGGCAGCCGGACGACCTCGGCGACCGGCTCGCGGCCGCTGAGCGCCTCACTCACCGCGGCGACCGTCGCGTCATCGTCACCGTCGATCACGACGTCACGACTGCTCGCCTCGCCGAGCACGGTGAGCATGATCCGCATGTGCCGTCTCCTCGGTCGGATCTCGGCGCCAAGGTAGCGCCCGCAGCGACGTTAGGCCCTTCGGTTGACATCAATGGCATGAAAGCCGTGGCCTGTGGATAACCCAGGACACGAACGCACCCCTGTGGACAAGCCGCAAAGCGAAGGCGAAAAGTCCATGAAGTCCCGGATCGCCACCCAGTACGCCTGACCTATGCCCTATATCCCGTTAAGGTCGCGCCGAATATAAGCACACGTAAAGCGATAAATCCGAAAACCTCAGTTAACAAAGTGACAAATGTTAAACCAGTGACTCCTAGCCGGAAAAGTCAACACCCGTCAACTCGCTAGAAACAATAGGCATTGATTATTTTGAGTTGACACCAAGCCGCCTGCGAAACAAGCATGGTTCTTCGCATTCGACCCCCACTCCGCCACCCGGATGCACATAATGGCGTGAATTCCGCAATTCACTAATGGGAGCCCCCGACCCATGAGGACCAGTGAAAAACCCGCCGTCAACACGGCCGGGTTGTCAGGCCCAGCCTCGCGCAAGCTCCCCGTGCCCCCGCGCGAGCGCAAGCCTGCCCTGGCCGCCCTCGCCGTGCTGCTCATCCTGGGCGGAGCGCTCGCGACGACGCTGCTCGTGCTGCGCAGCGGTGACCGCATCTCCGCGATCAGGATCACCCAGCAGGTGGGCGCCGGCCAGCAGTTCACCGCGGACGCCATGGAGGAGGTCCAGATCGCCGACACCGGCATCGACTTCGTGAGCTGGTCGCAGCGGGAGCGGGTGCTCGACACCTTCGCGGCCGTCACCATCCTGCCCGGCACCCTGCTCACCGACGACATGGGCGTCACCGCCAGCGAGGAGCTCGGCCCCGGCAAGGCCAAGGTGGGGCTGGCACTCAAACCGGGCCAGATGCCCGCGGGGTTGAATCCCGGCGACCGCGTGCAGGTCGTGCACGTGCCGGGACGCGGCGGCGAGGCGGAGAGCCGGGTGCTGGCGCAGAGCGCGCTGGTCTTCAGCGTCGGCGGCGAGAAGGGCAGGAGCGGCGGCAGCGGCCAGATCACCGTGATCGTGGAGACGCAGGTCTCGCCGGTGATCCTCCAGTTCGCCTCCGTCGGCGAGGTCGCCGTGGCCGAGCTTCCAGGGGCGCGCTGACGTGGGGCTGATCGCGCTGGCCGCCGACAAGGGCGCGCCAGGGGTGACCACCGCCGCGACGGCCCTGGCCGCCGTCTGGCCCAGGCCCGTGCTCCTCGCCGAGTGCGACCCCTCCGGCGGGGACCTCGCCTACCGTCTGCCCGCCGCCGACGGCGGGGTGCTCAATCCGGGCAAGGGCCTGCTCACGCTGGGCGCCACGGCCCGGCGCGGCCTGGAGCCCGCGCAGATCCACCAGCACACCCAGAAGATCGTGGGCGGCCTGGACGTGCTGGTCGGCATCACCCATGGGGAGCAGGCCGCCGGTCTGACCTGGATGTGGGGCCCGCTGGGCCGGTCGCTGGCCGCGATGCCGAACGCCGACGTGATCGCCGACTGCGGCCGCCTCGGCTCCCACCCGCAGCTCGGCGACCTGCTGGCGGAGGCCGACCAGGTGGTCCTGCTCACCAGGGCGACCCTGGACCATGTGGCCCACCTGCGGGAGCGCCTGAGCATCACCAAGGCGCACGGCGTGGTGGTGATCGCCGACCCGCGCAGCTACCGCTCCTCGATCGACGACGTGCGCAGGATCGTCGGCCCTTATGTCTCCTTCGTCCACGGGCTGGCCCATGACGTGAAGGGCGCGGAGCTGCTGCGCGGTCAGTGGGGCGGCCGGCTGGACCGCTCGTTGCTGGTCCGTACCGCACGAGATCTCGCAGGACGGCTGGTGGGGACCCGATGATCGACCACTCCCTCGTCAAGAGATTCCGGCAGGAGGTCGGCGACCGCCTCGCCCACCAGCGCCGGCTCGACCAGGCCAACGGCCTGCCCACGATGACGGGCGAGGACGAGCGCCAGTTCGCCAGGGCGCTGATCTCGCAGGTGCTGGAGGAGCACGCGCGCAGCGAGATCGGCCTGGGCCGCACTCCGCCCACGGTCGAGGAGGAAGAGGCGCTCGCCGCGGGCATTCACGCGGCCCTGTTCGGCGTGGGCCGCCTGCAGCCGCTGCTCGACGACCCTGAGGTCGAGAACATCGACATCAACGGCTGCGACAAGGTGTTCGTCAGCTATGCCGACGGCCAGGAGCTCATGCGGGAGCCGGTGGCCGAGTCCGACGAGGAGCTGGTCGAGCTCATCCAGATCCTGGCCGCCTATTCCGGGCTGTCGAGCAGGCCGTTCGACACTGCCAATCCACAGCTCGACCTGCGCCTGCCGGACGGTTCGCGGCTGAGCGCGGTGATGGACGTGACGGTCAAGCCCGCCGTCTCCATTCGCCGTGCTCGCCTCGGCAAAGTCTTCCTTTCCGACTTGGTCGGAAATAACACGATAAGCCCGGAAATTGGCCGTTTTCTCTCGGCGGCGATCGGCGCCCGGAAGAACATCATGATCGCCGGATCGACCAATGCGGGAAAGACGACACTGCTGCGCGCCCTGGCCAACGAGATCATGCCCAGCGAGCGCCTCGTCACCGTCGAACGAGCCCTGGAGCTCGGCCTCGACCAGTTCCCCGAGCTTCATCCGAACGTGGTCGCCTTCGAGCAACGCCTGCCCAACTCCGAGGGCCAGGGCGAGATCAGCATGGCCGAGCTGGTGCGCAGGTCCCTGCGCATGAACCCCAGCCGCGTGATCGTCGGCGAGGTGCTCGGCGACGAGATCGTCACCATGCTCAACGCGATGACCCAGGGCAACGACGGCTCCCTGTCCACCATCCACGCCAACTCCAGCATGGAAGTCTTCAACCGCATCGCCACCTACGCCCTGCAGGCCCGCGAACGACTCCCGATCGAGGCCACGCACATGCTCATCGCGGGCGCGATCGACTTCGTCGTCTTCATCGAGAAGCGCAACGACTATCACCGCGGCGGCACCCTGCGCCGCTACGTCTCCAGCATCCGCGAGGTCAACGGCTGCGACGGCCGCGTGCTGTCGAGCGAGGTGTTCGCGCCCGGCCCGGACGGCTCGGGCCTGCCGCACGCCCCGGTCTCCTGCATGGAGGAGCTCGCCGCCTACGGCTACAACCCGGGGGGCTGGTGACATGATCACTTTCGACCCGCTGGCGCTGCTGTCCGGCGCCCTCGCAGGCGCCGGCCTCTTCCTGCTGTTCCTCTCCCTGTACGGCCTGCGCCCCCGCCCTTCGCAGCCCAAGCGCCGCATGGTCCAGATGCTGTCCACCCGCGCGGCCATCGCCGGGGTCGCGGCCACCGTGGTGCTGGTCGTCACCGGCTGGCCGGTCGTGGCCGTCGGGACCGTCCTGCTGGTCTTCGCCTGGCGCGGCCTGTCCGGCGGCGCGGCCGAGGAACGGGGGGCGATGCACCGCCTGGAGGGCCTGGCCGCCTGGACCGAGTCGCTGCGTGACACGATCGCCGGCGCGGCCGGGCTGGAGCAGGCCATCCCGTCCTCGATCAGGGCCGCGGCCCCGACGCTCCGCCCCCATCTGCGCGCGTTGATCGACCGGCTGCACACCAGGATGGCGCTGCCGGACGCGCTCGCCATGTTCGCCGACGAGCTCGACGACCCCTCGGCCGACCTGGTGGTGGCGGCGCTGGTGCTCAACTCCCGGCTGCGCGGCCCCGGCCTGCGCGACGTGCTCGGCGCGCTGGCCGTGTCGGCGCGCGAGGAGCTCGACATGCGCCGCCGGGTCGAGGCCGAACGCCGCGCCACCAGGCGCAGCGTGCAGATCGTGGTGATCACCGCCCTGGCCTTCGCCGCGCTGCTGGTCGTCTTCAACCCCGAGTACGTGGGCGAGTACGACAACCTGCTCGGCCAGGCGGTGCTCGTCATCGTGGCCGGCCTGTTCGGCGCCGGATTCGCCTGGATGCGGCGCCTGGCCAGGTTCGACAAGCCCACACGACTGCTCGTCGGAGGCGACCATGGTTGAGGGCGTGCTGGCGGGCGGCGTGGCGGGCCTGGGCCTGTTCCTGCTGCTGAAGGCGCTGTTCCCGGCCCGGCCCGGGTTGGTGGCCAGGCTGCTCGCGCTGGACGAGGTGCGGGAGAGCTCCGACTCGCCCCGCATCCTCCTGCTGCCGGAGGAGGAGGTCAGCGCCTTCCGGCGGCAGCTCGGCGTCCGGCTGGCCCGCCTCTACGGCACCCGCGGCTGGCACGTCCGCTCGACCAAGGCGGACCTGGCGCTCGTAGGACGCTCGTTCGAGGGTTTCCTGGCGACCAAGGCGCTGCTCGCGGCCAGCGGGCTGCTGGCCTTCCCCGTGCTGTTCGGCTGGCTGCTGCTGATGGGCTGGGGCGCCTCGCCGACCATCCCGTTCTGGGTGGCCGTGCTGGCGTCGGTCGTCTTCTTCTTCCTGCCCGACCTGCAGATCAAGAAGGAGGCCACGGCGCGCAGACGCGACTTCCGGCACGTCGTCGGCGCGTTCCTGGACCTGGTGTCGATGAACCTCGCCGGCGGCCGGGGCGTCCCCGAGGCGCTGATGATGGCCGTCTCGATCAGCGGCGAGCAGCCCAACTGGGCGATGGCCCGCATCCGGGACGCGCTGCAGGGGGCCAGGATCGTCGGCATCACGCCCTGGCAGGCGCTCGGCCAGCTCGGCGAGGAGCTCAACATCGACGAGCTGCGGGACCTGTCCGCCGCGCTCGGCCTGGTCGCCGACGACGGCGCCAAGGTACGCACCTCGCTGACCGCCAGGGCCGCCACCCTCCGCCGCCGGGAGCTGGCGGAGATCGAGGGCCGGGCCGGCGAACGGTCCCAGTCGATGCTGGTCGCCCAGCTCCTCCTCTGCGCGGGATTTGTCATCTTTCTCAGTTTTCCGGCCGCTATGAAGATGTTGGGGTCCTGATGAACCATCCGTGGATCATTTACCTGGTCGCGTTCCTGAGTGTGCGCATCCACCGCGCCCGCACCGCGCCGAGCCGAGGCGCCTCCGCCGTCGAGTGGGTCATCATCACGGCGATCATCGCCGGGGTCGCCCTCGGCCTGGCCACGCTGATCAGTCAGCTGGTCACGGAGAAGCAGGGCGACATCCAGGACTCGTTCGGCGGTGGCGGCGGTGACGGGGACACGTGACACGCTCCAAGCGCGATGACCGAGGCGTGTCGGTGATCGAGCTGGCCCTGCTCATGCCGGTCATCCTGGCCACCGTGCTGCTCATCGTGCAGGTCACACTCTGGTTCCACGGCCGCCAGGTGGCCGAGGCGGCGGCCAGGGAGGGAGCCCGCGTCGCCAGGGCCGCTCCCGCCGACTCCGGCGGCTGGGAGCAGGAGGCGCAGGCCAAGGCCCGCGACGTGCTGGCGGCGATCGGCCCCCAGCTGCTCGACGGCGCGTCGGTGAACACCGCCGAGAAGGACCCGGACGAGCGTCACGTGACCGTCACCGGCAGCGCCGTCCAGGTGATCCCCCTGCTCCCGGAGCTCGCCTTCACCATCACGGCCACGGCGGGTGGCCCGATCGAGTGCTTCCGCCCGGACGACGGCGGCGAGGACTGCGAATGAACCGCCGCGCGCGCGAGCGAGGCTCCATGGCCGTCGAGACGGTGATGCTGGCGCCGGTCTTCCTGCTGTTCCTGCTCTTCCTCGCCGGAGCCGGACGCCTGGTCGAGGCGCAGGGTGAGGTCAACGCCGCGGTCAGGGACGCCGCGCGGGCCGCCTCGGTCCAGCGCACCTTCGACGACGCGACCGCCGCCGCGGAGAAGGTCGCCACCGACGCGCTGCAGGACGGGTGCGCGAACCCGGCCGTCACCCTGGACGGCGACGCCTATGAGCAGGGCGGCGAGGTGCGGGCGGAGGTGACGTGCGAGCTGGACCTCGCCTTTCTCGGCTTCGGCGCGGCCAAGCGGATGACCGGCACGGCCGTGGTGCCGCTGGAGGAGTTCAGGAGGGTGGAGAAGTGAGGCGGGGGGAGCGCGGGTCCATGTCGGTGTTCACCGTGCTGTTCTCCGTGGTGGTGTTCCTGCTGGCCGGGCTGCTCGTCGACGGGGGATCGGCGATCAACGCCCGGTTGCGGGCCAACGACATCGCCGAGCAGGCCGCACGCGCCGGCGCCGACCAGATCGACGTCGACCACCTGCGCACCACCGGTGAGGTCCGGATGCTGGGCCAGGGGGAGGTCTGCGCCAGGGCCGAGGAGATCGTCGCGGCGCACGGCGGCGACGGCATCACCACGGCCGGTTGCACCGTCGAGCAGGGGCAGGCCCAGGTGACGGTCAACGTGCGGGTCCGCTGGACCGCCTTCTTCCTGGCGGCGATCGGCTTCTCCGGGTCGGAGATGGAGGGCGAGGCGAGTGCCGCGCCCGAGTCGAGATGAGCCGGCGAGCAGAGCCGAGCGAGCAGAGCCGGCGAGAAGACCCAGACCGAATCGGGCGGGTCAGTGGATGACAGAGCGGCGAATCAGCACGCTGGACGTAGGAGGGGAGAGGCCATGCCGACGCGAGAGCCCGCGCGCGCACGACGTCCGGCGTATCCGGCCGGGCAGGGGCGACCGCGCACGCTCAGGCAGGCCCCCGCGCGGATCCAGCCCCGGCGCCGCCCCGGCGACGTGCTGGCCGGGCTCGGCGCGCTGCTCCTGCTGGTGGCGCTGGTCGGCGGTGTCCCGTACGCGCTGCTGAGGTTCGCCGGGCCGCCGATCAGCCCCGAGCTGCTCAACCTCGATCTGCTCACCAGCAGCGTCGGGCCGAGCACGATCATGGCCGTGCTGGTGGTGTTCGTCTGGCTGGCCTGGCTGCAGCTCGCCGTGTGCGTGGTGGTCGAGGTGTACGCCGGGGTGCGCCGGGTCGGGATGCCGGCCAGGGTGCCGCTGTCCGGCGGCACGCAGGCGCTGGCCAACAAGCTCGTCAGCGCCGTGCTGCTGCTCTTCACAGCGGGGGCCGTGGTCGTGCCGATCGCGTCGATGGCCACGCCGCCCGCCCCGCCCCCGATGACCGCCGTCGCGTTCACCGCGCCGGTCGCGGAGCAGGAGGAGGAGACACGGCAGTCCAAGAAGGTGTACGTCGTGCAGCCGCCGCACGGCCGTCACCACGAGAGCCTGTGGGAGATCGCCGAGAAGTGCCTCGGCGACGGGCGCCGTTACCCGGAGATCTTCAAGCTCAACCAGCACAAGGAGCAGCCCGACGGCGCCCGCCTGCGGATGGCCGACCTGATCAGGCCCGGCTGGGTGCTCGACATGCCCGACGACGCGCGCAACACCCATGTCGTCCCCGCCCATCAGGCCAGGGCCCAGACGCTGGAGGAGCATCCGGCCAAAGCGGGCGGCGAGCGGGCGATCGTCAGGGACCGCGTGGACCAGTCGGTCACCCAGAAACAGGACGTCGCCAAGCCCGAGGTCAGAGACGCCCTCCAGGAGGACGGTGTCCGGATGCAGCCGGCCGCCGACGGCCTGGAGCTCGTCGACTTCCTGGCCGGCGCGTCGCTGGCCGCCGCCGGCCTGCTGGCGGTGCTCGGCAGGAGGCGCCGTGAGCAGCTCTGGCACCGCCTGTTCGGTCACCGCGTCGTACGGCCACGCGGCGACGCGGCGGAGGTGGAGGTGGCGCTCAGGCTCGGCGCCGACGCCCCGGGCGCCCGCATCCTCGACATCGGCCTGAGGCTGCTCGGCGCGGAGCTGGCCGCGGCCGGCCGCACCCCGCCGACCGTCTACGGCGCGCACCTGTCGCCGCGCACGCTCGATCTGTGGATCCATCCGCCGGACGGCGACCCGCCCGCTCCCTGGACGGTCAAGGACGGCGGGCAGGTGTGGCGGCTGGCGGCGCACGAGGGCCGCCTGCTGGAGGATCAGCCGGGCGGGGCCCCGTACCCAGGTCTGGTGTCGATCGGCACGGACGAGAGCGGCCGGGTGCTCGTGGACCTGGAGGCGGCACAGGGCCTGATCAACATCCGTGGCCCGCAGACGACGGCGGCGCTGGCCGCGCTCGCCGTGGAGCTGGCCACGAACCGGTGGTCCGACCGCATGCGGATCACGCTCGTCGGCTTCGGGGAGGAGCTGACGGCGATCGCCCCGGACCGGATCAGGGCCGTCGGCAGCCTGGCGGCGGCGCTGCCCGAGCTGGAGGCGACGGCCGCGCCGCGCCAGGAGGTGCTCACCGGCAGGATCACCGGCCGCCCTCGCGACGCCCACTACCTGCTGTCGGCGGTGGCACCCACCCACGACGAGGCGCGCAGGCTGGCCCTGCTCGCCCGCAACGACACGGCGGGGTACGTGGTCACCGGCGACGTGCCGCACGCCACCTGGACCTGGGAGATCACCGAGGACGGCCTGGCGAAGATCCCGGAGCTGGGCTTCGAGGTGACGGCGCAGCTGCTGCCCCGCCGCCACTACCGGGCGCTGATCGAGCTGTTCCGTACGGCCGACCGGATGGACGGCGAGGCGATCCCCGAGGCGCAGCCGCTGGCGGACCTGCACCCGCCCGCGGTGGAGATCAGGCTGCTCGGCCCGCTGGAGGTCGTCGGGCCGGAGCCGATGGAGCAGGGGCGGATGGCGCTGGCCACCGAGCTGCTGGTCTACCTCGCCACGCATCCCGGAGGGGTGCATCCGGTGGTGCTCGGCGGCGTGCTGTGGCCGCGCGGCGTGCAGGCCATGGTCAGGGACGCCACGATCGCCCGGGTCACCGACTGGCTGGGCCCGCGCCACCTGCGGATCGACCAGGCCGGCAGGCTGACGCTGGGGCCGGACGTGCGCACGGACTGGGTGCTCTTCCGCGAGCTGGTACGTCGCTCGCAGGGCGATCCGACGGCCCGTGCCGTCCTGCTGGAAAAGGCGCTCGGCCTGGTCAGAGGCCCGCTGTTGAGCGGGCGGCCGGAGGGCCGCTACGCGTGGCTGGCGGGCGACGAGCTGGAGTACGACGTGGCGGCCGAGGTCGCCGACGCCGCGCACCGGCTCTGCGAGCTGCGCCTCGCCGACGGCGCGCCCGAGGCCGCCATCGCCGCCGTGCGGGCTGCGCTGCTGCTCGCCACCGACGACGAGAGTCTCTGGCGCGACCTGCTGCGAGCCACCCACGCCACCGGTGACCTGGGCCGGTTGCGCGCCGTCGTCGAGGGGCTGACCAGGCGATCCACCTCCCATCCGCACGGCGGTGGGATGGCCCCCGAAACCGAGGCGCTGATCGACGAGCTGCTGCCGTCGTGGCGTCTCCACGTCGTCAGGGAGTCCACGGCATGAAACGGATGACAGTCGGCTTGGCGCTCCTGCTGCTGGCGGGATGCGGGCAGGCCGTGCAGCCCTACCGGCCGAAGGAGGCCCCGGCCGCCGCCGCGAGCGAGCCCACGAACGCGGTGGAGAGCACGCCCACCGCCGGCGCGCGGCCGGACACGATCGACGTCGGCGGTGAGCTGGAGGTGCGGGTGCGGTGGCCGGAGCGGGACGACGCGCTGGTGCGGCTCTTCCCCGACTACTACGCCCAGGCGTGGGAGGCGGTCATGTCCGGCGATGACCGCTACCTGCGCCACGTCGAGCCCGCCTACGCGGGCGAGGCGGCCGACTGGGTGCGCAACTTCACCGGCAAGAAGCAGTCGGTCAGCGGCGTCGTGCGGCTCTTCCGCCTGCGGGTGAAGGCGGTGGTGGGCCGGGGCGCCGAGCTCAACGTGTGCGTGGACGAGACGAAGATGAAGGTGATCTCCACGAGCACCGGCGAGGCCATCACGCCACAGCCCGCCTCCAGCCGCGCCCCCTACCTCCAGATCGTGCTCGCCCACCGCGACGACGACGGGGTGTGGCGCATCAGGAACTTCAGCCACAGCAAGGAAGGATGCAGCTGATGAAAGGCCTGCTTCCCGTGATCGTCGCCGGATCGCTGCTGTTCGCAGGCGGCACCGTGTCTCATGCCGTGTCTCACGCCGCGCCTCCGACCACCCCCCCGAAAGGCGTGGAGGCGGAGGGTTTCCAGGACAGGAACACGCGAGAACTCGTCCTGCGGCACTCCAAGATCCGCATCACCGGCGACGGCGCCAAAGGCGGCAAGAGTGACGGTTACGAGCTCAAGAGCCCCTGCTGGTACGAGCCTGGCCTGGACGCGGAGAAGATGCTGGCGTTCATGTCGGACGCGCGGGCCAACGCCTCCAGGATCCAGCGTGACGAGGAGGGCTTCAACGCCTTCATCAAGCAGTTCAAGGACAAGGTGGGGCAGCCGGGACTGTGGTGGACACCCGCCTACAACGCGGGCGATCCTAAGGGCGCGGCCTGCTGGGCAGGGCTCGAACTGTTCGTGTTCGTGCCGCCCAACACCACCCCGCCCAGCGGGATCACCTTCCAGGAGCTCGCCGAGGTCGCCAGGGCCGCGCTGACCGTGCCCGAGGGCACGATCAAGCTCAACCCGGACGCCAAGAGCTACGTCAACCTGCCCACGTTCGTCTGGCTTGAGGACATCGGCGAGCCCCGGCGCACGGTCACCGCGACGCTGCCCGGCGTGATGAGCGCCACGGTGGTGGCCACCCTGTCCGACATCAAGATCGAGGCGGGTACGGATCGGGCGGAGGTGGTGCAGAAGGGGTGCGGCCCGTCGGGCAAGCCGTACACCAAGGACGCCGACTTCACCTGCGGCGTGCGCTACGAGCGTGCCTCCATCGACCAGCCGCGCCAGGTCTACGAGCTGACCGTGACGAGCGTCTGGCCGGTCGAGGTGACCGGAGGGGCGCAGAACATCCAGTTCGACCCCGTCCAGGCGGAAGTGACCCGTGACGTGCCGGTCGGCGAGGTGCAGAGCAACGTCAAGCCGTGAGGCGTGACGAAGGGCCGGCCCTCCGGACCGGCCCTTCGTACTGAACTATCAGTGCTTGCCGGATTCGTGGGCGAGCAGCCACTCCTTCACCGGGACGCCGTAGTAGTAGCCGCCGAAGCCGCCCGTGGTGGGCAGCACCCGGTGGCAGGGCACGAACGGCGCGATCAGGTTCTGGGCGCAGGCCGAGCCCGCCGCGCGGGCCGCCGTCCTGGGCAGGCCCGCCCGTACGGCCAGCTCGGCGTAGGACACCGTGGTGCCCGGCCTGACCTCGCGGAGCACCTGGTGGAGGCGCTTGCGGGTGGGCGTGCCCGGCTGCTCGACCTCGATGGCGTCCAGCGCTTCGAGGTCTCCGTCGAAGTAGTCGCGCACCGCCCGGGCGATCGGGCCGAGGTCGTCGACCACGTCCAGGCCCTCGGCCTGCAGCGCGGGCGAGAGGCGGACGTACATCTCCTTCGGGTCGGCGGTGAAGCCGCCGGCGACGAGCACCCCGTCGCGGGCGAGCACGGACAGCTCGCCGATCGGGGTGGGCAGGATCTGGGCGTTGATCATGAGTGACTCCAGAGGTGAAGGGCGGCGTAGGCGCGCCAGGGGCGCCACCGCTCGAGGTGTTCCTTGGGGATGTCCAGGGCGGCCATGCGCCTGTCGAGCACCAGGTCGCCGGTCGGCCAGGCGTCGGGGTCGCGCAGGGCCCGCAGGGCGATGTAGCTGGCGGTCCACGGCCCGATGCCGGGGATCGCGAGCAGCTCCTTCACCGCCTCGGCGGGGTCCTGGGCGCCGTCCAGGTCGATCAGGCCGCCGTCGACCCGGCCCGCCAGCTCCTTGAGCGTGGCGATCCGGCGGTTCGTCAGGCCGAGCCCGTCGAGCTCGGCCGTGAGGAGCTCGGCGGCGGTGGGGAACAGGTGGCCGCCCGCCGCCGTGGCGCGGCCGGCCGTGGCGGCGATCCGGCCGAGCAGGGTGCGCGCGCCCGCCACGGAGATCTGCTGGCCCACCACCGCCCGCACCGCGAGCTCGAACCCGTCGAACGTCCCCGGCACCCGCAGTCCGGGCCGGGCCGCCACGAGCGGGGCGAGCGAGGTCTGGCCCAGCGCCTCGGCGATGGCCGCCGGG
The DNA here is from genome assembly GCF_052068115.1 of Nonomuraea sp. ZG12. Taxonomy (NCBI): domain Bacteria; kingdom Bacillati; phylum Actinomycetota; class Actinomycetes; order Streptosporangiales; family Streptosporangiaceae; genus Nonomuraea; species Nonomuraea sp. ZG12. The sequence continues at coordinate 126,574 of NZ_JBQHCW010000006.1, forward strand.
TCGGCGTCGAGGTCGAGGAGGCGGCGGCAGCGCGCCACGATGCGGGCGAGCTGCCGGGTGTCGTCCACGGACACGTCGAGCGCCAGATGGCCGCGTTGCGGGGTGAGGGTGATCGTGCCGCCGGGGACGGCCCGGCTGTAGGAGGTCGCGTCCGCCACCTCCAGGCCGGGGATGGCACGGGAGGCGAGAAACGTGAAAACGCCTTCGACGTCGTACGGCTCCCGCGGGTGCAGGCGCAGCCGGAGCGCGGCGGGCGCCGGCTTCCCGCTGCCGATACCTCCCACGGCGACCTGCGCCGCATCCGTGCCGTCGGGACTCCCTCCGGCGGTGTGCGCCTGTTGCGTGCCGTTGGGACTCCCTGCGGTGGCAGGAGCCGCGTTCTCGCGGCGGGCCGCGCGGGTCAGGCCGCCGGCCGTGGCGCGCAGCTCGCTCGGGGTGAAGCCGTACGTCTCCCGCATGGTCGCGTTGAACTGCCTGACGCTGCCGAACCCGGCGGCGAACGCCACGTCCGTCACCGGCAGCGCCGTCTCCGTCAGCAGCTGCTTGGCCAGCAGCAGTCTTCTGGTCTTGGCCACGGCCAGCGGCCCGACGCCCAGCTCGGCGACGAACAGCCGGTGCAGGTGGCGCTCGGTGATGTGCAGCCGCCTGGCCAGGCCCGCCACGCCGTCCTCGTCCGCGCCGCCGTCGTCGATCAGCCGCAGCGCCCGGCCGATGAGGTCGCCGCGCAGGTCCCAGCCGGGGTCACCGGGGGAGAGCTCGGGACGGCAGCGCTTGCACGGCCGGAACCCGGCGGCCTCCGCAGAGGCGGCGTGCCGGTAGAAGCGCACGTTGCGCGCGCCGGGTGTGCGCGCCGGGCAGATGGGCCGGCAGTAGATACGGGTCGTCGTCACCGCCGTGTAGAACCGCCCGTCGAACCGGGCGTCCCTGGCCGAGACGGCCCGGTAGCAGGCGTCGAAGTCGAGCTCTGTGGGTGACATGCCTCCGAGAATAGGCGCTGGTCAGCGGTCGCTACCGGCGGGAATCGGACCTCACCGTGAAACCGCTGGTCAGCAGGTCGGAGCGGGTGACCGGCGGGAATCGGACCAGGCGTGCGGGGCCGCTCGACGGCGACCGGCCCCCCTGGGCGGCGGCGGCCGTGTCACTTGGACGAGACGCCGACTCCCAGGTCGAACTCGCGGTAGACGCGGGCCCAGAACCCGTCGCGCAGCCACACCCGGGCCTCCGGGTAGGGGCGCAGCGAGTGGCCCAGCTCCTTCTCCGCCTCGATGAGCAGCTCGGTGTCGATCACCGTCGGCAGGATCGGGCCCGGCAGCAGGTCGCGGATGTTGTCGCGGCCGCGCGTCAGGATCCACTTCTGCGCCACGTGCTCGCCCACGTCCTCCACGCGCGGCCTGCTCGGGCCGAGCTTGGCCACCTGGCCGGGCTTGACGTGCGGCTTGACCGGGGCGCGACCGGCGAACACCTGGGCGGGCGACGGCGCGGCGGCCGGCGGGGTGACCGCGACAGGCTGGGGAGCACGGCTGAAAAAGGGCCTCAGGAACTCAGCAGTGATCACTTCCACGGTGTCGGACTCCCAGACCAGGCGTTCGGCCTGGTTGGTGCCGTAAGGCGGCTCGACCCCCCAGAGGTGGATGCGCACCCCGAACGCCTGGGCCGCCTCCACCGCCGGAACCATGTCCTCATCGCCGGCCAGCAGAATGGTGTCGGTCACCGCGTGGTGCCGGGCCAGAGCCTCCAGGTCGCTCCTGATCTGTGCGTCCACGCCTTTCTGCTGGCCGCGCGCGTTGAGGTTGCCAAGTCTGACCTTGACCCAGGGAAGCTGGGCGATGACTCGCTGATCGACGGTGGGCACGCGGTCACGGGCGGCGTCATACCAATAGATCCGCAGGAGCTCTCCAGAAATACGTTCCTCTGCATGTTTCTGTAGACTCTGGATGAGCTCATCGGCGGCAACTCGATATTCCTTGCGTTCCTTGGCACCAAGCAGCACTTCACCTGCGGCAGCGTAGAGATAACCGACATCCACCAGGATGGCGTACTTTGCTGCCACAGGATGCGGCATGAGGTCTGGGATAGCCATGATGTCCTCCAGGCCGCGGCGTTAGTTGATCGGCCGACTATATACGCCTACTTTCTCTAGATAGTCCCAACTCCCGGGGAACTTGACACCCGATTCCCGGGATCTATCTAGGGCAGGGCGCTCATCCGCCAAGCCGACTTCCCTGGTACGAGAGGGTTACGCATCCTTCTCGCCGGGTTTCGCCATGTTCGGCCCCGGCGGGGTGGCGGGGGTGACGGCGGCGCCTGCCGGACGGCGAGGACCGCGACGAGCGCGGCGATCTCCTCCGGGGTCGCGTCGCCGCGGACGATGCGCAGGTGGTCGCTCATAGCGGGATGTTCCCATGCTTCTTCGGGGGCAGGGAGGCGCGTTTGTTGCGCAGCGCCCGCAGCGCCCTGACGACCTGGGCCCGGGTCTCCGACGGGCGGATCACCGCGTCCACGTAACCGCGCTCGGCCGCGATGTACGGATTGGCCAGCGTGTCCTCGTACTCGGTCACCAGCCGGGCGCGCTCGGCGTCCGGGGCGTCGGAGGCGGCCAGCTCACGCCGGTAGAGGATGTTGACCGCGCCCTGCGCGCCCATCACCGCGATCTGCGCGGTGGGCCAGGCCAGGTTGACGTCCGCGCCCAGGTGCTTGGACCCCATGACGTCGTACGCCCCGCCGTACGCCTTACGGGTGATCACCGTGACCAGCGGCACGGTGGCCTCGGCATAGGCGTACAGGAGCTTCGCGCCCCGGCGGATGATTCCGTTCCATTCTTGATCCGTCCCGGGGAGGAAACCCGGTACATCAACAAAAGTCAGGATTGGAATATTAAAAGCATCACATGTTCGAATAAATCGCGCGGCCTTCTCGGAGGCGTCGATATCCAGGCAGCCGGCGAAATGCATCGGCTGGTTGGCCACCACCCCCACCGGACGCCCGTCCACCCGGCCGTACCCCACCACGATGTTGGGCGCGAACAGTCCGTGGACCTCCAGGAACTCGCCGTCGTCCAGCACGTGCTCGATGACCCGGTGCATGTCGTACGGCTGGTTGGCCGAGTCGGGGATCAGCTCGTCCAGCTCCGGGTCGGGCTCCAGGTCCTCGGCCCCCTCGAACTCCGGGGCCTCGTCCAGGTTGTTGGACGGCAGATAGGACAGCAGCGCCTTGACGTACTCCAGCGCGTCGGCCTCGTCGGCGGCGAGGTAGTGGGCCACGCCCGACTTGGTGTTGTGCGTGTGGGCGCCGCCGAGCTCCTCGAACGTCACCTCCTCGCCGGTGACCGTCTTGATCACGTCGGGGCCGGTGATGAACATCTGCGACGTCTGGTCCACCATGACGACGAAGTCCGTCAGCGCGGGGGAGTAGACGTGCCCGCCGGCCGCCGCGCCCATGATGAGCGAGATCTGCGGGATGACGCCGGAGGCGTGCACGTTGCGCTTGAAGATCTCCGCGTAGAGGCCCAGGGCGACGACCCCCTCCTGGATGCGCGCGCCACCGCCCTCGTTGATCCCGATGATTGGGCACCCGGTCTTGAGTGCCAGGTCCAGCACCTTGACGATCTTCTCGCCGTACACCTCGCCGAGTGAGCCGCCGAACACGGTGACGTCCTGCGAGAACACGCACACCTGCCGCCCGTCGACGGTGCCGTGACCGGTGATCACCCCGTCGCCGTACGGTCGCTTCTTGTCCAGGCCGAACATCGTCGAGCGGTGCCTGGCGAACTCGTCGAACTCCACGAACGAGCCCTCGTCCAACAGCGCCAGCACCCGCTCGCGCGCTGTCATCTTGCCCTTGGCATGCTGTTTGGCCACCGCCGCCGCCGATCCGGCGTGCGCTGCCTCGTCGAGCCGACGCTCCAGCTCGGCGATCTTTCCTGCGGTCGTATGAATGTCCGGCACGTCTGGCATGGAGTCAAGAGCACTCATGCGCGCAAGGGTAAACCCTGCTCCGTAGAGTGGCTCCATGACGGATGCGGTTCGCACCACGGCCCTGGTCAAGCGATTCGGCGCACAGGTCGCGGTCGCGGGAGTCGATCTCGTCGTCCCGGCCGGCAGCTTCGCCGGTCTCGTCGGGCCCAACGGCGCGGGCAAGACGACCACCCTCAGCATGATCACCGGCCTGCTCCGCCCCGACGGCGGCCAGGCCGAGATCGACGGCCTGCACGTCTGGCGCGACACCTTAGCGGTCAAGGCGCGCATCGGCGTGCTGCCCGAGGGGCTGCGGCTGTTCGAGCGGCTGTCCGGCCGTGAGCTGCTCATCTACAACGGCAGGCTGCGCGGCATCCCCAAGGCCGAGGTCGAGCGGCGCGCCACCGAGTTGCTGCAGGTGATGGACCTGGCCGAGGCCGCCGACAAGCTCGTCGTCGACTACTCCACCGGCATGCGCAAGAAGATCGGCCTGGCAGCCGCGCTGCTGCACAACCCGTCGGTGCTCTTCCTCGACGAGCCGTTCGAAGGCGTCGACCCCGTCAGCGCCCAGACGCTCACCGAGGTGCTGCGGCGCTACACCGCCTCCGGCTCCACCGTGATCTTCTCCAGCCACGTCATGGACCTCGTCGAGCGCCTGTGCGACTGGGTGTCGGTGATGAGCCGCGGGCAGATCGTGGCCCAGGGGCCGCTGGCCGAGGTACGCGCCGGACGCAGCCTCAACCAGGCCTTCCTGGATCTCGTCGGCCGCTCGCCCGACCAGGGGGACGCCGGGCTGACCTGGCTGGGCTCCGGGGACCAGCGGTGAGCCCAGTGGTGAGTACGGTCACGCTCTTCGCCGGGCTCAAGCTGCGCCTGCTGGCGGGGAACCTCCGCGGCGACCTGGCGCGCAAGCTCGGCTTCGCCTTCACGCTGGTCATGGCGGCGGGGACGGCGGTGCTCGGGTTCTTCCTGATGAGCCTGGTCCGGCTGGCGCCCGCCGACGTCGCGGCCGACATCGTCATCGTGGTGTTCACCGTCTTCCTGGTGAGCTGGATGATCGTGCCGCTGCTCGCGTTCGGCCTGGACGACACGCTCGACCCGTCGCGGCTGTCGCTGTTCCCGCTGTCCACGGGCAGGCTCGCGGTCGGCATGTTCACCGCCTCCGCCACCGGCGTGTGGCCTCTCGTCACCCTGATCGTCACCGCGGGCGCGCTGGCCGGGCTCGCCTCCGGCGCGGGCGGTGTCCTGCTCGGCATCCCGGCGGTGCTGCTGCAGTTCGCGCTCTGCCTGGTCGCCTCCAGGCTCGTCACCACCTCGCTGTCCGGCGCGCTGCGCACCAGACGCGGGCGCGACGTGCTGGCCGTGGCGGCGATCGGCGCCGTGCTCGTCTTCCAGCTCCCCAACCTGCTGATCAACAGCGGCGTGGGCGACCCCCTGGCCCTGCTGCACGGCGCGGCGAGCGTGCTGCGCTGGACCCCGTCCGGGCTGGCCGCGCACGCCATCGCCGACGGCGGCCTCGCCGGCCTGGCCGAGCTCGCCGTCCTGGCGCTCGTCGTGGTCGCCGTCGCCTGGCTGTGGATCAAGGCGCTGGGCCGGGCCTTGGTCACGCCCGACGTCTCCACCCAGGGCGGCACCGTGGGCCAGGGGAGCGGCCTGGTCGACCGGTTCCTGCCCGACGGGCCGCTGGCGGCCGTGGTGACCAAGGAGCTCAAGTACATCCGGCGCGAGCCCCGCTACCGGGTCGTCTGGTTCAGCTCGGTCGTGGTCACCGCCCTGCTGGCGTTCTCAATCGGCAACCAGAGCGACGGCCCGTCCGGCGCCGGGGTGCCGATCGCGCTGGCCGCGATGGCCGGGCTGATGATCGCCCTCCAACTCGGCAACGCGTTCGGCATCGACGGCCGCTCCCTGTGGATGAACGCCGTGACCATCGGCTCCGAGCGCGGCCTCAGCACCGACCTGGCCGGTCGTCACCTGGCCAACGCCCTGGTCGCGGCCCCGCTGCTGCTGGCGGTCGCCGTCGCCGCAGGCGTGTTCACCGGCAGCCCGGGAGCGATCGTCTGGGCGCTGTGCGCCGGTCTCGGCACCCTCGGCGTCGGGTTCGGCATCGGCTCGGTGACCAGCGTGGTCATCCCCTACACCGTGCCCGAGCGGCTCAACGCCTTCACCGGCGCGGCCCCCGGGCAGGGCGGGCAGGCGCTCGCCTCCTCCATGGTGGCGCTGGTGGGCATCGTGCTGCTGTCCGTGCCGTTCGTGGTGGCCGCCGCCTTCGGCGCCCTGTGGGTGTGCGCGTTCGCCCCCTTCTACGGTCTGCTCGCCGAGGTGCTCGGCCGCAGGCTCGGCTCGAAGATCGGCTACGCTCGGTTGCCCGAAGTGCTCGCGGCGGTGTCGAAGCCCACGTGAGCAATGGTCTAGTCCAGTGGGCGAGACCGGTATTCAGCGGTTCTGGGTGACTCTGTACGCTTCGAAGCATGACTGACCAGGGCTTTGAGCATCGCAGCGCTGCCGTGACCGAGATGCCGGACGAGCTGCGCCGCGACGTGCGGTTGCTCGGAAAGTTGCTCGGACAGGTCATCGCCGAGCAGGGCGGTGAGGACCTGCTCGCCGACGTCGAACGCCTCCGCAAAGCGGTCATCGCCGCCCGCAGGGGAGAGGTGTCGAGCGACGAGATCGCCGCCATGGCGGCCGAATGGGAGATCGACCGCGCCGTCGAGGTCGCCCGCGCCTTCACCTGTTACTTCCACCTGGCCAACCTGGCCGAGGAGCACTACCGCATCCGCATCCTGCGCGAACGCGACACCGGCGACCACGTACTGCGCGAGTCGCTGGCCGAGGCCGTGCACGAGCTCGGCCAGGAACGGGTCGCCGAGCTGGTCGAGGAGCTGGAGCTGCACCCCGTCCTGACCGCCCACCCCACCGAGGCGCGCCGTCGCGCCGTCGTCACCGCCATCCAGCGCGTCAGCGGCCGGCTCACCGACTACAACGCGCCCGGCCGCGGCGCCGCCGAACGCGCCGAGGACACCCGCCGCCTGCTGGAGGAGATCGACCTCCTCTGGCGTACGGCCCAGCTCCGCAACACCAAGCTCGACCCGCTCGACGAGGTGCGCACCGCCATGGCCGCCTTCGACGAGACGCTGTTCCGCGTGGTGCCGCAGGTCTACCGCTCGCTGGACGCCGCGCTCAGCGACGCGACCGGCACCCGCCCGCCGCTGGCCAGGCCCTTCATCCGCTACGGGAGCTGGATCGGCGGCGACCGCGACGGCAACCCCAACGTGACCTCCAAGGTCACCCGCGAGACCGTCCAGATCCAGTCCGAGCACGTGCTCACCGCGCTGGAGACCGCCTGCTCCCGCATCGCCCGCACGCTCACGGCCTCCGCTCAGTTCGCCCCTGCCTCACCGGAGCTGCGCGCCGCGCTGGCCGCCGCCGTCGACGCCCACCCCGAGATCGTCTCCGAGCTGGCCACCCGCTCCCCGCAGGAACCGCACCGGCAGTGGATGCTGTTCGTGGCCACCCGCATCGCCGCCACCCGCCGCCGTAACCTCGACCTGGGCTACCGCGCCCCGGCCGAGCTGCTCGCCGACCTGCGGCTGGCCCAGGAGTCGCTGTCCCAGCACGCCGTACGGCAGGCGTACGGAGAGCTGCAGCACCTCATCTGGCAGGTGGAGACGTTCGGCTTCCACCTGGCCGAGCTGGAGGTCCGCCAGCACTCCCAGGTGCACGCTGCCGCGCTGGAGGAGCTGCGAGCCGGCGGCGAGCTGTCCGAGCGCACCGAGGAGGTGCTGGCCACGATCCGGGTCATCGCCTGGATCCAGGAGCGCTTCGGCGTCACCGCCTGCTCCCGCTACGTGGTCTCCTTCACCCGCTCGGCCGACGACGTCGCCGCCGTCTACGAGCTCGCCGGCCACGCTCTCGGCTCGCGCAGCGTCGTCCTGGACGTGGTCCCGCTGTTCGAGTCGGGCGAGGACCTGGCCAACTCCCCGCGCGTGCTCGCCGGCATGCTCGAGATCCCGCAGATCCAGCAGCGCCTCGCCGACACCGGCAGACGCCTGGAGATCATGCTCGGCTACTCCGACTCGGCCAAGGAGCTCGGCCCGGCCGCCGCCACCCTGCGCCTGTACGAAGCGCAGGAGCAGCTCACCGCCTGGGCCGCCGAGCACGACGTCAAGCTGCGCATGTTCCACGGCAGGGGCGGCGCGCTCGGCCGGGGCGGCGGCCCCGCCAACCGTGCCGTGCTCGCCCAGGCCCCCGGCTCGGTGGCCGGCCGCTTCAAGGTCACCGAGCAGGGCGAGGTCATCTTCGCCCGCTACGGCCACACCGAGATCGCCCGCCGCCACATGGAGCAGGTCACCAACGCCGTGCTCATGGCCTCGTCCCCCACGATCGGCTCCCGCACCGCCGCGGCCGCCGACCGCTTCCGCTCCCTCGCCGAGCAGGTCGCCTCGGCCTCGGAGCAGGCGTACCGCGCCCTGACCGAGGCCCCCGGCTTCCCCGAATGGTTCGCCCTGGTGAGCCCCCTGGAGGAGATCGGCTCCCTGCGCCTCGGCTCCCGCCCCGCCCGCCGCGGCCTCGGCGCCCCCCGCTCGCTCGACGACCTGCGGGCCATCCCCTGGGTCTTCGCCTGGGCCCAGACCCGCGTCAACCTCCCCGGCTGGTACGGCCTCGGCACCGGCCTGGCCGCGGCCGACTCCCTGGACGAACTGCGCGCGGCCTACGCCGAATGGCCGCTGTTCAACGCCCTGCTGGACAACGCCGAGATGTCCCTGGCCAAGACCGACCGCTCGATCGCCGAGCGCTACCTGGCACTCGGCGGCAGGAAGGACTTCGCCGACCAGGTCCTGCAGGAGTACGACCTCACCCGCACCCTGGTGCTCAAGGTGACCGGGCACCGGCGCCTCCTGGAGAACCGCAAGGTCCTCTCCCGCGCCGTCCAACTCCGCGACCCGTACGTGGACGCCCTCTCCCACCTGCAGCTACGCGCCCTGACGGCCCTCCGCACCGGCGACCCGTCGGAGCGCGAGCGGGACCGGCTGTCGACACTGCTTCTGCTGTCGGTCAACGGGGTGGCAGCAGGCCTGCAGAACACAGGCTGACCAGCAGTGGCCGGCTGGCGTCAACTCCAGTTCGTCAGCCGGCGTAGGCCGTACTCTACCGGTCCGTATCGGTGGGAGCGTAGCCACCAGGTGCTGAGTGCCAGCAGGATCGTGTAGATGGCCGCCGCGATGCCCATCACGGCCAGAGGTGGGACGCTTCCCGCGAGAGCGAGGCCGTATCCGGTGAAGACCATGCAGACCAGGATGGACTGTCCGATGTAGTTGGAGGCGGCCATCCTGCCTGCGGGGGTCAGCGCGCCGGCGAGGGCCGGGTAGCGCTTGAGCAGCCGGAGCAGGGTCGCCACGTACGCGGCGGCCAGCAGCAGGGACGTCACGTTGTTCAGGGCCAGCGCGATCAGGGCCGTCGCGTCCTCGCCGGCGGATTTCCAGGCGTAGAAGATCGCGCTGGGCACGCCGACGCCGAAGCCGATCCACTGGATCCGGGGGAGCAGGTGAGCCCACCGTTCCGGCTCCTCCAGCAGCTTGGACTTGCCGGCCGCCAGCCCGAACAGGAACAGCGCCAGGGCCGTCGGCCCCTGGAAGCCCCAGATGGCCAGGGCGAGCATCGGGTACAGCTCCACCTGCAGCGTCAGGAAGTCCAGGGGGCCGCCGGTGGCCAGGGCCTGCACCCGGGCGGCCTCGGCCGGGTCCGTGGCGGGGGCGCCGCCGGCGGTGGGGTCGAGGGTGGTCAGCGCGGCCAGCAGCAGGTAACACACGGTGAGGACGCCGATGATCCAGATCCCGATGCGAACGGCGGTCCGCGGCCGGACATCGCGCAGGGCCAGCAGGATCAGCCCGAGGAAGGCGTACAGGGTGAGGATGTCGCCGATCCAGAGCAGCAGGCCGTGCAGCACGCCGATGACGAACAGACCGAGGCAGCGCCGCAGCGTGCGGGCCCGCACGCTCGCCCCGGCCCGCTCGGCGGCCCGCATCTGGAGGGTGAAGGAGTAGCCGAACAGGAACGAGAAGATGACGTAGAACTTCGTCAGCACGAGCGCGTTGACCGTGTAGGCGACCGGGCCCTCGGGCAGGGGGATGCCGCCGCTGATCGCGTGCCCGGGGTCGGCGAGGAAGCCGATGTTCGCCACGAGGATCCCCGCCAGCGCGAACCCCCGCACGGCATCGACTTCGCGGACCCGGCCGGGGGCCGGCCGATCGGTCTGTGTCATTCCCACGACACTAGGGATCACCGTCGGCCCGGGCATCGATCCTTGGCATCCGACGCCTGCGACCAAAGTCGCGCGGCAGGGAGGAAGGCGCAGGGCGATGCCGCCCTGGCGGTCACCGCTGTGCTGAGGGGGCGCTTTCGCCGGTGAGGCCCGGGGTGTGGCCTCCCGGGGCGAAGGTGATCACCATGTAGCGGCCGTTCGAGTAGCTGACCACCGGGCGCTGGAGCATCTCGCCGACGCGGCGGGCGACCGCCTGGAACAGTTCCACCAGCTCCGGGGTGTCGGCGCTGACCCGGAAGCGGCCGCTGGTGGCCAGGTGCTCGGCGACCAGGGGAGCGAAGTTCGCCTCGCTCCGGGCCCGCTCCTCCGCGTTGAGGGGGGTGCGTCGGACCGTGGGCTGCTGGGTCATCGCGTGATCTCCTTGTGGGCGCCGGGTTCCCAGCATGCCAGCCGCCGGGGCGATCAGGTGAGGGCGGCGAAGAAGGTGCGGAGGTCCGTGGTCAGGGCGTCGGTTGCCGAGTGGGCGGTGTAGTGGCCGCGCGCCGGGGCGGGGAGGGTGTGCCAGGAGACGATGTTCGTGTGGTCGCGGTTCGCGAACGGCCGGATGGACTTGAAGTCGCCCTCCGCCATCGCCAGGCCCAGCGGCACGGTGGTGGGCTCCGTGGGCTGCTCGGCGCGGGCGTTCTCCCAGTACAGGCGCAGGGCGGAGCCGGCGGTGCCGGTGAGCCAGTGGATGGCGGCGTTCGTCAGGACGAAGTCGTCGTCCAGGTCCTCGTCGAAGAGCTGGGCGAGCCAGCCCACCAGCCCGGCGGGGGAGTCGGCGAGGGCGTGGGCGAGGGTCTGCGGCTGCTGGGAGTGCAGGATGTTGAAGGCGCCCTTCTCCTTCCAGAACCAGTCGAGCACGGCCAGGCCGGCCTGGTCCTCCTCGGTGAGGGCGGCGAACTCGGCCGGGTCGCCGGAGGGGAAGGAGAAGATCTGGGTGACGTGCACGCCGACGACGTGGTCGGGGTCGATCCGGCCGATCTCGGGGGAGATCATCGAGCCGCCGTCGTTGCCGGCCGCGCCGTACCGCTCGTAGCCGAGGCGGGACATCAGCTCGGCCCAGGCGCGGGCGATGCGCTGGGTGTTCCAGCCGAGCTCCTTGGTCGGGCCGGAGAAGCCGGCGCCGGGAAGCGACGGGATGACCAGGTGGAAGTGCTGGGACAGGGGCTCGATGGCGGTGAGGTATTCGGCGATCGAGCCCGGCCAGCCGTGGGTGAGGATGAGCGGGAGCGCGTCGGGGTTCTGCGAGCGGACGTGCAGGAAGTGGATGTTCTGGCCGTCGATCTCGGTGGTGAACTGGGGGTGGGCGTTGAGCCCGGCCTCCACGGCGCGCCAGTCGAAGCCGTCACGCCAGCGGGTGACCAGCCGCCTGACCCGCTCGACGGAGACGCCCTGGTCGGCGCCGGGGATCTCGTCGGTGAAGCGGGTCAGGGCCAGGCGGGCCTGGAGGTCGTCGAGGTCGGCCTGAGGGATCTCGACGCGGAAGGGGTGGATCACGGAGGCTCCTAAGTTGGAACGGCTTGTTCTGTTCCAAATATAGCAGAACGGAACGATTCATTCCACGGAAATCCGCTCCTGCCCGGCGTAGACGTTGCAGCCCTCGCCGCGCAGGAACCCGACCAGCGTCATCCCGAACTCCCTGGCCAGGTCGACGGCGAGCGAGGAGGGCGCCGAGACCGCGCACACCGTGGGGATGCCCGCCGCCAGCGCCTTCTGCAAGATCTCGTAGCCCGCCCTGCCGCTGACCATGAGCATGTGGCCGGACAGCGGGAGGCGCTCACTCAGCCCCGCCCAGCCGACCAGCTTGTCCACCGCGTTGTGCCTGCCCACGTCCTCGCGCACCGCCACCCGCGCGCCCTCGGCGGTGAACAGCCCGGCCGCGTGCAGGCCCCCCGTCTTGCCGAACACCCCCTGGGCCCGCCGCAACGCGTCCGGCAGGCCGTACAGGATCTTGGGGGTGATCCGCAGCCCGTCCTCGGGGAGCGGGCGGCAGCGCTCGTGCAGGTTGTCGAGGCCGGCCGCGCCGCAGACGCCGCACGCGCTGGAGGTGACGAAGTGGCGGTCCAGCGCGGGCAGCTCGGGGACCGGGCCACGCAGGCGTACGGTGACCGTGTTGTAGCGGGCCGCGGGCGGCAGGTCCTCGTCGGTGCAGTAGGCGATGGAGGCGATGTCGCCCGGCCGCACCACGCCCTCGCCGAGCAGGAACCCGGCGGCCAGCTCGAAGTCGTGGCCGGGGGTGCGCATGGTGATGGCGACGGTCCTGTGCCCGCCGCCGGGAGTGGCGAGGCGGACCTCCAGCGGCTCCTCGGTGGCCAGGTCGTCGCGGCGGTCGACGGCCACGGCGCCGGTGAGCCGGCGGACACGCGTGCGGGTAGAAGGGCCGGGGCGCGTATTCGGTGGCTTGCCCACCCTCCCATCTTCCACCGTGGCCCTGAGCTGGGCGTGACCGGCCCGGAGGTGCGGGAGGATGGACTGATGTCGCGCTACTCGGATCTGGACCGCCCGCCTCTGTCCGAGGCGGCGCTCAACCGCGCCCTGGTGCGGCCGGGCTCGCTGTGGACCGGGATCACGGTCGTCGACAGCACCGGCTCGACCAACGCCGACCTCGCCGCCGCCGCGCACGGGCAGGGCGGAGCGGGGGAGGGCGCGGTGCTGGTCGCCGAGGAGCAGCTCGCGGGCCGCGGCCGGCTGGGCCGCACCTGGACCGTTCCGGCCCGAGCCGGCCTGACGTTCTCCGTCCTGCTCAGGCCGCCGGTGCCGGCCACCGCGTTCGGCTGGCTGACCCTGCTGTTCGGCGTGGCCGCCGCCTCCGCCGTGCGCCGGCTCGCCGAGGTGGACGTACGCCTGAAGTGGCCCAACGACCTCCTCATCGGCGAGCGCAAGCTGGCCGGCGTGCTCGCCGAGCGCAGTGAGGGCGCGGTGGTCGTCGGCATGGGCCTCAACGTCTCGGTCAAGCAGGAGGAGCTCCCCGTGGAGACGGCCACCTCGCTGGCCATCGAGAAGGCGGCCTGCCTGGACCGCGATCCGCTGCTCAGGGCGGTGCTCAGGGAGGTGGAGGTGCACTACCGCGAGTGGGTGGAGTCCGGCGGCGACGCCGACGCCTGCGGGCTGCGCGCCGCCTACCTGGCGATCTCCGCCACGGTCGGCCGCCAGGTCAGGGTCGAGCTGCCGGGTGGCGCGGCGCTCGCCGGCCAGGCCACCGGCATCGACGCCGCCGGCCACCTCCAGGTGGCGGCGGGCGGCGTGACGTCGACGCTGAGCGCGGGTGACGTCGTGCATGTTCGGCCGACGGCATAGCCCTCAAGGACGACTGGGTGGCACCATTTGCCCATGACCATTCCCGACCACCATCTGACGCAGGGTGAGCGACGCGTGCGCTCCTTCAACCCTCATTGGAAGCGGCTCATCGTCCCCTTCGTCGCCCTCGTCCTCATCGCCGGTGGCGCGGGTGCGGCGATCTACTTCATCCCGGGTGATTGGGAGTACTCCTCCTACGCCAGGATCGCCATCGGCGTCATCGCGCTGCTCCTGCTGGTGATCTGGTCGTTCGTCCCGTACCTGCAGTGGAAGAACACCGGCTACGTGCTCACCACGCACCGCTTCACGATCAACACCGGGGTGCTCAACAAGTCGACGGACGAGATCCCGATGGCCAAGGTCAACACCGTGAGCTCCGACCAGACCTTCGCCGAGCGGATGCTCGGCTGCGGCACGCTGGTCGTGGAGTCGGCGGGCGACCGGGGCCAGATCGTGCTGCGCGACATCCCCAAGATCCAGGACGTCCGCATGGATCTGTTCCGCCTGGTGGAAGACGCCTCCGACGGCGAGCCCGACAACCACTGAGGTTTCGGCGTGGTGCGGCCTCATGTCTTGCGGAGATCACCGCTCTGACCCAAGATGGCTGCCATGCCGTACGAAGTGCAGGGCGTCATCGCCCGGGGCAAGGGCCAGGAAGTTTCCATCGAGACGGTGATCGTGCCGGATCCGGGTCCCGGCGAGGCGGTGGTGAACGTCCAGGCCTGCGGGGTCTGCCACACCGACCTGCACTACCGGGAAGGCGGGATCAACGACGAGTTCCCGTTCCTGCTCGGGCATGAGGCCGCGGGCACGGTGGAGGCGGTCGGCGAGGGCGTCACCGGGCTGGAGCCGGGTGACTTCGTCATCCTCAACTGGCGGGCCGTGTGCGGCCAGTGCCGGGCGTGCCTGCGCGGTCGGCCGTGGTACTGCTTCGCCACCCACAACGCCACCCAGAAGATGACTCTCGCGGACGGCACCGAGCTCTCACCCGCGCTGGGCATCGGCGCGTTCCTGGAGAAGACGCTGGTCGCCGCCGGGCAGTGCACCAAGGTGTCGGCCGAGGCGCCCGCGACGGTGGCCGGGCTGCTGGGCTGCGGCGTGATGGCCGGGATCGGGGCCGCCATCAACACCGGCGGCGTCACCCGTGGCGACACGGTGGCGGTCATCGGCTGCGGCGGGGTCGGCGACGCCGCGATCCTCGGCGCGTCGCTGGCCGGCGCGTCCAAGATCATCGCGGTGGACCTGGACGACCGCAAGCTGGAGTGGGCGCGCGGGTTCGGCGCCACCGACGTCGTCAACTCCGGCGCGAGCGACCCGGTCGAGGCCATCCGCGACCTCACCGGCGGCCACGGCGCCGACGTGGTGATCGAGGCGGTGGGCCGCCCCGAGACCTACAACCAGGCCTTCTACGCCCGCGACCTGGCCGGCACCGTCGTCCTGGTCGGCGTGCCGACCCCGGAGATGCGGCTGGAGCTGCCGCTGCTCGACGTGTTCGGCCGCGGCGGCTCGCTCAAGTCGTCGTGGTACGGCGACTGCCTGCCCAGCCGCGACTTCCCCATGCTCATCGATCTGTTCCTGCAGCATCGGCTGCCGCTGGACAAGTTCGTGACCGAGACGATCGCGCTCGACCAGGTCGAGGAGGCGTTCGCCAAGATGCACCGCGGTGACGTGCTGCGCTCGGTGGTGGTCCTCTGATGATCGACAGGGTCGTCACGTCCGGTACGTTCTCGCTCGACGGCGGGACATGGGACGTCGACAACAACGTCTGGCTGGTGGGCGACGCGCGCGAGGTGGTCGTCATCGACGCCGCGCACGACGCCGGGGCCATCGCCCAGCGGGTGGGCGGGCGCGAGGTCAAGGCCATCGTCTGCACCCACGCGCACAACGACCACATCAACGCGGCGGCCGAGCTCGCCGAGCTGACCGGCGCGCCGATCCGGCTGCACCCCGCCGACGAGGTCCTGTGGTCGCAGGTGTACGGCGACAGCGTGCCGTACGTCCCCCTGGCCGACGGCGAGAAGATCGAGACCGGCGGGATCTCCCTGGAGGTGCTGCACACCCCGGGCCACGCGCCGGGGGCGGTCTGCCTGTACGCGCCCGAGGTGTGCGTGCTGTTCAGCGGCGACACGCTGTTCAAGGGCGGCCCGGGGGCGACCGGGCGCTCCTACTCGTCGTTCGGCACGATCATCGATTCGATCAGGGACCGGCTGCTGACGCTGCCCGCCGAGACGGTCGTGCACACCGGGCACGGCGAGTCGACGTCGATCGGGGCCGAGGCGCCGCACCTGGAGGAGTGGCTCACACGCGGGCACTGAGCTGGGGATCTGTGGATCTGTGGCGTATCTGACATAGGCAAGCCTTACTTAAGTAAGCTATGTTAGGTATGCCTTACCAAAGATCCCCTGCTTCCGAGAGGCCGGCCCCCGAATGTACGTGTGCGTGTGCCGCGCCGTCACCGAGAACGACGTCCACGACTGCATCGCGAGCGGGGCCACCAGCGCCAAGCAGGTTCGCGACACCACGGGGGCCGGCGGGGACTGTGCCACTTGTGTGCGGAAGATCTGTGCAATCCTGAAAAGGTCTCAGGAACTGACCACCGCATAGCACAAGGGGCCCGTTCATGCAGGGCGACAAGCAGATCATCGAGCTGCTCAACGAGCAGCTGACGGCCGAGCTCACGGCGATCAACCAGTACTTCCTGCACGCCAAGATGCAGCAGAACTGGGGATACACCAAGCTCGCCGACTATACCCGCGACGAGTCGATCGACGAGATGCGTCACGCCGAACGCCTCACCGACCGCATCCTCTTCCTGGAGGGGCTGCCCAACTATCAGCGGCTCGGCACCCTGCACATCGGCCAGACGGTCCGTGAGCAGCTCCGTGCCGACCTGGAGGTCGAGCTCTCGGTGGTGCAGCGGCTGCGGCCGGGCATCGAGCTGATGAGGGAGAAGGGCGATGTGACCTCGGCCCGGATCTTCGAGGAGATCCTGGAGGACGAGGAGAAGCACATCGACTATCTCGAAACCGAGCTGGGCCTCATGGAGACCCTGGGTGAGCAGCTCTACCTCGCCCGCTACGCCGAGCCGCCGTCCGGGGACTGAAGTCCCGCCCGCCGCCCGTCCTGTTTGGAGCGTCATCGCGCTCTTTCAGGCGGGCTGACGTGCTTTCGGCCCCCGACACACCCGACACGCCCGGCGGCAGGATTGGGCATGCCACCACCGGGCATGGTCACGTATTGCTTTTCCCCCCGATGATCGCGGTAATTTAATCACGACTAACCGATGTTTAGCCGTGTTTGGCCAGGTCAATGGATAGGTCAACGACGAGTCAAACCGTGCGCTGTGCCCGGGAAACGATCCTCTAAGGTCCTACGATCGCTTCATGACCTGCGTACTTCTCGCCGAGGATGACACCTCGATTTCCGAGCCGCTCGCGCGTGCGCTGCGCCGAGAGGGCTATCAGGTTGAGGTGAGCCCCGACGGCCCGCAGGCCCTGGAGAGGGCTCTGTCGGGGGGCATCGACCTCATCGTTCTTGACCTTGGCCTGCCTGAGATGGACGGCCTGGAGGTGGCCCGCCGGATCCGTGCCGAAGGGCACGGCACCCCGGTGCTGATCCTCACCGCCCGCGTCGACGAGGTGGACACCGTCGTCGGCCTCGACGCCGGCGCCGACGACTACGTCACCAAGCCGTTCCGGCTTGCCGAACTACTGGCCAGAGTGCGGGCGCTACTGCGCCGCGGCACCTCGGAGACCCCGGTGGTCCAAGGGGTCCGCATCGACGCCGACTCCCGCCGGGCCTGGATGGGAGAGAAAGAGCTGCACCTGACCACCAAGGAATTCGACCTGCTCAGAGTTCTGGTCCGCGACGCGGGCAAGGTAGTCACCCGCGAGCAGATCATGAGGGAGGTGTGGGACACCAACTGGTGGGGCTCCACCAAGACACTCGACATGCACATCTCGTGGCTGCGCCGCAAACTGGGCGACGACGCGGCCAAGCCTCGATACATCACCACCGTCCGAGGAGTCGGCTTCCGCTTCGAACGCGAGTAGGCATGCGCCGACGACTGCTCTCCTCCACCCTGGTCGTCGCCGCCATCGCCGTCCTGCTGCTCGGGGTGCCGCTCGGCATCGTGGTCAGCCGGCTGATCGTCGACGAGGCCGCACAGGAGCTCAGGGCGGAGGCGACCCGCCTGGTGGGGGAGGTCGAGTACGCCCGCATTCAGGAGACGCCGCTCGATCCCAAGCAGCTGGAGCAGAAATATCCGGACCGGTACATACAGATATTCGAACGAGGCAACCCTCCCAAGGCCACCATCGTCGGCGCCCCACCGTCTTCCGGGGAGCAGATGACGGAGGACGCCGAGTCCGACAGCGGCATCTTCGTCCGGGTGAGCCGCGACCGGGCCCAGATCGAGCAGGACGTCTACGCCCGCCTGCTGCTGATCGTGGCCCTGGCGGTCGCGGCTCTCGCGGTGGCGGTGGGACTGGCCATCGTGCAGTCCCGCCGGCTCACCCTGCCCCTGCTGGACCTCGCCGGGATCGCCGAACGGCTCGGCTCGGGTGAGGCCCGGCCGAGCAAGCACCGCTACGGCATCCCGGAACTGGACCAGGTCGCCGAGGTCCTGGACCGCAGCGCCACCCGCATCTCCGACCTGCTCACCCGCGAACGCGAGTTCGCGACCGACGCCTCCCACCAGCTCCGCACCCCGCTGACCGGGCTCACCATGCGGCTGGAGGAGATCGTCGCGGCCTCCGACCACCCCGAGGTGGTGCGGGAGGAGGGCGAGGCGGCCATCGTGCAGGCCGAGCGGCTGACCGCGGTGATCGACGAGCTGCTCGCGGCGGCCCGCAGGCAGCGCCACGCCCAGGCGGAGCCGGTCGCCATCGACGAGGTGCTCATCCAGCAGGTGACCGAGTGGCAGCCGGTCTTCCGCGGCGTGGGCCGCACGCTGGTGCTCGCGGGCACCCGCGACCTCAAGGCGCTGGCCACCACCGGAGGGTTCGGCCAGGTCATCGCCACCCTGCTGGAGAACTCCCTGCGCCACGGCGCCGGTACCGTCACGGTGTCGACGACCTGCGGCGACAACTACGTGGTGATCGAGGTCTCCGACGAGGGCGCGGGCATCTCGGACGACCTGGCGCCCAAAGTCTTCGAGCGCAGCGTGAGCGGGGGCGGCGGCACCGGTCTCGGCCTGACGCTCGCCCGCGCCCTGGCCGCCGCGGACGGCGGACGGCTGGAGTTGGTACGGCGGCGTCCCGCGAAGTTCGCGCTCTTCCTGCGACCGGCCGACGACAACGGCCGGAACCGGGTGGTCAGCGGTCCTGCCTGATCCCGGCCTCGGGCAGCTCCACCGGGATCGGCGTGGTCGCCTCCAGGAACACCCACTTCTTGTACGACCAGAAGCGGAACAGCGTGCCCAGGCCGACCCCGACGATGTTGGCGATGTTGAGGCTCACGGGGTCGTTCAACTTCAGGGTGAGGCTGGTGAAGCCGATCACCAGCAGGCCGAACAGCAGGGCGATGCCGTTGAGCAGGAAGAACAGGAAGTATTCGCGCCCCAGCCCGCTCTGCTCGCGGTGCCGGAAGGTCCAGAAGCGGTTGCCCGCGTAGGCGAAGGACGCCGAGATGACCGTGGCCAGCACCTTGGAGGTCATCGGCCCCCAGTCGAGAACCAGCAGGAACAGGTTGTACATGCCGGTGTCGATCACGAACGCGGCGGCACCGATGGTGCCGAACTTGGTCAGCTCATGAACCAAGTCCGCGAACCGCTGGTAGAGGCTTTTCAGGAACCGCACGTCTCCTACTCGGCCTTCCCCTAGACACGATTTCAGCGTACCGAGGTACCTTACTGCCCCGGGTGGCCGGTACGAACACCTGCCGGAATCTCGCTCGAACCCTCCTGGAAGCGGACGGGTATGCTCACCTTACGTGAACGCATACAGCCCCATCGGACCGGTCGTCGGCGTGGTTGGCGCCGGCCAGCTCGCCAGGATGACCCAGCAGTCCGCCATCGCCCTCGGCATAGAGCTCCGCGTACTGGCGGGCGCGCCTGACGAGAGCGCCGCCCGGGTGATCGTCGACACTCGCCTCGGCGACTACCGTGACCTGTCCGACCTGCGCGATTTCGCCAGGGGCTGCGACGCGATCACGTTCGACCACGAGCACGTCCCCACCGAGCACATCAGGGCCCTGGCGGCCGACGGCGTCCAGGTGCACCCGGGCGCCGACGCGCTCGTGCACGCCCAGGACAAGGCGGTCATGCGCGAGCGGCTGACCTCGATCGGCGCGCCGTGCCCGGCCTGGGCCCGCGTGTCCGACGCGGAGGAAGCGGTCGCGTTCGCCGCCGAGCACGGCTGGCCGGTGGTGCTCAAGGCCGTCCGGGGCGGCTACGACGGCCGCGGCGTCTGGATGTGCCGCACCGAGGCCGAGGTCGCCGAGGCGTTCGCGGCCGGGATCCCGCTGATGGCCGAGGCCTTCGTGCCGTTCGAGCGCGAACTGGCCGTCCTCGTCGCCCGCTCGCCGCACGACCAGGGCGTCAGCTACCCCGTCGTGGAGACCGTGCAGCAGGACGGCATCTGCGTCGAGGTGCTCGCCCCGGCCCCCGGGCTCGACCCCGAAGAGGCCGCCCAGGCCCAGCGCCTGGCGCTGAACATCGCGCACGAGCTCGGCGTGACCGGGCTGCTGGCGGTGGAGATGTTCCAGACGGCCGGCGGGCTGCTGGTCAACGAGTTGGCCATGCGCCCGCACAACAGCGGCCACTGGACGATCGAGGGCGCGCTCACCTCCCAGTTCGAGCAGCACCTGCGCGCCGTGCTCGACCTGCCGCTCGGCTCGCCCACGATGACCGCGCCGGTCGTCGTCATGGTCAACCTGCTCGGCGGCGAAGACCCGGACCTGTTCAAGCGCTACGAGCACGTGATGGCCCACGACCCGGCCGTCAAGGTGCACTTCTACGGCAAGCAGGTGCGCCCCGGCCGCAAGATCGGCCACGTCACCGCGGTCGGCGACGACCTCGAAGAGGTACGCGCCCGCGCCCGCCACGCCGCTGTCCACCTGACCACCGGGGAGTACGTATGACGATCGGCATCGTGATGGGCAGCGACTCCGACTGGCCGGTGATGCGGGCGGCGGCGGAGGCCGTCGCGGAGTTCGACCTGCCGTTCGAGGTCGACGTGGTATCGGCGCACCGGATGCCGGCCGAGATGATCGAGTACGGCCGCCAGGCGGCCGGGCGCGGCGTCCAGGTCATCATCGCCGGGGCGGGCGGCGCGGCGCACCTGCCCGGCATGCTGGCCTCGGTGACGCCGCTGCCGGTCATCGGCGTGCCCGTGCCACTGAAGTACCTCGACGGGATGGACTCCCTGCTGTCGATCGTCCAGATGCCCGCCGGGGTGCCGGTCGCGACCGTCGCCGTCGGCGGCGCCCGCAACGCCGGGCTGCTGGCCGTACGCATCCTCGCGGCCAGTGACGCGGGGCTGCGCGCCCGCATGGAGGAGTTCCAGGTGCGGCTGAAGGAGCAGGCCCACGCCAAGGGCGAGCGCCTGCGCGCGGAGGCCGCCACGCTGGCCTCGGCGGGCTGACCGGCCCTTCTCTGCGGCGGTGGGTGGGACTAGCGTGACCGCTGTGCACCCGGTGATCGAAGCTCACGCCGCCCGCATCCGCGCCGTCGACCCGCTGGCCGGAGGGCAGGACGGGCTGCCCGCCCCCGGCCCGAACGAGGGCGCGATCGAGGTCGTGGACGCTCTCGGCCTGACCTCGGTGGACCGGCTCGACCCCGGCGCGATGAACGCCACCTGGAGCCCGCTGATCGTGCACCGTCTGTGGGGCCGGGCCGGCGGCCGTGACCCGGAGGCGGCGCTGGGCGCGCTGCTCGACCAGTGGCTGGCCGGTCTCGGCGGCGAGCGAGGCCCTGACAGGGCGCTGGCGGTGCAGTGGCCCAGCCGCGACACCGCCGCCGTCCGCGCCCTGACGCTGCGCGGCTTCGCCCCCATGGTGGCGACCGCCGCCAGGGTGCGGGGCGCGGCGCCGAGCGGCCCGCCGGCCGCCGCGAGCCGCGTGCGGATGCGCGCCGCCGTCCCCGCCGACATGGCGGTCGTCGCGCGCCTGTACGAGGCTCTGGTGGCCTATGACGCCCAGTTCGGGTGGGTCACCATGCGATCGTCGACCCGGGCCAGGATCGTCGAGAGCCTGGCACCCGTGCTGCGCGGGGAGGGCTCGTGGTGCTGGGTGGCGGAGGTGGACGGCGCGGCGGCGGGCATCGTCATGGTGGAGCCGCCGACGCTGGCGCGATGGATCGCGCCGGCGGTCAGGAGCGCGCCGGTCGCCTACCTGAGCGCGATGTACGCCGACCCGGCCGTCCGGGGGCAGGGGGTCGGCGCGGCGATGGCGGCCGCGGCGCACACGCACATAGAGGCCGCGGGCGTGGCGACGACGGTGCTCCACCATGCCGTGCCCAATCCGCTGTCGGCGCCGTTCTGGGCACGGCAGGGCTACCGGCCGGTGCTCACCCAGTGGGTGCGCCACCTGCCGCCTCGATGAGCCGGCTGCTCGTCGTACAGGAGGTGCTTTTGCCTTTTGGGGTGTTTGTGAGGACAGGTGCTACGGGCGGCCGAGTGCGCGGTAGTGCCAGCCGGCCGAGCGCCACGCCTCGGAGTTGAGGGCGTTGCGGCCGTCGACGATCCTGCGGGTGGCGACGACCGCGCCCAGCTCCTCGGGGTCGAGGTCCACGAACTCCTGCCACTCGGTCAGCAGCAGCACCACGTGCGCGCCGCGGACCGCCTCGATGGCGGAGTCGCCGTACTTGAGCTCGGGGTGGGCCTTGCGGGCGTTGTCGAGGGCGATCGGGTCGTAGACGGTGACCTGGCCGCCCTGGTGGCCGATGGTGACCGCCACGTCGAGTGCGGGGGAGTCGCGGATGTCGTCGGAGTTGGGCTTGAAGGCGGCGCCGAGCACGCCCACGGTGCAGCCGTGGAAGGAGCCGCCGGCCAGCTCACGGGCCAGGTCCACCATGCGGGCGCGGCGGCGCATGTTGATCATGTCCACCTCGCGCAGGAACGTCAGCGCCTGGTCCGCGCCGAGCTCGCCCGCGCGGGCCATGAACGCCCTGATGTCCTTCGGCAGGCAGCCGCCGCCGAAACCGAGGCCCGGATTGAGAAAACGACCGCCGATGCGGTCGTCGTAGGAAAGGGCCAGCGATAGCTGCTGCACGTCGGCGTGGGCCGCCTCGCAGACCTCGGCCATCGCGTTGATGAAGGAGATCTTGGTCGCGAGGAAGGAGTTGGCGGCCGACTTGACCAGCTCGGCGGTGGGGAAGTCGGTGACGACCACGGGCACCTCGCCCAGCGGCTCGTACACCTCGCGCAGCACCTTCTCGGCACGCTCGGTGCGGACACCGAGCACGATGCGGTCGGGGTTGAGCGTGTCCTGCACGGCGAAACCCTCACGCAGGAACTCGGGGTTCCAGGCCAGCTCGGCCTGGGCGCCCGCCGGGGCGAGCTGGACGAGCATCTCCGCCAGCCGGCCCGCGGTGCCCACCGGCACCGTCGACTTGCCGACGACCAGGCACTCGCGATCCAGGAAGGGGGCCAGCGACTGGATGGCGTTGTCCATGTAGGAGACGTCCGCGGCGTACTCGCCGCGTTTCTGAGGAGTGCCCACGCAGACGAAGTGCACGTCTCCGAAGGCGGCGACCTCTTCGTAGGAGGTGGTGAAGCGAAGGCGCCCGGATTCGATCCCCCGGCGCAGCACCGGCTCCAGACCGGGCTCATGAATGGGGAGGTCACCGCTGTTGAGCCGGCGGATCTTGTCAGCGTCGATGTCAAGACCCAGAACGTCGTAACCGAGGTCCGCCATGCACGCCGCATGGGTGATGCCCAGGTATCCGGTCCCGATCACCGTGAGGCGATATGGCACGAGTGAGCTCCTTCCGATCGCGCAATGCTACCGGCTCCTCGTTACCTCCTTCGTGCCACCTGGCTGTCGGCACAAACGGTACTGTCTGGTAACAAAGTAGTCGGACGTCCTAGTATTCGACGCATGGACTTTCCTCTGTACGCGCCCGCCGAAGAGCACGACATGCTCAGGGAAACGGTCAGGGCCATCGCCGACGAGAAGATCGCCCCGCGTGCCGCCGAGGCGGACGAGACCGGGGAGTTCCCGTGGGACGTCTACAAGGCGCTCGTCGCGGCCGACCTGCACGCCATCCACGTGCCCGAGCAGTACGGAGGAGCCGGGGGCGACGCGCTGGCCGCCGTGATCGTGATCGAGGAGGTGGCGCGGGCCTGCGCCTCGTCCTCGCTGATCCCCGCGGTGAACAAGCTCGGCACGGTCCCGCTGCTGCTGTCGGCCTCGGAAGAGGTGAAGGCGCGTTACCTGGCGCCGGTGGCCCGGGGTGAGGCCATGTTCTCGTACGCCCTCTCGGAGGCGGAGGCCGGCTCGGACGCCGCCGCGATGAAGACCCGCGCGGTGCGGGACGGCGACCACTATGTCCTCAACGGGGCGAAGATGTGGATCACGAACGCGGGTGTGTCGGAGTACTACACCGTGATGGCGACGACGGATCCGTCCGCGGGTGCCCGTGGGATCTCTGCCTTCGTGGTGGAGAAGTCTGACGAAGGTGTGTCTTTCGGGCCCAAGGAGCGGAAGCTCGGCATCAGGGCGTCGCCGACCCGCCAGGTGATCCTCGACGACGTACGGATCCCCGAGTCGCGGCTGATCGGCGAGCCGGGGACCGGGTTCAAGACCGCCCTGGCGACCCTGGACCACACCCGGGTGACCATCGCCGCCCAGGCCCTGGGGATCGCCCAGGGGGCGCTCGACTATGCCGTCGGCTATGTCAAGGAGCGTAAGCAGTTCGGGCGGGCGGTGGCTGACTTCCAGGGGGTGCAGTTCATGGTCGCCGACATGGCCATGAAGCTGGAGGCGGCCCGGCAGCTGACCTATCACGCGGCGGCCAAGTCGGAGCTCGCCATGCACGGGCAGCCGCAGAAGGACCTGACGTTCCTGTCCAGTGCGGCGAAGTGCGCGGCCTCGGACGCGGCCATGGAGATCACTACGGACGCGGTGCAACTGCTGGGCGGGTACGGGTACACGCAGGACTTCCCGGTGGAGCGCATGATGCGCGATGCGAAGATCACCCAGATCTACGAGGGCACGAACCAGATCCAGCGCATGGTGATGGCCAGGCAGCTCCTTAAATAGCCTCTTACCTGGGATACCCCCGCCTGTTGAAGAACGCAGGCGAGGGTGTCTCAGTCATGGCGTGCAGCAAGAGAAGGGCCCTGTTCCGTGCTCGTTTCGTAGGTTGCCAAGCGGGCAGAGCGGACTCTCAGTTGGCGCATACATGCATGACGCGTCTCCGGCCTACCGCTTGATCAACGTATGTATGGCAGCAGTGGCTGCGATCCAAAGTCCTGCGCATCCCCCCGTAGCCTTTGCGCCGAAGATGATGGCTTCGGCGACCGCGTCCCCGTTGCCCAGGGCAAGCAAGGAGCCGGCAACGCCGATCAAGAGTGAGAGCAGGGTGCCAACGATGGCCCACCAGATGAGGTTTGCCTTGCTCACGCCTCGTTCCCCTCTTGAGTGATGGCCCAGCATCTGCTGTCTCTGGGCTCTGTGTAGAAGCTCATGGGAGTACGAGTAGCAGAGCGTAAGCCGTGCGCACTCAACGTTGATCAGACCCGGACGTCGTCGCGTCCTCTCTGGATGGACAGGCTCATGCTCCGGACGTGATCGGACGCGTACGGAAGCTTTGGGCAATTGAGACAAGTTGGGTATGGCGCGCACGGTGTGGCTAACGTTCACGAGTCTGACCTGTGGGACCATAGTTACTTCTCGGGCCCAGGGTGGGGTGCACCTTCCTCTGCCTCGGCCCAGCCCTCTTCCGCCCACTACGGGCACACGATCCTGAACAGGTTGGATCATGAATGGAGCCAGCCCAGGCGGCACCCGCCTAGCGTCGCTCGCGACGCGCATAAGGAAGCTGTACTACGTCGAAGCGGGACAGCCGTCATATCCGATGCTCTCCAGGGAGGCCGACCGCATCATCGCCGAGGCTGACGACGAGGAGAGTGACTGGCTGCGGCCTCTCCCACGGGCCACTGCTTGTGATCTGATCAGCGGAAAGTCCAAAAGGACTCCCGACTGGTTGCTTGTGCGCATGCTGGTAGTTGTCTGCCATCGCATCGCCACCAAGTCGAACCTCGACATTGCTCCCCAAGAGGCCCTGGTGAGAGAGTTCGGTCAGCTCTGGCGGGCAGCGAAAGCGGACGAGGAAGGTGGCTTATCCGCTCCGCAGACATACGCTGCGGTCCATGGTCGCAGCAAAGAACTCGCGGGCGATCAGGTCGCTGGTGATGTATTGGAACCGGCTCCAGGAGAGAGCCCTTCGCGCAGGACCACACCGCCCGATGAGCGCATTCCTGGTAGTTGGGGTCGGCTGGGCAGTCGGCGACTCAAGCAGGCTGAGGATGGAGATGCTCAGGCTGCCTACGAGGTAGCTGTGCTGCTGGCATGCGAGGCAATCGAGCTGGAAAGTAATGGCACACCTCCGGAGGAGGTGACGTTCTGGCGAGACAAGGCGTCTTTGTGGAAGGGGCGGGCCACGGGCAAAATCCCTGAAGCTGCCGCTCTACGACTGCAAGGTCTCCAACTGGTCAACGCGGCATACGAGCTGGCCATCACGTACAAGAAAGCGTGCAGGGCTGGTTCGAAGGACTTCTTCATTGCTGCTATGCAGGCGGAAACTTCCGTGAGCGGCCTGAATTCGACGCCTGCTAGCGCCAGTGCCGATGATCTCATTGTGGCCGATCCTCGCGATGAGGCGTGGCTGTAACAGGAAGCGTGGAACTCGTCGAGGCCAGGTGTACGGAGACGACCCGCCCGATGGACACAAAGGGCGGGTCGCTCTGCTCATCTCTCCGAGCGAGACCTTGTCCTATCTCCGACTGGCAGTCCTCGGACGGAACAGGCGGTCGTCCACGGCTTGACCGGCGCGATCGTGAAAGCCGGGCATCATGTGGGCGTACACGCGGAGGGTGAAGCCGGGGACGGCATGGCCAAGGTATTCGGCGAGTTCCTTGGCTGAGACACCGCCAGCCAGCATGACACTCGCATAGTAGTGCCGGAGTTGGTGCAGCCGCTCTCTGCGAGAGGTGGCGTAGCGGCTACGTCGACGGACGTCCTTATTCAGTGCTCGGATCACGCCCGCCGCCACCAGAGGCGGCTTCATGGCCTCGGCGGCCCAGCCGTCGTGACACGTCCCCGCCCCCGTAGAGCCGGTCAAGCCATTCCGCGTCGGGAACGTTTGTTCGTCATTTGTTTTGTTCGGCGGGCGCCACCGGCACCGAACAGGAACGCGGCGATAGACAGACAGCCGACCGCTGCACATTCCAGTTCAAGGAGGACCGACTCACATGGAGCACTCTCTTCGGCGGCGCCCCCGATCACGGACCCGACTGCGGGCTACCTGCCTGGCGCTACTCGGAGCCGCGGCCATCGCAGCCCCAGTGGCCATTGCGTCCCCGGCCAACGCCGCACCAGCCCCCGCTCGTCTCGTACTCTCTGCGACTTCCACCTTCGTCGCCTACTCGGGGGGCAGCTTCAGCGGAGACTCACAGGGCATCCAGGGCTGTGGGAGCCACACCATCAGGTACCACGGGTCCTACAAGTGGTACGCGAACGGGCAGAGCGGGCACTTGTTCAACAATTCCGATACCAGTGGCGTCCCCCACACCCGACTCGCCTCCGACGATGACGCGGAGTCCCGAAGCGGCTTCGCGTGGAGAAGCATTCTGATCGTCTGCTGATCCCTGATCCTGCCCCGAAAGGACAACCTGGCGCGACAACCCGATTCATATCGGATTGTCGCGCCATTAGCTCTGAGGTGCCCAGCAGGTTCCGGCCGGCGCGCATGTGTGCGGTCCTCTGGCGGTCACCTCATTGGTGCGTCAGCGACTCGGCGGCGGACCCCGAGGGCTGGGGATCCCGCCGTACGTCACCGGCACTCACCGAAGCCATGCCGTTAGGCAGCTCTGTCACCCAGGGTGACAGAGCTGAGCCAACGGGCGCGACAGAGCAGGCGGCGCGGCAGAGCACGTCATCGCTGGGCTTCCTCCGACCGTGGTCCTTGAGGTTGAGCGGCTCGCAGACTAACTCGCAGTCCTCGGGAGGGATGCGGTCCGCGCCGGTAGAGGCTCGTTGCATGCCAGGCCTTCGGACCTACGGGGAGTTGGGTCGCCTGCGCCTGAGACGGACGTAACCAGTATCAGAGATCACCCAGATCTACGAGGGCACCAACCAGATCCAGCATGGTGATGGCTCGACAGTTGCTGGTTCGGCCTTGTCAGGGGCCTTGAGCGCGTCGTCCACTGCGCACAGTGACCCTGGTTACGCGGCGTTCAGGCCTTGGCGGGGAGTTGCTCCAGGTCATGCGTCATGGTGCGGGAGATGTCGCTCGCTCCAGTGGGACAACGGCTGAAGCGCGGAGATCAGCTCTTCGGCGTCGGGCGTGAGGGCGTACGTGATCTGGACCGGCGTGCTGGGGATCACCGTGCGTTCGATGAGCCCGCGGGCCTGTAGTTGCTTGAGTCGCAGCGTGAGCTGCGGGTCTGAGATGCCCGGCACCATGGCGCGGTACTCCTTGAACCGGCGGGCGCCCCGGGCCCCGGCGAGCAGGATCGGTCCGGTCCAGCGGACTCCGATGATGTCGATCGCGCGCAGGATGCGGTGGCAGCTTTCCTCGTCGACCGGGGTGTCGGGCGGCTTGGTCACTTGCTCAAAGTAAGTAACTTTGGTGGCGTTTGTCAAACGCGGATCGGCGGGCGGACACTTGCCCTGACCGACGAAAAGGGAGGTCATCATGACCGCGCAAACCGCGCCAGCGACCCGGCAAGTGGACCGGGTTCTCGACAAGATGGACATCGGTCCGACCCCGATGTCCGATCACAGTGCGTTGATCATCGCGCCGGGCAACAGCGCTTGGACCGATCCATTCCTGGTGATGGGGGAGGAGCTGGTCAATCAGCCGGGGTTCGACTGGCATCCGCACCGTGGGATGGAGACCGTGACCCTGATCCTGGACGGGGCCCTGGAGCACGGCGACAGCATGGGTAACGCCGGGGTGCTCGGACCGGGGGATGTGCAGTGGATGACCGCGGGGCGGGGCATCATCCACCGTGAGGTCGCCGCCCGCTCGGAGCAGGCCCATGTGATCCAGATGTGGGTCAACCTGCCGGCGCGTCAGAAGCTCGTACCCACCCGCTATCAGGACCTGCGGGCCGGCATGCACGCCGTGCACACCGAGCCCGGTGTGCTGGTCCAGCTGATCTCGGGGGAGACCGGGACGGCGCGCGGGCTGGCGCTCAATCATTGGCCGATTCTGGGCACGCTGATCACACTCGACCCGAGGACCGAGTACCGGCAGGTGCTCGACGGGGACCAGCGCGCGTTCGCGTACGTGATCTCGGGTCGGCTGACGATCGCCGGCCGGACCGTGCACGCCGGGCAGATCGCCTGGTCCGATCCGGTGTCCCGGCCGGGCGACCCGACCACGCTGACCTTGGCCACCGGTGACGGTGACGAACAGACCAAGGTGATGCTGTTCGCCGGGCGGCCCATCGGTGAGTCCGTGTACGCCAGCGGTCCCTTCGTGATGAACACTCGCGCCGAGATCGAACAGGCGTACCGCGATTTCCACTCCGGCAAGTTCGGCAGCATCCCCCGGCACACACGCCTGCCCGCCGGTGCATGATCGGCCGGACACGCTGCTGGACCGGAAAGCAACCGCGCCTCGTCGGCCGGCCAAGGCCGGCGGGGTGCTTCGCTACCCGCTCAGATCGGTCATCGGCGCACCCGATAGCGCAGGTGAAGCACCCGGTCGCCCTGAATCACCACGTCAGGATCCTCCAACAGGTGCTGCGCGTGCACCGACCCGAAGTAACGCTTGCCGGACCCGAACACGACGGGTACGACGTCCATGCGCACCTCGTCGATCAGGCCTGCGGCCAGCACCTGGCCGCCGACGTCACCGGCGGCGACCTCGACCGTTCGCTCGCCCGCGAGCTCCTGCGCCTTGGCCACGGCTGCCTCGACGCCGTCGACGAAGTGGAACGGCGCCTCGGGGTCCCAGCCCTCGGGCATCGGCCGGTGCGACACGACGACCACGTGGTCGATCCCGCCCGGGGGCTTGCCGCCCCAGCCGTCCGTCAGGTCGAAGACGTGGCGGCCGACGACCGTCACTCCGATCTGGTCCCAGTACGCCCGGGTGTAGTCGTAGGACGTCTGCGACACCTTCACCTCGCCGCTCTCGTCCAACGGGACGTCACCGTTGGACAACCAGTCGAACAGCGGTCCGGGCTGGTCGTTCTCGTCCGCGACGAAGCCGTCCACCGACACCGAGCTGTACATGACCACCTTGCCCACAGGGCTCTCCTCTGCTTTGGGATGCCCTCAAATTAGCGTGTCGTGAGCTGTCGCTCTTGTAAGAAATCAATCGGCCGGCAGCGGCCAGCCGTCCAGCGCGTGGCCGGGATGTTCGCGCAGGAACCGCCGCCGGACTTCGACATACCGGGTCGGCGTGAGCCCGGTGAACGCCCGGAACTCGTGGCCGAAGTGGGCCTGGTCGAAGTAGCCTGCGCCACCGGCGAGGTCGCCCCAGTCGATCGGTTCGGCGGGGTTGATCGCGAACACGGTGGCGGCGAAGCGGTAGGTGCGGGCCAGCCGCTTCGGCGTGACGCCGATGAGCTCCTTGAACCGCTGTGCCAGATGAGTGCTGCTGACACCGGCTGCCACGCTCAGGTCGCCGATCGCCACCGCCCCGCTGGTCGCCGCGATGACGCTGCTCGTATGGCGGACCAGCCCCAGGCCGGCGGTCTCGCACAGCCGTCGCATCAGCTCCTCCTCGAGCAGCGTCAGCATCTCGTGCGGGCCGGCCGCCGTGGCCAGCCGGTCGCGCAGCTCAGCGGTGGCTGGGCGGCCCCAGACCTGCTCCACCGTCACCGGCCGGTCACACAGCTCGGCCGCGGGCATCGGCAGGAACGGCGCCGGCCCCCACGGCTTGAAGTGCACGCCGACGGACCGGGTCCGGAGTGGGTAGCCGAACTCGAAGGCGCGGGTGGGCATGGTGACCACGCAGCCGTCGGCGTACTCGGCCGTCTCGATGTCGGTGCCGGCGCGGATGCGGAACGGCGCCCCGAGGTTGACGATGAGCAACGCCGACGGCGCCGGCGGCAGCGTCAGCCGGGCGTACGGCGACGCGCCCTCCAGGTAGTAGAGGTCGTCGATCAGCCCGTCCAGCGGCGGTCGCGGCACTCTGGACACGTACTCCACGCGTCACAGCATCGCCGATGCGCGGGTGGACCGCCAGGTCGTCGTACGCCGTCAGTCGCGGAACCGAGGCGGGCCACGGCCTCCGCAGCGTCACCGTACGGGCGTCCCCGCCGCCCTCGTGGGGAACTCCTCGATGCCGAGCACCCGCAGCAGCTCCAGCCGCTCGCGGGTCTCGGCGTCCGCCGGGGTGAGCACCAGCAGTTGCTGTCTCTGGTCGGGCGTGATCAGGGTCTCGCAGTCCATGGTCAGGCGGCCTACTCGCGGGTGCAGCAGGGTCTTGCGGTTGGCGCGCCGGATCGCCACCTCGTGCTCGGCCCAGAGCCGGCGGAAGTCGGCGCTCGCGGTCTGCAACCGGTCGACGAGTCCGTCGACCGTGGGGTCGCCGGACCGGCGGCCGGCGGCCGCGCGCAGGTCGGCCACCATTTGGCGGGCCTGATGCTCCTGTTCCTCGGGCGGATGGACGGCGCGGGCGGCGGGCTCGGTGAACCAGCGGTACACGATGTGGCGCCGGTCGCCGGAGAAGCGGCTGTGGTCGCCCATCAGCAGGAGGGCCGCCCGGTTCTGGGCGAGGACCTCGCCCAGGTCGGACAGCACCACAGCCGGGGTGTCGCCGAGCAGGTCGAGCATGCGCGTCAGGCCGGCGCGGGCCAGGCGGGCCGCCCCGTCGGCGGGCGGCGGATGGTGGCCGGCCAGGTGGAACAGGTGGTCGCGCTCGTCGTCGGACAGGCGCAACGCCCGGGCGAGCGCGCCGAGCAACTGGGTCGACGGCTGGCTGCTGCGGCCCTGCTCAAGACGTACGACATAGTCCACCGACATGCCGGCGAGCATGGCCACCTCTTCCCGGCGCAGGCCGGCGGTGCGGCGGCGCGGGCTGTCGGCCAGGCCCACCTCGGCCGGCCGGATCGCCTCGCGGCGGCGGCGAAGGAAGTCGGCGAGCTGGTCACGGTGCATGGCTTCATCCTGTCTCGCGGCCCGTCGGCCGAGCCAGGGAGCGGCTCTCCCAGGATGAACGCTCCGCTTCCGCCCGTCCCGGCCTGGGCTCAGGGTTGGAGAGAAATGACATCGGCATCGAGGGAGAATGTGATGCAGCTACGAACCCTGGGCCGCACCGGACCGGCCGTTTCCGCGCTGGGTCTGGGTGCGATGGGTATGTCGGGCGGGTACGGCGCGGCCGACCGCGCGGAGAGTATCGCCACCGTGCACGCCGCGCTGGAGGCCGGCGTCACGCTGATCGACACCGGTGACTTCTATGCCATGGGCCACAACGAGTTGCTGCTCGCCGAGGCGCTGCGCGGCCGGGATCGCGACACCTACCAGCTGAGCGTCAAGTTCGGCCAGATGCGAGGGCCGGGCTCGGAGTTCGGCGGGCAGGACGGCCGTCCCCAGGCGGTGAAGAACTTCCTGGCCTACTCGCTGACCCGGCTGGGCACCGACCACATCGACATCTACCGTCCCGCCCGGCTGGACCGGGCGGTACCGATCGAGGAGACGGTGGGCGCGATCAAGGAGATGGTCGACGCCGGATACGTGCGGCACATCGGGCTGTCGGAGGTCGATGCGGCGACGATCCGGCGGGCGCACGCCGTGCACCCGATCGCCGACCTGCAGATCGAGTACTCGCTGATGTCCCGCGCGGTGGAGGTGGACGTTCTGCCCACGCTGCGGGAGCTCGGCATCGGCCTGACCGCGTACGGGGTGCTCGGCCGCGGCCTCATCTCCGGGCACTGGAGGGCCGGCGACACCGCCGGCCCCGGCGACATGCGTGGCCTCAGCCCGCGCTTCTCCGGCGAGAACGTGGCGCACAACCTCGCCCTGGTGGATGCGCTGCGCCGGGTCGCCGAGGCCAAGGGCTGCACCGTCGCTCAGTTGGCCATCGCCTGGGTGGCCGCGCAGGGCGAGGACATCGTGCCGCTGGCCGGCGCCCGCACCCGCGAGCGGCTGGCCGAGGCGCTGCCCGCGATGGACCTGGTCCTCACGGCGGACGATCTGGCCGAGATCGAGAAGGCGGTGCCGCCGGGCGAGGCGAAGGGTGACCGGTACCCGTCCATGTTCATGTCCGACCTCGGCGTGGGCAACTGAGCCCGGCTCTCCCATCAGGCGCCGGCGCCGCCGTCCACCGGCACGATCGCGCCGGTCACCATCGAGGCACGGTCGCTGAGCAGCCACGCGGCCACCTCGGCGACCTCGCGAGGCTCGGCCATCCGGCCGAGCGGGGTCGATGCTTTGACTTGGTCAAGGATGCCGGGGGTCGCCGCCTCCCACGCGTCCAACATCTCCGTGGCGGTGCCGCCGGGGGTGATGCCGTTCACCCGGATGCCATCACGGGCCCAGCTCACCGCGGCGGTCTCGGTGATGCTGTTGAGCGCGCGCTTCATGGCGCCGTATGCGGGGAGGGCGGGGTTGGCGCGGCGGCTGCCGATGCTGGAGGTGTTGACGATCGCCCCACCGCCGTTGCGCCGCATGAGTGCGGCCTGGGCGGTCATGGCGGTCCAGTGAGAGCGGAAGTTCACGGCGAACTGCTCGTCGATGTCCTCGTCGGTCGTCGTGTCGAGCGGGCCTGGCCGCTGGATCGCCGCGCCGTTGTTGAAGGCGCCGTCGAGTCGGCCGTGCAGCTCTTCGACGCGGTCGACCGCCGCACGGATGCCCGCCCGGTCGGCGAGGTCCAGGGCGACGGAGTCGGCGACGCCGCCGTCGGCGCGGACCTCGGTGACGATGCGGTCGAGGGCGTCGGCGCTGCGGGCGGCGAGCACGACAGCGGCGCCCTCCCGTGCGAAGAGCCGGGCGGCGGCTGCGCCGATGCCGCGGCTGGCGCCGGTGATGAACACGACCTTGCCGGTGAGCAGGCCGATGGGTGCGATGTCGATGTCGTTGGTCATGACGACAGTGTCAGGCCGGCCTCCAGGCCGGATGCAGGCACAGGCAGTACCAGGATGCGCCGCCGTGTGGCGTGCAGACTGGGGGTATGGACAAACAGGAGCTGGGGGCGTTCCTCCGTAGCCGTCGCGAGCGGCTCCGGCCGGAGGACGTCGGCCTCCCCTCGGGCCCGCGACGCCGGACACCGGGCCTTCGCCGGGAGGAGGTGGCGGTCCTCGCGCACATCTCCACGGAGTATTACGTCCGGCTCGAGCAGGGCAGGGCGCCGCGCCCGTCAGGCGGGGTCCTCGCCGGGATCGGAGGCGCCCTGCGGCTCACGGATGCCGAGGCCGATCACCTCCACGTCCTCGCGGGCACCGCGCCGAGCCGTACCGGACTGCACCGGCGCGACGTCCGCCCGAGTATCCTCGCGCTCCTCGAACGGCTGCCGCAGTCGGCCGCCATCGTGGTGTCCGCCGCGTTCGAGGTGCTCGCGTGGAACGATCTCGCGGCCGCGCTCATGGAGAACTTCGCTGAGCTCGCCCCGGAGGACCGCAATCTCGCGCGCCGGGCATTCCTCGCGCCGGCCCGCGCCGACGCCACGCTGTACGGGATCTCCGACGCCGCGCAGTTCCGGCATAACGTCGTCATGGAGCTCCGGCTCGCCCTCGCCCGGTACCCGTCCGACCCCGCGGTGACCGAACTCGTCGACGAGCTCCGTGACGGCAGCCCCGAGTTCGCCCGGCTCTGGGAACGGCACGACGTGCAGCCTGCGCCGATGCTCACGAAGACTTTCCGTCACCCGCTCGTCGGGGAGATCACCGTCGACTGTGACGCGCTCACGCTCACGGACCGCGACCAGCGCCTCGTGCTCTACAGCGCGCCGCCAGGATCCCATGACGCCGAGGCCCTGGCTCTTCTGAACGTCCTTGGCGCCGAGGCCGGTGATTATCTGCGGTAGCAGTCGCGCATCACCTGCGGGCTCGGCGTTCGATGCGGGTCCGGGCGATGAGGCTCATGAGCGCGAGGAGGACGGTCAGTGCCGTCGTCGGTGATGACGACGGCGCCCGACGGCGCGTCCAGCAGCTCAACCGTGCGGTCGGCGGCGCGGTCGATCTGGACGCGAGGCTCAGCGGGTCAGGCGTTGTAGCCCCCGTGGGCGTCCAGCACCGCGCCCGTGACGTACGACGCGGCGGGGCTCGCCAGGAAGGCGATCGCCGCGGCGATCTCGTCGGGGTGGCCCATGCGCTGCAGGGACAGGGAGCCGAGCAGGGCCTTGAGCGTCTCAGGGTCCGGCGGCTCCATCCCGCTCTCCATCAGCCCGGCCTCCACCACGTTGGCCGTGATGTTCCGGGGCCCGAGGTCCCGCGCGACGCCCATCGTGTACCTCTCGACCCCTGCCTTGGTCGCCGAGTAGTCGGCAAGGCCGGGGAGACCGACCCTGGAGCCCAGGCCGGAACTCACCGTGATGACACGGCCGCCCTCGCGCAGAACCCGGGAGGCGGCCCGGATGACGGCGATCACACCGAGGTAGTTGGTGGCGTGCATCCGGTCCAGCGCGGCAGTGTCAGCGTCCGGGTCGTCCACCGTGCGGCCCCCCGTCGAGATCGCCGCGTTGTTGACGAGGATGTCCAGACCGCCGAAGTGCGCGACCACCTCGTCGATCAGTATCGGCGCCCGGCTCATGTCCGCCTGGTCGGACTTGAAGGCGACGGCCTTGGCCCCCTTGCCGCGCACCTCGTCGACGACGGCCTGCGCCAGTTCGTCGGAGCTGACGTAGGTGAACGCGACGTCGGCGCCCTGCTCGGCCAGCAGTCGTACGGTCGCGGCTCCCAGTCCTCGGGACCCGCCGGTGACCAGGGCGACCTTGCCTGTGAGCGGCTTGTCCATTGTTCCCACCTCACTGATCGGTTCGTTCCTTCAGTCGTAACACTAATAGTTACAACACTCCCATTGCAACATTTATTGTTACGACAGAGCTGTCGTAACATGGACTGTTACGGCGAGAGGAGGGGTTCGTGAGCGCCAACAGCAGGTTGACCATCGCCGCCCACGCGCTGGCCTGGATCAGCCTCTACCAGCGCCAGGGCCATGAGGTCGCCACGTCCGAGCAGATCGCGACCAGCGCGAACACCAATCCCGTGGTGATCAGGCGGCTGCTGGGCGAACTGCGCAAGGCGGGGCTCGTGGAGTCCCGGCGGGGCGTGGGCGCGGGCTGGTCGCTGGCGCGAGAGCTGGAGTCGATGACCCTGCTCGACGTGTACGAGGCGGTCGAACCCGGCCCGCTGTTCGCGATGCACCGCGCCACCCCCGACCAGGGGTGCGTGGTGGGGTACGGCATCCAGCCGGCGATGCAGGGCATCTACCAGGGCATCGAGGAGACCCTGAGGCGCGAGCTCGCCCGCGTCACGCTGGAGGACGTGCTCAGCGACGTCCTCGCGGCGCCTCGCCGGCCCGACACCTCACCACAAGAGGCCGGCGAGCAGGAGCGGGTGTGAGCCGTACGCGACCGGTGCCTAGCGAATCGGGAACTTGTGGTCTGGGCCCTGGGATCGGGACGGGACTTCTTCGATCCGCAGGTCGGAGAAGACGAGGGTGAGGTCGTGCGCGTTCGTTTCGATCCGGACTTCGTGGAAGGTCGAAGATGTCGTCGAGGGCCTGTTGCAGCTTCACCGGGTCCATGAGCCTGGTTCTCCGTGACCGGTGCCCGGCTTGTCCCGGCTCCAGATCTGGGTGGCTCGTGGGAGGTCTCTGATGTCGCCGCCTTCCGGGATCATGCCCCAGAGGAAGGGGATCAGGTACTCAGGTGGTCCGTCCAGGAGGTCGGCCAGTTCGTCCTCGGTGATGGTGAGGGTGAATCCGGGGCCCCGGCGGCTCGACCGCCAGCCCTGTGCCAGGGCTTGCCGGATGCATCCGGCGACGAGGACGGGACGGACCGCGATCGTTCGCTTTCCCAGCCAGTTGTCCGGCCGGGCGCAGGGGAGCGACACCACGAGGGCGCTCGCCGGCTCCTCGGCCCGCTCGGCGACGAAGGTGAGCGGGCTCCAGCTGCGGTCCTCGCTGTAGGTCGGCCGGTGGCTGACACGCCAGCGGAAGGCGGCGCCGTCGACGGTGATGAGCCGGGAGCCCTTCTTGGGCATCGCCACGGTCGCCTCCGAGCTGGTGGACGTACAGAATCAGCGAGAAGCGTAGCCCCTGCTCAGCACGATGATCGAACCGTTTTCGCCGGCGCGGGCGCGGCCGGCCCACTGGCTATCGGACGATGGTCGGGAGGCGGTGTGACCAGCGCTTGTCGCCTGTCGCTCGGATGACGAACCGAGCGAGGTCGATCCTGGGGATGCTGGTGCCTCCCTCCGGGTTCGCGCCGTCCAGGACCCGGTAGGTCCCGGCCGGAGGCTCGTCGACGATGCGGCCCGGCCGCACGAAGGTCCAGTCCAGTGGGCTGTCACGCACGATGTCCTCCATGAGGCGCATGTCGCCGTACAGCTCGTTCATCACGGTACGGGCCACGACGCGGTACCACAGCGGGTGGTTCGGGTCGTCTCGGCG
Organism: Nonomuraea sp. ZG12; assembly: GCF_052068115.1. Taxonomy (NCBI): domain Bacteria; kingdom Bacillati; phylum Actinomycetota; class Actinomycetes; order Streptosporangiales; family Streptosporangiaceae; genus Nonomuraea; species Nonomuraea sp. ZG12. The sequence goes on from NZ_JBQHCW010000006.1 coordinate 163,855, forward strand.
TGCGCCGCTGGAGGAGAGGGCGACGAGCCGTCGGACGCCGCAGGCGCGCATGGCGGTGACGAGGGTACGGGCGCCTTCGGAGTACAGCTTGTCGGCGTGCCGGCCGCGAGGGCCGATGGCGGAGATGACGGAGTCGTGGCCGGTGACGGCGGAGCGTACGGCGCCGAGGTCGCGGATGTCCGCCCGGGTGACGGCGAGCGGTGCGTCGCGCAGCTCGCCGGGGACCGCACGGAAGGCGCTGGGGTCGCGCACGGCGGCGGTGACGCCGTGCCCCGCGCGCAGCGCCTCCTGGACGATCAGGTGGCCTGTCGCGCCGTTGGCGCCGAACACGACGAGGGAGCTCATCGGTTGTTTCCTTCCGCGATGGGCGAGCGTGGGATGAGGGGCACGAGAGCGGCGGAGACGAGGCAGGAGGCGACCGCGAGGAGGAGGCCGGCGGTCAGGCCGCCGCTGTCGCCGAGTGCGAAGTAGAGGGTTCCGGCCGCGGCCACTCCCAGGGCCGTGGCGAGCTGCTGTACGGCGTTGAGACTGCCGGAGGCGCTGCCGATCTCGTGGGGGTCGGCGGTGGTGAGAATCACCTGGATGAGAGGGCCGAAGAGCAGGCCGAGACCCAGGCCGACCACGAGCAGCGGCGGCGCGGACGCCCAGGCCGGAGCGGACGGCTGAGCGATGACGAGCATGGCGAGCAGTCCGAGGGTTTCGACCGCGAGTCCCAGGTGCAGACTCGACCGTCCCATCTTCGCCTTCAGGGCCGGGGCGGCGAGTGAGCCGAGCATGATGCCGGCGGCGACCGGCGACAGCGCCAAGGCCGCCTTCAGCGCGGTGTGGCCGAGCCCGATCTGCAGGTGCAGGGAGAGGACCAGCAGCAGTCCGCCCAGGCCGGTGAAGAACACGACCGCCACGGTCAGCCCGCCGACGAAGGGCCGCTTGGCCAGCAGGCTCGGGACCAGGATCGGTGCGGGACTCGTCCGCTGACGCCGGCCGAGCATGACGAACGCGAGTACGCCCGCGGCGAGCAGGACGAAACTCCACCACGGCCAACCGGCCTCGCGCCCCTGGATGAGCGGATGGACCAGGAGGGCCGATCCCGCGGTCACCAGTGTGACGCCCACGGGGTCGATCCGGGCGTCAGGACTGCCCGGATCCGCGGGCATCCAGCGCAGCGCGCCGGCCACGGTCAGCAGGCCGAGCGGCACATTGATCAGGAAGATCAGCCGCCAGTCCAGCCCGCCCAGGTTCAGGCTGATCAAGCCGCCCGCCAGGATCGGCCCGCCTATCCCGGCCAGGCCCATCACCGGCCCGAACAGGGCGAAGGCGCGACCGCGCTCCGGTTCCGCGAAGACGGAGGTGAGGATGCCGAAACCCTGCGGGATCATCAGGGCGCCCAGAGCGCCCTGCGCGATCCTGGCCATGACCAGCATGGACGGATCCACGGCCAGCGCGCACGCGGCCGACGCGAGGGTGAATCCGCAGGCTCCGATGAGGAACAGCCTTCTTCGGCCCCAGCGGTCGCCGAGCCGTCCGCCGACCACGAGCAGCACGCCGAAGGCGAGGGTGTAGCCGGCGGCGTACCACTGCAGGGTGGTCTCGCTGCCGCCCAGGCCGGCCCGCACGGAAGGCGCCGCGACGTGCATGACGGTGGCGTCGAGCAGGTCCATCACCCCCGCGAGCAGGACGATGGCCAGCACCCGCCACCGCCGGCGGTGCGCCACAGGTTGTCGTACGTCGATCACGCCTACCTCCTGGTGAACAGCGTTCGTAGCGAACACCGTACGCCAAGAACAGCGTTCTTAGCGAACTTTGTTCGTCAAGGTAGGGTGGGCGCATGCGAGGAAGTCCAAGAACGCGTCCCGCGAAGCCGGCTCTGAGCCGGGATTCGATCATCGCCGCGGCTCTCGACCTGGTCGACGAGTTCGGGTCGGACGCCGTGACCATGCGTCGGGTCGCGACGGCCGTGGACACATCGCCCGGGGCGCTCTACGTCTACGTCTCCGACCGCCGTGAGCTGATGGCGCTCGTGCACGATCGCGCGGTGGCCGACGTGGAGCTGCCCACCGACGCCGACGGTCCTTGGCGGACCCGCCTTGAGCTGCTCGTCCAGCGGACGGTGGACGCGCTGGCGGCCCACGCGGACATCGCCGCCGTCGGCCTGACGGATCTCGCCCCCGGCCCCCACTCCCTGCGCATCATCGAGGAGATCCTGCGACTGCTGCGGATGGGCGGCGTCGACGACAAGGCGTGCGCCTGGGCCGTCGACCTGTTCGGGCAGTACATCGCCTCATCGGCGCTGGAGGGCGGCAGGCGGTCCCGCGCCGCACCGCCGCACCACGGAGTCTCCGCCGCCGACCACCCGACCATGCGTGCCCTCGCGCCCCTGCTGACCAGCGGTGACCCCGCGGCCAGGGCGGCCTGGAAACTGCGGGTCCTGGTCGACGGGATTCTGGCCCAGCCCCCATCGGGCGAGCTCCAAGCGGTCTGAATATCGCCGTCGCGGATGGGGATGACGCTGGGCATGATCCTCCTGAGACGGGCAGCGCACATCGGCTTACTCACGCTCGTGGTCATCCCGATCACCGCGGCCATCGCCGCCCCACCGGCGGCGGCCGAGCCTCGTAAGCGCTCGCAGGCCGAGGCGCGGCGCACGCTGGCGCAGCTCAAGGTCGCCAGGGCGTTGTCCATCCGGGGCTACAGCCGCAAGAGGTTCCAGCCCCGGTGGGCACCGTACAAGGGCACCTGCGACACGCGGGAGACGGTCCTGGCTCGCGACGGGCGGCGCGTGCGCCGGAACGCGGCCTGCCACCCGGTCAAGGGGAGCTGGTACAGCCCGTACGACGGCAAGCGGCTGAAGAGCGAGAAGCGTGTGGACGTCGACCACGTGGTGCCGCTCGCGTACGCGTGGCGGTCGGGCGCCAAGCGGTGGAGCCAGGCCAAGCGGCGTGCCTTCGCCAACGACCTCACCCGTCCCGAACTGCTCACCGTCAGCCACTCCGCCAACATCGCCAAAGGCGGCCAGGGCCCGCAGAGCTGGCGTCCGCAGCGGCGCGCCCACTGGTGCCGGTACGCGAGCTCATGGATCACCGTGAAACGCCACTACCGGCTCTTCGTGACCCGGAAGGAGAAGGTGGCCTTGCTCAACATGCTGCGCACCTGCTGATAGGCGAACAATCCTGATGTTCCGGACGTCAGACTGACACGCGACCCGTGATCAGCCGGCGTAAGGAGCGTGATGGAACACGTGGACAGCCGTGCGGCGGCCGTCGAGGGGAGCTGGGCGCGGGGGCGGCTCCTCGCGGCGCTCGCCGTGCTGGTCGCCGTCCTGCTGCTGTTCCACGGTCTGGTGCCCAACGCGGTGGGCAATCTCGGCAGCCTGCTGGAGACGTTCCTGCCCTGGCTCGGCCTGGCCGTTCCCGTGCTGCTCGGCCTGTCACTGTTACGGCGCTCAGCCCTGGGGGCGGTGGCCGTGGCGCTGCCCGCGACGGTCTGGGCCGTTGTTTTCGGCGGGCTGCTGCTGCCCGCCGGCCCGGGGGCGGCACACGACCTGACGGTGCTTCAGCACAACGTCGACGACGAGAACCCCGACCCGGCGGGCACCGCGCGAGCCCTGGCCACGGCCGGAGCCGACCTGATCGCCCTCGAAGAGCTGACCCCTGACGCCCTGCCCGCCTACCAGGCCGTCCTGGCGTCCGGCTACCCGCACCATGCTGTCGTGGGCACCGTAGGGCTGTGGTCCGAACACCCCATCACGGACACCCGGCCGGTGGACATCAAACCCGCGGACCTCAAGGCCGACTGGAACCGCGGGTTACGGTCCACCGTGCGGATGCCGTCCGGTGACGTGGCCGTGTACGTCGCGCACCTGCCCTCGATCCGCCTCGGCCTGCCGGACGGCCTCACCTCCGGCAGGCGGGACGAGAGCGCCGCCGCGCTGGGCGCGGCCCTCGCCGCGGAGCGGCTGGACAGGGTCATCCTGCTGGGCGATCTCAACGGCACCCTCGATGACCGGGGCCTGGCCCCGGTCACCTCCCGGCTGACCCCGGCGGAGGGAGGCTTCAGCTGGCCCGCCGAGTTCCCTCTCGCCCGGATCGACCACGTCATGACCCGCGCCGCGACCCCTGCCGCCACCTGGCCTCTGCCCGCCACCGGCAGCGACCACCTGCCGATCGCGGTCGGCCTGGACCTCGGCCCCTCCCGGTGACCTCCGCCGGTCAGCTTGCCGGTAGGCGGTCAGTCGCGGATCGCGTGCCCACGCTTCCGGCGCTCGACGTACAGGCGATTGCCTCGCGGGCCGGTCCATTCCAGGCGTACGACACCGGGCACGGCCGTGTCATCGATCCGCGACGGGTCGGACCAGTAGCCGAAGTTCGGGTTACGGAAGAACGTCGCCCACAGATGGCCACCGTGATCCACGAAGAAGTTGTTGTGGCCGGCGCCGACCCCGGCGGTCCACCGCTCGGAATACGGGCCTTCGAAATTGTCCGAGACGGCGACGATCGCGTCGTACTGATACTGCGTGCGGCCGGGGCCCGGCGGGTCGTAGGCGTATCGCTTGCTGCCGTCGGAATTGTCCGACGTCCGGTTCCATGCGGCGTGCAGGAGGTAGTACTTGCCTCCGTGCTTGAACATGTAGGCGCCTTCGAGATACGGCTCCGGCGAGTACGGCTTCTGCTGGAACCTCGGCAGGCCGGTCGTCGGGATGATGTCCTCCATGTCATCCCGGAATTTCGCGTACAGGTCGTTGTGCAGCACCAGCCACGCATCGTCGCCCTCGGTGAAGAGGCTGCCGTCAATATGGTGGTAGGCGCCGGGCTCGATGAACTTGGGGCCGCCGATGACCGGGTCGCCGAACGGCTTTTCGTGGTTGCCTTCGACGAGCCGGTACGGGCCCTCGATTCCGCCCTCGCTCACGAGCATGAACGAGCCGACCTTCCGGGAATGGTCGCCCATGCACGCGACGATGTGCCACCTGCCACGGAAGTAGTGCACCTCCGGGGCCCAGGCCTGACCCCGCTTGCCGAACCGCTCGTCGTGCCAGTACTCCTGCCAGGGGGCGACGACCATGCGCCCGGGCCGGTTCTCGCCGGCGAACTCGGGTGACCACACCTTGCCCTTCTCGGCGTCGGGCCGGATGCCCGTGGTGTCGACCAGCTTCCACGGCCCCCGCAAAGAGGGGGATACCCACACGAAGATGCCGTCGTTCCACGGGCCGGCCGCCTCAAGCCCGGGCACCCGGCTGGTGCCCGTGGCGACATAGATCGGACGTCCGTCGACGACGAAACAGTTGACGTAGGTGTCCCGCATCCACACCTGGCCGCGCTCCCGGTCGCGAGGGCGCAGTTCGAGCGGGAGGATGAAGGAGTTGTCCTCGCGTGGCCACAGGTCCAGCCGGGTGTCCGCGAGGCCGTAAGGCTCGGGGTCAGGCCAGTTGGACGGGTACCGCCGCATCGACGCGGCCTCCGAAGTCGCCTGGGCGGCGGTCGCGGGCAGCGCCGCCGCTCCCAGGAGGCCGGCGGCGCCGGCCAGCAGAGACCGCCGGTCGACGTACGATCCGTTGTCGGAACCAGTCATGGGTCACGTCCTCCTACGTCGGCACCCGCCGAACCGCTCCCGCTGAGCGGTATACGCGCAGAGTCTGCCCAAGTCGTTTTAATATGGTCAATAACACGGAAAAAATCCCCCGCCACCCCGGTAGGCGAGTTGTGGCGCGTGAAATCGCAGGTCAGAAGGCTCATGAGGGGGAGCGCGACGGCGCTGCCCGCAGTTCGTAACGTTCGCGTAACAAGCTTGGCCGGGTCCCCCTTCTCGCCGATGATTCCGCCGTGATGAGCGGGGGAAACGGGGACGTGCGTCAACGCCGGCGGATCGCGCGTTAGATCGATCTGAGACGGGATAAAGGATGATCGGGCGTCCGACCCCAAGGACCCCGAGTAACCCCGAGGACTCTGGAGGCGCGATGTTCGGAAGAACCGGCCGGAAGACGATGCTGGCCGCAGCGGCCATGGTGGCCGTCCTGGGCGTGACCGGCGCATGCGGAGGCGGAGGCGACGAAGGCGACGACGACCCGGACGTGGTCAACACCCAGGATCAGGAGAACGAGCAGGACCAGGACGGCGACGACGACAACTGAGATGAGCGCAGGCGACCGTCGTACGGCGGTCGCCTGCGCTCAGGGCGCTCACCTCAGGCCGTACAACCGCTCCAGATCGACGAGCTCGGTGTCGCCGCGGGAGGAGGCCGTCCGGACGAGGTCCGAGGTGAATCCGGTCGTCGAGAAGAGGGCGACGATCGTCTCAGCGGTGTCGTAGCCCTCCCGCGCGAGCACTGTACGGATGGCGTCGAGCCGTTCTAGATCGGGAAGCCCGCGGCGGGCGAGCGTCGCCTTGGCCTCGCCGATGAGGTTGACCCTTTTGCCGTCGACGGCGAGCACGTCGATGTCGTGCTTCGCCCGTCCAGCGTTGTCCTGGACACTGCCGAAGCGGACCTCGCCGAATCCCGCCTGCCGGTCGAGCTCGTCCGGGGCGAAACGGTGCACCCAGTCGCGGGCGAGCTCTTCGAAATGCGGCCCGAGAATGTCGGAACGGAAAGTCGGGGCGGCCGCGCGCCACACTGGTTCCGTGTGTCCCAGTTCGAGCCGGCCGAGGTAGGGGGCTGTGATCAGGCGGTCGAACCGGATGATCGGGTCGCACACCGAGATCGTCGGTTTCCGCTGCCGCAACAGGTCGTGCGCGCTGTGCAGATATCCGGCCGATCGTAGGACATCGATGGGATGGCGAACGGAGTTGTTGTCGCGGCCGATCGCAGCCCCGATCTTGGCCGGGGTGTGCGCTCCCTGCGCGACAGCGCTGAGGACGTCGTAGTACAGGGAGCGGGCGGTGATGCGCGGGTCCTCGCGCAGCAGGTAGTCGACCTCTGTGCGGGTGAACACGCTGACGTCGACCGCCAGGAGGTTGTCCATCACCCATCTGTCGAAGTCGTCGGCTGCGGCGGGGGTGGTGGTCATCAGTGGGCGATAACCGGGGATGCCGCCGACGCACGCGTGAACGCGGAAGGCGGTGACCGGATCCTGGATGTCCCACAGCTGCGCGGCCTCGCGAAAGTCCAGCGCGTTGAGGCGCATGTCGAGCATGGCACGCCCGCGCAACGGCTTGGTGCCGGACAGCAGATCGTGCATGACGCTGAGCGCGGATCCGCAGAGTATGAGGCGGCCGGTGGGGCCGTGTCCCTGTTGCGAACCGTCGTAGAGGTGCTGGAGCAGCGACGGGAGCTGAGGGGCGTTCGCCATCAGGTAGGGGAACTCGTCGATGACCACCAACGGTGGACGGCCCTCGGGGGCGACTCGCGCCGCGGTCTCCATGGCGGCCCTCAACAGGCGCTCCCATGACTCTGGCTCCCCACGCACCGAATCACTGAGTCCCGCGTGCCTGGCGATGGCGGACGCGAACCTGCGCCTGGCCGCGAAATCGCCCTCGTCCTGGACGCTGGTGATGTAGAGGCCGCCTTGCTCGGCGCAGACGGCGGACAGCAGCTGCGTCTTGCCCGTGCGACGGCGGCCCGACACCAGTCCGAGGCGCAGGGGACCGTCCCGTCCTCCTTCGACGAGGAAGCGCTCCAGCACCCGCCACTGACGGTCTCTGCCTACGATGCCGCTCGGCTTGCGCACGCGATCCCCCAACGACGACATTAGCGTAACTCGGTTTACCGCTAATAGCGTAAGTCCAGTTACGCTCCTTCGGGAAACGGGCGTCTTCGTCAGGTGAGGTGACGTGTCTAGCTGCCAGTGATGCGGACGTCTCCAGAGGTGCTTCTGGCGACGATGGTCCGATCGCTCTTGGTGTTCTTGAGGTCCGAGCGCTCCCGGCCTTCCTTGCTCTTGGCGGTGACCGCGTACTCGCCCTTGGGGACGTCCACCGTCACCCGCCCCTCGTCGGACCGCGCGTCCAGCCTGGCAGGGGGTGCGGCGAACGACAGGTTGATCGAGCCCCCTCGGGTGAGCGCCTTGACGTCCGCCGACCGGAGGCGGTTGCCGGCGATCATGCTGTCGTCGCCGGAGAGGCGCAGCTTGCCCGTGGTCTCGTAGAGCCGGATGGGGCCTCGGGCGGACACGTCGGTGTCGTGGGCGATCTTGTCGAGGATGACGCCGTCGTCCCCGGCGTCGATGACCAGGCGCACACCTGGCGGTACCCGGACGTGGTAGCGGCCGCCGCAGTCACCGAAGACCATCTGGCAGTCGGCGCCGAGGCGTAGCTTGCCGTCCTGCAGCGTCCACGATGAGTTGCCGTCCCCGGCGGCCTTGCCGCGCAGCCACCGGTCCACCCGTACCTCGCCGCCGGTGCCCGGCAGGATCCTCAGCCCGCCGACGGTGGAGGTGATGGTGAGCGTGCCGCCGCTGTGGGGAAAGGCACGCGCCGAGTGCACCTGCTCGGCGTCCAGCGCGCATCCGGTCAGTCCGACAGTTCCGACCATCCCGGCCGCCGCTAACGCCGTCGCCATATTTCGTCTCATGCTGTGATCGTGGCCTGACGGTGGCACCGGAGGATCGGCCGTCCGGCCGATCCCGCTCCACCGTTCGGCCATGCTTCAGACCGGGCACCGCGAAGCCGGGCCGCCGCGAAGGCCGACCGGCTAGAGGTACGTGCCCCGTACCCTCAAGAAACGCTGCTCACAGAGCCGACAGCAGCCGCTCGACGTGCGGCAAGGGGTCAGAGCCGATCGGCCGGACCGCCACCGTGCCGGCGCCGGCCGCCCACAGCCCCCGGACCTGTGCCGCCGCCTCCTCCGCCGTGCCGGCGGCCAGCGTCACCTCGTCCGGGCCGGCCCTCAGGAACGCGGCGGTGTCCGCCACGATCGGCGCGATGGCCTCGGCGACCTCGGGGGCGTCGTCGCCGACGTAGAGGTGGGTGAACGTCACCAGCTCGTGGTCGCCGATCGCGCCGATCCGCTCCAGGGCCGCGCCGACCCGCTTCGGGCCGAACCCCTCCGGCAGGATCGTGCCCTGCGCCACCCGGCCGGACAGCGCCAGCGAGCGGGGGCCGAGCACGCCCGCCAGCACCGGCGGGACCTCCTGCGGAGGGTGGACCAGCGAGAGGCCGTCCAGGCGGACCGACGTGCCCTGCAGGGTCACCGTCTCGCCGCGCAGCAGGGCGCGGACCGCGGTGATCGTCTCTTCCAGCAGCGCCAGCGGTGACGGCGCCGCCACGCCCGCCTGGGCCATCCAGGCCGGCACGCCGTGGCCGATGCCGGCGGCGAGCCGCCCGGGGTGGAGACGGGCGAGGTTGGCCAGCTCCATGGCCAGCAGCATCGGGTTGCGCAGGGGCGCCGGGGTGATGCCGATGCCGACGCGCAGCCGGGAGGTGACCGCCAGGGCGGTGGCCGCCGAGGAGATGCCGCCCGTCCAGCCCAGGTCCTCCACCACCCACAGGTCGTGGACCGCGGGCAGGGCGTCCAGGGCTTCGGCGAACGGCACCAGCCGCTCCGGCGGCAGATCGCGATCGAAGATCACACCAAGCCTCATGCTGCCCTCCAGGAGACGCTCAGCAGCCGGTCGGACACCGAAGTCGGGCCGAGCGGCATGTCGAGTTGATCGTACTCAGCTCACGGTCGTCCGGAGCGGCGGGGGATACGCGGCGGGGATACGCGGCGGGGGATGCGCGGCGGGGGATACTAGGCGGCCGTGCTCAGCGCGGTGCGCGCCTCCGTGACGGACGAGCACGTCTCGAAGTGGCTGTCGAGGTTGGTGATCACCAGCAGGTGTCTGATCATCCCGGGGCCCAGCACCAGGATCAGCCGGCCGTGGCTGCGTCGCGCGTGGTTGAGCGTGGACACCAGCACGCCGAGGCCCACCGAGTCGCAGAACGGCACCCGGGTCAGGTCGATGACCAGTCTGAGGGGATCGGCCGAGGCCAGCACGTGGTCCAGCTCGGCCCGCAGGCGCGGAGCGCCGGAGACGTCCAGCTCTCCCACGATGTGCAGCACCGTGCAGAGATCCTCCTGCCGATATGTGACCACCATAGGCATTCACGTGCCCTGCACATGACTCGGTATACCTACTTTTTGCAAATAGTCTGTGTCGCGGTCTCCGCCTTGGGCGTGGCGGTCGCGGTCGGGGCGGCCTTCGGCTTGGCGACCTGGAGCTGGTCCTTGCCGGTGACCACCTCGATGCCCTTGACGTCGTCCTTGCGGAGCTCGGCGCCGGGAATGGCGGCGGCCACCGTGCGCGCCGCCTCCTCCTGACCCGCGCCGTAGCGTACGAGAGTCTTCTTGAAGTCCTTGCGGGCGGTGTTGCCCGCCGTGTCCGGCACCCGGAACCCGTAGGCGAGCAGCGCCGTCCTGGTGCGGGCGCCGAGGCCGGTGATGAGCGTGCCGTTGAGCACCTTGAGCGAGACGCGCTCCGGCGGGACGGCCGGCTTGGCGGAGGGCTTGGCCGACGGGGTCGCGCTGGGCTCGGCCAGGTTCTCGTCGGCCTTGATGCGGCGGAACATCTCGCGGGCGGCCGGCTTGTCCCAGAGCACCGCCGACTCACCCGTGGGCGTCTTGTAGTCGACGTCGGACAGCGGCACGTCCACGAACTGCACGTTGTCCAGCTTGACGTCCCTGAGCTGGGCGGCCAGCCCGAGCAGGCCGTCGTCGGGGTCGACCTTGACGGTGCCGAGCGTGGTGTTGACGAAGGAGGCGAGCTTGGCCGGGTTGGCCAGCGTGCCCGCGCTCAGCGCCCGGTCGAGCAGCGCCGAGATGACCTGCTGCTGCCGGTCGATGCGGTCGAGGTCGGAGCGGGCGGTCGCGCGGGTGCGGGCGTAGCCGAGCGCCTGGACGCCCTTGAGCTCGTGGGTGCCGGCGGCGAGGTTGAGGCCGGTCTTGGGGTCGTTGATCGCCACCGGCGTGCACACGGTGACGCCGCCGAGCGAGTCCACCACGTCGACGAAGCCGAGCACGTTGACCTCGATGTAGCGGTGGATCTCCAGGCCGGTGGCCTGCCGGACGGTCTGCAGGGCGAGTTTCGGGCCGCCGAACTGGTAGGCCGAATTGATCTTGTGGTCGCCCTTGCCGGGGATGGTCGTCCAGGAGTCGCGCGGCAGGCTCACCACCGTGACCTTGCTGTGGTCCTCCGACAGGTGGATGACCATCATGGTGTCGGTGCGCTGGCCCGCCTCGCGGCCGAGTTTGAGCTCGTTCTGCTTCTTGCGGGTGAGGTCGTCGCGCTTGTCCACGCCGACGAGCAGGATGTTCTCGGCGCCGCGCGGCGGCGGCTCCGCGACGCCCGCGTCGACGGCGCCGATCTGGCGGGGAGTCGCCCACACCACCCCGGTGCCGACCAGGACCCCCACCGAGAGCAGGCCCGCGACGATCGCGTTACGGCGCCGCGCCCTGGCGCTCCTGCGGGGCTTGCGCGGACGTCCGCCGGCGAGCTTGACGCCACCGTAGGCGTCGCCGCCCACGTGCACCCCGGCGTCCTCCTCGCTCGGGTCCCGCATGGCCCTCCCCCTCTGGATGCCCGGAGGATTGGGCCATCGGTTGCCTTCCTCCTCTGCTCGTACAGTAGCGTGAGCCCCGCCATGAAGCAGTTCCCCGACTCGCCGCACGCGCCAGCGGAGACGCGTGGCTGGCCGCCCATCTCCGTCGTCATGCCGGTCCTCAACGAGGAGCGGCACCTACGCGAAGCCGTCGACCAGGTCCTCGCCCAGCACTATCCGGGTGAGATCGAGGTCGTCCTCGCCATAGGCCCATCGCACGACCGCACCCAGGAGGTCGCCGACGCCATCGCCGCGTCCGACCGCCGGGTGATCGTCGTGCCCAACCCGACAGGCCGCACCCCCAATGCGCTCAACGCCGCGATCGGGGCCTCCCGTAACGCCATCATCGCCAGGGTCGACGGGCACGCCATGCTGCCCCCCGACTACCTGAAGGTGGCGGTCGAGACGCTCATCGAGACCGGCGCCGACAACGTCGGCGGGGTGATGGCGGCGGAGGGCGTCACGCCCTTCGAGCAGGCCGTCGCCTGCGCCATGACCTCCAAGATCGGCGTGGGGGCCGCCGCCTTCCACGTGGGAGGCACCGCCGGCCCCGCCGACACGGTCTACCTGGGCGTCTTCCGCCGCTCGGCGCTCGACCGGGTCGGCGGCTACGACGAGCACTTCCAGCGCGCCCAGGACTGGGAGATGAACCATCGCATCCGGCAGACCGGCGGGCTGGTCTGGTTCCAGCCGCGGATGCGCGTCACCTACCGGCCGAGGCCCAACGCCAAGGCGCTGGCCAAGCAGTACTTCCACTACGGCAGGTGGCGGCGGGTGGTCGCGCGCACCCACGAGGGCACCATCAACCTGCGCTACCTCGCGCCTCCCGCGGCGGTGCTGGCCATACTGTTAGGCGTGCTGGTCTCGCCGTTCTTCCCGCTCGGGCTGGTGATCCCGGGCGGCTATGCGGTCGCCATCGTGGCGGGGTCGGCGCTGACCGGCAGCGGGCTGCCCGCCGCCGCGAAGCTCAGGCTGCCGCTCGTCTACGCCGCCATGCACCTGTCATGGGGGTGGGGCTTCCTCACCAGTCCGCGCAAGCTGGTCCGCGCTCCCCGCTGACCGTCAGGCGTCGATCACCTGACCGGTCAGGCCGGAGACCAGCACGTCCAGGCAGTCTCGCGCGGACGTCCGGGGGCCGACGCATCCCACCCGGACGCCGTCGGCGGCCCACTCCTCGGCCAGCGACCTGGCCAGGGCGGTCGTCGCCGCCCTGGCCGAGACGGCCAGGCTCGTGTCGCCGACGGCCGTCCGCAGCAGCAGATGGCCGCCGCTCTCGCGCAGGTGGGGGTGGGCCGCGCGGGCGACGTGGATCGCCCCGAGGTAGCAGGAGGCGATCGTCTCGTCGCTCGACTCGACCAGTGTCGCCGCGGGCGGCACGCTCGCCACGTGCACCACGTGGTCGATGGCGCCCGCGCCGGCCAGCGCCTTCGCTACCGGCTCGGGCTCGCCGGCGTGCGGGAAGGTGAGCACGCGGGCGCCGTGGCCCGAGGCCAGCGCGGCGAGCTCGGCGTCCGCGCCGAAGACGGCCACGGTCTTGCCCTCCAGCGCCCGCCGGTAGCCGTCCGGCGTGACGGCGGGCTCACTCGCCACGGCCAGGCGCAGCAACTGCTCGGCGATCGACAGGTCGATCGGGTGGGTGACCTTCATGTTCCGCTCGCTGCCCGGCACCAGGACGATCGGCACCTCGGGCAGGTAGCGCAGCACCACGCCGCAGTCGTCGGTGGCGGGCCGGCCGGCGAACTCGGGGTCGGCCATCGCCAGCTCGTAGGCCCGCCTGATCACCGACAGCCGGAAGCCCTGCGGCGTCTGCGCGCGCCGCAGCCGCGACCGGTCCAGCACGTCGGCCACGACCTCCACGCCGTCGGGCCCAGGCCCGGCCACCAAGACGGTGTCGGAGCTCGCGATCGCCACCTCCACGGCCGCATGCCGCTCCAGCGCCCGGACACACTCCGTGATGATCCGGGGCTCCAGGAGGGGGCGCACAGCGTCGTGCAGCAGCACGTTGCACTCCTGTGGGCCCAGCGCCCGCAGCGCCCGCCAGGTGCTCTCGGTGCGGGTGGCGCCGCCGTCGACGATCTGGACGACCTTCTCGAAACCGCCCTTCCGGACGAGCTCCCTGACCGGCTCGGCGAACCCCGGGGTCATCAGCACGACCACCTCGTCGATCTCGGCCGAGCCGTCGAACAGGGCGATCGTGTGCTCCAGGATCGTCCTGCCGGCGAGTTTGACGAGCTGCTTGGGGGTGCTGAGGCCGACCCGCTGTCCAACGCCGCCCGCGAGGACCACCCCGACGGAACGCAGCCGAGAATTCATAGTTTCGAGGGTAACGGTCTGGTTCCGTGATATCGCGGTGACCTGTCGCTACTGTGAGTCCACGCACTCCCTCTGCGAACGGGAGGACTTGCGCTTTGCCCGACTCACTGACCCGCGTGAGCACGACCACGTCCGTGGTCCTGCTCGCCACGACTCCGGCCGGCAGGCTCTCCTGCGCCGACGGCACGCTGCTGGACCGCCTCACCGGGCAGCTCGCCGCGCTGCCCATCAACGACGTGCAGGTGATCACCGCCGGCGGCGGCCTCGGCGCCGACCTGCGCGGCATCGCCAAGATCGCCCGCGCGGCCTCGGGGGCCGTCGCCGTGCTGCCCGCCGACGTCGTCGCCCACACCGAGGCGCTGGCCATGCTCCTGGAGCACCCCGCGCACGACACGCGGGCGCTCGTCTCCGCCGGCGTGCCGGACGGGCCGGCGCACCCTCCGGTACGGATCGAAGGCGGCAGGATCATGGCCGCGGGCAGCTCCTTCCACACCGTGCCCGAGGCCAACGCCACCTTCGCCGGCGTGCTCCAGACCGGCGAGACCGACCTGGCGACCCTGGCCGACATCGCCGAGGAGCTGGCCGACCTGGCCGACGCGGGCCGGCTCGGCCCCGTCACCCCGGTGGAGGCCGTCGACCTGCTGCTGGTCGGGCTGGTCAGATCAGGGGTCCGCGTCCGCGCGGCCGCCCTCGGCGAGCTGCACTGCGCCCGGGTGACCGGCCAGGAAGCCGCCGACAGCGCCGTGCACAGGCTCGCCGACGTCGACGAGGAGCGGGTCCGCCTCGACAGCGCGGTCAAGGCCGACGACGGCTTCTTCACCACGTTCTTCGTCTCGACCTGGTCGCGCCACCTGATCCGGCCCGCCGCCGCGCTGAAGCTCACCCCCAACGCCGTCACCGGCATCTCGATCGGCCTGGCGGTGCTGTCGGCGGTGTGGTTCTCGGCCGGCACCCTCGGCGGGCGGCTGGCCGGGGCCGCGCTGCTCTACCTGTCGTTCGTGCTCGACTGCCTCGACGGCCAGCTCGCCCGCTACACGCGCGGCTTCTCGCCGCTCGGCGCGTGGGCCGACGGCATGGCCGACCGGCTCAAGGAGTACGTCGTCTACGTCGGGCTGGCCTACGGCTACGTCGCCGTCCAGCCCTTCCCGACCGGCAACCCGCACGGGATCTGGTTCCTGGCCGTCGCGGCGATGATCCTGCAGTCCGTACGGCACTCCCTCCACTACTCCTACACCGGGGCGATCTACGACGCCGGCCGGGTCGGCGCGCTGTGGGCCAAACCGGTGCGCTCGCTCCTCGAACCGTCCGACGCCGGCCGCCGCCGCGTCCCCCGGCAGGGCGTGCTGCGGCTCGCCCAGCGCATGGAGCGCGAGAGCGTCGTCCACTGGCTGAGAAAGGCGATCGTGCTGCCGATCGGGGAGCGGATGGCGCTGATCGCCGTCACCACCGTCGTGTTCAACGCCCGGGTGACCTTCCTCGCCCTGCTCTGCTGGGGGAGCGTGGCCGCCCTCTACCAGCTCGCCGGGCGGATCGTGAGGTCGGCTGAATGATCTCCGTGCACATGATCCCGGTGCCGGGCAGCAAGGTCGTCGCCTACCGCGACGACGGGCCGCTCTCGCGCGGCATGGGCATGCTCGTGGCCGGGCAGCTCCCGCCGCTGCCGCCGCTGATCGCCGGGGCCTTCGTCACCGGGGTGCTGCTGATGATCGGCCTGGCGGGGACCGACGGGGTCGCGGTGTTCGCGCCCGCCGTGACCCTGCTGCTGGCCGGGCCCGGCAGCTCCCATCCGCACGACGGCAGGCTCGACTGGCTGTCGCCGCCCATCCTGCGGGTGATCGAGTACACCTTCGTGGCGGCCTGCGGGTTCGCCCATGGGGTGCCGCCGCTGCTGATCTTCATCCTGCTCGGGGCGATCGCCTTCCACCACTACGATCTGGTCTACCGACTGCGCCAGAACGTCTATCCGCCGCCGTGGCTGTCGAGTCTGGGGCTCGGCTGGGAGGGGCGCTCGATCGTGGTCGGCCTGGCCGTGCTGGTCGGCTGGACCGGGGGCGGGTTCGCCTTGCTCGCCCTGTATCTGTGGGGTGTCTTCGGCTGGGAGAGCCTGACGTGCTGGCTCGCCGCGCCGCGATCGCGGGTCGAGGCGGCTCACGCGGAAACGCAAGACTAACGGCGGATTACCCGCGCAGGGCCTAAAGCCAACTAATCTTTGGGACCTACGTAGTCATGCTCGACTGAGGAGTGCACGTTGCTGGGAATGGTGCTGGCCGCTGGAGCCGGACGACGCCTGCGGCCGTACACCGACACGCTGCCCAAGGCGCTCGTGCCGGTCGACGGTGAGACCACGATCATGGACATCTCGCTGCGGAACCTCGCCGCGGTGGGGTTGCGCGAGGTCGTGGTCATCATCGGGTACGCGGCGCAGGCCGTACACGATCGCAAGCGGGAGCTGGAGGAGCGGCACGGAGTCGAGCTCACCCTCGTGCACAACGACAAGGCCGAGGAGTGGAACAACGCCTACTCCCTGTGGTGCGCCCGCGACTACTTCGCCCAGGGGGCGCTGCTGGTCAACGGCGACACCGTGCACCCGGTCTCGGTGGAGAAGACGCTGCTGGCGGCGCCCGAGACGAGCGACATCCTGCTCGCCGTCGACGACGTCAAGAAGCTCGCCGACGAGGAGATGAAGGTGACCCGCTCCCCGGAGGGGTCGCTGCGGCGCATCACCAAGCTGATGGACCCGGCCGAGGCCTACGGCGAGTACATCGGCGCGACCCTCATCCGCCCCGGCGCCGCGGCCGGCCTGGCCGACGCGCTGCGGGCGACGTTCGAGCGGGACCCGCAGCTCTACTACGAGGACGGCTATCAGGAGATGGTCGAGCGCGGGGAGCAGATCCACCTCGCGCCCATCGGCGAGGTCGACTGGGTCGAAGTGGACAACCACGAGGACCTGGCGAAGGCCCGCACCATTGCCGTCCGCTACTGAGGGGGCAGGATGCCGCTGCTAGCGAGGATGCTGCCCGCGCCGCTGCACATCGAGGTCAGGCGCGGCGCCGTGGCGCAGCTCGGCGCGTTGCTGGCCGACAGCCGGGTGGCCACGTCCGGCAGGGTCGCGGTGGCCGTCGGCCCCGGCCAGGGCGACCACATCGAGAGCCTGATCGCGCCCACCCTCGGCGAGGCCGAGGTCTTCAGAGTCGCCGACGGGTCGGTCGAGGCCGCCGTCTCGCTTGGCGCCGACCTGCGCAAGGGCGCCTACGAGGTGGTGGTGGGCGTCGGCGGCGGGCGCACCATCGACGCCACCAAGTACGGCGCGTCGCTGGCCGGCATCCCGATGGTCGCGGTCGCGACCAACCTGTCCCACGACGGCATCTGCTCGCCGACCGCCTCGCTGGTGTACGACGGCGGCAAGGGCACGTTCGGGGTGCCGATGCCGCTGGCGATCCTGGTGGACCTGGACTTCGTGCACAGCGCGCCCCAGGCGCTCGTCAGGTCGGGCGTCGGCGACGTGGTCAGCAACCTGTCGGCCATCGCCGACTGGCACCTCGGCAACCTGGAGCGCGGCGAGCCCATCGACGGGCTGGCCTGCTCGATGGCCCGCACCGCCGCCGAGGCGCTGATCGGCCGCACCGACTCCATCGAATCCGACGATTTCCTGACCGTTCTGGCCGAGTCGTTGATCCTTTCCGGCATGTCCATGGTGATCGCGGGCTCGTCCCGGCCCGCGAGTGGTGGAGACCATGAGATCCTTCATGCCGTGGATCAGCTCTTCCCCGGCACCTCCAACCACGGCGAGCTCGCCGGGATCGGTGCCGCATTCTGCTTCTTCCTCAGGGAGGACGCCCCCCGGCTGGCACAGGTCACCGACTGCCTGCGCCGGCACGAGTTGCCCGTCGTCCCCGCCGACATCGGGCTGACCAGCGAGCAGTTCGCGGAGGCCGTCGTGCTGGCCCCCGCCACCCGTCCCGGCCGTTACACGATCCTGGAGCACCTGCGCCTGCCGGAGTCCGAGATTCGCGATCGGGTGGGGGACTATGTCCGGGCCTTCGGTCGCTGACCTGCGGCGGGTCGCTCAGCCCGCGGGTCATCTGGAGCGCCGTAACGGCGAGCACTGGGCAGGCGTGCTCTACATGCGCAGGCTGTCCATCTACGTCACCTGGCTGATGTCCAAGACCTCCGTCACGCCCAACCAGCTCACCTGGGTGATGACGGTGGCCGGGGTCCTGGCCGGCGTGGTGCTGGCGCTGCCCGGCCTCTGGGCGGCCATCGGAGCAGCCCTGCTCGTGCAGGTCTACCTGCTGCTCGACTGCTCCGACGGCGAGCTGGCCCGCTGGACGGGCAAGACCTCGCTGGCCGGCGTCTATCTCGACCGCGTCGGCGCCTACTTCACCGAGGCCGCGCTGCTGGCCGGGCTGGGCTGGCGGGCCTCCGCCGTGCTGCCCGACTGGTACACCGTGCTGGGCTTCGCCGCCGCGCTCGGCGCGATCCTCATCAAGGCCGAGACCGACCTGGTGGACGTGGCGCGGGCCAAGGGCGGCCTGCCGGTCGCCACCGAGGCGTCCGTCGGGCAGTTCCGTTCGGGGCTGCTGGGGCTGGCCAGGAGGATCGTGGGAGCCACGAAGTTCCACCGGATCATGCAGCCCATCGAGCTGTCGCTGCTGGCGCTGGTGACGGCCGTGATCGACCTGGCGACAGGTGATCTGGTGGCCACCCGGGTGCTCGTCGTGGCCTGCGTGATCGCGGCCGGGCTCCAGACGGTGCTCCACCTTGTCAGCATTTTGGCATCGAGGCGGCTTGTGTGACTTCACGTCGGAACCGTCCGCGCCCCGCATCCGTCGTATTGATCGGACGTCCACGGTTCGGTGGGGGTTCACTATCGGTTCCGATACGCTTAGCTCCACCCATATCAAGAATCAGGCAGACCAGCAGACTCGGTGATCATGAAAGAATGCTCCGCCCGTGCTCTCGACGCGTCAGGACGATGATTCGTTGAAGATCTCGTGCGTCATCCTCACCATGGGCAACCGGATCGCGGAGCTGAACCGGGCGGTCGAATCCGCGCTCAACCAAGTCGACGGCGACGTCGAGGTGGTGATCGTCGGTAACGGGGCCGATGTGCCCGAGGTGTCGGCGACGCCGCCCGTAGGCTCGTCGGCGATCGTGAAAACGATCCGGCTCGACCAGAACACCGGCATTCCAGCGGGCCGTAACCGCGGCGTCGAAGAGTGCTCCGGTGACGTGGTGCTGTTCCTCGACGACGACGGCTGGTATGCCAACCAGAAGGTCGTGGCCCACGTCCGCGACCGCTTCGCGACCGAGCCCGACCTGGCCGTGATCTCCTTCCGGGTGATGGACCCCGAAGGCGGCATCGGCCAGCGCCGCCACGTCCCGCGCCTGCGCGCCGGCGACCCCGAGCGATCCTCGCCCGTCACGACCTTCCTGGGCGGGGCGTCCGCCATCCGGCGTTCGGCCTTCCTCCAGGTGGGCGGGCTGCCCGAGAAGTTCTTCTACGCGCACGAGGAGACCGACCTGGCCTGGCGGCTGCTCGGCGAGGGCTACCGGATCGAGTACGACGCCGAGACCGTCATGTACCACCCGCAGGTGCCGCCGACCCGGCACGCCCAGTTCTACCGGCTGAACGCGCGCAACCGGGTGTGGCTGGCCCGGCGCAATCTGCCCTGGCCGCTGGCGGCGCTCTATCTGCTCGACTGGGTGGTGCTGACGTTGATCCGTGAGCGCCGATCCGGGGTGGCGCTGAAGGCGTGGTTCACCGGGTTCTTCGAGGGCCTGCGTACGCCCGCCGGCGAGCGGCGTCCGATGGCCTGGCGGACCGCCTGGCGCATGGTGAAGCTGGGCCGCCCCCCTATCGTCTGACAGGTCTCACAGGAGCGGCTCGGCCTCTCGCAGTGACATGGGCTCGGCCTCTCGCAGTGACATGGCGACGTGCGCGACCGTCGAGGACAGCAGGGGGCGCTTGGGCAGGCCCAGTTCGCTGAGCTCCTTGGCGATCGGGTGGTTTCCCAGCCGGATGAGGGCGCCGCCGGGCCGGACCCGGACTCCGCGCGCCTGCGCCTTCATGGGGACCCGCCTGGTGACGCCCTCGCGGTGGGTGAAGGCGTCGAAGGAGATCAACGGACTCGGCCCGGGCACCGGAACCCCCGGCCTGACCAGCATGTCCAGCACGAGCCTGCCGTCCTTGCGCAGGATGCAGCGCTTGTACGGGGAGGCGAGCCGCAGGTCGATGTCCGCCTGCTCCTTGGGGAAACCCCACAGCGCGCGCCCGGCCTCCATGGTGAAGCGCTGGTCGACCGGCAGCCAGTGGACGAAGACGGCCGCGTCGCGCAGGTCGCTCGGCCGCGTCGAGCCGGTGGATCCCGGAGGCCTGATCAGGAAGGCCATGCCGAACTCGTGGTAGGCGTCGAGGTCGCCGTCACGGTAGTCGGCGAACAGCAGCACGCACACGGCCTTGCCCGGGACGATCTCCACCACGTCCAGCCCCGAGTACGCGATCACCGCCCGCGCGGCGTCGGCCCGCACCGCGTACGCGGCACCGCAGAGCGACGCGTCCCGCACCCGGACAGGCAGGGCGACCGTCCGCCCCTCGATCAGATGCGGTGCCATGACTTCAGTAGACCAAACAGCGATGGCGTGTGACCACCCTTCCCAGGGCGCGTCTCAGTCCTGGGGCAGGAGCGTTCCAAGCGGCCCCAGGTCGAGGTTCAGGTCCGACGGCGACAGGCCGAACCGCTCGCAGAGCTCGTTCATCGCGTCCTCAAGCCGCATCAAGGTCAGCCCCAGCGTCTCCACCTGCTCGTCCGACAGATCGCCCTGCTCCATTCGCCGTACGCACTGGCGCTCCACCAACTGACGGACGAGCCCGTGCCTGTCGCACCGGCCGGTCGGTGTGGGGCCTAAACCGCCAGGGAGTGGGTGGCGACGGGGACGCCCGCCCACCCTTCCATCCTGGCCACGAACGCCGCCGCGTGGTCCGGCCAGTGGTGGTGGGCCAGCGCGTGCGCGTGGCCCCGCCTGCCGAGGGCGAGCCGCCGCTGCGGGTCCTCCTTGAGGTCGAGTACGGCGTCCAGGACGGCGTTCACGTCCAGGGCCACCGTCAGGCCGCAGCCGGCCTGCTCCACCAGCGGGGAGCCCGGCGAGGTGGTGACCACCGGCAGGCCGCGGCCCATGTAGTCGAGGATCTTCGTCGGCGTCCCGCTCGGCGGGCTCGCCAGCGACAGGCCGGCCAGGGCGCCTTCGGTCATGCGCAGGGCGTGGCGGTGGGGGACGTGCCCGAACCAGTCCAGCAGGCCCACGCGCTGGGCGTCCCTCAGCATCGGGCGCACGCCCGGCCCCGCGGCCCCGATCAGGTCCATCCGGACGCCGTGCGGGACGAGGCGCTCGGCCAGCCTGATCAGCTCGCTCACGCCCTTGTCCGTCGTCAGCCGCCCGAGATGGACCACCCGGGTGTCGCCGGGCGGAGGCGGGTCGGCGGACACCAGGGTGGCCTCCGGCACGATGGCGCGCGTGATGACGTGGTGCCGCCGGACCGCCCGCGCGTGGCGTCCCTCGGACACCTCCTCACGCACGTCCCAGACGACCGGTGGCCGCTTGTACGGCAGCGCGCGCAGCAGGCGATGATCGTGCGCGATCAGCAGGTCGGCGTCCTTCATGCCACGTTTGAGCGCCGCGCGTGCCCTGCCGTAGGCGGCGTCGTGAGGCACGTCGACGGCGGTGAGGCCCGCGGCCGGAGTCACGTTGAAGTAGGTGAACGGCGCGACGTAGGTCACCTCGTGGCCCGCGTCGAGCAGCGCTCGGATCTGCCGGTGCATGATCCGGGCGTCCTCGGGATGGTGGACGATCGTGGCAACGCATACCCGCATGCGTCGATGCTCGGGGCTTACCAGGTCATAGGCGTGAATGCAGGTGAAACTATCGCTTAACTCCTGGATGGGCGACGATAGAGCCAGGTCAAACGAGGCTCAAGCACCCACTTGAACACCGTGCGCGTCTCCGGCAGGCACAGGATGATCGCCAGCGCGAAACAGCTGGAGCTGATCGCCAGGACGCCGAGCGGGCCGTGCAGCCACGGGAGCTCCAGCCAGCCCTGATCCTTGGCGATGAGCACCGGGATGCCGTGCAGCAGATAGCAGTAGAGGGTGCGGGTGCCGAGGTCCGAATACCAGGTCTCGTGCCGGGGCACCAGCGCCAGCACCGCGAAGCACAGGGCCAGCGAGCAGACCAGCAGCCCGACCCGCAGGCCCAGGCCCATGTACCAGGACAGGTCCATGTCCTGGTAGCTGTTCTTGAAGTAGAACGGCGCCAGCGGGGCCCGCGGCGCGATGAGGATGGCCACCGCGGCCCCGGCGAGCACCGTGAGCACCGACACGATCTTGATCCAGCGGCGGTTGAGCAGCTCGAAGTGCTCCGGCTGCATGACCAGCCCGATCACGAAGAACGGCATCAGACCGAAGAACCGGTCCATGCTGAAGTCACCGGAGATCTGGGAGAACCCGGCGAACAGGTAGATGGCGATGGCCACCGGGACGGGATACTTCATCCGCTTCCACACCGGGGTGGACAGCCGCCAGAACAGCAGAGCCAGCAGATACCAGTTGAGCCAGGCCGGATCGATGATCGTCAGGCTCCACTTCTGGCCCAGCGAGAAGCGCAGCGCGGCGTAGCCCACCTCGACGATCACGTACGGCACGAGAAAGGTGTCGACCAGCTTGTTGGTCTTCGCGTTGGAGTTCCAGAAGTTTCTGGACAGATAGCCGCTGATGATCACGAACAGCGGCATGTGGAAGGTGTAGATGAAGATGTACAGCGATCTGGAGGAGTCCGCGCTGAGCGTCGGCACCAGCGAGTGACCCACGGGGACGAGCGCGATCAGGATGAACTTGACGTTGTCGAGATAGGGGTCGCGCTTGCGCTGGGGCCGCTCGGGCTCGGCCGCCGGCTTCGGCTCGCTCTGCTTGGCGCCCTCGGGCAGCTTGCCGTGGGGGTCGGTGCGCTCGCTCCAGAAGGCCTCTTCCGGCAGCGGCCACTTGGCGCCCGTGTTGGCTGGGCCCGCACTCTCGTCGCTCGGAGGAGTGACCGGGGGAGAGTGCTTGGTCTCAGACACAGGAGAATCGCTCAGCTTCGCTCGGGGCCGGGGAACGCGAAGCGGCATGCCCAGCATCGCCCTTGACGGCGCAAGGCGAGCCGCGTCGCCGACCCGCACCACGATATCCCGGCTTCAGTACCGTGTCTGTCGACCGGAGCGGAATCCCCTGCTTACACAGAGAACTTGGAGGGTTGTCACGGACGGCTCTGGTTCGTGACGGACGCTCAGCGAACGGTCACACGCAGACGCTCTTCTGCTCCGACGCGGTGGTCGTGGACTTCTCGACGCTGTCGGGGAGCTTGGTCACCTTGACCGTCTCGAAGTCGGCTCCGACGATGAGCTGGATCACCGGCGCCTTCTTCGTCGCCGTGCCGGCCGGGACCGTCGTGGCCGCGCTGTAGGGCTCGCTGGTGGCGGCCTTGGCCTTGCCCGCCTTGGCGTCCGGCTTCGGCGTCACCTGACCGGCCAGCACACCCGCGTAGTCGGCGCCGGTGGCGGCCGTCTTCGGGTAGCGGACCTCGGTGGCGGCCAGGCTCTGGCCGTCGGCGGTCTGGAAGTTGCCCAGCTCGGTGACCTTGAAGCCCTGCTTGGTGAGCAGGTCGGCCACCTCGCGGGCCTTGCCCGCCGTGGTCGTGCCGTTGAGCACCTGGACCTGCACCTGGTCCGGCTTGATGGTGACCTTGGGCTTGCCACTCTCAGAGGGCGAGATCTTCGGGATCTCGGTGTCGTTGACGATCGAGTTGAACAGCTCACTGGCGTCCGGCTGCTTCCAGACCACGCGGTTCTTGTCCTCGGGATCGGGGATCCACGGAATGGTGGTGAACTTCACGTCGCCCGTGGTCAGCTCCTTGGCGCTGGTGGCGATCTCGATGAGCTGTTCGGGGTCGTTGGCCAGCTCCGGGTCCATGGTCACCGAGCCGGCCGCGGCCTTGATGAAGCCGGTGAGCTTGCCGGGGCTGGTGAGCAGGTCGGTGCTGGTGGCCTTGGCGACCACCTTGCTGAGGAAGTTCTGCTGCCGCTTGATGCGCTGGATGTCGCTGCCGTCGCCGTAGTTGCGCAGCCGCACGTAGCCCAGCGCCATCTCGCCGTCGAGCAGGCTCTTGCCGGGGGGCAGCACCAGCTTGGCCTTCTTGTCGTTGACGCCGGACTTGAGGCAGATCTCGATGCCGCCGAGCGCGTCCACGATGTTCTTGAAGCCGCTGAAGTCGATCTCGACGAAGTGGTTGACCCGGATGCCGGTGAGCGTCTCGATCGTCGAGATCGTGCACGCGATGCCGCCCGAGTTGTAGGCGGAGTTGATCATCGCTCGCTGGGGCGGCATCTCCTGCTTGGTCGACTCGTTCTTGCACTTGGGGATCTGCACCATCGAGTCACGCGGGAAGCTGATCAGCTGTGCCCGGTCGCGGTTGGGTGACAGATGCAGGACGATGATCGTGTCGGTGCGCTTGCCGCCGGCGTCGGCGGTCCTGGCGAGCTCCTGGCCGTATCTCGCGTTCCCCTCGCCCGCGCGGGTGTCGGAGCCGACGAGCAGGACGTTGAGCGCGCCCTTGTCCTCGGGGCGTGGCGTGATGATGTCGGCTTTGACGCTCTTCTGGTTGATGTTGCCGAAAGCGTCGCGGTAGAGCGTGTAGCCGGTCAGGGATCCGATGACCATGACGGAGGTGGCGGCGATGCTGACCCAGGCGAGCATCCGCATCTTGCCGCCGCCGTTGTCGCCCTTGACCCGGTGGCCCCGCGTGGGCGGCTCTTCGGGCGGGCCGGCCGCTGCTGCCTGCCTGCGGGCCATCCGGCTGCCGGGCTGTGGCGGGGCGACCCGGCGGTCCTGGGTGGACACGCTTCTGTAGTCGCTCATGCGCCCCCTAGCCTCGTTCGCTACGCTCTCCGCGCTGGCTTGGTCGTACTGCGCCAAGAGACTAGGTCACGTACGGCGTACCCGTCGCCGTGACCGATGCAATCGACCGTGACCCAGGCGTGATATCGGTGGCCCAAAGCATACTCAGAGTCGGACATTTCGTGAGATACCAATGAGAAAGTTTTTACGCTTTCCGCAGGCTAGGGCTGCCGCCAGAAAGGCCAGCGGGACGGCCGGCAGCACGTAACGGTAGTCGAACTCGGCCGCCGCCGCCGGAGTGACCAACAGCACAACGGCGGTCGTCCACGGCAGGAGCCACGGGGCCGGACCAGGGACGCCGGACGGCTTGGCCGCGCGACGCCTGCCCCGGGGGGTCCACCGCCTGCCGTACATGACGCGACCGGCCGCCAGGGCGGGCGGGACGAGCAGGGCGGCGAGCAGCACGGCGCCGGGCAGCCGCGCCACGTCCTGATAGGCCCGCATCCAGCCCGCGTACGGCTCGGCGATGGTGGTGCCGATCGCCCCGCGCTCGTACTGCTGCGAATAGTCGACGCCGAGCTGCGCCGCGTACCGCCCCGGCGGGCCCGGCGGGGTCACGGGGAACTGGTAGTAGTCGTAGATCTCCTGGTCGGGATAGACCGGGCGGCCCCACACGAACGAACGCCCCAGCTCCGACAGCACCGAGCCGGCGTAGTCCAGCGGCTGCGTGCGGATCGCCAGCGCGGCGAACCTGGCCGCCAGCTCGTCGGTCTCCTGGGTGAACGTGATGCCGGGCAACGCCACCAGCGGCGCGTCCTTGGCCCAGATGTACTCCTGGGAGGGCGGCCGCTGCTCGGCCGGCCGGGGATCGCACAGCACCCGCAGGTCGGGCGGCGGATCCATCCGGGCGCAGTCCGCGAACGACATCGTCCGGGCATACAGGAAGACGCCGTTCGCGCCGATGATGCCGACGCGCTCGTAGGTGGCGTAGAACCAGGCGCCGTAGGCGACCACGGGCACCAGCGCCGCCGCGAGCAGCACCCCGGCGGGCCGGATCTGCCTGCGCAGCACGAACCAGGCCGCCAGGAGCAGGATCAGCGGCTGGCCGACGGTCCTGGTGAGGGTGACGGCGGCCAGCAGCAGGCCGATCGTGACGAGCTTGGGCCGGTCCGCCAGGCTGAGCGCCACGGCCAGCACGATCAGGAACATGAACAGCGTGTCGGAGACCAGCAGGTGCTCCAGCTGCACCTGGTAGGCGTCCAGCAGCACGGGCGTCGCGGCGAGCGTCGCCCACCGGCGCCGGGCCCCCCGCAGCGCCGCCCAGTAGATCAGGGCCGCGGTGGCCAGCCCGAGCAGATGCTGTACGGCGGCGACCAGGCCGAAGGCGTGGAACGGCTCCAGCAGCTTGAGGAACATCGAGTAACCGGCGGGCCGCACCAGGTCGGGGCGCGGCTTGAAGACGGTGACGATGTAGGTGTAGGTGTCGGGGAACCACAGCGCCGGGCGGTAGCCCAGCATCGCGAGCCCGCGCAGCGCCGCGCCCATGGCCAGCACCCCCAGGAACCACCCATGCCGCCGCACGAAGGCTCCGGCGGCGAACGGCCGCCGGGTGTCACCCCGGTCCGGACCGGCCTGGTCACCCACCCGCGCGTCGTCTGTGCGGCTGCTGGCCCGTGCGTCCTCCGGTTCGACGGGCATGTCGTCCGTGCGACCACTCACCTGTACGTCCTCCGGCTCGACGGGCATGTCACCCGTGCGACCGTCCCCCGGCTCCATGGGCACGTGGCGTAACCTACCGGGCTTTGACCAGGCGACCGTCATCGTGAGGTTGGATACGCTCGCTCTCCGATGGAACTCGCCCGGCTGCACCAGACGCGCAGGCCGACGGCGGACCGGGTGCTCGCCGTGGTCACGGTGCTGCCCGCGGCCGCCGTGGCCGGCTGGCTGCTGGCTGGGCTGCCGCTGCTCCTGCTGGGCGTCTACCGGCCCCTTCCGGCGTTCCTGATCGGGCTGCCCGTCGTCGCGCTGCTGTGCTGGGCGGTGGCGCGCCACACGGGCACCGCGCAACGTGTCGGTCAAAGCGCCGCCCAGAGCGCTGCGCAAAGTGTCGGTCGAAGCACCGGCCAGGCCACCGCCTGGCAGGTCGCCGGGGTGATCGCCGTGGCGGCCGGGTCCGGCGTGTTCAACGCGGTCATGCACAGTGAGCAGCTCGCCGTCAGGCGCGACCCCGGCACCTACGCGCAGTACGCCATCTGGCTCGCCGAGCACGGTTCGCTGCCGATCCCGTCGGGTGCGGAGGCGTTCGGCGGGGCCGATCCCGGCCTGATCTTCCACAGCGTGGGGTTCTACGCGGTCGACGGGGCGGTCGTGCCGCAGTTCATGCCCGGCGCGCCGATGCTGTTCGCCGTCGGCGAGTGGCTCGGCGGGCTGCTCGTGACGCCCGCCGTGCTGGGCGCCTTGGCCGTGCTGGCGTTCGCCGGGCTGGTGGCCCGGCTGGCCGGGGGCGGCTGGGCGGCTCCGGCCGCGCTGGCGTTCGCGGTCTGCATGCCGGTCCTCTACACCTCGCGGACGACGTTCAGCGAGATCCCGTCGATGATCCTGCTGTTCGGCGGCCTGATCCTGATCCACGACGCCCTCCACCGAACCCCACCGGCCGGCGACTCCCGTGGCGGAGTCGTACCGGATGGCGGTGTGCGTGATGGGGGTGCTCGAGCGGCGGGGGGCGGGCTGGACGGCGGGTCCGTCCAGAGGGCGGGTCGCTGGGTGGCGTCGTGGACCGGGCGGCTGCAGATGGCGCTGGCCGGGCTGGTGTTCGGCCTGTGCGTGCTGGTCAGGGTGGACGGGCTGCGCGACGTCCTGCCCGCGCTGGCGTTCGCCGGCCTGCTGATCGCGCTCGCCAGACTGGCCAGAGCGGCACCAGGCCGGTGGGTGCCCTGGAGCGGCGGGCTGGGTGGGGCGTTGCTGGCCGGGCTCGTCGCCGGGGTGGGGGTCGGGTTGCTGGCCGCTCAGCTGCTGGCCCGGCCGTACCTGGACTATCTGTCCCGCTCGGTGGAGCCCCTGCTGCTGATCTGCGCCGCCGTGCTGCTGCTCACTCTCGCCGGTACGGTCACCGCGCCGTTGCTGGCCCGGGTCCGGCTGCCGCGCCGGTTGCCCGAGGCGGGCGCGGTCCTGGCGGTGCTGGTGATGGCCGGGCTGGCCGTACGGCCGTGGCTGCAGACCGTGCGCCGTGAGCCTGACAACGACGAGGACTGGCGCACCCACACCTTCATCGAGGAGATCCAGAAGGCCAACGGGCTGCCGATCGACGGCACGCGCCTCTACTTCGAGAACTCGCTGCACTGGGTGGCCTGGTACATCGGCGTCCCCGCGCTCGTGCTCGCCACCCTGGCGGCGGCCGTGCTGGTGCGCAGGCTGCTGAAGGGCGGCGCGCCCGAGTGGCTGCTGCCGCTGGCGGTCATCGGCTGGACGACGGTCACCACGTTGCTCCGGCCGGAGATCACCCCCGACCATCCGTGGGCCGCCCGCCGCCTGGTGCCGATCGTGATTCCGGGTCTGATCCTGCTGGCCGTCTGGGGGGCCGGGTGGCTACGCGAGCGGGGGCGCGGCAGGCGGTTCCAGCGCTGGATCGCCCCTGTGAGCGTGCTGCTCCTGCTGGCGCCGCCGATCGTGACCTCGATCGGCACCGCGTTCACCCCGGTCGAGCGGGGGGAGGAGGCGGCGGTGGCGGCATTGTGCGCGCGGATCCCGCCGGACGCCTCCGTGCTGATGGTGGAGCGGGTCACAGGGGACCGGTTCACCCAGGTGGTGCGCGGGAGGTGCGGCGTCCCGGTCGCGATGGTCGAGCGCGTCACCGGGGACACGGCTTCGAAACGAGACGTACGCCGTCTGATCGAGCGGGTGCGCGCGGTGGGCAGGACCCCTGTCGTGCTCGGCGCCGAGCGCGGCCAGGTCTCGCCGTACGGCACGGCGTCGCAGGTCATGGCCCTGGTGACGCGTCAGGACGAGCGCTCGCTGACCGAGCGGCCGAACGGCACCTGGTCGCTGCGGATCAACGTGTGGATGGCGGTGGCCTGACCCCACGGTGTCACCACCGCGACCCGATGTGCACCCAGGCCCTGTCCGGGCAGAGTACCCTCGACGCACGTGAGCACGCTTGAGACCCCCCAGAGTGGATCCACCGTGGAAGAGGCGCCCTACGTCACCATCGTCCTGCCGTGTTACAACGAGCAGGATCACGTCGTGGCCGAGGTAGAGCGCATCACCAAGGCCATGGACTCCAGCGGCTACACCTACGAGCTGGTCGCCGTGGACGACTGCTCCACCGACCAGACGCTGGCCAGGCTGCAGGAGGCCGCAGCCGACTATCCCCATCTGCGCATCCGCGCGTTCCACCGCAACGGCGGCTCCGGCACCGTGCGCAGGATCGGCACGCAGGAGGCCAAGGGCGAGATCGTCGTGTGGACCGACGCGGACATGACCTACCCCAACGAGCGCATCCCCGAGCTGGTGCAGATCCTGGAGAAGGATCAGACGGTCGACCAGGTGGTCGGCGCGCGCACCTCCGAGGAGGGCTCGCACAAGCTGCTGCGGGTGCCGGCCAAGTGGGTGATCCGCAAGGTGGCGGAGAAGCTCGCCGGGCAGAAGATCCCGGACCTCAACTCGGGGCTGCGGGCCTTCCGCAAGTCGGTGGCCAAGCCCTATCTGCGGCTGCTGCCGCCCGGGTTCTCCTGCGTCACGACGATCACGCTGTCGTTCCTGTCCAACCAGCATGACGTCTATTACCTGCCGATCGGTTACGCCAAGCGGGCGGGCAAGTCGAAGTTCAGCTTCGTGTCCGACGCCTACCGTTACATCCTGCAGGTGCTGCGGATGATCATGTACTTCAACCCGCTCAAGGTGCTCATGCCGCCGGCCCTCTGGCTGGTGACGATCGGGCTCGCCAAGGGCGTGTGGGACATGATCCAGCACCCCTTCTACTTCCCGGCCAACACCGTGATGATCTTCCTGTCGGGCATGCTCATCGGGTCGGTGGCGCTGCTGGCCGACCTGATCGTGCGGTCGCGGGGCGAGTAGCGTGCGGATCGCCGTCGTCGGCCCCACCTATCCGTACAAGGGGGGCGGGGCCCAGCACACCACCGAGCTGGCGCACCGGCTCGCGGCGCTCGGCCACGACGTGGTGATCGAGTCGTGGAAGGCGCAGTATCCGTCGTTCCTCTATCCGGGGCAGCAGACCATCGACGCCCCCGAGGGCACCCCCTACCCGAAGACCGAGCGCGTCCTCGACTGGCGCCGGCCCGACGGGTGGGTGGCCGCCGGCCGTCGGCTGCGCGCGGCCGACCTGGTGATCCTGGCCGTCCTCAGCCCCGTGCAGGTCCCCGCGTACCTGGGGATTCTGTACGGCATAGGCCGCAAGGCGAGGACCGTCGCCCTCTGCCACAACGTGCTGCCGCACGAGCGCAAGCCGTACGACAGGCCGTTGATGAAGGCGCTGCTCAAGCGCGTCGACGGGGTGCTGACCCACTCCGGTCAGCAGGCGGAGCTGGCCAGGGAGCTGACCGGCGGGCCGGTGAGCGTGGCGCCGCTGCCGCCGCACCTGCCCTCCACCCACGCGGGACGCTCCGACGAGGTGCACCACCGGCTGCTGTTCTTCGGCATCGTCCGGCCGTACAAGGGGCTTGACGTGCTGCTGCGGGCGCTGCCCGACGGCGTGGGCCTGACCGTGGCGGGGGAGTTCTGGGGCGGGCTGGACGCCACCAGGGAGCTGATCGGCGAGCTGGGGATCGGCGACCGGGTGGACCTGCGGCCCGGCTACGTGGCCGCCGACGACGTGCCCAAGCTGTTCGCCGAGGCGGACGCGCTCGTCCTGCCCTACCGCAACGCCACCGCCAGCCAGAACGTGTGGCTCGGCCACGAGCACGGCGTGCCGGTGATCGCCACCCGCGTCGGCGCGCTCGCCGACCATGTCAGGGACGGCGTCGACGGCCTGCTGGTGGAGCCGGACGACGTCGACGCGCTCAGGCGGACGATCGAGAGGTTCTACGCGTCCGGCGAGCCGGAGAGGTTGCGGTCGGGCGTCAAGGCGGTCGATCCCGCGCCCTTCTGGTCGGCGTACACGGCCACGCTCCTGGACGCCTGACGCCCCAGCAGCAACGCCAGTCCGGCCGCCGCCGCGTCGGCCAGCGTGAACGCCAGCCGCGACAGCACCGCCACCGCGAAGGCCGGACCGGTGGTGATGATCGGCGCCAGCACGAGCACCAGCGCGCCCTCCCGCACCCCCACCCCGGCGGGCACCACGAAGGTGAGCAGCCCGGTCGCCCAGGCGAACGCGTACGCGCCGGTCGCGATCACATACAGGTCCCACCGGCCCGCGAGCATGGTGGTGTGCAGGCCGTACACGAACCAGCCGAGCGCCGTCCACGCCACCGCGATCAGCACCGTGCGGCCCGGCAGCACACTGTCGAGCGTCGGCCTGCGCGCCAGCCGCAGCGCCAGGTTGAGACCCCAGGTGAGCACCTTGGGATGCAGGCAGACGGCGATCACCGGCACGAACAGCAGCAGATACCACGCCTGCCGCACGACCTCCTGCGTCGCCAGGGTCGTGGCGGCGAGCGCGATGCCGACCCCGAGGTTGATCACCAGCGCCAGTGAGATGCACGCGAACGTCCTGCGCGGCGGGCTGCCGTGGTCGCGGCCGAGGTCCATCATGGCGGCGTAGGCCCAGACGGCGCCCGGGATGTACTTGCCCAGCTGGCCCACGAACATGATCCGCCCAGCCACCCGTACCGGCAGCGGCGACCCCAGCCCCGCGAGGACCGCGCGCCAGGCCAGCAGCATGCAGAACTGGCCGAGCAGCACCGCGACGAACGCGCCGAGCACCGCCCACGGCGAGATCTGCGCCACCGCCGCCCGCGTGTCGTCCCAGTTGCGGGCCAGGGCGTAGCCCAGGAAACCGAGCGCGACCAGGGCGAGGACGACGCGCAGCAGGCGGCGGATCATCCGGCCAGGGTACGCGCGCCGCACCGGGCCGAGCCAGCTCTTCCCAGGTCGAACCGGCTTCGCCAGGCCGCCAGAGGTCCACATCCTGCTCCGGCGGGTCACCGTATCAACGCTGAGGGACGGCTGACGGCGGCGAGCGCGGGTACTGTTGGGCGGCGTGGGAAAGCAACGGGTCGCGCAGCTGGCCTACTCCGAGTTCCAGTCGGCGATGCTCGACGAGGCGAAGCGCCGGCGCAAGGCCGCGAAGATCATCGCGGTGCTGGAGCACTTCCAGGGGCCGCTCGGCGGGCTGACCGTGGGTGACGTGGGCTGCTCGGCCGGCTTCATCGCCGACGAGCTCGCCGCGGCCGGGGCGAAGCACACGCTCGGCATCGACATCGACGTGCCGGGGCTGCGCAAGGCGGCCGACCGGTTCGGCGAGCGGGTGGCGTTCGTCTGCGGCGACGGCACCGCGCTGCCGTTCCCGGACGGCTCGATCGACGTGCTGGTCTTCAACCACATCTACGAGCACGTGGTCGACCCCGACGCGGTGGTGGCCGAGATGCACCGGGTGCTCTCCGACGACGGCGCCCTCTACCTGGGCCTCGGCAACCGGCTCGGGGTCATGGAGCCGCACTACAAGCTGCCGTTCCTGTCCTATCTGCCGCCCGCGCTGGCCGACCGCTACGTGCGCGCCTCCGGCCGCGCCGACCACTACTACGAGCGCTTCCGCACCCGGCGCGGGCTGCGCAGGATGCTGCGGGACTTCCACGTGTGGGACTACACCTTCCCGGTGCTGGCGACGCCGACCCGCTTCGCCGGGTCCGAGCTGTTCCCCGGCGCGCTGGGGCGGGTGGCGCGGACGGTCCTGGCCCGCACGCCGCGCGCGGTGCTGCGGCTGCTCCTGCCGCTCGTGCCGACCTACCTGTGGGTGGCGACCAAGACGCCGCGCCGCCCGGCGGGCGCCGCCCTCCCGCAGCCTCCCGAACGGGTCCGCCCCCTGTGAGCGACTCCGGTACGGCAGGCCGTCCCGAAAGGACAGCGGACAACTCTCGTACGGCGGGCCGTCCCGAAAGGACAGCGGACCACTCCAGTACGGCGGGTCGCCCTGAGTCAGGTCACCCCGGGCCAGGTCACGATATATCGGTCAGTGACCTCGGGCCGGCGGCGTCCGGCGCCGACCCGCAGGCGGTCGCTGGGCCGGAGGCCGGGGCCGGTGGCCGTGGGGGGAGGGCCATGCGCAAGGGGGTGGTGGTGCGCAGGGCGGTGCGGGTCGGGTTCCTTCTTGTGGCGCTGGGGTTCGGCGCGTACGCCGTGGCCTCGCAGTGGGACGCGGTGGTCGCCGGGTTCGCCGCGCTGAGCTGGCCGATGCTCGCCGGGTCGCTGGTCGCCGTCGTGGCGGCGCTGCTCGGGGCCATGCTCACCTGGCGCACCCTGCTGGCCGACCTGGGCTCGCCGCTGCCGTTGCGGCCCGCGGCGAAGGTGTTCTTCGTGGGCCAGCTCGGCAAGTACATCCCCGGCGCCGTGTGGCCGATGCTCGCCCAGATGGAGATGGGGCGCGACCTCGGGGTGCCACGGCCGCGCAGCGCGGCGGCGTTCTTCCTGATGATGCCGATCCAGCTCGCCAGCGGCCTGCTGGTCGCGCTCGGGGCGCTGGGCTGGGACCGGTTCGGCTGGTTGCTGCTCTTCGTCCCGGTGCTCCTGGTGCTGCTGGAGCCCAGGGTGATCAACGGCCTGATCGGCTTCGGGCTGCGCAAGCTCAAGCGCGAGCCGCTGGAGCGGCCGCTCACCCGGCGCGGGATGCTGACCGCGCTCGGCTGGGCGCTGCTCGGCTGGGGCTGTTACGGCGTCCACCTGTTCTTCGTCGCCCCCGAGGCGGGGCTGGTGTTCGCCATGGGGGCGTTCGCGCTGTCGTGGTGTCTGGGCATCATGACGTTCGTCGTGCCGGCCGGAGCAGGGGTGCGGGAGGTCGCCATGGTGGCCGTCCTCGCGCCCGTCATGGACGCTGGTCAGGCCATCGCCGTGGCCCTTTGTTCCAGAATTGTCATCATTCTTGGCGATTTGCTCTGTGCTGGATTGGCGGGAATCTCGGCACGTCGCGACTCAGTGTGATTTGGCACACGATTTAGGGGAGGCTGGTCATAAGCTGGAAATAGAGGGGGGACACCAGATCCCACGTTGATCTTGAGGGGAGAAGATCACCGTAATGCCTCGAGTGCTCGTCGATGCGGCCGCGGTTCCCGCGGACCGCGGTGCCTTGATCAGGTATGTGGACGGTTTGGTGAGGGCGCTCGACCGGGCGGGCGCCGATCTCGCGGTGGTCTGCCAGCGGGCGGACGCCGAGCGATACACCGCGATCGCGCCGTCGGCCCGGGTGATTCCCGGGCCCGTCTCGCTGACCAACCGGGCGGCCAGGCTCGCCTGGGAGCAGACCGGCCTGCCGCTGCTCGCCCGCCGGGTCGGCGCCGACGTGATCCATGCCCCCTACTACTCCATCCCGCTCCGCTCGGGCGTGCGGACGGTCGTGACGGTGCACGACGTCACCTGGTTCACCGAGCCCGAGCAGCACAGCCCCTCCAGGGCCTCGTTCTTCCGCTCGGCCACCCGCACCGCCGTACGGCACGCCAACCGGGTGATCGTGCCCTCCAAGGCCACCAGGGACGAGCTGGTGCGGGTGCTCGCCGCCGACCCCACCCGCATCGACGTCGCCTACCACGGCGTCGACCAGGAGCAGTTCCACGCCCCGAGCGAGGCCGAGATCCAGCGGGCGGTCAGCAGGTGCGGCCTGCACGGCCAGCCGTACGTCGCCTTCCTGGGCGCGCTTGACCCGCGCAAGAACGTTCCAAACCTGATCCGCGGCTTCGCCGCCGCCGTCAAAGGGCTGGCCGACCCGCCCGCGCTGGTGCTCGGCGGCGGCGTGCACGAGGACGACGTGGACGCCGCCTGCCGCGAGGTCGAGGCCACCGTCAAGGTCGTGCGCCCTGGTTACCTGCACGCGCCCGACCTGCCCGGCTTCCTCGGCGGGGCGCTCGTGGTCGCCTTCCCGTCCAGGGGCGAGGGGTTCGGCCTGCCCGTGCTGGAGGCGATGGCCTGCGGCGCGCCCGTGCTGACCACCCACCGCACGTCGCTGCCAGAGGTGGGCGGGGACGCGGTCGCCTACAGTGAACCGGACGCCGACAGCATCGCCACCGCGCTGGCCCAGCTTCTGGCTTCACCGGACAGGAGACGGCAATTGCGGGAGGCAGGGCTGGCGAGAGCACGCGAATTCACCTGGGAAGCTTCGGCCGAAGCGCACCTCAGTTCTTATCAACGCGCGATCGAATAGTTCGCTACCCTCCCAAAGTTATGGAGAGCTCTTTGCCAGACCTAGAGGCGATCCTCCTGGTCGGGGGGCAGGGCACGCGCCTGCGTCCACTGACGCTGGGCACGCCGAAGCCGCTGCTGCCGACCGCCGGAGTGCCCTTCCTGGCCCACCAACTGGCACGGGCCCATTCGTTCGGCGTACGCCGGATCGTCTTCGCCACCTCGTACAAGGCGTCGATGTTCGAGCCGGAGTTCGGTGACGGGTCCGCGTTCGGGCTCTCGATCGAGTACATGACCGAGGAGACGCCGCTGGGCACCGGCGGTGCCATCCGCAACGCGGCGCAGGCGCTGTCCGCCGGGCCCGGTGACCCGGTCCTGGTGCTCAACGGCGACATCCTGTCCGGTCACGACATCGGCGAGCAGGTGCGCGGGCACCTCGATCGTGACGCCGCTGTAACGCTCCATCTGACGGAGGTGGAGGATCCGACCCGGTTCGGCTGCGTCCCCACGGACGACGACGGCCGGGTGACGGCGTTCCTGGAGAAGACCCCCAATCCGGTCACCAATCGGATCAACGCCGGCTGTTACGTGTTCACCCGGTCGGTCATCGACCAGATCCCGCGTGACGAGGTCGTGTCGGTGGAGCGGGAGACCTTCCCCGGACTCATCGAGTCGGGCCGGCTCGTGCTCGGCTACGCCGACCGGACCTACTGGCTCGACGTCGGCACGCCCGCCGCGTTCGTCCAGGGCTCGCGCGACCTGGTGCTCGGCCGGCTGGCCTCACCCGCCCTGCCGGGGCCCACGGGCGAATACCTCGCCCTGCCCGGCTCGGTCGTCTCGCCGGAGGCCAAGGTCCAGGGCGGCACGGCCGTGGGCGCCCGGACCATCGTCGAGGCGGGCGCCATCGTCATCGGCTCGGTGCTGAGCGACGACTGCGTGGTCGAGTCCGGCGCGCGGGTGACCGATTCGGTGCTGGGCCGGGGGGCGCGGGTCTGCGCGGGCACGGTGGTGCGCGACGCGGTCATCGGCGACGGCGCGGTCGTCGGGCCGGGCAACGAGCTGCAGGCCGGCGTGCGCATCTGGCCGGGCGTGGAGCTGCCCGAGCGCGCGGTCCGCTACTCGAGCGACGTCTGACCGGCAGCGACCACGCCGGCGCGCGGCGTGCGGTCGGTAGCGGGCACACTGGACGGATGATGGAGCGCGTCTGGGTGCCCGAGGGGCCGCTTGACGTGGGGATGGCGATGGCTCCCCACAAGCGCGGCTCCGGCGACCCGGCCTGGCGCCAGACGCTCGACGGGGCCGTCTGGCGCACCACGCGCACCCCGGACGGCCCCGCCACGCTCAAGGTGACGCTCGTCCACCGGGAGGTGCACGGGCGCGCCTGGGGGCCGGGGGCCGCGTGGATGCTGGACCGGCTGCCCGCGCTGCTCGGCGCCGACGACGACGTCTCCGGCTTCAGGGTGCGGCACGCGGTGCTGGACGACGTGGCCAGGAAGCATCCGGGGCTGCGCATCGGCAGGACGGCCCGGGTCATGGAGGCGCTGGTGCCGGCCGTACTGGAGCAGAAGGTCGTCGGGCGTGAGGCGTGGCGGGCGTGGCGGTGGCTGCTGCGGAAGTACGGCGAGCCGGCGCCGGGGCCCGCGCCCGAGGGGATGTGGGTCGTGCCCGAGCCGTCCGTGTGGCGGGAGATCCCGAGCTGGCACTGGCATCAGGCCGGGGCCGAGGCGGTGCGCGCCAGGACCATCGCCACCGCCGCCTGGCACGCCGCCAAGCTGGAGGCCGCCGCCACCAGCGAGGAGCTCGACCGGCTGCTGCGCGCCCTGCCGGGGGTCGGCGTGTGGACGTCCGCCGAGGTGCGGCAGCGCGCCTTCGGGGATCCGGACGCGGTCAGCGTCGGCGACTTTCACCTGGCCAAGATGGTCGGCTACGCGCTGACGGGGGAGAAGACGGACGATCCCGGCATGATGCGGCTGCTGGAGCCGTACCGGGGACACCGGCATCGGGCCACCCTCCTCATCATGCTGACGGGTCTGCGCCCGCCCGCGCGCGGGCCCAGGATGGCCGCGCGCGACTACCGTTCCTTCTGACCACGGCCCCTGAGTGCGCACCACGAACTCAGCTGCCCGTAGTGTGCCGGTATGAGTCTCGTCAGTGATTCCGCGTTCCGTCGCGCACTCGCTCGTGCCCGTGATGGCAAGACCCTGGACGTCGCCGAGGCCACCGTGCTGCTGCACGCGCGCGGCGAGCACCTCGACACGCTGCTGGACCACGCCTCCCGGGTACGGGACGCCGGGCTGAAGGCCGTCGGCCGCGAGGGGATCATCACCTACAGCAGGAAGGTGTTCATCCCGCTGACCCGGCTGTGCCGGGACCGCTGCGGCTACTGCACGTTCGCCACCGCTCCGCACAAGCTCGACGCGCCCTTCCTCAGCCCGGACGAGGTGCTGGAGATCGCCAGGCAGGGCGCCGCCATGGGCTGCAAGGAAGCGCTGTTCACCCTGGGGGACCGGCCCGAGGACCGGTGGCACCAGGCGCGCGAGTGGCTGGACGCGCACGGCTACGACGACACGCTCTCCTACGTGCGGGCGATGGCCATCGCGGTGCTGGAGGAGACCGGGCTGCTGCCGCACCTCAACCCCGGCGTGCTCAGCTGGCGCGACCTGCAGCGGCTCAAGCCCGTGGCGCCGTCGATGGGCATGATGCTGGAGACCACCTCGCGGCGGCTGTTCGAGGAGAAGGGGCAGCCGCACCACGGCTCGCCCGACAAGGACCCGGCGGTACGGCTGCGCGTGCTGGAGGACGCCGGGCGGACCAACGTGCCGTTCACCACCGGGATCCTGATCGGCATCGGGGAGACCGTGGAAGACCGGGCCGAGTCCATCTTCGCCATCCGGCGGGTGGCTCGCGAGTACGGCGCGATCCAGGAGGTCATCGTCCAGAACTTCCGCGCCAAGCCGGACACCGCGATGCGCGGGCTGCCCGACGCGGACCTGAAGGAGCTGGCCGCCACCATCGCCGTGACCCGGCTGGTGCTGGGGCCGCGGGCGCGCGTGCAGGCGCCGCCCAACCTGGTGGACGCCGAGTACGAGCTGATGATCCGGGCCGGGATCGACGACTGGGGCGGGGTGTCGCCGTTGACGCCCGACCATGTGAACCCGGAGCGGCCGTGGCCGCAGATCGACGAGCTGGCCGCGCGTACCGCCGAGCACGGATTCCGGCTGCGGGAGCGGTTGACCATCTACCCCGAGTACGTGCGGGCGGGGGAGCCTTGGCTGGATCCCCGGCTGTTCGGGCACGTGGCGGCGCTGGCCGACCCGGAGACGGGGCTGGCCCGGGAGGGGGTGCTGCCTGCGGGGCTGCCCTGGCAGGAGCCTGACGGTGGGTTCGCGGCCTCCGGGAGGGTGGATCTGCATGTGGAGGTGGACACCTCCGGGCGGACGCATGATCGGCGGGATGACTTCGACCACGTCTATGGGGACTGGGACGCGCTGCGGGAGCGGCTGGATCCCGCCGTACGCGTTGCGCCGGACTCCGCCGACGAGGTGCTCGCCGCACCGGCGCGGGGAGAGACGGACGGGGCGGCCGACGGTGGTTCCGCGGTGCCGGGTGGCTCACCGGCGGGCGGTGGGGTGTCCGCTGAGGTGCGGGAGGCGTTGCGGCGGGCTGAGAGTGACCCTGCGGGGCTCAGCGACGCCGAGGCGGTCGCGTTGCTGTCCGCCGACGGGGAGGCGCTGGAGGAGCTCACCGGGATCGCCGACGAGCTGCGGCGGCAGGCCGTCGGGGACGAGGTCACCTACGTCGTCAACAGGAACATCAACTTCACCAACGTTTGCTACACCGGCTGCCGGTTCTGCGCCTTCGCCCAGCGCAGGACGGACGCCGACGCGTACACCCTGAGCCTGGACCAGGTGGCCGCCCGGGCCGAGGAGGCGTGGCGGGCGGGCGCGACCGAGGTGTGCATGCAGGGCGGCATCCACCCCGACCTGCCCGGGACGGCCTACTTCGACATCGCCAGGGCGGTCAAGGCCAGGACGCCGGGCATGCACGTGCACGCCTTCTCGCCGATGGAGGTCATCAACGGCGCCAGCCGCACCAACCTGTCGATCGAGGACTGGCTGCACGCCGCCAAGGAGGCCGGGGTGGACTCGCTGCCGGGCACGGCGGCCGAGATCCTGGACGACGAGGTGCGCTGGGTGCTGACCAAGGGCAAGCTGCCCGCCCAGGAGTGGGTGGACGTGATCACCACCGCGCACCGGGTGGGCCTGCCGACCACCTCCACGATGATGTACGGGCACGTCGACACCCACCTGCACTGGGTCAGGCACATCAAGCTGATCAGGCGGCTGCAGGAGGAGACGGGCGGGTTCTCCGAGTTCGTGCTGCTGCCGTTCGTGCACACGAGCGCGCCCATCTATCTGGCGGGGATCGCCAGGCCGGGCCCCACCGCCAGGGAGAACCGGGCGGTGCACGCGCTGGCCAGGATCCTGCTGCACGGCGCGATCTCCAACATCCAGTGCTCCTGGGTCAAGCTCCGCGACGACCTGTGTCACCACGTGCTCAAGGGCGGCGTGAACGATCTCGGTGGCACGCTCATGGAGGAGACGATCAGCCGGATGGCCGGGTCGGAGAACGGGTCGTACAAGACGATCAGCGAGCTGCGCGAGATGGTCGAGCTCACCGGCAGGCCGGTGCGGCAGCGCACCACCGAGTACGGCCGGCCGAGCGACGAGCGGCTGGCCGCGTCGGCGGCGAGCGACGGCGTGTGCCAGAGCGTGCGGCGAGTGCTGCCGATGGCCTAGCGTGCTGGGAGAATCGTCACTCCCCATCGAGAGAGGTTCACCGTGCGGTTTGGCCAGCACCGCGCCGCGTTATCTCCCGAGCAGAAAAGGAAGAGAGCGCTCCGCAACGGAGTGCTCTCGGTTCTCACGGCCGTCACCCTGGTCGCGGGCATGCTGGTGGTGGTGTTCGGCGGCGCGCGGGCCCTGTGCTCGACACGAGAGCCTGTTCTGGTCGATGTGGCGGCCGCCCTGGACGTGGCTCCGGCCGTGATGCGGGCGGCCGGGCGGTTCAACGAGACGAAGACCACCGCGGGCGGGCGATGCGTGCTCGTCCAGGTGACCGAGCGGCCTCCCGCCACCGTGCTGCGCACGCTGATCGGGGAGCGGGCGGGCGTGCTGAGCGAGCGGCCGGACGGCTGGATCGCCGACTCGTCGGCCTGGATCCGCCTGGCGCGGGAGCAGGGCGCGAGCGCGCTGCGGGCGGGTGAGACGGTGATGGCGACCTCGCCGCTGGTGTTCGCGACCCGCTCGTCGCTCGCCGAGAAGTTCTCCATCGGCAACACGGAGATGAACTGGCGGATGGTCTTCCCGCCCACGGTGCGCGGGCGGGTGACGCCCACCGAGGACGAGCCCGACGTGGTCCGGGTGCCGGATCCGTCGCTGGCCGGGGCCGGGATCGCCACCGTCGCGGCGGCCCGGGACGTGGTCGGCACCGGGCCGGAGGCGGACAAGGCGCTGACCGCGTTCGTCCGGTGGGCGCAGGCGGGCTCGGCGCCCGACTACCGCAGCATGCTGGCGGCGGTGGACGACCGCACGTTCTGGCAGCGCCCGGTCGTCATCGTGCCGGAGCAGTCGGTGTGGGAGCACAACCTGAACCTGTCCGCGGACCCGGTCGTCGCCCTGCACCCGCGCGAGGGCACGATCACCCTCGACTACCCGTACGCGGTGACCGCCACCGATCCCATGGTGGCCGAGGGGTCCGCGGCCTTCGCCGAGTGGCTGCGCGGGCCCGAGGCGCAGCGGCTGGTCCGGGAGGCGGGGTTCCGGTCGGGCGACGGGAGGGAGGCCCCGATCTCGCCGGCGCCGCGGATCCCGGTCACGAACCCGAAGATCCGGTCCTCGGTGACGGACGAGGACATCGACGAGGCGTTGCGCGCCTGGAGCAGGCTCGCGCCGCCGACCAACATCCTCGTGCTGACCGACACCTCGAAGCACATGGCCGAGCCGCTCAACGGCGGCACCCGGGTCGGGGTGGCGCTGGCCGCCGCGCGGCTCGGGCTGCAGCTCTTCCCCGACTCCACGCACATGGGGTTCTGGGAGTTCGCCCACCGGCTCGGCGGCGTCAAGGGGTACGAGCAGCGGGTGGGACTCGGCCCGATCAACCGCCCGGAAACGGGCGAACTGGTCAGGCGTGGCCGGCTGAACGAGCTCACCACCACGATCACCGCCCATCCCGGCCGGGACAGCTCGCTCTACGACGCGATCCTGAGCGGCTTCCGCGAG
This sequence comes from Nonomuraea sp. ZG12, assembly GCF_052068115.1. Taxonomy (NCBI): domain Bacteria; kingdom Bacillati; phylum Actinomycetota; class Actinomycetes; order Streptosporangiales; family Streptosporangiaceae; genus Nonomuraea; species Nonomuraea sp. ZG12. Next base: position 205,156 of record NZ_JBQHCW010000006.1, read on the forward strand.
GTCGGCGGCAAATACCGGGAGGAGATGAACAACACGCTCCTGGTGATCACGGCGGGCAGGGACGACGGCCACGGGCTCAAGCTGGCGGAGCTGACCGAGCGGCTGCGTACCGAGTGGAAGCCGGACAAGCCCATCCAGATCATCGTCATCGCCTTCGGCAAGGGCGTCGACCGCGACGGCCTGGCGGGCATCACGGCCGCCACGAACGGCTCCCTGCACGTGGCCCAGGAGCCGGGCGAGATCATCGACGTGTTCCTGGAGGCGCTGGCCCGCCGCCTGTGCCACCCGACGTGCGGGTGAGGGGGCGCCGACGGCGGCGCCCCCTCAGGCGATCAGACCTTGCCCCACAGGGCGGGAACGTTCGGCGGCTCCCAGCCGGCGAGGGCGGTGTGCGCCTGGATGCAGCGGTAGGTGGCGCTTCCGTAGGTGACGGTCGAGCCGGTCTTGTAGGCGGTGCCGGCCTTCCAGGTGCCGCCCACGGGCGAGGTCGGGGTCGGCGTCGGAGTGGGCGTCGGAGTACGGGTCGGGGTGGGCGTCGGGGTCGGGGTGGGGTCGGGGTTGCCGGCGCCGCCGCCGATCCGCAGGTCGATGCAGGCGTAGAAGGCCATGGGCGTGTCGGCGATGTTCCAGATGGCGAGGACCTTCTGCCGGCCGCTGAAGCCGGAGAGGTTCACCCGGTGCGAGACCTGCAGCGACGGCGGCTGGCGGCCCTGGTCGTTGAAGCTCGCGACCCGGGTGCCGCCGATGTAGTACTCCCACGTGCTGGTGGCGTGCTGGACGGTCAGCGTCCACTTGAAGTCGACCGTGCTGCCGACCGAGGTGACGGGCCACGCCTTGCTCTCGTCGCTGAGCTGGGCGAAGCGCGGGATGCCGCCGTGGCAGTTGCGCTGGCCCTTCGGGCCTTCGACGCTCTGCGGCTCGTAGATGATGTCGCCGCAGCCCGAGACCTTGCCCTGGGCGCAGTTGGCCTGGCGGCTCGGCGGCGAGTTGACGTAGCCGTGGGCCAACGCCGGGGAGGTGGCGAAGATCGTGCAGGCGACGGCGAGCACCGTCACGGACAGTAAGGTGAGCAACCTTCTCATGAAGCGAGCTCCTTTACGGTGGGGGTGCGCCCAAATGTAAAGGAAACTTTCCTAACAGGTACACCAAACCGTGACATTCTCGAAAGTCGCAGGTCAGCGCGTCACAAAGAAGTCCTGAGGGTCGCGTGGCGCTCGATCCCGAGGGGGAGCGGCCGCGTGGCCGATCGCGACGCAGCCCATCGGATCCCACTCCTGGGGCAGGTCGAGCACCTCACGCACCACCGGGCGGCAGAACATCGTGGACGACACCCACGCCGAGCCCAGCCCTTCGACGGCGAGCTGGACCAGGAAGTTCTCGACCCCCGCGCCGGTCGCCACCACGAACATCTCCCGCTCGGCGGCGTTGCGCCGGTCGTCCCGATAGGTGTGCGAGCCCGCCATCACCAGGCACGGCACCACCAGATAGGGCGCGGCGCGCAGCACGTCGCCACGCCTGACCCGCTTCGCGATCGACTCCTCGGTGAACCCGTCGCCGCGCAGATCCGCGATCCACGCCTCCCGCATGGCGTCGAGCAGCCGCGTCCTGGTCGAGGCCGACTCGACGAGCACGAACCGCCACGGCGTCGTGTGGTGCGGCGCCGGCGCGGCGATGCCCGCCGCGACCGCCCGCCGCACCGCGGCGGCGTCGACGGGCCGGTCCGAGAACTCCCTGATGGTACGGCGCGCGAACACGACGTCGCGTGACCCGAACCGGAACAGGTCCTCGTCGGCCGGACGCACCAGCGGCCTGACCCCCGGCCCGTCCTCCTCGGTCACCAGGTGCGCCAGCCCGCGCACGACGGCGACGGGAACCCCGTCGAGCTTGCCCTTGACCAGCTCGGCGGCGGCCGCGATCTCGTCCACGAGAGCCGTCACGGTGGCGTTGAGCGGATTGCCGTGGGTGTCGGTGCCGCCCCGGAAGTCCGCCAGCGGCGTCACGCCCGCCGCGCCGATGGCCACGTCGGTCAGCCCGTGCCGCCACGGGCGCCCGAAGGTGTCGGAGACGATCACGCCGACCTTGGGCGTCAGCCCCGACCGGATCCGGCGCGCCGACGCGTCGGGGTCCTCCGGCAGCAGGAGCACGGTGCCGGGATCGGTGTTGGAGGCGTCCACCCCGGCGGCGGCCATGACGAAACCGTGCCGGGTCTGCGAGATCACGGTGTCGCCGCGCCGGGCCACCACCCGGTCGGTCTCGTCCTCGATCGCCTTGACCCGGTCGGGAGCCTCCCGGATCCGGCCCTCGGCCTTGCTCACGATCTTGGAGGTGACGACCAGGATGTCGCCCTCGCGCACGTCGGCGTCCCGGAGCAGGGCCGCGATGTCGTCACCGGGGCGCACCTCCCCGATGCCGGGCACGCCGAGGATCTCGATCTGCTGCGGGGTGGTCATCGGGCGAGCTCCTGTGCCAGGTCGAGGGCGGCGCGGGCGATGGCCGCCGTCGCGTCCGCGTCGTGCATGAGCAGCGGCCGGGCCTCGACGCGGACGCCGTCCAGGGCGACCGCCGAGTCCTCGGGGGCCACCAGCCAGCCGCCGATCAGGTCGGCTCCGTACAGCTCAAGGACGGCTTGGGCGCTGGTCTCCACCCCGATCGCCGTCAGGCAGGCGTCGGCCATGCCCCTGACCGGCGCGCCGCCGATGATGGGGGAGACGCCCACCACGGTCTTGGCCATGAGCGCGTCGCGGATGCCGGGCACCTGGAGGATGGTGCCGATGCTGACCACCGGGTTGGACGGCGGCAGGATGACCACGTCCGCGTCCGCGATCGCGTCCAGCACCCCAGGGGCGGGCTTGGCCGTGTCGACGCCGACGAGCGCGAAGGACTCGGCGGGCACCGAGGCGCGCAGCCTGACCCACCACTCCTGGAAGTGGACGGCCCGCTTGCCGTGCTCGTCAGAGATGATCACGTGCGTCTCGCACCGGTCGTCGCTCATCGGCAGCAGGCGCACCCCCGGCTGCCAGCGGGCGCACAGGGCCTGGGTGATCTGGGAGAGCGGGTAGCCGGCCTCCAGCATCTGGGAGCGGACGATGTGGGTGGCGAAGTCGCGGTCGCCCAGGCCGAACCACTGCGGTTCGACCCCGTAGGCGGCCAGCTCCTCCTTGACGACGTGCGTCTCGGCGGCCCGGCCCCAGCCTTGCTCCTCGTCGATGCCGCCGCCCAGGGTGTACATGACGGTGTCGAGGTCGGGGCAGACCCGCAGGCCGAACAGGGTGATGTCGTCGCCCGTGTTGCCGATCACGGTGATCTGGTCGTCAGGCGCGATGGCGCGCAGGCCACGCAGGAAGCGGGCGCCGCCGATGCCGCCGGCGAGGGACACGATGTGCATGCGGCCCAGTCTTCCACCGGGGTTTGGTGACACTTCCCACAGGAGCCGATTTCGCCCTCGCCACATCCCCAGCATGGGCGTGATTCGAGGGGAAGATAACGTTTATTGTGATCTACGGGCTGCATGGGACTCCCACGGGGTCAGTCCATGATGTGGCAAACTCCCTTCGGGCTAAAGGGTCCGTTGGGGGTAGTTGTGAGCAAATTAGACGTAGAGCGGTTGAAGGAGCCGGCCGCCTGGATCATGTTGGCCGCCGGTGGGCTGGACATCCTGCTGACGCTGGGCCGGATCCTGATCGGCTCCTCCGGGCCACTCGGTGGCAGCGGGCCGTCCTTCACCGAACGGGCTTTCAGCCACTTCTTCAGCCTGACCAGCCCGCTCAACGTGGCGCTCGTCCTGGGGGCGGTGCTGCTGGTCACCAAGGTCGGCCGGCCCTCGCCCAAGGCCAAGCCGATCGCCTACGTCGCCGCCGGCGCGCTCGCGGTCGCCACCGTGTTCGGCGCGCTGTCGCTGCTGCTCGGCCTGTTCGCCGGCAACGGGGCGCGGGCGACCGTGGAGTTCGTGCTCACGGGCGCGCCGATTCTCGCGCTGGCCGCCGTCGCGCTGGTCTACCTGCTGCCGCAGGTCCTGCCCGATCGACGCGCCGCCGGCTACCAGCAGAACTACGGCCCTCAGGGGTACGGCCAGCAGCCGCCCTCGCAGGGCCCGCCCGCCTTCGGCCAGCAGCCACCGCCGCAGGCCCAGCAGGGGTACGGCCAGCAGCCCCCCGGGCAGCCGGGCTACCCGCCCGCCCAGGAGTACGCCCAGGGCCAGCCGGGATTCCCGCCGGCCCAGGAGTACGGCCAGCAGCCCCCTCCCCAGGGACAGCAGCCGCCGTACGGCCAGCAGTCCGGGTATACGCAGCAGCCCCCGAGCTACGGCGGCCAGCCCGAGCAGCCTCCGTACCAGCAGCCCTACAACCCGCAGGGCCAGCCGTTCGCCCAGCAGGACCAGCCCGCGCAGCCCCCGCAGCCCGCCCAGGACGCCTACCAGCCGCCCCAGCCCCGCGCGGCGCTCCCGGCGCTTCCCGCGGCCCCGTCCGACCGTGAGCCGAGCCGGTCGGAGCGGCCGGCCGGCCAGTTCGAGGCGGGCTACGGCCAGGCCGCCGCCTCCCAGGACCCGTACAGCACGCCCGCCGTCGGCTCCCCGGCCCAGGACGGGTACAACTCCCCGGACGCCTACAGCACGCCGGCACCGGACGCGTACAACCCGCAGAGCCAGGACCCCTACGGTTCGCAGGCCCAGCCGTCCCACGCCGCGTACGCGCCGTCCGAGACCGCGCCGGACGCGACGTACCCGTCGCAGCCCGAGTACCAGCCCGCCCCGTACGTCCCGGCGGACAGCCAGCCCAACCAGTACAGCCACCCGAACCCGTACAGCCCCTCCGACAGCCAGTCGAACGTGTACGGCTCGGCGGACCAGTACGCGCCTCCGGCCGACAACCAGCCGAACCCATACGCCCCCCAGTCGGACAGCCACGCGGGCGCCTACGCTCCGGCGGACAGCCAGCCCAACGTGTACGGCTCGGCCGACCCGTACGCGCCTCCGGCCGACAACCAGCCGAACCCGTACGCCCCCCAGCCCGACAGCCAGCTGGGCGCGCACTCCGACAGCCGGCCGAACCTCTACGCCGCGCCGGTGGAGCAGCCGGGCGCGTTCGGCTCCGGCTACCCCACGACCGAGACGGCGCCCAGCGTGCCGTTCCCGCAGAGCGAGCCCCAGTACGGCGGCCAGCAGCCCTACTACGACCGCCCGTCGGCGTTCGACCAGCAGGCAGGGCAGCCGGCGGGGCAGCAGGGTGGCCAGCACGGCGGCCAGCAGGCGGGGCCGCAGGGTGGGCAGCCGTTCACCGGCTACTCCGGCAGCGAGTTCTCCACCCCGGCGCAGGAGCCCGCCTTCCAGGAGCCGGACCCGCCCGTGGACCCGCGCTCACAGCAGCTCCTCGACGCCTACCAGCAGGCCGACACCTACCAGTCGGGCGTGGGCACCCAGCCTGACCTGCGAGTCCCCGACTACGGCGCCCAGGGCGCCAGGCCGCACGACGACCTGTTCGGCAACCCGCAGCCGCAGGGCCAGCCGCAGCACGGCCAGCCGCAGGGCCAACCTCAGCACGGCCAGCCGCAGGGGCAGCCCCAGTACGGCCAGCCGCCGCAGGCTCAGCAGCCCTACCCCGGCCAGCCCCAGCACTCGCAGGCCCCGTACGACCCGCAGCAGGCCGCCTACCCCCAGCAGCCGCAGCAGGGCCAGTACGACGCCCAGGGTTACCGGCCGCAGCACCACCAGGCGCCGGCTTGGGGCGCGGACGCCCCGGCGGCCGACTCGACCATCCGGCTCGACCAGTCGGCACTGCGCGGCGACGCGCTGGGGGAACAGACCCGCCAAGGGGATGACCCAATAGACCCAACGGCCATATACACCCCCAATGAGCCACGCAGGTAACGGACCGGCAAAGCAAGGCTAGAGAAGAGGTGGCGCACAGGGCGGAGCTCTATCCCGCCCTGCTACGGTTCCGACCGCTGACAGCGTTGAACACACCCGTCCATGGGCCAGGACTCTGGCCCGAACCGGGTGGGAACATCACATGCCAGGCACGACCGGGGCGAGAGCTGGTCTTTCCCCGGATACCAGCATGCCGCTTGACGCCACGTACGGCACACGCGTGTAATTACAACCATGTTGTTACGCCTTCCCGTGGGTGGGTACAAGGAAGGCGTTCCATGGGGGGCTCCATTGCGGGCGGGCGGCAGGGAGGTGTGCAGTGACCGATTTGGTCATCGCACAGGATCAGCTTGACGCTGAAGAACTCGGCTGGCAGGAGCGCGCACTGTGCGCGCAGACGGATCCAGAGGCGTTCTTCCCGGAAAAGGGCGGCTCCACCCGAGAGGCCAAGAAGGTGTGCCGATCGTGCGAAGTGCGTGCTGAGTGCTTGGAGTACGCACTCGAGCACGACGAGCGCTTCGGCATCTGGGGTGGGCTGTCCGAGCGGGAACGCCGACGGATCAAACGCCAGGCCGTATAGGGATAAAAGCGGGGAGGGGCCGCACGGATCACCGTGTGGCCCTTTTTCGTGTCCTAGCGGCGCTCGTCGTAACCGGGGTCGACCGTGTCGGGTGACAGGCCCAGCAGCGTGGCCACCTGCTCCACCACGGTGTCGTGCACGAGCGCGCCCAGCGTGTCACGATCGCGGGCGCGGGCCTCCAGCGGACGGCGGTAGACCACGACCGAGGCGGGGCTCTGCCCCTTCGCCGTGTCGGCGCGGCCGAACGGTATGGGGCCCGAGGAGACGCCGGGACCGTCGCCCAGCTCGCTCAGCGGCGGCACCTCCTCCACCGCGAACTCCACGGCGGACAGTTGCTTGTCCCACTTGGGTCTGAGCCGGTCGACCGCGTCGAGCACCAGGTCATCGAAGCGCTCGCTACGGGCCCTGGCCATGGGCACGTAGGAGGGTGCGAGCGGCCCGCGCAGGCCGCGACCGTGCCGGTCACGCCGCCGGGGACCGCGCTTGGAAGTCACACGGCAAGTCTAAGGGTGAGGCGCCTTCGGGGCATGTAGGTGGAAAGCCTGCGACAGGTGTCCGAATTGTGGCGACACGCTCGTTAAGAGCGCCCAGATAGTGGCGTCCCGCACTCTTACCAGATACGGTCCCTCCGTGAGCCCCGTCCGCCGCTGTTCCCGCACCGCTTGCAGTCAGCCTGCCGTCTTCACGCTCACGTACGTATACGCCGACTCGACCGCAGTTCTCGGCCCCTTGGCGACGTACGCCGAGCCACACTGTTATGACCTGTGCGCCGAACACGCCGAGCGGCTGACCGCTCCCCGCGGCTGGGAGGTCGTCCGGTTGCCGACGGACGGCGGCTCGCCGAGCTCCGACGACCTCGAAGCGCTGGCCAACGCGGTCAGGGAGGCCGCCAGGCCCACCCCTTCCGGCGCCGGCGAGCCTGTCGGCCAAGGCGTCGAGGTAGGCCGACGTGGGCATCTTCGTGTTCTCAGGTCGGCCCAGCAGCACCGTGACCGGTAGGCTCGTCCTGGCCGTACAGACGACCTAGGGGCGGAGCTGGAGTGGGCGATCTCGCCAAGATCTTCAAGGCTTACGACGTTCGCGGCGTGGTGCCGGACGAGCTCGACGAGCCCATCGCCGAGGCCGTGGGGGCGGCCTTCGTCGACGTGACCGGCGCCGAGTCGGTCGTGGTGGCGCATGACATGCGCGATTCCTCCGTGCCGCTCGCCGACGCCTTCGTCCGTGGCGCGCGTTCTCGCGGCGCCGACGTGGTGCACGCCGGGCTCGGCTCGACCGACCTGCTCTACTACGCCAGCGGCAGCCTCGGCCTGGCCGGTGTGATGTTCACCGCCAGCCACAACCCGGCCCGCTACAACGGCATGAAGATGTGCCGCGCGGGCGCGGTGCCGATCGGCGGCGACACCGGCCTGACCGAGATCCGCGACCGGGCGGCCGAGCTGATCGGCGACACGGGGGCGCCCACCGGCTCCCTGATCGAGAAGGACCTGCTCCAGGGCTATGCCGACCATCTGCGCACGCTGGTCGACCTGTCCGCCAACCGGCCGCTCAAGGTCGTCGTCGACGCGGGCAACGGCATGGGCGGCCACACGGTTCCGGCCGTGTTCGCCGGGCTGCCGATCGAGCTGACCCCGCTCTACTTCGAGCTCGACGGCGCCTTCCCCAACCACGAGGCCAACCCGCTGGAGCCCGCCAACCTGCTCGACCTGCAGAAGGCCGTGGTCGAGGCGGGCGCCGACGTGGGGCTGGCCTTCGACGGCGACGCCGACCGGTGCTGGGTCGTCGACGAGCGGGGCGAGTCCGTGTCCCCGTCGGCGATCACCGCCCTGGTGGCGGCGCGTGAGCTGGCCAAGCACCCCGGTTCGACGATCATCCACAACCTGATCACCTCGCGCGGCGTCCCCGAGATCGTCCGCGAGCACGGCGGCGAGCCGGTGCGGACCCGCGTCGGCCACTCCTTCATCAAGGCCGAGATGGCCCGCACCGGGGCGGTCTTCGGCGGGGAACACTCCGCCCACTACTACTTCCGCGACTTCTGGTTCGCCGACTCCGGCATGCTGGCGGCGATGCACGTGCTGGCCGCGCTCGGCGAGCAGGACCGGCCGCTGTCGCAGGTCGTGGCGGCCTACTCCCGCTACCACGCCACGGGCGAGATCAACAGCACCGTCGCCGACCAGGACGACGCGCTGCGCCGGGTGCGGGCGGCGTTCGCCGGGCGGGGCGAGGTCGGCGACCTCGACGGCCTGACCGTGAGCGCCCCCGGCTGGTGGTTCAACCTGCGGGCTTCCAACACCGAGCCGCTGCTCAGGCTCAACGCCGAGGCGGCTGACGAGACCACGATGACGGCGGTCCGGGACGAGGTTCTCGGCCTGCTCAGAGAGGTGACACAGTGAAGATCGACGACTGGCTGCTGGAGATCCTGGCCTGCCCGGCGTGCAAGTCACCGCTGCGCGTGGAGGGCGAAACCGAGGAGCTGGCCTGCACGGGATGCGGCCTGATCTATCCGGTCCGTGACGACATCCCGGTGCTGCTCGTCGACGAGGCCAGGAAGCCGTGACCTGGGAGCCGGAGCGGCTCGACGACCAGCGCCACCTGAGCGAGGGCGACCCCGGGGGCATGCTGCTCGCCGTGGCCGCCTCGGCGGCCCAGGTGCGCACCGGCCACCGGTGCGCGATCGAGGCGGGCGTCGTCGAGCGGCTGTCGGCGGACGGGCGGCCGAGGGCGGTCGTGGTCGCGGGCATGGGCGGCTCCGCCGTCGCGGGCGACATCCTGGCCGCGGTCTGCGGCAACAGCGCCCCGCTGCCGATCGTGACCCTGCGCTCCTACCAGCTGCCCGGCTGGGTGGGCGCCACCGACCTGGTGGTCGCGATCTCCTGGACGGGCGAGACCGAGGAGACGCTCGCCGTCGCCACCGAGGCGGTGCGGCGCGGCTGCACGCTGCTGGCGCTGGGCCCCGCGGGCTCCGCGCTGGAGTCGGTGGCCACCCAGGCGTCGGCCGTCCACGTCCCGCTGCCGACGCGGGGGCAGCCCCGGGCCAACCTCTGGCTGGTGACGGTCCCGCTGATCGTCGCCGCCGCCTCGCTGGGCCTGGTACGCCTCGACGAGGCGATGGTCGAGCAGGTGGCCAAGTCGCTGGAGGACATCGCGCACCGGTGCCGGCCGTCCAGCGAGTCGTTCGTCAATCCGGGCAAGTCGCTGGCCATGGAGCTGGCCGAGAGCGTGCCGATGATCTGGGGCTCGTCCCGGCTGGCGGCCGTCGCGGCCTGCCGCATGGCCGGTCAGCTCAATGCCAGCGCCAAGTATCCGGCGATCCCCGGCGAGCTGCCGGAGGCCGGCCACAACCAGGTGGCCGTGCTGGACGGGCCGCTGGCCGAGCGTGACATCTTCGCCGAGACCCCGGGCCGCTCGCTCAGGCTCGTGATGCTGCGTGACCTGGAGGAGCATCCGCAGGTGGCCAGGGCGCGCGAGGCCGCGGTGCGGCTGGCGCACGACCGTGGCGTGCCGGTCACCGAGCTGGCCGCCGACGGCGCCCATCCGCTGGAGCGGCTGGCCTCGCTGGTGGGGCTCGGCGACTACGCGAGCACCTATCTGGCGCTGGGCTACGGTATCGATCCGACCCCGGTGGCGGCGATCTCGGAGATAAAGGCCAGAATTTCGCAATAGGATCTCGTTTTAGGCCTTGAGTAACATGATCATGAGATTGGGAGACCCCCGGTGAGCGCGAGCGGCGGAACCAAAGCAATCCTTGCGGCATTGGCGGCGAACACCGCCATCGCTGTGGCGAAGTTCGTGGCCGCGGCCTTCACCGGATCCTCCTCGATGCTCGCGGAGGGCATCCACTCGGTCGCCGACGCGGGCAACCAGGCGTTGCTGCTGGTCGGAGGCAAGCGGGCGAAGCGGGCCAGCACCCAGGAGCACCCGTTCGGCTATGGTCGCGAGCGTTATTTCTACGCCTTCGTGGTCGCGGTCGTGTTGTTCGCCATCGGCGCGCTCTTCTCCCTCTACGAGGGCTTCCACAAGCTCTCCGACCCGCACCCGGTGGAGTCGGCGGGCTGGGCGTTCGGCGTGCTGATCTTCGCGATCATCGCCGAGATCTTCTCGTTCCGGACCGCGATCCAGGAAGCCAACGCGGTGCGCGGCAAGCAGTCGTGGATGGCCTTCATCCGCAGGTCCAAGGCGCCCGAGCTGCCGGTCATCCTGCTGGAGGACCTGGGGGCGCTCTTCGGCCTGATCTTCGCGCTGTTCGGCGTGACGATGGCGGTCGTCACCGGTGACGGCAGGTGGGACGCCATCGGCACGCTGATGATCGGTGTGCTGCTGGCCATCATCTCGGTCATCCTGGCCGTCGAGACCAAGTCGCTGCTCCTGGGTGAGGGCGCCTCGGAGGAGATGGAGGCCCAGATCCGCACCGCGCTGGAGACCGCGCCGCAGGTGGATCGCGTCATCCACATGCGCACGCTGCACCTGGGCCCCGAGGAGTTGCTGGTGGCGGCGAAGATCGCGGTGACGAACAACGACACGGCCGCCGAGGTGGCCGAGGGGATCGACGAGGCTGAGCGGCGCATCCGCGAGGCCGTGCCGATCGCCCGGGTGATCTACCTGGAGCCGGACCTGTACCGTACGCCGAGCAACGCCTGATCCGGCGCCGCGCCTCGGGGCGCGGCGCCGATCACTCGTGGCCGGTGACGCAGGAGGTGCCCGCGTCGGTCTGGTCGAACAGGCAGCGGCCGTCCTTGCCGAGCGTGACGACCTTCTTGACGCTCCTGAACTGCTTGAGCGTCGCGTCGATAGTGCGCAGGATCCGCGCGTCGCCGCCCACGCCGTTGCCCCACACGGTCCGGCAGAAGCGGAGTGTGGCCGTACCCTTTGTGATCTTGATGGTGAAGTCGGCGCCGCAGTCGGACCTGCCGCGGATCTGGCCGCCCAGCTCGGAGTGCAGCCCCCGGCGTCGCTCGGCCGCGGTCGGGCCCGCGATGAGCTGCTGGAGCGCGAACGTGGCGACTCCCCGGTCGGGGGCCTTCCTGGTGACGGGGACGACCTTGCCGGGGACGCCGAACCCGTGGGAGAAGTAGACCTTCACCTCGCTGCCGGCCTGCACCGGGGACAGGGCGAGTACCGTGGCCATCAGCAGCTCTCTCATGTCCTGTTGGACGTCCGGCCGGGGGCGGAGGTTCGTAGCAGGCGCAGCGCCTTCTCCTGCTCGAAGTCCAGGGCCCGGCGCGGCACCTGGATGCGGCCGATCCGCACGCCGAGGTCGCGCACGGCCGCCGCCACCGCGGGCTCGCTGAGGGCGCGCAGGGCGAAGGCCAGCTCGGCGGGGGAGACGTCGAACCGCTTCTCCAGCTCCACCGCCTGAGCCACGGCGGCCAGCTCCTCGGCGCCGAACCGGCGGTGCGCGCCCTGCTCCCGGATCGGCGGGAGCAGGCCCAGCGCCTCCCGGTACCGGAGCATCCTGGGGGACATGCCGAGCCGCTTGGCCGCTTCCGTGATCCGCATTCTTACATTCTTACGTCAGGTTCAGTGCTCTAGTGATGCGAGGGGGCGGTTCGGCCGCCTAAACTCATGGCGACACCACAGTGATGCGAGGGGAATACCCGATGGACTTCAAGGTCGCCGACCTTTCACTTGCCGACTTCGGCCGCAAGGAGATCCGGCTCGCCGAGCACGAGATGCCCGGCCTCATGGCAATCCGCAAGGAGTACGCGGCCTCCCAGCCGCTCCGCGGCGCGAAGATCATGGGCTCCCTGCACATGACCATCCAGACCGCCGTCCTCATCGAGACGCTGGTCGCGCTCGGCGCCGACGTCCGCTGGGTGAGCTGCAACATCTTCTCCACCCAGGACCACGCGGCGGCCGCCGCCGTCGTCGGCCCCAACGGCACCGCCGACGACCCGCAGGGCGTCCCGGTCTTCGCCTGGAAGGGCGAGACGCTGGAGGAGTACTGGTGGTGCACCGAGCAGGCCCTCACCTGGCCTGACGGCGACGCCCCCAACATGATCCTCGACGACGGCGGCGACGCCACCATGCTCGTCCACAAGGGCGCCGAGTACGAGAAGGCCGGCGCCGTCCCGCCCGCCACCGAGGACGACCCGGAGGAGTGGCACGTCGTCATCGAGGTGCTCAAGCGCACGGTCACCGGCGACAAGCGGTGGACGAGGATCGCCGAGAGCATCAAGGGCGTGACCGAGGAGACCACCACCGGCGTGCACCGCCTCTACGAGATGCACAAGAACGGCCAGCTGCTGTTCCCGGCGATCAACGTCAACGACTCGGTCACCAAGTCGAAGTTCGACAACAAGTACGGCTGCCGCCACTCCGTCATCGACGGCCTCAACCGCGCCACCGACGTGCTGATCGGCGGCAAGGTGGCCGTGGTCTGCGGCTACGGCGACGTGGGCAAGGGCTGCGCCGACGCGCTGCGCGGCCAGGGCGCCCGGGTCATCGTGACCGAGATCGACCCCATCTGCGCCCTCCAGGCGGCCATGGACGGCTTCCAGGTCACCACGCTGGACGAGGTCGTCGGCATCGCCGACATCTTCGTCACCACGACCGGCAACTTCAAGATCATCACCGCCGACCACATGGCGAAGATGAAGCACCAGGCGATCGTCTCCAACATCGGCCACTTCGACAACGAGATCGACATCGTCGGGCTGGCCAAGACCCCCGGCATCGAGCGGCGCAACATCAAGCCGCAGGTCGACGAGTGGGTCTTCGCCGACGGTCACTCGATCATCCTGCTGGCCGAGGGCCGCCTGATGAACCTGGGCTGCGCCACCGGCCACCCGTCGTTCGTCATGTCCAACTCGTTCACCAACCAGGTGATCGCGCAGATCGAGCTGTTCACCAAGACGGCCGAATACCCGATCGGCGTCTACACCCTGCCCAAGCACCTGGACGAGAAGGTCGCCCGCCTCCACCTGGACGCGCTGGGCGTCAAGCTCACCGAGCTGACCAAGGAGCAGGCCGCCTACATCGGCGTCCACGTCGAGGGCCCGTACAAGTCGGACCACTACCGCTACTGATCTTCTGGCGAGCGCGCTCCGGGGGGCCTGCCCTCCCGGAGCTTTGCCTTATCAGCGCACAGACCAGATCAGCGCACAGACCATCTTTCACTGCAGGCCGAGTCACCCGCACGCGACGAGCGAGCGGGTGGCCGTCCTCTTCGGTTAGGGCTCGGGCATGGATCTCAGCGACAGCGGCGAGCGGCAGATCTCCTGGGCGGCCCGTTCGATGCCGGTGTTGACGGCGATCGGCGAGCGGTTCGCCGTCGAACGGCCGCTGGAGGGGCTCAGGATCGCCGCCTGCCTGCACGTCACCGCCGAGACGGCCGTGCTCATGGGGGCGCTGAAGGCGGCCGGCGCCGAGATCGCGCTCGCGGCCTCCAATCCGCTGTCCACCCAGGACGACGTCGCCGAGGCGCTGCGTGGTTACGGGATCGCCGTGCACGCCAAGGCGGGGGTCGACATGGCCACCTACTACCGGCACATCCACCAGGCCCTCGACCTGGGCCCTGACCTGGTCCTGGACGACGGGTGCGACCTGGTCAACATCCTGCACACCGAGCGGACCGACCTGCTGGCCGGGGTCTCCGGCGGATGTGAGGAGACCACGACCGGGATCATCAGGCTGCGGCAGATGGCCGCCGAGAAGGCGCTGACCTTCCCCGTCGTGGCCGTGAACGACACCCGTACGAAGCGGATGTTCGACAACCGCTATGGCACCGGGCAGTCGACGCTCGACGGGATCATGCGGGCCACCAACATCATGCTGGCCGGGCGGACCGTGGTGGTCGCCGGGTTCGGGTTCTGCGGGCGCGGGGTGGCGGAGCGGGCCAAGGGGCTCGGCGCGCGGGTGATCGTGACCGAGATCGACGCGGTGAAGGCGCTGGACGCCACCCTCCAGGGCTACGAGGTGTGCCCGATGGAGCGGGCGGCGACGACCGGCGACCTGTTCATCACCGTGACGGGCAACCGCGACGTGATCAGGGCCGAGCACCTGGCCGCCATGAAGGACGGGGCGATCCTCGCCAACGCGGGGCACTTCGACGTGGAGATCGACGTCCGGGCGCTGGACGAGATGGCCCACGAGGTGCGCCGGGGGGTGCGGCCCAACACCGACGAGTACGTGCTGCCCGACGGGCGGAAGCTGCTGCTGCTGGCCGAGGGGCGGCTGGTCAACCTGACCGCCGCGGAGGGGCATCCGGCGGCGGTGATGGACATGTCGTTCTCGGCGCACGCGCTGGCCGTCGCGTGGCTGGCCCGCGAGCGGGCCGGGCTGGCTCCCGGCGTGTACGACGTGCCCGAGGACATCGATCACGAGGTGGCCAGGCTCAAGCTGGCGGCGACCGGGATCGGCATCGACGTGCTCACCGTCGACCAGCGGGCCTACCTGCACTCCTGGCGGGCGGGCTCCTAGCCGCTCGTCGGCCGTTCCTAGCCAGAGGTCTGGATCTGCCGCATGCGGCGGATCTCGGCCAGCTGGGTCACCGCGATGTCGTTGGCCAGCTCCTCGATCCTGATGTGCGAGCCGCCGGTCAGCACCAGCTCCGACATCTTGATCGCGCCCTGGTGGTGGGCGGTCATGAGCTCCAGGAACTGCCCGTCGAAGGCCTGGCCCGAGGCGGCCTTGAGCTTGTCGAGCTGCTCCGGGGTGGCCATGCCCGGCATGCCCTCGTGGGCGGCGTGGTGGTCGGGGACCCGCTGTCCCTGCTCCTGCAGCCAGGTGCGCATGAACTGGATCTCCGGGCCCTGGGTGTCCGTGATCCGTGACGCGAGGGCCTTGATCTTGGCGGAGGCGGCCCTGTTGGGCACCAGGATGGACATGTCGAGCGCCTGCTGGTGATGGACGATCATGTCCTGGACGTACTTCACGTCCGCGGCGTTCGCGGTGGGCTTGGGCACCGCCGTCGCGGCCTCGCCGGGTGACAGCGTCCTGGCCTCCTCGCCGGGCCGGCCCGGTGCGATCACCGGAGCCGTGGAGTCGGCTCGTGGGGCCTGTGGCGGGGTGGCGGTGCAGCCCGACAGGGCGATGACCGTGCCCCCGACGATGCCCGTGACGACGACGATGAGCGCGGCGCGCACCCAACCTCCCTGACTGATTAGGTCGGAAATGCGCAGTATACGACGCAAAAATGATCTGCGTAAGAGGACAAACAAGCATAAGATTTGACATCTTGCATGCTGGTCGGGTCAGGCCATTCGGGGTGAAGATTTCATAGTTTATGCCGCCTTTATAGGGAGAAATCGGGAGATCTCCCCGTCTGGCCATCATGTGATCAGGGAGGACCATCCATGTTCAGCAAACGTCCCGCGCTGGTCGTGGCCGGGGTCGCCATCGCCCTGGTGGCGACGGCGTTACCCGCCATGTCCAGTGACATCCCCCCGGCTGACACCGTGGTCACGAGCCCGAACGTGACTCATGTCCTCAACGTTCCCAAGCCTGAGGCCCTCGCCGGCACGATCAACACCGACCTCGCCTTCCAGGGCGACTACGCCTACGTCGGCAACTACGGCGGCTTCTCCATCGTCGACATCAAGAACCCGAAGAAGGCCAAGGTCGTCAGCTCGGTGGTGTGCCCCGGCGCGCAGATGGACGTGTCCGTCTACGGCGACCTGCTCTTCAGCGCCGTCGACAGCTCCCGCAACAACGACTCGTGCAGCAGCACGGGCCAGAGTGCGACGATCAAGGAATCCTGGGAGGGCGTCAGGATCTTCGACATCAGCGACAAGGCCAACCCCAGGTACATCAAGTCCGTCGAGACCAACTGCGGCTCGCACACGCTGACGCTGGTGCCGGGCAAGGGCTCCGACAAGCGCAGGAACGTCTACCTCTACGTCTCCTCCTACAGCCCCGGCGCGACCCTCCCGGACTGCCAGCCGCCGCATGACAAGATCTCCATCATCAAGGTGCCGCTGCGCGATCCCGAGGCGGCGGCGGTCGCGGCGACGCCGGTCGTCTTCCCCGACGGCGGCAACGAGACCCAGCCCGGCCTGCTGGTGCCGACCAGCGGCTGCCACGACATCACCGTCTACGCGGAGAAGGACATGGCGGCGGGCGCCTGCATGGGCGACGGCGTGCTGTTCGACATCCGTGACCGGCTCGACCCCAAGGTCACGGCCAGGACCACGGACCCGAACTTCGCCTTCTGGCACTCGGCGACATTCACCAACGACGCCAGGACCGTGCTGTTCACCGACGAGCTCGGCGGCGGCGGCGCGGCCACCTGCAACGAGGCCATCGGGCCGAACCGCGGCGCGGACGCCATCTACCGCATCCACCGCGGCCAGCTCATCTTCCAGAGCTACTTCAAGATCCCGCGTCACCAGGCCGACTCGGAGAACTGCGTGGCCCACAACGGCTCGCTGATCCCGGTCAAGGGCAAGGACATCATGGTCCAGGCCTGGTACATGGGCGGCGTCTCGTTCCTGGACTTCAGCAACCCGGCCAGGCCGGAGGAGTTCGGTTACTTCGAGCGCGGTCCGAAGGCCGACGGCAGCGGTGGCGGTGTCTGGTCCGCGTACTACTACAACGGGTACGTGTACGCGGCCGACTTCGACAACGGCCTGGACATCCTCAAGATCAACGACAGGCGGACCAACGGCGCGGCCCGCGTGCACAGCGATCTGCTCAACGTTCAGACCCAGCAGTCCTACCGCGAGTGGGGCTGGGGCCGGGACTACGCGGCAAGCGAGTAAGCAACCCCAAATATCGACCTTTCCTGACATAGTGGGTGGCTTCTAGATCACCCCTATGCAGGAGGTCCTCTTTGGCGCCCAAGTTCGGCAGGGTCGTTCCCGCCCTGGTGGTGACGGGAATGGCGCTGGCCCTGAGCGGGTCCCCGGCCAATGCCGTGGACGATGTCAGGGCCAGCGCCAACGTCAAGCTCGTGGCCAACGTCCCCAAGCAGGCCCCCTTCAAGAGCACCGAGGCGTACAACAGCGACCTGGCCTTCCAGGGGAACTATGCCTTCCAGGGCAACTACCAGGGCTTCACCGTCTACGACATCAAGAACCCGGCCAAGCCCAAGGTCGTCAGCCGCGTCTCCTGCCTCGGCGCGCAGAACGACGTCTCGGTCCAGGGCGACCTGCTCTTCCTGTCGGTGGACGAGACGCTGTCCGGCGACTCCTGCAAGGCCCGCAGCGCCTCCCCGAGCAAGAAGTCATCCTGGGAGGGCATCCGGATCTTCGACATCAGCGACAAGGCCCGGCCCAAGTACGTCAAGTCGGTCCGGACCGCCTGCGGCTCCCACACGCACACGCTGGTGCCCGGCGAGTCCAAGAGCTCGGTCTATCTGTACGTCTCCTCCTACGGGCCGGAGTCGGGGTTCCCGGGCTGCAAGCCGCCGCATGACAAGATCACGATCATCAAGGTGCCGCTGAAGAGCCCCAAGGCCGCCAAGGTCGTCGCCACCCCGGTGCTGTTCCCCGAGGGCGGCAACGAGAGCGCAGCCCTGCTCGCGCCCACCAGCGGCTGCCACGACATCACCGTCTTCCCGGAGAAGGACCTCGCGGCCGGCGCCTGCATGGGCGACGGCGTGCTGATGGACATCTCCGACCGCGAAGCCCCGAAGGTCACCCACACGGTCACCGACGACAACTTCGCCTTCTGGCACTCGGCCACCTTCAACAACACCGGCACCAAGGTCGTCTTCACCGACGAGCTCGGCGGCGGCATGATGGCCACCTGCGACAAGTCGTTCAAGTCCCACCTGGGCGCGGACGCGATCTACGACATCGAGGGCGCCGAACTGGTCAAGAAGGCGTATTTCAAGATCCCGCGCCAGCAGACCAAGGACGAGAACTGCGTCGCGCACAACGGCTCGCTGATCCCGGTCAAGGGCAAGGACATCATGGTCCAGGCCTGGTACCAGGGCGGCATCTCGATCTTCGACTTCACCGACTCGGACCAGCCCAAGGAGATCGGCTACTTCGACCGCGGCGCGTTCAAGCCGGTCGACGTCGCCGGATCGTGGTCGGCGTACTACTACAACGGCCACATCTACAGCAGCGACATCCAGCGCGGCCTGGACGTGCTGCGGATCACCGACAAGCGCACCGCCCCGGCCGCCAAGGTGCGGCAGAAGTCGCTCAACGCGCAGACCCAGTACGCCTACTGAGGAGGAGCGAACCCGCCCGGAGTCGCTCCCGGCGACTCCGGCGCGGGCGCCGACGGCCCGTACGGCGATGAGCCCTGAGGAGCCGGCGGCCCGTACGGGGGCGCCGGTTGCGCGTACGGTGACCCCTGCGGGGCCGGTGGCGCGTACGACGAGCCTGGGGGCGCCGGTTGCGCGTACGGGGATCCCTGGGGCGGTGCCGGTTGCGGGTAGGGCCCGCTCTGCGAGGGCTGCTGCGGCCAGGCCTGATGGCCGGGCCGGGCGTTGGCGCCGGACTGGCGGGCCAGGCGGAGCTGCTCGCGGCGGCGGCGTTCGGCCAGGACGGCGCTCAGGTAGGCGTGCGGCGGCACCCCGGCGGGTGCGGCGGGCGAGACGAAGGCGGCCACCTGCGTGGCGATCCGGACCCCCATCTCGTGCTGGATCTGCGGCGTCAGGTCGTGCCAGCGCAGCAGATACTGCCGGGCGGCGGTCGTCACCTCGTCGGGAAGCTGTGACAGCTCCAGCGTCGCCGCCCAGGCCGCCAGCGGCGGCGGCATCACGATGGCCTGCCCGGTGTCGCGCGGCGCCCGCTCGGAGATGACGATCGTGCCCGCGAACAGGTCGCCCAGCCGCTTGCCCTGCGGCGAGATCAGCGAGGAGATCAGCGCGGGAGCGCCGGAGAACGCCCAGAACTCCAGCACCCCCGCCAGCCCGCGGAACAAAGCCTGCCTGAACCGCTCGGGGCCGCCGTCGTCGCTGACCACCCGGAGCCCGAGCGCCAGCTTGCCGAGGCTGCGCCCCCTGGTGGTCGTCTCCCAGATCACCGGATAACCCACGGTGACGAGCACCACGAACGTGATCGACACGGCGGCGTAGAGAGCCGGGTCCGTGATCAGGGAGAACGCCTCCAGGACCAGGAAGGCGACGATCAGGATGGTGATCTGGACCGCCATGTCGATGAGCAGCGCCAGGAACCGCGAGGGCATCTGGGCCACCCGCACTTCGAGGACGACGGCGTCACCGGTCACAACCTCTGACATATGTGGAGCCTAACGGCAATGGGTGACTGGTTGACCGGCCACAATGGTCGGGTGGACATCGACGCGTTCGTCACCGCACACCGACCTGTGTGGGACAGGCTGGAACATCTGGTCAAGCATCGCTCCTCGCTGACCGGGGAGGAGGTCGACGAGCTGGTCGACCTCTACCAGCGAGTGTCCACCCATCTGTCCATCGTGCGCTCCTCTTCCACCGACGCCATGCTGGCCGGACGCCTGTCGGCCCTGGTCGCCAGGGCCCGCTCGGCCGTCACGGGGGCGCACACCCCGGCCTGGCGCGAGCTGGTGCGGTTCTTCTCCGTCACCTTCCCGGTGGTCGCCTACCGGGCCAGATGGTGGTGGCTGGTCACCTCGGTGGCCTTCTTCGCGGTCTCCTGGATCTTCGGCGCCTGGGTGGCGGCCAACCCGGACGTGCAGGCGGCCATCGCCACCCCCGACGAGATCACCCAGCTCGTCGAGGAGGACTTCGCCGACTACTACTCCGAGCATCCGGCCGCCTCGTTCGCCGGCCAGGTGTGGATCAACAACGCCTGGGTCTCCCTCCAGGTCATCGTGTACGCGATCTTCCTCGGCCTGCCGATCCCGCTGGTGCTCTGGCAGAACGCCGCCAACGTCGGCGTGTCCGGCGGGCTCATGGCCTCCAGGGACAAGCTCGACATCTTCTTCGGGCTGATCACCCCGCACGGGCTTCTGGAGCTGACCGCCGTCCTGCTCGCGGCCGCCGTCGGCATGCGGCTGGGCTGGACCGTCATCGACCCGGGACACCGCAGACGGGCCGAGGTGCTGGCCGAGCAGGGCCGGGCGGTGATGGCCGTGGCGCTCGGGCTGATCGTGGTGCTGTTCGTCTCCGGGCTGATCGAGGCGTTCGTCACCCCGTCGGGGCTGCCCACCGGCGTCCGCGTCGGCATCGGGGTGCTCGCCGAGGCCGTCTTCCTCGCGTACGTGATCGTCTTCGGTCGCCGGGCGGCGCGCCAGAACGAGACCGGCGACCTGGAACGAGCCCCGGACGTGGCCCCGAGCGCCTGAGCCGGACACGCCCGCTGAGCGCCTAGAGACGTCCTGCGGCCTTGAGGGCCAGGTAGGTGTCGGCCAGGGCCGGGGCGATGTCGTCGGGGAGCGCGTCCACCACCTCGACGCCGTGCCGGCGCAGCCTGGCGGTGATGCGGCGGCGTTCGAGCCGGGCATGCTCGGCGGCGGCCGCGGCGTACACCTCCTCCGCCGTCGCCCGCTGCGCGGCCATGGCCGCGACCAGCGGGTCGGAGACGCTCGCGACCAGCACCAGGTGACGGGAGGAGAGCTGGGGGAGTACCGGCATCAGGCCCTCCTCCAGGGAGGCCGAGTTGAGGTCGGTGAGCAGCACGACCAGGCAGCGGCGCTTGGCCCGCGACAGGATCGCGGCCACCATACCCTGCGAGTCGGCCTCGATGAGCTCGGCCTCGATCGGCGCCATCACGTTGACCAGCGACGACAGCAGCTCGGTGCGGGAGGCTCCGGCCACCCAGGCGCGCACCGCCCGGTCGTAGGCGAGGAAGTCCACCTGGTCACCGGCCCTGGCGGCGAGGGCGGCCAGCAGCAGGGCCGCGTCCATCGACCAGTCGAGGCGCGGCCAGCCGGGCGCGGGCCGGGTGTCCGGCCTGACCAGCAGTCCGCCGGAGCCGTTCGCGGGGGCTCCGGCCAGCGGGATCGGCGCGTCGCCGACCCGGCCGGCCGAGGTGCGGCCGGTGTCGAGCACGATCAGCACCCGCCGGTCGCGTTCGGGCCGCCAGGTGCGCACGACCACGTCATGGCGGCGCGCGGTGGCCCGCCAGTCGATCGACCGCACGTCGTCGCCGACCACGTACTCGCGCAGGGAGTCGAACTCGGTGCCCTGCCCGCGCACCAGCGCCGGGTGCTGCCCGTCGAGCTCGCGGAGCCTGGCCAGCCGGGAAGGCAGGTGCTTGCGTGACAGGAACGGCGGCAGCACCCGCACCGCCCACGGCGCGCGGTGGCCGCCCTGCCTGGCGGCCAGGCCCAGCGGGCCGCGCGAGCGGACCGTCACCGAGACGGACTCGCGGTCGCCGCGCCGGGTCGGGGTCAGCGTGACCACCAGCTTGCGCCGCTCGCCCGGCGGCACGTCCAGCTCCAGTTCGCGGGGCGAGGCGCCGGCCGAGGGCGGCCAGGCGTCCCGCAGCACGCCGCGCACCCGCCGGCGGCCCGGGTTCTCCACCACGAGCTCGACCGTGGCCTGCTGGCCGAGCCGCACCAGCCGCTCGCCGGAACGGTGGAAGCGCAGCGGCCGCACCGCCCCCGCGAACACCAGGTCCACGAGGATCGCGGCGGCCAGCAGCAGGCAGACCCCCGCCACGGCGGGCCCCGGCGAGGGAGCGATCAGCACCACCACGACCCCGAGCGCCGCGACCAGCCCGGCGCGTCCCGTGAGAGCCATCAGCGCGGAACCGGGACCGAGGCCAGGATTCCGTCCAGCAGGCCGTCCGCCGTCGCGCCCTCCAGCTCCGCCTCGGGCCGGAGCTGGATGCGGTGCCGCAGCGCGGGCCTGGCCAGCGCCTTCACGTCGTCCGGCGTCACGTAGGCGCGCCCCGACAGCCACGCCCACGCGCGGGAGGCGGCCAGCAGCGCGGTCGCGCCGCGCGGCGAGACGC
Organism: Nonomuraea sp. ZG12; assembly: GCF_052068115.1. Classification (NCBI taxonomy): domain Bacteria; kingdom Bacillati; phylum Actinomycetota; class Actinomycetes; order Streptosporangiales; family Streptosporangiaceae; genus Nonomuraea; species Nonomuraea sp. ZG12. The sequence goes on from NZ_JBQHCW010000006.1 coordinate 227,387, forward strand.
CGAGCTGCAGGGACGGCGAGTTTCTGGTCGCCCGCGCCACGTCCACGATGTAGCCGAGCACCTCGGGAGCCACGTGCACTGTGGCCACCGCCGAGCGGCCCGCCGCCAGGTCCTCGGCCGTCGCCACGGCCTTGACCTCCGACAGGTCACGCGGGTCGAAGCCGTGCGCGTGCCGCTCCAGCACCGAGATCTCCTGGTCACGCGGCGGCAGCGGCACCGTCAGCTTCAGCAGGAACCGGTCGAGCTGCGCCTCGGGAAGCTGGTAGGTGCCTTCGTACTCGACCGGGTTCTGCGTCGCGCACACCGTGAACGGGTCGGGCAGCATGCGGGCCGAGCCCTCCACGCTCACCTGCCGCTCCTCCATCGCCTCCAGCAGCGCCGCCTGCGTCTTCGGCGGCGTACGGTTGATCTCGTCGGCGAGCAGCAGGTTCGTGAAGACCGGCCCCTCCCGAAACTCGAACTCCGCCGTCTTCGTGTCGTAGATCAGCGACCCCGTCACGTCACCCGGCATCAGGTCGGGCGTGAACTGCACCCGCTTGAAATCCAGCGCCAGCGCCGCCGACAGCGTGCGCACCATGAGCGTCTTGGCCACGCCCGGCACGCCTTCGAGCAGCACGTGCCCCCGGCACAGCAGCGCGATGACCAGCCCGGTCACCACCGCGTCCTGCCCGACCACGGCCTTGGACACCTCGGCGCGCAGTGCGCCGAGCGCCTCCCTGGCCGCGTCCGCTCCGCTCGGCGGCAGGGTGCTCCCGTCAAAGTTCACTGACCTTCCTTTCAATGAAGTCCAAGTATCCGGCCAGGGCGACCAGCCCGGCGTCGTCCGCCGGCGGCGGCCCGTAGAGCGCGCCGCCGACCTGCTGCTGATCCTCGCCGGTCCGTACGGCCAGCGCTGTGACGATCTGGTGCCGGTCAGCGCCGGAGTAGAGCCCCAGCCGTGGCGTCAGCCGGTCGATCGTGCCCGCCCTGAGCGAGTCGGCGGCCCTGGCCCTGGCCCGTCTGGCCCGGTAGAGCTGCCCCCGGCCCTCCACGGTCTCCGCCGCCCGCACCACGACCGGCAGCCTCTCGACCACGACCGGCCCGAGCCGCCTGCCCCGCCAGAACGCCACCAGCACCACCGTCAGGCAGGCCATGAGCACCGCCCACGGAATCCAGGCCGGCATGAGGTCGTACACCGATCTGCCCGCTCTGCCGGGCAGCTGGCCCGGTGGCGGGTCGTCCGGCGGCACCAGCCAGGTGACCGGCTTGCCGGTGGACAGCAGGTTCAGGGCGAGGGCGGCGTTGCCGTCCTCGGACAGGCGCTGGTTGGTCATGAAGTCGGCGCTGCCGAGGACCGTGGTGGTGCCGCCCGCGTTCGGGTAGCTGACCAGCGTCCAGCCGTCGCCCGCCGGGTAGCAGCCGACCGCGCCCCTGGGCCCGGTGAACGCCGCCCCGCCGATGAACGCACTGCCCGCCGCCCTGGCCGCCGGCAGCGAGCACTCCGGCTCGCGTGAGCGCTGGCGTACGGAGCTTTCCGCGATCTCGACGCCTGGCGCGAGCGCGTCGAGGCTGCCGAAGCCGTTGACGAGGACCCGGTCACCCTGGATCTCGGCCAGGTCGAAGTCGTTGAAGAAGAGGGTGCTGGTGATCAGCAGCAGCCGGCCGGGGCCCTTGGCGGCGGCCTCCTCGACCGAGTCGACCCTGTCGACCGTGACGCCCTCGGCCCTCAGCAGCTCGGCGAGCGCCTTCGAGCCCCTGAGCGAGGTGTCGGCGGGGTCGAGGGCACGGCGCTCGCCCTGGTCCGGCCCGAACAGCACGGTCCCGGCGGCGACCAGCACGACGATGAGGCCCAGCAGCACGGCCCACCGCATGCCCCGCCACCTGGACCGCACGGTGGGCGCCGTGGCGGACGTGCTCCCCGGAGAGGCCTGGCCGGTCTCTTGCAGCACGGATCCGGGGTCCATGAGACCCGATCCGGCCGCCGGAGCGGGTGTGCCGGGCTCCGGCTCCGGGGGTGGGAAAAGCGGTGGGGTGTGTCCGCCGGGCTCCGGGGTCATGCCGGGCCTCCCATGGGCACCGGCCTGGCCAGGCGCAGGCGCTCGTCGAGGGCGGTCATGGTCTCGTAGGCGTCCCGGGTGCCCGGGACGCCGCCGTAGGTCACGTCGTCGAAGGAGCGGGCCGCGGCCGTGAGCTCCGCCGAGAAGCCGGGCAGCGCCGCGCCGGCCTCCGCGGCCAGCTCGTCGGCGGTGCGGCCGGGCATGCCGTCGACCAGCGCGCGCTCCTCCAGGTCCCGGGCGATGGCGCGCAGCCGCTCCTGGACGGCCTCCGACCAGCGGCCCTCGCTCGCCAGCCGCCCGGCCGTCTCGCGGTGCTCGGCGGCGGTCGTCGCCCGCGCGCCGAACAGGGCGCCCGTGGCCATCGCGTTGCGGCGGCTGGTCTTGCGCAGCTGCCAGCCGACCAGCGCCGCCACCGAGACCAGGATCAGCACGATGACCACCGCGGCGATGATCCCGCCGGCCGTGCCGCCACCCGCCACCCCGTCCATCAGGTCGCCGATGAACTGGTTGAAGTAGCGGTAGAGCCGGTCGAGCAGCGCCTCGTCGGCGTACTGAGGATCGAGGAGCTCCCGCGCCGCGCGTCCGGCGCCGTCCTCCCTGCCGATCGGGGTCACGGCCCGGTGGAGTCGGAAGGGCGCCACAGCTCGTCCGCCGAGGCGTGCACCCAGCCCTGACGCTGCTGCTCGATGGCGGCCGTCTGCAGCACGAGGTCGAACGCCTCGGCGCGCATCCGGCGGTCGGCGTAGAGCAGCCCGGCGACCCCTGCCTCGAACGGATAGGTGATCATCGCCCCGAGCGTGCCGCCGACGGCGACCAGGATCGCGCCCAGCACGACGGTCCAGGCGCTCCCGCCGCCGATCACTCCGACGATGGTGCCGCCGAAGACGAAGGGGACCTGGAGCACGGTCGCCACCATGCCGACCACCAGCGCGGTGAGCAGCAGGATGCCGAGGACCCGCCAGAAGTCACCCGTCACGAGGGTCCACGAGCGGCGCAGCGCGTCGATCGGCCCCCTGCCCTCCAGCACCACGGCCGCGGGCGCGAAGGCGAAGCGCGCCCTGAAGAACAGCACATAGGCGATATAAAAGATCATCAGCACCAGGAAGAGCACCACGAGCCCGCCCACGGCGTCGGGGGAGCTGCCCAGACCGGAGGAGATGAGGACCGCGAAGACGGCGGCGATCACGGCCACGGGCGCCAGCATGACCAGGGCCATCAGCCCCACCACGCCGAACAGCGCGGGCATGCGGCCCTTGGACGCCTGCCAGGCCTCCCCGGCGGTCATCTTGCCGCCGAAGACGGCGCGGCCGAGGATGCGGGTCAGCACGCCGGTCAGCAGCGTCACCACGACGAAACTGATGGCGTAGGAGACGAGGGTGCCTCCGTACTGCGCGAGGACACTGCCGAAGACGGCCGGATCGCCGTTCTCCGCGAGGGTGGGATCGCTGAGGGCGCTGCCCACGTCGCCGAACAGGAACGCCTGCCCGACGGCGAGCGGGATCGCGGCGAGCAGGGCGGCGATCGCCGACATGCCCAGGACGGCCTTGGGGTTGGACCGGACCAGCTTGATCGTGCCGTCGAAGATGTCGCCGAGCCGCAGCGGGCGCAGCGGGATGATCCCCGGCCGCAGCGGCTGCGGATGCGGCGTGTAGCCGTAGCCCGGCGCGCCGTACGGCATCTGCCCATAGGGCTGCGGGGGCTGCGGGCCGGGCGCGTACGGCTGCTGCCCGGACGGGGGCTGCTGCCCGCCGGCCGGGGCGGTCCACGGAGATGCCTGCGGCGCGCCGTAAGGTGGGGGCTGCTCCGAGGCCCAGCCTGATGGCGGCTCGGGTGAGGGGCCGTGACCGTCTGACATATCCCAATCCTGGCACGCTGGGAGGGTCAGTGGTGTCGTCAGGGCGATTCGCCCGCCCCCTTGGCGGCATTCCACGGTGATTGACGCGACGGATCTTGCACAGGGATGGCCGAAAGTCGCTCCGTTACCGCAGACTGATAATGCGATCGTCGTCGAGAGCCCGAAATTCAGCTTTCGACGCTCTGATTCCCACAGATGGGCCGAGCGAGGGTAACCTTCAGCGATCGTGCTGGTATGTCCCAGAATGCGTAGAACGAATGAGGGGCCATGAAAGGTCGCGTGCTGGTCGTCGACGACGATGCCGCTCTTGCTGAGATGTTGGGCATCGTGCTCCGCGGCGAAGGTTTCGAACCATCCTTTGTCAGCGATGGCGACAAAGCGCTGGACGCTTTCCGGGACACGCGCCCGGATCTCGTCCTGCTCGACCTGATGCTGCCCGGAGCCGATGGCATCGACGTCGCCCGCCGGATCAGGGCTGAGTCAGGCGTTCCGATCGTCATGCTCACCGCCAAGAGCGACACGATCGACATCGTGCTGGGGCTGGAGTCCGGCGCCGATGACTACATCGTCAAGCCGTTCAAGCCGAAGGAGCTGGTCGCCAGGGTGCGCGCGCGGCTGCGCCGTACCGACGAACCCACCCCGGAGATCCTGCAGATCGGTGACATCACCATCGACGTGGCGGGCCACTCGGTCAAGCGGGACGAGGAGACGATCAATCTCACGCCGCTCGAGTTCGACCTGCTCGTCGCGCTGGCCCGCAAGCCGCGCCAGGTGTTCACCCGCGAGGTCCTGCTGGAGCAGGTCTGGGGCTACCGCCACGCGGCCGACACCCGGCTGGTCAACGTGCACGTACAGCGGCTCAGGGCGAAGATCGAGAAGGACCCCGAGCACCCCGAGATCGTGGTGACGGTCCGCGGCGTCGGCTACAAAGCCGGCCCCGCGTAATCTGCGCGCCTGTCTGCCATGCCCCCGACCAGGACCAGGCGCCCACGCCGCCGGACACTCCGCCAGATACTCGGCGGAGCCCGACGGCGGGCCCGGCGTGCGGTGGGCAGGGTACGACGCGTCTGGCGGCGCTCGCTCCAGCTCCAGGTCGTCACCAGCACCCTGGTGATCTCGGTGATCGTCGTGGTCGTGCTGGGCGCCTTCCTGTCGGATCAGATCAACAACTCGGTCATCGAAGGCCGCCAGCAGTCCGCCGCCAGCGACGCCTCCGCCGACCGGCTGAGGATCGCCGACGCCCTCAACCGCGAGCAGGACGACCAGGCCAAGCCCGCCGACGCCAAGAACGTGCCGGCCAACCCGCTCGACGAGGTGATGGATGCCATCATCGGGGCCGGCGGCGACGGCTCCCGGACGCGCTACGAAGTGCTGATACTCAACCGGGCCGAGCCCGGCCAGTCCCGCGCCTCGGGCAACGTCACGCCCCGCGACGTCCCTCCGGCGTTGCAGCAGATGCTCAGGCGGCAGGCCGAGAAGTTCATCGACCGGCCACACCGCTCCACCCAGCCGATCCGCTTCGCCGGCGAGAGCCAGCCCACGCAGACGCTCGTGATCGGCGCCATGGTCAACCTCACCGACGGCTACGAGGTCTACCACTTCTTCCCGATCAGCGACGAGGAGCAGATGCTCTCGAACGTCCGGCTGGCCATCGTGGTCGTCGGCTTCGGGCTCGTCCTCCTGCTCGCCGCCATCGCCTACCTGGTCACCCGCCAGGTCGTCAGCCCGGTGCGGCTGGCCAGGCAGGCCGCCGAGCGCCTGGCCGCCGGCAAGCTCGACGAACGGCTGAAGGTGCGCGGCGAGGACGACCTGGCCCGCCTGGCGACCTCGTTCAACGAGATGGCCGTCAACCTAGCGCTCAAGATCCACCAGCTCGAAGAGCTCTCCCAGGTCCAACGGCAGTTCGTCTCCGACGTCTCACACGAGCTGCGCACCCCGCTGACCACCGTCCGGATGGCCGCCGACCTGCTGTACGACGCCCGCGAGGACTTCGATCCGATGGCCTCACGCTCGGCGGAGCTCATGCAGGCCCAGCTCGAACGCTTCGAGTCGATGCTCGCCGACCTGCTGGAGATCAGCCGCTACGACGCCGGCGCCGCCGACCTCGACCTCGACTCCGTCGACGTACGCGACGTGGTGCTGCGCGCGATCGCCGACTCCGAGGCGCTGGCCGAGCGCCACAGCACCCGCTTCGAGCTCAGGCTGCCCAACGAGCCGTGCATGGCCGAGATCGACAACCGCCGGGTGGAGCGCGTCCTGCGCAACCTGCTGTTCAACGCCATCGAGCACGGCGAGGGCCGCGACATCGTGGTGACCGTCGGCGCCGACAGGGACGCCGTAGCCGTGGCCGTGCGCGACCACGGCATCGGTCTCAAGGGCGGCGAGGAGACCCTGGTGTTCGACCGGTTCTGGCGCGCCGACCCGTCGCGGGCCAGGACCATCGGCGGCACCGGGCTCGGCCTGGCCATCTCCCGCGAGGACGCAACCCTGCACGGCGGCTGGCTGCAGGCGTGGGGCCAGCCGGGGGAGGGCTCGCAGTTCCGGCTGACGCTGCCCAGGCGGGCGGGCGTCGACCTGAAGGGCTCGCCGCTGTCGCTGGTGCCGCCCGAGATCGAGATGCGCCGCACCTGGCGGGGCCAGATGACGCCGGTGCTGCTGCCCGCCACCGGCGACGGGGGCGGCCATGACCTCGGCTAGCCGGCTCGCCGCCGCCCTCGCCTTCGTGACCGCCGCGCTCCTGGGCGGATCGGGCTGCGCGGTGATCCCCGTGGGCGGCCCGTTCCCGGTGGACGAGGCGGGCAGCGGCGACTCGGTGACCGTGCCGTTCCAGCGCATGGTCGCCGTCGAGCCCAAGAAGGAGTGGAGCGCGCAGCAGGTCGTGGAGGGCCTGCAGGCCGCCATGGCCGCCTACGGCGACGACCCCAGCATCCTGCCGAAGTATCTGACGGAGGAGGCCCGCCGGGTCTGGAAGCCCGACGGCGCCGTGACCGTGATCGACAACTCCTTCCGGTTCGACGACATCGTCGAGAACAAGGAGAAGAAGGAGACCATCGTCACGATCCTCGGCACCAAGATCGCCCAGATCAACGAGGACGACACGTACGTCCCCGTCGACCCCGCCGAGGACAGCAAGGTCACCAGGGCGATCACCCTGGTGAGGGACGCCGGCGGCGCCTTCCGCGTCAACCTCCTCCCGCAGGGCCTCCTGCTGACCGACGCGGACGTGCGGCGCGCGTACCGGCCGACGAACCTCTACTACCTGAACGGCACCTCTGCCGGCGACCGCGACCCCGACCGGCTGGTGGCCGACCGCGTGCGGCTGCGCATCAAGCCGACGGAGAGCTTCGCCCAGACCGTCGTCGAACGCCTCATCGAAGGCCCGACCAGCGCTCTGCAGGGCGCCGTCGGCAACGAGTTCCCCGACAAGGCGCGGGTCCGGTCCATCAGGTCCAGCGAGGACCGCGTCGTCATCAACCTGGCCGGCCCGTTCACCGGCGACACCTTCGTCGACGGCCTCAAGGCCCAGCTCAGAGCCAGCCTGAGCTACAACAAACTGGCCAGCGGGCGCACCCTTGAGGTGCAGCTCGACGGCGAGCCGTTCTCCGTGTCCGGCCCGCTCGTCATCGAGCCCAGCCTGCCCGAGAGGTGGCTCGGCAGCGAGGACAACCAGGTCTTCTACACCAGCGAGGGCGCCGTCCACATGCTGCGCGGTGACGGCGAGGGCGAGCCGCTCGCCGGCCCCGCCGGCCAGCCCGGCGGCGTCTACTCCGGCTTCGCCATCTCCAAGGACCGCGACCGCGTCGCCGCCAAATCCACCGCCGGCGGCATCTGGGTCACCAGGCACGCCGCCGAAGCCCGCTGGCAGGAGTCCATCCCCGGCACGGAGCTGACGGATCCCTCCTGGCACCGCGACGGCACCCTGTGGACCTTCGACCGGCAGAACGGGCAGGTGCTCCGCTCCCACCCGGTCGTCAGCAGAGGCCCCGAGCACGTCGCCGCCCCCGCCCTGCAGGGCATGGACGTCACCTCACTGCGGATGGCCCGCGACGGCGTACGCGTCGCCGTCCGGATCGGCACCGGCCAGGTCCAGGTCGGCGCCCTGGCGGGCGGCGGCGCCGGCGCCATGCTGAGCAACTTCCACCTGCTCACCATGGCCGAGCGGGACGACGAGATCCTCGACATCGCCTGGGGCGACGGAGACCACCTGCTGGTGCTCGTACAGACCAAGGCGGGCCAGGTGGTGAAGGAGATCAACGTCGGCGACGGCGAGACCACCCAGCTCCCGACCACCAGCAAGCGCCTGGCGAGCCTGGCCGCCGTGGGCGAGATCATCCTCGCCACCACGGAGGACGGCAAGGAGATCCTCGAGTTCGCCCGCGACAAGCAGACCTGGACCCCCAAACCGGCCACCGCCGTGAACGACCCCCTCTTCCCCCTGGGCTGACGCGCCGTTCTCAGGAACGGCGTGCGTCGACGAACGGCCTGGTCAGGTGCGCGGTCGCCAGCGTGGCATCGCGCCGCCCGGCGTCCCCGAGCAGCTGCCGGCGGGTCTCGGCGGCCACCGCCTGATCGGCCTCCAGGGCGTACCCGACCTCCGGGCTGACCAGTTGCACGGCGTGCACCAGCACGTCGCCGGTGATCACCAGGTGCCGGCCAGGGCCGTCGACGAGGACCGACTGGTGCCCCACGGTGTGCCCCGGCGTCGGGATCGCGGTGAGCCGGCTACCCCTCGCGGCGGCCAGCCGCACCTCGCCGGATATCTCGCGGAGCTGCCCCGTCCGTTGCAGCGGGACGATCAGGTAGTCGCGCATCGGGCTGGTCTCCGAGAGCCGCGCCACCTCCGTCCCCTGAACGACGTGGTGCGCGTTCGGGAACATCGGCACCCCGTCCGTGCTCACCGACCAGCCCATGTGATCCTCGTGGACATGGGTCAGCACCACGAGGTCGACGTCCGCCACGTCGATGTGGGCGGTGGCGAGCAGCTCCGGCAGGTTCCCCGGAGCGGCCCCTGAGGACGTACAGGCACCTCCGTGTTCCCTACGGCCGGAACCTGCCCCGGACGCGCGTACGCGTGCCCAGGCAGCCGTCGCCTGTCTGGGGCCGCGTGCCAGGGCGCTTGTCCGGGACGACTGCGAACGCGCTGCCCGGCACCCGCCGCCCGCTCGGGTGACATGGCCGCTGTGGGTGCGGTTGGGGCGGTCGGCTGGGTGGCGCGAGGTTGGGGTGGGTCGGTGACGGAAGGCGCGTCGTTGGAAGGGCGGATGGGGGACTGCAGGGGCGGTTAGCCGGCTGCCTGGGGTGGTGACTGGCCGCCGGTGGGTTGTCGGAGTTGGGCGGCATGCTGGCGGCGTGTGGAACGCCATGGTGAGTCTTCTGGTGCCGCAGGCCTGTCTGGGGTGCGGCGGCCCCGGTGTGCGGTTGTGCGATGGGTGTCTGGGGCGGGTCGCCGCCGCTCCGGGGCGCCGGATGCCGTCGCCCTGCCCGCAGGGGTTGCCCGAATGCTGGTCCGCCGCGCCGTACACGGGGGTGGTGCGTGCGGCGATCGTCGCCTACAAGGAGCGTGGGGAGGCGGCGCTGGGCGCGGTGCTGGCGGATGTGCTGGCCTTCACCGCGGTCTCGGCCGTGCGGGCGGGGCGGGTGCGGGGGCCGTTCGCGGTGGTGCCGGTGCCGAGTGCTCGGCGGTCCGTCCGGGGGAGGGGGCACGATCCGGTGGGCGGGCTGGCGGCGCTGGCCGTACGGCGGCTGACGGCTTGCGGGGTGGAGGCGCGGGTGTGGCCGGTGCTGCGGCAGGTGCGGAAGGTGGCGGACCAGGCGGGGCTGAGATCCACGGAGCGGGCCGCGAACCTCGCCGCCTCACTCGGGGTGCGGGACGGCGCCGGGGAGCCACCAGGGGCGTCTGTGTTGCTTCTGGACGACATCGTCACCACGGGCAGCACCCTGGCCGAAGCGGCCAGGGCGCTGCGGGCGGCGGGGGCGGTGGTGCCGCTGGCCGTAACCGTCGCGGCGACACGCCGAAAATAGCGGCGACGATTACGGTGACGGTCCGTAAAGAAAGATCCAAGTCTGCGGTACGCGTAACTCGGTACGGGTCCGTGACCCGGTCGGCGCAGGGGCGCAGCTCAGCGGTCAGATGTCGCAGGGGTGTACGTGATGCCGCCCGGCTGTGCGGGGCCTCGGCACAGCCGCAACAGTGAGACAAAATCACAGAAAGTGATCCTTTGGGCGATCCTCCGGCTGACATTCGCCGCCGATCCGGATAGCGTCTGAACATGGCACCCGTTCGGGTCCGTGGTTGCGCAGAGCCGGGGCTCCCGGCTCTGCTAGCCGATGCCAGTCGCAGGCGAAACGGTCCACGTAAGGCGACTCTTTGTCGACCGATCACGGTGCGGCTTAGGGGTAAGTCCTGCCTCCCCGAGGGTCCAGATGTCCCTCGTCAGGAGAGAAGGGCAGTAGTGGCAACAGAGCCGCGAAATCCTCAGCAGGCGGATGTGGGGTCGAAGACCAGGTCGGCCGGGCGGGTGCCGCCAGAGTTCCCGGTGACTACACGTCGGAAGAGGGTAACGGTGACAGGAAGGCAGACAGAAGACCCCGCCCGACAGGCACGTCGTCGGGCGCTCTTTCTCAGTCGTTAGACGAAGGGGGGCTGTTGCATGGACATCATCGTCAAGGGCCGGCACACCGGAGTTAGTGATCGGTTCCGAGACCACGTGACGACCAAGCTGGCCAGGATCGAGCGTCTGGACAACAAACTCATCCGAGTCGATGTGGAGGTGTCGAAGGAGCGTAACCCGCGCCTCGCCGACCAGCGTGAGCGCGTCGAGCTCACCATTCACTCTCGAGGACCCGCCATCCGTGCGGAGGCCTCCGCCGACGACCGGTTCGGTGCCCTCGACCTTGCCCTCGACAAGCTGGAAGGGCGCCTGCGCAGGCTCGCCGACCGGCGCAAGGTCCACCACGGCAACCACGGTCAGCCGTCCATGGCAGAGATCACCGCGATGCCCGACCTGGCCGAGGCCCCGCCCCCGCAGCCGGCCACCGTCGCCCCCTCGCAGGCAGAGCCCGAAGAGGACGAGCTGCCGGACACCGAGCCCTACGACGACGACATCGTTCCCATCGAGATGGAGGGCGACGGCCCGCTCATCGTCCGGGAGAAGTATCACCGAGCGGAACCCATGACCATCGACCAGGCCCTCCTCGAGATGGAGCTGGTCGGCCACGACTTCTACCTGTTCCGTGACAAGGAGAGCGGCCAGCCATGTGTGGTCTACAACCGGCGCGGCTATAACTATGGCGTATTGCGGCTCGTAGAGCCCTAATCATCCGCCATAAAGATCTTCTCGACCACCCGAGGACCGTGGCATACGTGCCATCATGGCGGTTCAACGGCTCTGGCCCCCCGACGAGGAGGAGACGTGAGCGAGCTCAGTCAGGCGAAGGTGAGCGAGCGAAGCGAGGACACAGCTGTCGCGAGGTGGATCAGGGAGGCTTCGTGACGGAGTCCGTCGACGCGCGCCCGCCAGGTGGCGAGCCGATCCGCGTGATGATCGTTGACGATCACGAGCTGATCAGGCGGAGCCTGGCGCTGGCGTTGGCCGCAGAGCCCGACATCGAAGTGGTCGGTGAAGCGAGCGACGGGCAGGAGGCGGTCGAACTGGCCGACCGCCTCATGCCCGACGTGGCACTGATGGACGTGCGGATGCCCAGGCAGGACGGCATCGAGGCGACCAAGGGCATCAAGGCGTCGGTGCCCAGCACCAGGATCATCATGCTGACGGTGAGTGACGAGGAGGAGGACCTCTTCGAGGCCATCAAGGCCGGCGCCACCGGCTATCTGCTCAAGGACGTGCAGATCAACGACGTCCCGGCGGCGGTTCGTGGCGTGCACGAAGGACAGTCGTTAATCAACCCGGCCATGGCGGCCAAGCTCATCAGCGAGTTCGCCAACATGAGCCGGAAAGAGAGCGAACGTCCCCCGCAATTGCCGGTCCCGCGCCTGACGGAGCGCGAGATGGAGGTCCTGCGTCTGGTGGCCAAGGGCATGAACAACCGCGAGATCGCCAAGCAGCTGTTCATCTCCGAGAACACCGTCAAGAACCACGTCCGCAACATCCTGGACAAGCTGCAGCTGCACTCGCGGATGGAAGCCGTCGTCTACGCCGTACGCGAACGCATGCTGGAGATCACCTGAGCCGATGCCGGAGCTGCCGCTCTCCACGAGCGCGGCGGCACCGGTCTCGGCCGCTGGAGCCACCTCCCATGGAGATACCGCCGACCCCCGCAACGGCCAGCGCGGCCAGCAAGCGCTGACCCAGATCCCCGATCTCATCTGACGCGTGCCGTGCCCGCTTCGCGCGTGGCGCGAAAGGGTGGGTTTCCGCGTGCCGTCGTTGCTCCTGGCTTGGGTCTCCAGCGGTTGCCCGACGGTGGGGGCGGCATCGCCAGGCCGCTGGTGCGATCGGGGCCGACGTCTGGGACGGAGTGGGCTCAGGCGGCCGGGCCGGTCAGGAGTTTCGCGAGCTCCGGTGGGTCGGTGCGTTCGACTCGGACGATGTCGCAGCCGACCCACTCGGCGGCGCTCCACAGGGCCTCGCGCAGCGCGTCCACCCACTTGGCGCTCGTTAAGCCTGGCTCCAGGCTGAGCTGTCTGGCCACCAGGGTGGTGCCTTCGCGGGCCGGGTCGATGCGGCCGATCAGGCGGCCACCGGCCAGCACCGGCATGGTGAAGTAGCCGTGCACCCGCTTGTGCTTGGGGACGTACAGCTCAAGCTGGTAGTTGAAGCCGAAGACGCGCTCGGTGCGGCCGCGGTGCCAGATCAGCGAGTCGAACGGCGAGACCAGCGTCGTGCGGTGGCGTCCGCGCGGCTCCGACTCCAGCGCCGCGGGGTCGGCCCACGCGTTGGCGGCGGTCGCGCCCCGGGGGATGGGCCAGCCCGAGACCTGGACCGGGACCAGGCCGGTGGCCCCGCTGAGGAGGGCCTCGTCGAGGACGGCGGTGGAGCCGCCACGGAGCCGGAGGAAGTCGATCAGGTCGGACCTGGTGGCCACGCCCAGCGAACGGCCCGCGATGGCGGCCAGCCGTACGATGCACTCCTCGTCGGAGAGGTCCTGTGCCAGGAGGTCGGCGGGGACCACGCGCTCGGCCAGATCGTAGGTCCGGCGCCAGCCGACGCGGCGGGAGCAGACCACCTCCCCGATGTCGAGCAGCCACTCCAGGCCGATCTTGGAGTCCGACCAGTCCCACCAGGGGCCGCCGTTCTTGGCGCCGCCGACGTCGGAGGTGGTGAGCGGGCCGGCGTCGCGGACCTGCTCCAGCAGCTTGTCGACGCTGTCGGGCACCTCGTGCCAGCGGAAGCGGCGCTCGCGGTAGGCGCGCCGCCTGAACGCGTAGAGGGGCCAGTGCTCGATCGGCAGGATGCAGGCGGCGTGGCACCAGTATTCGAAGCTCTGGGCGGGGGCGTCCCAATAGGCCCGCTCGATGGTGGGCCTGCCCACCGCGCCGAGGCGGGCGTAGGCGACCAGTTCGTGGGAGCGGGCCAGCACCGAGATGGTGTCGAGCTGCACCGCGCCCAGCCTGCGGAGCATCGCGCGCACGCCGCCCCGGCGCGCGTCCGCGCCGACGAACCCTTGGGCGCGCAGGATGACCCTGCGCGCCTCGTCGGCTGTCAGGTCGGTCAGGGACTCGGTACGGCGAAGCATGCCGGAATGCTAACGGCGGGCACCGACAAGAACGGGACCGGCCGGAACGGACCGACAAGAACGGGACCGACAAGAACAGGGCATCGGTGCCGGCGAGCGCCGCGCTACCCGGCAGTTCGACCCTGACCTGGCAGGAAGCAGACGCACGCCGGAGGGTGTCTCTCGACTCCAGGACGCGTGCTGGGACGGTCGGCGGCGCTGCGCGGGACGCGTCCGGTGAGGCGGGGTGGCCGGGGCGGCTCGGGGGCTGCCCCGACCTGGGCCGCCTGTCAGGTCAGCGGTGGTCTTCGGCGCGCATGCCCACGCGGGGCGCGTCGATGACGACGTCCGTGAAGATGTCGAACACCAGGGCGAGGATCCCTCCCACCACGAAGAGACCGACGCCGATCCAGACGACGGTCCAGTTGGCGGCGGTGAGCCCGAAGCCGCCGACGACGGTCCCGACCAGCATCACCGTCACCGCGAGCCACGAAGACGCGCGGCCGCCGTGGCTGCCGAGATGCTCGGTCTGTTCCGTCTTCTGCCCCTCAACCATGGCAAATCCTTCCCTTCGCCGGAGATTCCGCTTATCGGTGCGAACCGGCTGTCAACTGGCATAACCTCTGCCTTTAGCCATTCTCCCAGACGCGTCCCACGCCCTTGTCGTCACGGTGGCTGTGTCTGGCTGCAGAACCGCCTACGATGGCATGCGGGGAAGTTTTGTCTCGGCCTCTCCTCCTGGCGGCGCCGCCGGGGTAGACCTGCGAGGAGCTTTACATAAAGTGGCAGCCATTCTCGACAAGATCCTACGTGCCGGCGAGGGCAAGATCCTGCGCAAGCTCAAGCGGATCGCAGACCAGGTCAACTCCATTGAGGACGACTTCACGAGCCTGTCCGACGCGGAGTTGCGCGCCCTGACGGACGAATTCAAGCAGCGTCTCGCCGATGGTGAGTCGCTCGACGATCTGCTTCCCGAGGCGTTCGCGACCGTGCGCGAGGCGGCCCGCCGCGTGCTCGGCCAGCGGCACTTCGACGTGCAGATCATGGGCGGCGCCAACCTTCACATGGGCAACATCTCCGAGATGAAGACCGGTGAGGGCAAGACCCTGACCTGTACGCTCCCCGCCTATCTCAACGCGCTGGCCGGCAAGGGCGTGCACGTCATCACCGTCAACGACTACCTGGTCAAGGTAGGCGCCGAGAACATGGGCCGCATCTACCGCTTCCTCGGCCTGGAAGTCGGCATGATCCTGTCGGGCCAGCAGCCCGACGAGCGGCGCAAGCAGTACGAAGCCGACATCACGTACGGCACCAACAACGAGTTCGGCTTCGACTACCTCCGCGACAACATGGCCTGGACGCTCGACGAGTGCGTGCAGCGCGGCCACAACTTCGCGATCGTCGACGAGGTCGACTCCATCCTCATCGACGAGGCCCGCACGCCGCTGATCATCTCCGGCCCCGGCGAGCAGTCCGGCAAGTGGTACCAAGAGTTCGCCAAGATCGTCCCCCGCCTCCGCAGGGGCGTCGAGGCGAAGAACCCCGGCGAGGAGAGCACCGGCGACTACATCGTCGACGAGAAGAAGCGCACCGTCGGCATCCTGGAGACCGGCGTCGAGAAGGTCGAGGACTGGCTCGGCATCGACAACCTCTACAAGCCGGAGCACACCCACCTGGTCGGCTTCCTCAACAACGCTCTCAAGGCCAAGGAGCTGTTCAAGAAGGACAAGGACT
Source organism: Nonomuraea sp. ZG12 (assembly GCF_052068115.1). Classification (NCBI taxonomy): domain Bacteria; kingdom Bacillati; phylum Actinomycetota; class Actinomycetes; order Streptosporangiales; family Streptosporangiaceae; genus Nonomuraea; species Nonomuraea sp. ZG12. The sequence continues at coordinate 242,687 of NZ_JBQHCW010000006.1, forward strand.
ACATCGTCACCGAGGGCGAGGTCCTCATCGTCGACGAGTTCACCGGCCGCATCCTGCACGGCAGGCGCTACAACGAGGGCATGCACCAGGCCATCGAGGCCAAAGAGGGCGTGAAGATCAAGGACGAGAACCAGACTCTCGCCACGATCACCCTGCAGAACTACTTCCGCCTCTACGAGAAGCTGTCCGGCATGACCGGTACGGCCGTCACCGAGGCCGCCGAGTTCCAGCAGACGTACAAGCTCGGTGTGGTGCCGATCCCGACCAACCGCCCGATGGTCCGCAAGGACCAGGCCGACGTCGTGTACAAGACGGAGGACGCCAAGTTCAACGCGGTGGTCGACGACATCAAGCAGCGCCACGAGCTCGGCCAGCCGGTCCTCGTCGGCACCACCTCGGTCGAGAAGTCGGAGCGGCTGTCCAAGGCGCTCAAGCGCCGGGGCGTCCCGCACGAGGTGCTCAACGCCAAGAACAACGCGCGTGAGGCTTCGATCGTCGCCGAGGCGGGCCGTAAGGGCGCCGTCACCGTCGCCACCAACATGGCCGGTCGTGGCACCGACATCATGCTGGGCGGCAACGTCGAGTTCCGCGCCGACCACGAGCTGCGCCAGCGCGGCCTGGACCCGCTCGAGACTCCGGAGGAGTACGAGAAGGCCTGGCCCGAGGCTCTGGAAAAGGCCAAGGCCGCGGTCAAGAACGAGCACGACGAGGTCACCGAGATCGGCGGCCTCTACGTCCTCGGCACCGAGCGCCACGAGTCCCGCCGCATCGACAACCAGCTCCGCGGCCGTTCCGGCCGTCAGGGCGACCCGGGCGAGTCGCGCTTCTACCTCTCGCTCGGCGACGACCTGATGCGCCTGTTCAACTCGGCCAGGGTCGAGATGATCATGACGCGGCTCAGCATCCCCGACGACCAGCCCATCGAGTCGGGCATCGTCTCCAAGGCCATCGCCTCCGCCCAGCACCAGGTCGAGGTACAGAACTTCGAGATCCGCAAGGAAGTTCTCAAGTACGACGAGGTGATGAACCGCCAGCGCAAGGTGATCTACGCCGAGCGTCTGCGGGTGCTGGAGGGCGCCGACCTGCACGAGCAGGTGCAGGGCTTCATCGGTGAGGTCATCGTCGGCTACGTCGCGGGCGCCACGTCCGAGGGCTTCGCCGAGGAGTGGGACCTGGAGAAGCTGTGGAAGGCCTTCGCCGGGCTCTACCCGATCACGGTCCGGCTGGAGGACCTCGTCGAGGAGGTCGGCGGCCGGGAGAACCTCAGCTCCGAGATCATCACCGAGCGGGTCAAGCAGGACGCGCTGGAGGCCTACGCCAAGCGTGAGGAGGAGTGGGGCGCCGACGCGACCCGCGACCTGGAGCGCCGGGTCATCCTGTCGGTTCTCGACCGTAAGTGGCGCGAGCACCTCTACGAGATGGACTATCTGCGCGAGGGCATCGGCATGCGGGCCTACGCGCAGAAGGACCCGCAGATCGAATACCAGCGTGAGGGCTTCGAGATGTTCGCCGCGATGCTCGAGGGCATCAAGGAGGACTCGGTCGGCTTCCTGTTCAACCTCGAGGTCGAGGTTCAGCAGAACCCGATCGTCGAAGAGGCGGAGGATCCGATGATGTCGGAGACCCGCTCCATCATTGCCCGCGGCCTGCGTGGCCCCGAGCGTCCGGCCGAGCTCGAGTACACCGCGCCGGGCGAGCAGGGCGACGTCGAGCACACCAGGGTCAGCAACTCGGCCCAGCGCGCCGCCTACGGCAATGTCGAGCGCAACGCGCCGTGTCCTTGTGGCTCGGGCAAGAAGTACAAGCGCTGCCACGGCGACCCGAAGAACGCCGCTTGATCGCATTCATTACGGCCCCCGCTCCGCTCGGAGCGGGGCCGTCGTGTGTTTTTGATCAGCTTTTTATGATCAAAAACAAAAGAAGGATTCATACGGTACGGCCAGGGACGGATCTTTTACGGCGCGGTGAAGTTCCCCGGAGTGCTCAGGCGGTTTCGAAGTCCGTGCAGAGCCATTGGACGCCGCGTCGTTCGAGGCGGATCGCCAGCACGTGGCTGCGTGGGTCGCAGTGCACCAGCAGGCACATCTCGATGGCCCCGTCGCGGGGCTCCTTGATGTGCGGGGCGCCGGCGAACGGCGGGCGGCGACTGTCGATCATCCGGCCCGCTTTCACCAGCTCCCGGTAGGCCCGCTCGGTGAGCCGGTCGGCGACGGTCTCGGGTGGCCGCCTGCCGGCGAGCACCTCGGCCAGCGCCTGCCCGAGGTGGCGCAGCTTGCGTTCGTCGGGCACGGCGCCGGGCGGCCCCCACACCAGGGGCCGTGGATCCAGTGCCAGTGATCCGTCGACCTCAGGCGCTCTGCCGTCGTACGGCGAGGCGGGGACGGGGGTGAGGCCGATGCGGGGAAGCGACGATGACATTGGTGGTCCTCCAGATGTCACGGGGGATGCGGGATCAGTACAAGGAGTTTCCGGTCCTGGCCCCAGATACGTCGGCCGCCAACTTCCGTCGGAAGCCGCCCTGGTTTGCGGCTCCTGGCGTAGAAGATCACCACGAGTTGGAGCGGCCGGGACGTGGTCGTGCGCCGTTCCGGGCGGAAGGCGTTCGCACAGGTCACGGCCCCAAATATTTTCGGTCCGGCGAGAATGGGGACAGTGGTCAGGTCTCTTGGGGTTCGCGGCCGGGCGTGGTCAGGTCGAGGCGGCGGATCAGGAAGGCGAAGATGACGTAGTACAGCACCGCGTAGACCAGCCCGGTGATGATGATCAGATCCAGGCGGTGCGTGTTGGACTTGCCCGCGTTGATGAGCAGGTCGATGGCGCCGCCGGAGAAGGTGAAGCCGAGGCGGGCGCCGAGTTCGGCCATGAGAGCCATCGACACCCCCGTGAGGACCGCGTGCACGGCGAACAGGACCGGGGCGACGAAGATGAACGCGAACTCCAGCGGCTCGGTGATGCCGGTGACGAACGAGGTGAGCCCGGCCGACAGCATGATGCCGCCGACCGCAGTGCGGCGGTTCGGCGGGGCGGCCCGCCACATGGCGACGGCGGCCCCGAGCAGCCCGAACATCATCACAGGGAAGAACCCGGTCATGAAGATGCCGGCGCCCTGCTCCCCGGCGAAGTAGCAGTTCAGGTCCCCGGAGGCGTCCCTGATGGCGCCCTCCACCCCGGCGCGGCACTCGGGGAGGGTGAACCAGACGATGGTGTTGAGCACGTGGTGCAGGCCGATGGGGATGAGCAGCCGGTTGGCCACGCCGTAGATGCCCGCGCCCACGGTGCCGTGGACCGACAGCCAGTCGCCTGCGCTGGCCAGCCAGTCGGCGACGGGCCGCCACAGCAGCCCGAACAGGACGCCGAGCAGCAGGGCGGCGACGGCGGTGATGATCGGCACGAAGCGGCGGCCGCCGAAGAAGGCCAGCCAGGACGGCAGCTTGACGCGGTAGAAGCGCTCCCAGAGCAGCGCGGCGGTGATTCCGATGAGGATGCCGCCGAGGACGCCGGTGGGGTTCTGCGCGCCCAGGTTCAGGGTGGCGCCGTCCTCGGTGGCCAGGGCCACCCGGTCGTAGACGGCGCCGCCGCCCGCCTCGAAGAACAGGGTCTTGGTGACGCGGTCGAAGACGAGGTAGCCGGTCAGGGCGGCCAGGGCCGTGGAGCCGTCGGCCTTGCGGGCGAAGCCGATCGCGACGCCGATGGCGAACAGGATCGGCAGGTTGTCGAAGAGGGCGCCACCCGCCGCGGCCAGCACCTGGGCGACCGGCAGCAGCCACGGCCACAGACCGCCGAGCCCGTCCGCGCCGAGCATGTCGGGCTGGCCGAAGCGGAACAGCAGCCCGGCCGCGGGCAGGACGGCGATGGGCATCATGAGCGAGCGGCCGACGCGCTGCAGCACCGCGAAGGCCGAAGCGCCCGTGCTGGTCATGAAACCCCCCGCAGCTCACGGGGGTCGGTCGGTTCCTACCACGGCCGGACCGGCGGAAAACGGGCCGGAGTCCGCGTGGCTCGCCGGAAGTCCGTGAACGGGCTACGGGGCGCGCGGCTCGCCGGAGTCCACGTCGGCTTCGGGCTCGCGGCCGGGGGTCATGATGTTCATCCTACGGATCAGGAAGCTGAACACCACGTAGTAGACGGCCCCGTAGATCAGGCCGATGAGCAGGATGCCGGGGAGGTTCTGGGTGTTGGACTTGCTGGCGTTGAGCAGCATGTCGAGCAGGCCCGCGGAGAAGCCGAAGCCGAGCTGGCCGCCGATCAGCGTGGTGAGCGCCATGGCCAGCCCGGTGAGCACGGCGTGCACGACCAGCAGCACCGGCGCGACGAAGATGAACGCGAACTCGATCGGCTCGGTGATCCCGGTGACGAACGAGGCCAGCGCCGCCGACAGCATGATGCCGCCCACGGCGGCGCGCCGGTGAGCAGGCGCCGCCCGCCACATGGCCAGGGCGGCGGCCGGCAGCGCGAACATCATGATGGGGAAGAACCCGGCCATGAACTGGCCGGACTCCGGTGCGCCGCCGAAGTAGCAGTTCCAGTCGCCGCCCAGGACCCGGCCGCCGACCTCGCACTGCGGCACGACGTGCCAGACGATGGAGTTGACGAAGTGGTGCAGGCCGAGGGGGATGAGCAGCCGGTTGATCAGCCCGTAGAGGCCGGTGCCGAGCGGGCCGAGTGTGGTGAGGGCCTCGCCGGCCTGCCCGATCCACTCGCCGAGCGTGGGCCAGATCCAGCCGACGAGCACGCCGAGGACGAGCGCCGCGAAGGCGGTGACGATGGGCACGAACCTGCGCCCGCCGAAGAACGCCAGCCAGGAGGGCAGCTTGATCCGGTGGAAGCGCTGCCACAGCAGGGCGGCGACGAGCCCCATCATGATGCCGCCGAGCACCTTGGTGGGGTTCTGCATGCCGTAGTTGATGATCTCGACGATGCCCTGGTCCCGGGCCTCCTCGATGACGACCGTGTCCCTGATGGCCGAGCCGAAGAACATCACCTTGGTCACCCGGTCGAAGACCAGGTAGCCGACGACGGCGGCGAGCGCGGTGGTGCCGTCGGACTTGCGGGCGAAGCCGATGGCCACGCCCACGGCGAAGAGCAGGGGTAAGTTCTCGAACAGCGCGGCTCCGGCGGCGGCCAGCACCTCGGCGACCTGGTTCATCCAGGCCAGGCCGGACACGTCGGCGAGCCCGCCGGGTTCGGCGCCGTTGGAGCCGAGCATGTCGGGCTGGCCGAAGCGGAGCAGCAGCGCGGCCGCGGGGAGGGCGGCGATGGGCAGCATGAGTGAGCGGCCGAGCCGCTGGAGCACGTTCATCAGGCGTGAGAACGGCGAAGGCCGGGCGGCGGTGGTGTCGTTCACCGGGCGTTCCTCCGGGTCGGGCCCTCAACCCCGTCTTGCGGGCATTTCCAGAATGGTGCGCAGCTGGTAGCGGTCGGCGCGGTAGGTGGACACGCCGAGCTCGGCGCAGATGCCACCGGAGAAGGATCTGCGCTGCAGCAGCAGCACGGCTCCGCCGCGAGGGAGTTTGAGCAGGTCGGCGTCGCTCGGGTCGGCGATGCCGCCGTCGATGGTGAGCTCGCCCGCGTCCATGACGAGCCCGTAACGGCTCTCCAGCAGCTCGTACAGCGACCTGCCGGACAGGTCGTGCTCGGCCAGGTCGGGGGCGAGTTTGACCGGGATGTGCGCCCGCTCGATCGACAGCGGCTCGCCGTCGGCGGTGCGCAGGCGCTCGATGAAGTGCACTTCCTCGCCCGGCTGGATGCCGAGCTCCTTGGCCAGGTGGGCGCTGGCGCGCACGGTCCGTCTGTCGAGGTCGCGCGAGCCGGGTGCCATGCCGCGGGCGCGCATGTCGTCGGTGAAGGAGGTGAGCTGCAGCGCCAGCTCGATCTTGGGCCGGGCGACGAAGGTGCCCTTGCCCGGCACCCGGTGCAGCCGGCCTTCGGACACCAGGTGGTCGACGGCCTGCCGGACGGTCATCCGGGACAGGGCGAAGCGCTGGCAGAGCTCACGTTCGGACGGGATGGCCGCGCCGATGCTGAGTTCGTCGCTGTCGATGAGGTCGAGCAGGATCTCGCGGAGCTGGAAGTACTTGGGCACCGGGCTGTCCGGATCGATGTGCGCCACGGATCCTCCCCTCGATCTGACCTGGGCCATAGGTTATGGTTCGTACTGGTCTAGTCCGGACTAGACCACATGTCGCAAAACAGGGTCAAGTCCGTACGGACAAACTGCAAGGGATGAGCACCAGATGACCAAGATGCGCAGCGAGATCGCCGAGCAGCCGCAGGCGCTGCGGGCCACACTGGACTCCCTGCTTCCCCGGATCGACGAGGTGCGGGCGCTGGGCCGGCAGACTCGCCAACTGCTGTTCATCGCACGCGGTACGTCCGACAACGCCGCAGTCTACGGCCGCTACCTGGTCGAAGCGCACGCCGGACGGCTGTCGGCGCTCGCCGCGCCGTCCATCGCGACCACCTACAAGCGCAAGCTCGACCTCGATGGCGTCCTGGCCGTCGCCATCTCCCAGTCCGGCCGTACCGAAGAGATCGTGGAGACGCTGGCCTGGGCGCGTGACTGCGGGGCCAGGACGGTGGGCGTCACCAACGGCGGCGCGGACAGCCCGCTCGCGCAGGTCGCGGACCTGGCGCTGTGCACGGTCGCGGGCGAGGAGGAGGCCGTCCCCGCCACCAAGACGTACACCACGCAGCTGGCCGCGCTGGCGGTCCTGGCGCTGGGGCTGGGCGCCGAGGTGGACCGGGACGACCTGCTCCGGGTGCCGGAGGCGGTGGAGAAGCTGGTCGCCGAGCCGGGCGACCTGGAGGCGGTCGTGGAGGGCCTGGCCGACAAGCACGGCGTGGTCGTGTCGGGCCGCGGGCTGGCCTTCTCCAGCGCGCTGGAGACCGCGCTCAAGCTCAAGGAGGCCTGCTACCTGCACGCCATGGGCCTGTCGTACGCCGACCTGCTGCACGGCCCGATCGCCGTGGTCGACGCCGACACCCCGGCGCTGCTCGTCGCGGCCGAGAACAGCCCGACGCTGCAGGGCACGGTCGCGCTGGCCGAGCGGGTCGTCGCGGCGGGCGCGCAGGCGTTCACTATCGGCGGCGGCGACGCCCTGGCGCGGGCGGGCACGGCGGCGCTCAACGGCCCGGACCTGCCCGAGTGGGTGGCGCCGATGGGGCTCATCGTCCCCGCGCAGCTGCTCACCGAGGCGCTCGCCAGGAGGCTCGGCATCGACCCCGACTCGCCGCGCGGGCTCAACAAGGTGACCCAGACCGACTGATCACGCAGCGTCGTTTAGCCTGGTCGCAGAGCCATGACGAGGAGGGCCCGATGGCGGCCGACGTGAATGCGATCATCGCCGGACTCGGCGGTGCGGACAACATCATCGATATCGAGCCCTGCATCACCCGCCTGCGCACGGAGGTCGAGGACGCCTCCAAGGTCGACCAGGCCGCGCTCAAGGCGGCGGGCGCGCACGGCGTGATGGCGGCGGGCAACGTGGTGCAGGTCGTCGTGGGGCCGGAGGCGGACACCATCGCCAGCGACATCGAGGACATCATCGGCTAGAGGGCGAGACCATGACGACTGTTCTCGCCCCGGTCGAGGGGGCGGCCGTGGGTCTGGCGGCGGTGCCGGACCCCGTCTTCTCGGCAGGCATGGTGGGGCCGGGAACGGCGATCGACCCGGTGCGGGGGCCGCTCACGGCCGTCGCCCCCATAGCTGGAAAAATCATGAAGCTACATCCGCACGCGTACGTCATCGTAGGAGACGACGGCAAGGGCGTCCTGGTGCATCTGGGGATCGACACGGTCCAGCTCAAGGGCCAGGGTTTCGAGCTGCTGGCGGCCGAGGGCGACAGGGTCGGCGCGGGTCAGCCCGTCGTGGCCTGGGATCCGGCCGCGATCGAGACCGGCGGGCGATCCCCCGTCTGCCCGGTGGTCGCCCTTGACGCCGTGGCGGGGGCGGTGACCGGCGTGGCGCTGGGTACGGTGCACGCCGGTGACGAGCTCTTCCAATGGGCGTGAAACGGTATGACCGGTCTGGACCGGCACGAGGAAGGGAGATTTCATGGGCGAGCGTAAGGCGACCGTGGCGGCGGAGGTGGGGTTGCACGCCCGGCCCGCGGCCACGTTCGTGCAGACTGCCATGAAGGCGCCGATGGAGATCAGCGTGGCCAAGATGGGCGGCGGTGATCCCGTCAACGGCAAGAGCATCCTGCAGATCATGGCGCTGGACGTTCGCCAGGGCGAGACCATCGTCATCAAGGCTGAGGGCGAGGGCGCCGAAGAGGTCCTCGACCAGCTCGCGAGCATAGCCGCGACGCCATGAACCTGCGGGGGGTAGGGGTCAGCCCGGGCATCGGGCACGGACCCGCCTACATCCTGACGACTCGTGTGCCCGAACCCCCCGAGGGCGCCACATACACGGGCGAATCCGATCAGGAGAAGGAACGCGCGGTCTCGGCGCTGGCGCAGGTGGCCGGCGAGCTGGAGTCGCGCGGAGACCGTGCGGGCGGCGAAGCCGGGGAGATCCTCAAGGCGCAGGCGCTGATGGCCGAGGACCCCGGCCTGGTCGTGAAGATCAGGTCCTGCGTCGAGCAGGGCCTGGCCGCCGAACGGGCCGTCTACGAGTCGTTCGGCAAGTACCGCGAGGTGCTGGCCGGGCTCGGCGGCTATCTGGGCGAACGGGCCGCCGACCTGAACGACATCAGGGACCGGGTGATCGCCGTGCTCACCGGTCAGGTGATGCCCGGCCTGCCCGCCCCGGGCCCCGAGCCGTACGTGCTGGTCGCGCACGACCTCGCGCCCGCCGACACCGCGCTGCTGTCCCGGGAGACCGTGGCGGCCTTCGTCACCGAGGAGGGCGGGCCCACCAGCCACACGGCCATCATGGCCAGGGCGCTCGGCGTGCCCGCCGTGGTGGCCTGCGCGGGCGCGACCGCCCTCCAGGCGGGCGTGCGGGTGCTGGTCGACGGCACCTCGGGAGAGGTACGGGCGCAGCCGACGGAGTCGGACGTGGCCCAGGCCGAGAACGTGGCCTCCGCCAGGCAGGAGGCCATCGCGCAGGTCCGGGGCCCCGGCAGGACCCGTGACGGCGTCCCGGTGCCGCTGCTGGCGAACGTCGGCGGCCCCGGTGACGTCGAAGCCGCGCTGGAGGCAGGCGCCGAGGGCATCGGCCTCTACCGCACCGAGTTCCTCTATCTCGGCAGAAGGCTGCCCCCGTCCGCCGAGGAGCAGGAGGAGGCGTACCGGGCCGCGCTCGACGCCTTCCCCGGCGGCCCGGTCGTGGTGCGGACGCTGGACGCGGGGGCGGACAAGCCGCTGGCCTTCCTGCCTCCCCCGGCGCCCGAGCCGAACCCGGCGCTCGGCGAGCGCGGCGTGCGCCTGTTCCGCAGGCACCCGGAGGTGATGGAGACGCAGCTCGACGCGCTGGCCACGGCCGCCTCGGGCGCCTCCGGCCGGCTCCAGGTCATGGCCGCGATGGTGGCCACGGCGGAGGAGGCCAGGTGGTTCGCCCGGGCCTGCCGGGCCGCCGACCTGCCGAGCGCGGGCGTGATGATCGAGGTGCCGGCGGCGGCGCTGCGGGCGCCGGACCTGCTCGCCGAGGTGGACTTCGTCTCGATCGGCACCAACGACCTGGCCCAGTACTGCTTCGCCGCCGACCGCGAGCTCGGCGCGCTGAGCGAGCTGCAGGACCGGTGGCAGCCCGCGCTGCTGGACCTGGTCGCCATGAGCGTCTCGGCGGCGCGGGCGGCCGGCAAGCCGTGCGGCGTCTGCGGGGAGGCGGCCGCCGATCCGGCCCTGGCCTGCGTGCTCGCCGGGCTCGGCGCGGCCACGCTGTCGATGAGCCCCGCCGTGCTGCCCGCCACCCGCGCGGCGCTCGCCCAGCACACCATGGAGCAGTGCCGGCTCGCCGCGCAGGCCGCGCGGGAGGCTTCCACGGCGGCGCTGGCCCGCGAGGCGGCCCGCGCCCATCTGCCCGGGCTGGCGCCGCTGGGTCTGTGAAGATTTGGTCATCGACCGGCTCGGGCATGTCCTGGCATCGATACCGTGGGGGGCATGCTTGGACGGATGGGAACCGCGGGCCTCTTGGTGATCGCTCTCGCCGCGTGCAGTGGCAGCGGCGGGGGCGGGTCGGTGAGCGCCGTCCCGCCCGCGTCCAGCCCTGCGCCCACCACCCCGGCGCCCGCCCCCACGCAGGCGGATCCGGTCAAGCGCGCGCTGGCGAAGCTGAGTGTGGAGGAGAAGGTCGGCCAGCTGTTCATGCCCGTCCTGTACGGCACGGCGGCCGACAGCGTGTCAGGCGAGAACCAGGCCCGCTACGGCGTCCAGACCCCGGCCAAGGTGATCGACCGCTACCACCTCGGCGGCGTGATCCTCTTCCCGGCGAACGTCAAGAGCGTCGACCAGGTCGTACGGCTGACCAACGGCATGCAGAAGGCCGCCGGCCTCCCCCTCCTGATCAGCACCGACCAGGAGAACGGCCCGGTGTCGAGGATGTCCGCTCTGATGACCCCCTTCCCCGGCGCCCATCGGATCGGCGCCACCAAGGACGTCAAGGTGTCGCGGGCCGTGGCCAGGGCCACCGGCGAAGAACTGCGCGCCCTCGGCGTCAACCTCGACTTCGCGCCGGTCGCCGACGTCAACATCGACCCGCGCAACCCGGTCATCGGCAAGCGCGCGTTCGGCAACCGGCCGGCCGAGGTGTCCAAGATGGTCGCCGCCGCGGTCAAGGGCTTCGAGGACGCCGGGGTGGCCGCCACGGCCAAGCACTTCCCCGGCCACGGCGACACCCATGTCGACAGCCACACCGGGCTGCCGGTGATCGACCACACCCGGGCCCAGTGGAAGCGGCTGGACGCCCCGCCGTTCAAGGCCGCCATCGGGGCCGGCGTCGACGCGATCATGAGCGCGCACATCGTCTTCCCCAAGCTGGACCCGTCGGGCGACCCGGCGACGCTGTCCAAGCCGATCCTGACCGGACTGCTCCGACAGGAGCTCGGCTTCGACGGCGTGATCTCGACCGACGCGCTCAACATGGCGGGCGTCCGCGAGAAGTACGGCGACGGCGAGGTGGCGGTCCGCGCCGTCCTGGCCGGCGCGGACCTGCTGCTCATGCCGTACGACCTGCGGAAGGCCTACGACGCGGTGCTGTCGGCGGCCAAGTCGGGCCGGATCTCCGAGCGGCGGCTGGACCAGTCGGTGACCCGGCTGCTCACCCTCAAGCAGGCCCGCGGCCTGCTCAACAAGCCGCCCGTCGCCTCGGCGAAGGAGGCGGTCCAGGTGGTCGGCTCGGCCGCCCACCGCAAGCTGGCGGCCAGCGTGCCCTAGCGGTTCTCTAGTGCCCGCCGCGCAGGCCACTGGAGATGTACATCGCCGCCAGCATGGCGAACAGGTAGGCCTGGAGAAACTGGATGAACATCTCGAACGCGGTCAGCAGGATGGTCATCAGCACGCCGAGCACGCCCACGCCCGCGCCCAGCGGGGTGAGCTTCTCGAACAGGAACCAGAAGCCGACCGAGCTGAAGAAGGCCAGGAGCATGTGGCCGGCGAACATGTTCGCGCACAGCCGGATGAAATGCGTGAACAGCGAGCTGATCAGGACCTCGGCGAGGACCAGGGGAGCGTAGAGCCCGTAGGCCCAGCCGGGCAGGCCCGGCAGGTGGACGATGCCCCTGAGATAGCCGAGCACGCCGTGGTGCCTGACGCCCAGATAGACCTTGATCACGTACACGCTGATCGCTATCACGGCGGGGAAGGTGATGTAGGCGGCGAGGGGGAGCTGGATGAAGGGGACGACGCCCATCAGATTCCAGACCAGCACGGTCAGGAAGACGGTGAACAGCAGCCCCATCCACCGGTCGGTGTCCTTGCCGAGGTTGGGCCGGGCGATCTCGTCGCGGACGAACGTGTAGGCGTACTCGCCGATGTTCTGCCAGCGCCGGGGGATGACCGTGGGCCGGGCGAAGGCGGCCCAGCACAGGACGATGACCACGACCGAGCTGAGCAGGGCGATCAGTATGGGCTTGGTGAACCATTCCGGTCCGCCGGCGAAGATCGGCGGGAAGTCGAACAGCTCCATCCCCGGGGCCTGGAAGCGGTCGGGGGAGGTGATCAGGATCGTCGCTCGCACGGCGGTCCTTTCTGGTGAGTTACCTCATGGACGGCCACCTTAAGCAATCGATTGGGCATTCCTTTATAGGGGGTTTATACAGGGTAAATTCCGGCGTGCGACGCTCTACTCTGGAGTACTCGACACACAAGGAGGCAGGCGTGGTCGAAGGCGTGCTGATCGACTGGGGTGGAGTGCTCACCACCAGTCTCTCGGACTCCATCGCGAAGTGGATCATGGCGGACCGGATCGACGGCGACCACTATCGGGAGATCATGCGCGAGCTCATCGACCGCGCCTACGGCGGCGAGGGCGAGAACGCCATCCACGCGCTCGAACGCGGCGAGATCGACGGGGCCACGTTCGAACGGGACCTGGCCGCGCGGCTGCTGACCCTCGACGGGGCGCCGCCGGAGGCCGACGGGCTGCTGGAGCGCATGTTCGCGGGCTTCGACCGGGTCGACGCGATGTACGACATGCTGCGCGAGGTCAGGACCAACGGGGTCAGGACCTGCCTGCTGTCGAACTCGTGGTCCAACACCTACCCCCGCGACGACTGGGACGAGATCTTCGACGCGGTGGTGATCTCCGGCGAGGTCGGCATGCGCAAGCCGGAGCCGCGCATCTTCCAGCACGCACTCGGCCGGATCGGCCTGCCCGGCGAGTCGTGCGTGTTCATCGACGACATCGAGGCAAACATCGTGGCCGCGCGCGGGCTCGGCATCGCCGGGATCCATCACCTCGACGCGGACACGACCATCCTGGAGCTCGAGTCTCTCCTCCGACTGCCGCTGCGCCGGGCATGATAGAGCCCTCGCACGCTGTGAAAGGTTCCTGATGCGCGTCTACCTGCCCTGCACCCTGCCCGAGCTGGCCAGGGCGGTCGAGGCCGGGGAGCTGGGCCCGGCCCCGCTGACCGGCTACGCCGTGACGCCCGCGCTGGTCGAGTGGTACGCCTCGGGTGACACCGAGGAGCTCGAATACGTGGCCCTGACCGAGGCCGCCCGCGCCTCGCTGCGCATGCTGGCCGACGACCCCGCCGCGCCGCCGCGCCGCGTGGTCGTCGCCGCCGAGGTCGCGGACGGCTCGCTGCCCCACAACGGGGCGGACCTGCGGGAGAAGGCACGCGTACGGCTGGCCGAGCCGATCCCGATGACCAAGGTGGCCGCGGTGCACGTCGACGACCTCCGCGCGACGGGCGACGTCAAGGCGGCGGTCGCCGCGCTGCCCGACGCCGACAAGGGGGACGACGACGCCAGCTTCACCGTCGACGGCGCCGAGGCGCATGACCTCTTGTGGTACGCGACACAGGAGATCCCCGACATCCTGGACTCCTGAGGTGCCGCGCGGCACCGTAAACTCGGACCAATGACGAAGCACATCGTGTGGGATTGGAACGGCACCCTCTTCCACGACATCGACGCCGTGGTCGGAGCCACCAACGAGGTCTTCAAGGCGTACGAGCTGGCGCCCATGACAGCGGACGGCTTCCGCGCCGTCTACACCCGGCCCATCTGGGTGGCCTATGAGCGGATGCTCGGCCGCCCGCTGGCCGAAGGGGAGTGGGAGCTGCTCGACACCGGCTTCCACGACGCCTACTTCCGGCTGGCCGCCGAGTGCGCGCTCGCGGCCGACGCCGAGCACGCGCTGACGACGTGGGCGGGCACCCAGTCGCTCTGCTCGATGGCCCCGCACTCCCACTTGGTCCCCAAGGTCGACGCCTTCGGCATCACCCGGCACTTCACCCGGATCGACGGGCTGATCGGGGTGACCGGCGGCGAGAAGGCCGTACACATGGCGGCGCACATCGAGTCCATCGCGGTCCGGCCCCGCGACGTGCTGGTGATCGGCGACAGCGTCGACGACGCAGTGGCGGCGAGCCACGTCGGCGCGCGGGCCGTCCTCTACACCGGCGGTATGTCCACCAGGGCCGAGCTGGAGTCGACCGGCTTCCCGGTGGTCGACACGCTCGCCGAGGCGCTCGAACATGCCTGAATCGGCAGGGCAGGAGCCCCAGGCGGGGTGATGGCCCTACTCTGGCAGAGTTGTCTGTCAGGAGGCTGCCATCAACCGTTTAGTTCTCTGGAACATCGACCTGACGCTGGTCGATGTCGCGATCGTGACCAGGGAGGCCTACGCCGAGGCGTTCCGCGTCGTGACCGGGCGCCCACTGGTCAAGCTGGTCCCGCCGATGGGCCGCCCCGACTCCGAGATCGTCTTCGAGACGCTCGCCGTCAACGGGATCGTCGCCGAGGACGACCACCTGCCCAGGTTCCTCGCCGCGCTGGCCATGGCGTTCGCCGACAGGCGTAAGCGGCTGGCGCAGCAGGGGCGGGCGATGGCCGGGGCCAAGGAGGCGCTCAAGGCCGTGGCCAAGCTCGACGGCGTCACCCAGACGGTGCTCACCGGCACGATCAAGAGCAACGCCGTGCACAAGCTGCGCGCGTTCGGCCTGGACCGCTACATCGACTTCGACCTCGGCGGCTACGGCGAGGAGGTCTACCCCAAGGCGACGCTGCTGCAGGTCGCCCAGGGCCGGGCCAAACAGCGCCTCGGGACCCCGTTCACCCTCGCCAACACCGTGCTGATCGGTGACTCCGCCCGCGACGTACAGACCGCCAGGATCGGCGGGGCCCAGATGATCGCGGTGGCCTCGGGCCGCTCGACCACGGCCGAACTGCACGCGGCCGGCGCCGACCTCGTGCTGCCGGACCTGTCGAACGCCTCCGAGGTGGTCGCCGCGGTGTCCCGCCTCACCACACCCGTGGACCGCAAGGCGGGCTGAGGCGGCGATTCTTTCTGGTCACCGCGCCGGCGAGGCCGGGAGGGAGAAGCCCTCGGGCGGCGAGCCCTCGGCGAACAGCATCCGCACCCGGGCCGCACCCTTTCGTATCTCCCGGGCCCGCCGGTACTCGGGAGAGTCGTACCACTCCCGGATCCGGTCCATGTCGGGGAACTCGATGATCAGGAGCCGGGAGAAGTCCCAGGCGCCCTCGACCGGCTCGGGCGTAGGGCCTGCCACGAGGTAACGCCCGCCGTGGCTGAGGATGGACGGCTGGGCCACGGCGGCGTAGGCCAGGGCGGCCTCCTGGTCGAGCACGTCGACTCCGACGATGACGTAAGCGGACATGAGCTCTCCTTTGGACACGGCGTGTACTTTTGTCACGCCGAGGATTAATGTACTCCTGTAACCTGCCGACGTGAGCAAGGACGCGGTGATGAGCCGCCGGGAG
Organism: Nonomuraea sp. ZG12; assembly: GCF_052068115.1. NCBI lineage: Bacteria > Bacillati > Actinomycetota > Actinomycetes > Streptosporangiales > Streptosporangiaceae > Nonomuraea > Nonomuraea sp. ZG12. Next base: position 258,017 of record NZ_JBQHCW010000006.1, read on the forward strand.
CGCCTGCGGGCGGAGACGAGCCGGGAGATCAAGGCCATCGCCCTGCGGCAGCTGGCCGACGGAGGACCGGGGGCGATCTCGCTGCGCGGCATCGCCCGCGAGATGGGGATGACCGCACGCGCGATCTACAGCTATTTCCCCACCCGGGACGACCTGATCACGGCGCTCATCAGCGGGATCGCCGTCTCGCTCGCGGAGGCGGTGGAGACCGCCAGCAACGGCGTGCCCGACACCGATCCCGGCGGCAGGCTGATGGCCTGGGGGCAAGCCCTGAGGGAATGGGCGCTGGCTCACCCGGAGAGCTTCCGCCTCTTCTACGGCCATCCCATCCCCGGCTACCAGCCCCCCGAGGACGGGCCGGTGGACCGGACGGCACGCCGGGTGTGCCGCGACCTCACCCGCCTGGTGGCCGTCGCATGGCCCCACGCCCGGCGCCACCAGCCTGATGACACCTCCTGGTCCGACCTTCACCCGGACTACGTCGCGAAGATCCAGGCGGACCTCCCGGACGTGCCACCCGCCGCGGCGGCGCTCGCGCTGCGCGTCTGGGGCCGCATGCACGGCCTGGTGGCCCTGGAGATCGACGGCCATATCCATCCCGTCGCGGGCAACCCGGCCGCACTGCACCGCGCCGAGATGCTCGACCTGGTCAGGTCACTGGGTTTGGCCGAGCGCCCGTAGCCGCCGGGCGGTCCTGGGCGGGAAGATCCGCGGTGAGTCCGAGGCCGGATGACCGTCGAAGATCTACTCGGGAGCGGGGGGCCGTGACGCGGTGGGTGGGTGGAGGGTGGTGATGCCGGTGAGGACGAGGTCGATGCCGGTGCGGAATTGTTCGCGGTCGTCGTGCTCGCGCATCTGGTCGGCGATGGCCCGGATGAACGGGTAGTCGTCAGGGTCGAGGTCCTGCCATGCCCTGGATGCGGTGGTGAGGAACTCGGCGCGGTCCGCTTCGGAGGCGGGGACGCCGGAGCTCTGGGACGTCTGGGCGGTGGCGCCGAGGATGTAGTGGACCAGCGTCGAGGTCGTGGCGAACCAGTCGCCTCGCGGCACGCCCAGCGCGCGGACCGGCCGGCCGATGCTTTCGAAGATCCGCAATGTGACCGGCCCCCAGGGATTGCGGGTGAGCTGCACCGCTAGCTGGGTGGCGAGCCAGGGGTGCTCGGTGACCGCGTCGAACAGGCCGAGTGCGACGGCGCGGATCTCCTCCTGGGACGCACCGGCTTCGGTGGCTTCCGCGCGTCCGGCGGGCTGGGTGGCCAGGGCGGCGGCGACGACGGCGTCGGCCGCGGCCTCCAGCAGCTCGTCCATGTTGCCGATGTGCCAGTAGATCGCGCCGGGCCCGGTGGCCAGCCGGCCGGTCAGCGCCCGGACCGTCAGGGCGCCCTCGCCCGCCGCGTCCAGCAGCTCGACAGCGGTCTCGACGATGCGCTCCCGGGTGAGCACCTGCCTGCGTCGCTGCGATTGACGTGTCCGTACGTCCATGCCTGACATTCTGGCATGATCTGGAGCACCGATCCAACATGGAGTAATGTTCCATCATTGGAGCAGCGCTCCACAATGGAGGAGGATCAACGTGTACGACGTGGTGATCGTGGGTGCCGGCCCGGTGGGCCTGTTCCTTGCCGGTGAGCTCGCGCTGGCGGACTGCTCGGTCCTGGTGCTGGAGCGGGACCAGGAGCCGACCTCTCCGTGGAAGGCGCTCCCGCTGGGGATGCGGGGCCTGAACGCCGGCTCCGTAGAGACGTTCTACCGCCGCGGGATGCTGGAAGAGCTGCTGAAAGCCTCGGGCGCCGACGGGGAACGGATCGGCGCGGACCCCGACGCGTACGAGCCGCCGCCTCCTCGTGACGTGAGCCACTTCGCGGGCATGCGGCTCGACCCGGCCGGCATCGACACCACCGCCCTCCCGTTCCGGCTGCCCGGCCCGGCGATGGAGGGCATGATGACCAGCCTCGACGCGGTCGGGACGGTGCTGGCCGAGCGGGCGACCAGGCTCGGCGTGCGGATCCTGCGGGGCGTTCCCGCCGAGGCCGTGACCCAGGACGGCGACACCGTCGTCACCCGGGCCGGCGGGCGCGACCACCAGGCGCGCTGGCTCGTGGGATGCGACGGCGGACGCAGCACGGTGCGTGAACTGGCGGGTTTCGACTTCGCCGGCACCGAACCGCTGTTCACCGGCTACGCCGCCCGCGTCACTTTCGCCGATCCGGAGAAGCTGGACCTGGGCTTCAACCTGACGCCGACCGGCATGTACCTGCGGACGCCCTTCGAGGGACACCTGGGCATGATGGACTTCGACGGTGGCGCCTTCGACCGCTCGCAGTCGCTGTCGCGCGAGCACCTCCAGACGGTCCTGCGCCGGGTCTCCGGCACCGACGCGACACTCACCGAGGTCCATCTCGCCTCCAGCTTCACCGACCGCGCGATGCAGACCACGACCTACCGGAACGGCCGCATCCTGCTCGCCGGCGACGCCGCCCACATCCACTCCCCGCTCGGCGGCCAGGGCCTCAACCTCGGCATCGGCGACGCCATGAACCTCGGCTGGAAACTCGCCGCCACCGTCCACGGCACCGCACCAGAGGGCCTGCTCGACACCTACACCGCCGAACGCCACCCCGTCGGCGCGGCGATCCTCGACTGGTCACGCGCCCAGGTCGCGACCATGAACCCCGGCCCCAACGCCCCGGCCCTGCGACGGCTGGTCCACGACCTGCTCGACACCCGCGACGGGACCACCCACGTGTTCCGCAGCACCTCAGGACTGTCCCACCGCTACGACCTGGGCAGCGACCGGCCACTCGTCGGCCGGACCGCCCCGGACTTCCGTCTCGCCGACGGCACCCGCCTCGGCGACCTGCTGCGAGAAGGACACGGCGTCGCCCTCGACTTCACCACCGGCCAGCGCCTGCACGACGCGGCGATGAGCTGGAAGGGCCGGATCCGCTATGGGGCCGGGCCGGTGCGCAACGACCTCGGATTCGGCGCCCTGCTGATCCGGCCCGACGGCATCGTCGCCTGGACCGACGACCATGACCCCGACCACGCGGCGTTCCGGCACGCCGCGACCCACTGGTTCGGCGCCCCGACACCCATCCACCCCGATTCCGAAGAAGGGAAACACCATGCTGAGTGAAACCCCGACCCAGCCCGAGCTGAACAAGGAAGTGGTCCGCCGCTTCTACGAAGCCGTTCTCCGAGTACCCGGCGGCCCGGACTTCGCAACGATCAAAGAGCTGACCGACGAGCAGGAGATCGAGCTCAACTGGGGCCACCCCGACAGCGGCGTCCACAGGGGAGCCGCCATCGGGCCGGCGCGGCATCGGATGCACGAGCTGACCGGGTTGGACATCTCAGCCATCAGCATCGACGAGCTCATTGCCGACGGTCCCACGCGCGTGCTGGTGGTGGCCACGAACAGTGGCACGGATATCCACCGCAACCCGTGGAGGATGACCGTTCTCGAACTGGTCGACGTGGTGAACGGCAAGATCACCAAAAAGCGTTCCTTCTACCAGGACACCGCGCTGCTACGGGACATCTCACTCGAACGCGAGGCGGCACTCGCGCACAACGGCGCCAACCCGTGAACGATCCCGGTCCTGACAGGCGACGTCCAGGACGAGCAGGTCGTCCGGGCTGTCGTCACGGCCGATTGAGCGGCGGTCAGGGGAGTTCGGCGAGGAAGCGGGCGGCGATCGGGGCCGCGACCGCGGAGCCCGCGCCGCCGCCCTCCACGACCACCGCGAACGCCACGTCGTCCCGGTAGCCGATGAACCATGAGTGCGCGGGCGGCTCCTTGCCGGACCCGTACTCCGCCGTGCCGGTCTTGCCCGCCGTGCCGTCGGGGAAGCGTACGGCGTGGGCGGTGCCGTCGGTGACGACGGCGGGCATGAGCTCGCGCAGCGCGTTCACCACCTCCTTCTCCAACGGGCGCGGTCGCAGCGTGCGGTCGGGCACGATCTCTTCGGGGACGATCCGGGGTGGGCGCCAGGCGCCGTCGGCGATGGCGGCCGCGACCGAGGCCATGTTCAGCGGGCTCGCGAGCACCCGGCCCTGCCCGATGGCGGCCGAGGCGAGGTCGGTGTCGTCCTTGGGGGCGGGGAACTCGGCCCGTACGGCGGGCACCCCCGGCGCGATCACGGCGCCGAAGCCGAAGCTCTCGGCCACCTTCGCCAGCCGCTCCTTGCCCAGATCGGACACGCCCATCGCGCCGAAGGTGGTGTTGCACGAGTGCGCGAAGGCGTCCCGGAACGGCAGCGTGCCGTAGTCCTTGAAGCCGGCGTTGTGGAAGGGGAAGCCGCCGATGTTCTGCTCGGCGGGGCAGGCAACCCGTTCGCCCGGCTCCAGCCCCTCGGCGACCAGCGCGGAGGCGGTGACGACCTTGAACGTCGAGCCGGGCGGATACTTGCCGAGCAGGGCGCGGTTGAACCCGCCCGGCTTGTTCACCACGGCCAGGATCTCGCCGGTCGAGGGCCGGACGGCGACCAGCGAGGCGGGCTTGGCCGCGGCCGTGATCGCGGTGGCCCCGGCCTGGTGCACCTTGAGGTCGATGGTGGTGCGCAGCGGCTCCTTGCCGGGCGTCTTGAGCAGGGTCTTGACGGTGTCGTCGCCCTCGAACAGGTCGATCCTGGACCGGGCGTACGCGCCGAACCGGTCCGGGTAGGTCTGCTTGATCCCCTCGATGAGCTGCTGCACCGAGCCGGGGGCGTCCGGGGTGTCGATCCGGCTGCCGTCGGCGGCCAGCACCTGGGTCACCGCGGCCTTGTCCTGGACCAGCCGGATCGTCCTGCCCTTGGTGAGCTCGGGGTGGATGGCCGCCGGGGTCCAGTCGATCTTCCAAGTACGGTCCCGCTCGACGAACTTGAGCCGCCCGCCGTAGGTCCAGTCGATCACCCCGCTGAGCACGGCCTTGAAGGAGACGGTGTCCTCCGCGCTGGAGGCGAAGACGCCGCTGGGCACGTGCCGTTCGAAGGAGGCTCGTTCGACCTTGAGATTCTTGAGGAAGAGCCGGTGGGTGCGCTCGAAGTCGGCGGACGGCTCGGCCACCAGCTCACGCATCGCGTCGTAGTCCTGGGCGGCCCACGCCCGCAGGTAGGCGTCGGCGACCTTCTCGGGCGAGCCGTTCGTCCGCAGCAGCCAGATGACGCCGGCCGCGACGACCGTCGGCACCAGCAGTGCGGCGCAGACCAGGGGCCACCGGCGCCGTTTTCGCCGGTGAGGCCGCTCCGGCCGTAGCTGTGCGTACATTGCCCCCGTTTGTGATGACATGCGTCAGAGGACAGCAGAGCTGGACCGAAGATGTCCAATACTGATATAAGGCACACATCCATATAAATCTGGCTATAGTCGCTGGTTGTGGACCTGGTCCGGCATTTGCGCTACTTCACGGTGGTCGCGGAAGAACTGCACTTCGGCAACGCCGCGATCCGGCTCGGCATGGCCCAGCCGCCGCTCAGCCAGCGCATCAAGCGGTTGGAGGAGGAGCTCGGCGTGCGGCTGTTCGACCGCTCGTCCCGCCAGGTCAGGCTGACCGAGGCGGGCAGACTCCTGCTCGGTGAGGCCAGGGAGATCGTGACCAGAGTGGACCGCCTGCACGAGCTGGTCCGCCACGGCGAGGGGGCCGTCCTGAAGATCGGGGTCCCGCCCGACCTGGCCGCCGTGGTGATCGCCGGGCTGGTCGAGGGGTTCCGCGCGAGCCACCCGGAGGTACGGCTCGCGCCGGCGGAGATCTGGACGGCCGACCAGGTGAGCGCGCTGGCCGAGGGCGCGATCGACGTCGGTGTGGTACGCCATCCGGTCAGCGCTCCCGGCCTGCGCTTCGGCCCGATGCTGGTGCAGCCGCAGGGGGTGCTGCTGGCCTCCGGTGACCCGCTGGCCGGCAGAGGCGAGGTGCACTTGGCCGACCTGGCGGGGCGGGAGCTGCTGATGCCGCCCCGGGAGGGGGAGCCGGGCATGCACGCGGAGGTCCTGGCCGAGTGCCGCCGGCACGGCTACGTGCCCGCCCAGGTGCACCAGGGCGCCGGGCTCGGGCTGGTGCTGGCGGGGGTCGCGGTGGCGTTCGGGCCCAAGGTGGAGCAGCCGGGGCTGGCCTGGCGGCCGCTGCTAGGCTCGCCGCTCGTCTGCCGGGTCTCCACCGCCTGGCGGGCGGCCACGACGGCGGTGACCGGCTTCTCCGCGGTGGCCGTACGGACTCTGAAGGAGCGCGCCGGGATGACGGACGAGGGAGCCGCCCCGGTGCGGCGGGTGAGCCGGAGGCCGGGGATGCTGGCATGAGCGGCCTGGATCCGAAGATCCCGGGCCTGGCGGCCGTGCGCCCGGAGGCTCCTGACCTGGAGGCGGTGTTCCGTGCGGCCGGGGTGCGTGGCCGGCTGTTCGCCGTCGACATCGACACCGGCCGGGAGCTGGCGCACGGCGCCGACGAGCCGATGCCGACGGCGTCGATGTTCAAGGTGCCGCTGCTGGTGGAGTTCTGCAGGCAGGCCGACGCCGGGCTGCTGGATCCGCGGAGCCGGGTGACGGTGACCGCGGCCGAGCGGGTCGGCGGGCCGACGGGGATCTCCTCGATGCTCGACGACGTGACGATCTCGCTGCGCGACCTGGCCTACCTGATGATCGCGGTGAGCGACAACACCTCGGCCGACATCCTGCTCGCCAGGATCGGCCGCGACGCGATCAACACCATGCTGGACGGCTTCGGGCTGGTGGGCACCCGGGTGGTGCACAGCTGCCGGGAGACCAACACGAGCATGGCCGAGGACGCCGGGCACGGCTGGCCGTTCCTCGACTCCGAGGACCTGGCGCGACTGCGGGTGCTCGACCCGGCGCGCACCAACCGCAGCACCCCTCGCGAGCTGGCCGGACTGCTCGGCATGATCTGGCGCGACGAGGCCGCCTCGGCCGAATCCTGCGCGTGGATGCGCGGCGTGCTCAACCTGCAGGTCTGGCCGCACCGGCTCGCGTCCGGCTTCCCGTACGACGACGTCGGGGTCAGCGGCAAGACCGGGACACTGCCGACCCTTCGCAGCGAGGCGGGAGTGGTGGAGTATCCCGATGGGGGCCGCTACGCCGTGGCGGTCTCGACCCGTTCGTTCAGCAGCGCGCTCAACCAGCCGCGCGCCGACGCGGTGATCGGCACGGCCGCGCGTATGGCGGTGGACCACCTACGCAGGTAGCGAGTTGTGTGGGTAGACGGGTATGACTTCCTCCTACCAGGCCGACAGGATGGGGCACATGGTTGCTGAAGGTGCACTTCTCTGGGAACCCACCGATGAGATCGTCGCTCGCGCCAAGCTGACTCGGTACATGGACTCGCTCGGGCGCGCCGGGGCGGGTTACGAGGAGGTGTGGCAGTGGTCCGTGGACCGTCCGGCGGAGTTCTGGACGACGATCTGGGAGTACTTCGACGTGCTCGGGGACCGGGCTGACGGGCCCGTCGTCACGGGGGCGATGCCGGGGGCCGAGTGGTTCGCCGGCAGCACCGTCAACTACGCCGAGAACGCGCTGCGCCGCACCGAGGGCGTCGCGGCGGTCTTCGTCTCCGAGGACGGCGCCCGCCAGGAGCTGACCTGGGCCGCGCTCCGCGACGACGTCGCCCGCGTCCGGGCCGGCCTGGTGCGGCTCGGCGTCCAGCGCGGCGACCGGGTGGCCGGCTACCTGCCGAACATCCCGCAGGCGCTGATCGCCTTCCTCGCCACCGCCTCCCTGGGCGCCATCTGGTCGGCGGGCTCGCCCGACTTCGGCGTGCCGAGCATCATCGACCGGTTCAAGCAGATCGAGCCCAAGGTGCTGATCGCGGTCGACGGCTACCACTACAACGGCAAGAGCTACGACCGCTCGGCCGCCGTCAACGAGATCGCCGCCGGGCTGCCCACCTTGCGCGCCACCGTGTGGATCCCGTACCTGAGCGCGGTGGAGGAGGGTCGGCCGCCGCAGCGGGCCGAGCCCACCCCCGCCGACACGCGGGAGCTGCCGCACGGTGAGGTGATCGGCTGGGAGGGGCTGCGCGCGGAGAGCGCGCCGCTGGAGTTCGACCGGGTGCCGTTCGACCACCCGCTGTGGATCCTCTACTCCAGCGGCACGACCGGGCTGCCCAAGCCCATCGTGCACGGCCACGGCGGCGTGGTCCTCGAACACCTCAAGTCGCTCTCCTTCCACCAGGACCTGGGGGAGGGGGACGTGTTCTTCTGGTACACCACCACGGGCTGGATGATGTGGAACTACCTCATCGGCGCCCTGCTGGTGGGGGCCACGCCGGTGCTGTACGACGGCTCGGCCACACATCCCTCGGCCGCCGCCCTGTGGCGGATCGCGGCGTCGGAGGGGGTCACCTACTTCGGCGTCGGCGCGCCGTACATCATGGCGTCGATGAAGGCGGGGGTCGTCCCGGAAGGGCTGGACAGGCTGCGGGGGATCGGCTCGACCGGCTCGCCGCTGCCGCCGGAGGGGTTCGCGTGGGCGGCCGAGCGGCTGCCCGGGATCCCGCTCGGGTCGTTCTCCGGTGGCACCGACGTCTGCACCGGGTTCGTCGGCGCCACCGTGCTGCACCCGATCAGGGCCGGGATCATCCCGTGCCGGTCGCTGGGGGCCAAGGTGGAGTCGTTCGACCCGACCGGCAAGCCGGTCGTCGGCGAGGTCGGGGAGCTGGTGCTGACCCAGCCGATGCCGTCGATGCCGGTGCGGTTCTGGAACGACCCCGACGGCGAGCGCTACCGGGAGAGCTACTTCGACGTCTACCCCGGCGTCTGGCGGCACGGTGACTGGATCAAGCTGAACGACGACGGCAGCTGCGTCATCTACGGCCGCTCCGACTCGACGCTCAATCGGGGCGGCGTCCGGATGGGCACCAGCGAGTTCTACCGGGTGGTCGAGCGTTTCGAGGAGGTCACCGACAGCCTGGTGATCGACACCGGCCGGCTGGGTCAGGAGGGGCGGCTGCTGCTCTTCGTGACCCTCGCCGAGGGGGTCACGCTGGACGACCGGCTGGAGCGGGCGATCTGCTCGGCCCTGCGCGACGAGCTGTCACCCCGGCACGTGCCGAACGAGATCCGCACCGTTCCCGGCATTCCCCGCACGCTGTCGGGCAAGAAGCTGGAGGTGCCGATCCGCAGGATTCTGCTGGGCACCCCGGTGGAGCAGGCGGCCAACCCCGACGCCATGGTCAACCCCGAGGTGCTGACCCACTTCAGACCCTGAGCGGCCGCAGCGCCGTGGCCCAGGAGACGAGCTGGTCGAAGATGACTCGGGCACGTCCGCGACCTTGAGCCGGCCGAGCACCTGGTGATCACGAGGTCTCCTCGGGGACGATGATGATCTTGCCGCGGGTCTGGCCGGCCTCGGCCCTGCGGTGGATCTCCGTCAGGTGGGTCAGGGGATGGGTCTCGGAGATCTCGACCATGAGCTCGCCCTTGTCGATCAGCTCGGCCATCGCGGTGAGCTGGGCCGGCTCGCTGGTGCCGACGAAGTGGTGCGCGTTCGGCGCCTCGATGGGCGTGGCCACGGTGACGACCACCCGGCCGAGCGGGGCCAGCGCCGCCGCCTCCCGCGCGGAGACGGCGGCGAGGTTGAGCACCACGTCCATGCCTCCGGGCAGCGCGGTGGCCGTGTAGTCGACGATCTCGTCGGCGCCGAGTCGGCGGACCGCCTCGGTGCTGCGCGGGCTTGCCGTGGCGATCACCGTCGCGCCCGCGTGCTTGGCGAGCTGTACGGCGAACAGGCCGATGCCGCCGCCCGCCCCGTTGATCAGCACCCGCTGCCCGGCGCCGATCCGGGCGTGGTCGAAGACCGCCTGCCAGGCCGTGAGCCCGGCGACGGGGATGGCGGCGGCATGGGCCGGTGGGATGCTCGCCGGCGCGTGGGCCAGCTCGGTCGCCGGTGCGACCACGTACTCGGCGGCGCTGCCGCTCACCAGGCCGATGACGCGGTCTCCCACGGCGAGGCCGGTAACCCCCGCGCCCAGCCCGGCGACCGTGCCCGACAGGTCCCAGCCCAGGGTGTGCGGCAGCGTCACGTCCAGCAGGCCTTGCAGGTATCCGGCACGCAGTCCGACCTCGGAGGGATTGAACGAGGTCGCGGTCACCCGGACGAGCACCTCGCCCGGCCCTGGCGACGGCCTGGGGATGTCGTCAAAGCGGATCACGCTCGCGTCGCCGTACTCGTGGATGCGCGCGGCCCTCATGGTGGCACTCGTGGGCACGAGGCTCTCCTTCCGTCGTCTGCAACCGTAGGAGAGCGTGCCGCGACATCCAATGCGTCAATGTCCAGATTTTCTACGCGATCGTCTTCCTGGTTAGACTTCCCCGGTGGATGTGCTCAGTGACGTGATCGTCGCCATGCGGGTCGGGCTGCCCAGCTCCAGCCACATCACCTGGCACGCCCCCTGGGCGCAGCGATTTCCTTCCCTGCCCGGCTCCGCCGGGTTCCAGGTGATCCTCCAGGGCTCCTGCTGGCTCATCCCCGAGGGCGGCGAGCCGATCCCGCTGAGCGTCGGCGATGTGGTGTTCTTCCCGCACGGCCACGGGTGCGTCCTGGCCGACTCGCCGTCCACGCCCGTCCCCGAGCACGACTGCGATCCCGGGGAGGAGACCGCGCTCTTCGCCTCCGCCTCGATCGCGGGCCCCGGAGCGGCGACGGTCACCCTCTGCGGCGGCTACCGGCTCGACGACGGCCGCTCCCACCCGATCCTGCGGAACCTGCCCGACCTGATCCACCTGCCTGCCCGCCTGGGCCATCACCCGGAGCTCCGCGCCGCGATCGACCTGCTCGCCACCGAGATCGGCAACCCGCGACCGGGCGCCGACACCGTCGTGGCGTCCCTGCTGGACATGCTCCTGCTCTTCATCCTGCGCGCCCACATCGACGCCCGGCCGGAGCGCTGCCAGGTCAGCGGCTGGGCGGCCGCCCTGGCGGACCCCGGCATCAGCGCGGCGCTGGACGCCGTCCACCGCGACCCCGCCCACCCGTGGACGGTGCAGTCACTCGCCGGCTGCGCGGGGCTGTCGAGGGCCGCCTTCTCCCGCCGCTTCTCGACGCTGGTGGGGCAGCCCCCGCTCGCCTATCTGACCTGGTGGCGGATGGGTCTGGCCGGTCGGCTGCTGCGCACCACCGACGCTCGGCTGAGCGAGGTGGCGACCCGCGTCGGCTACGGCTCCGAGTTCGCCTTCGCCAACGCCTTCAAGCGCGAGCACGGCCTGTCGCCGGGAAGATACCGCCGCGAGTCCTGCTAGTGCGCCTGCGCCAGGCGCAGGGCCAGCGCGGGGCACATGTCCACCGCGCGGCCGGCCTCCTTCACCATCCAGCCGGGCACCGTCTTGAACGACGGGAAGCCGTAGTCGTCCAGGCTCACGAACTCCGGCAGCAGGTGCGCGCACAGGCCGTGGCCCTGGCAACGGGTCCAGTCCACCTCCAGGCGGTACTCCGGCTCGTCCTCCCGCTCGGGCAGTGGCAAGATGCCGCGCACCGGACGGCCGCACGAGCCGTGCTCCTGGTGGAGCGCGATGTCGGATTCGAACGCGTCCAGCGTCGACAGCACGAACTTGGCGGTGCCGTCGGGATGGAAGCAGGCGCCTCTGCGCTCGACCGCGCGCACCGAGCGCCGGATGGAGTCGGTCGAGCCCGAGCCGTCGACCAGCGCGCTGAGCGCCCTGGCCACGTCGGGCAGGCCGAGGCGGCAGGGGCCGCACTGCCCGGACGACTGGGCCGCCAGGTACGCGGCGACCCTGGCGGCCTCGCCGAGCGAGCAGGTCGACTCCCCGAGCGGCACGATGATGCCGGCGCCGAGGCTGCCGCCGGCCATCTTCATGCCCTCGCGCGAGATGATGGCGGAGATGGCCGTCTCAGCGTCCAGCCACGCGCCGTGGTAGCCGCCGATCAGCACTCCGTCGCCGATCTCCGCCTCGCACATCTCGAGGACGTTGATCAGCGGAGTGCCGGTCGGGACCTCCACGACGGCGGCGTTCGCCGCTCCACCGCTCACGCTGAGCAATGTGGTGCCCGGCTCCCTGCTGGTGCCGACCCTCGCGTACTCCTCCGCGCCGAGCTCGGCGAGCACGGCGAGCTGGGTGAACGTCTCGGTGTTCGACAGCAGCGTGGGCAGTCCGTCGACGCCGCTCGTGCTCGCCCGCCGCTTCCTGCCCGGCGGCACCGCCTCCAGGCCGTTGACCGCGCGCACCAGGGCGCCGCCCTCGCCGGAGATGAACTTCTCCTGCAGGCCGACGACCCTGATGTTGATGCGGCTCTCGGCCGCGCCCGCCACGTTGGCGGCCCGCCTCTCGGCCACGGCCGCCTCGATCGAGGACTTCGCGACCTCGCCCTCGACGGTGGCGAGGACCACCTCGCGGGCGTTCAGCGCCTCGGCGGCGAGAACCGCGCCGTCGAGCACCAGATGCGGGTTGCGCACCAGCAGCATGGCGTCCTTGGAGCTGGCCGGCTCGCCCTCGGCGCCGTTGACCAGCACCACGCACTCGCCGCCGCGGGCGGCGTCGGCCACCGCCCGCAGCTTGCGCGCGAAGGGGAACGCCGCGCCGCCCCGCCCGCGCATGTCCACCTCCTCCACCAGGGCGATGATGTCGTCGAGGGTGCGTGGCACCTGGTCACCGTGCAACGTGCGGTGCGCGGGCAGGTCCAGCCGCCTGGTGTGGTCGAGTCCGGCCGTGAGCCGGGCCGGTCCCATCCGCAGCACGCGTGGCACTGAATGCGGGATCACGGCGTTCTCCTAGCGATTCTCGGGCGGGGTCATCCCGCCTCCCGGTACTTCCGCCGGGCCTCAGCGAGGCTGACCGGCGCGTTGATCCCTTCTGGCACTGCGACAGGCATGTCGCTGACCTCGGGTGCGTCCACCCACTCAGGCACTGCCGCCGGCCGGAGGAGCGTGGCCAGCACCCGCACGAGCAGGGCCGAGCCGACGGCGGCCAGGCAGGCCATGTACGACCAGGACACCCAGCTCGCCGCGAACCGGCCCGCGGTCAGCCCGTGCAGGATGGAGATCGGCCAGGACAGGTAGGCCGAGGCGTGCATCAACCGCCACAGCCACGGCCTGCCTGTCACCGCGAACCGTCCCCGGACCATGCCCGTCACCACGACCACGACCATCATGTCGAACGCCACCGTCCCGAACCCCACGTAGACCCCGGCTACGGGGATCACGGCGGCGGCCAGCGGGACGTGGTTGAGCGAGATCATGAGCGTGATGTGCGTGAGCAGGAAGGCCATCCCGGCGAACGCGGCGGCCCGGTGCGCGAACTGCGCCCGGACCCGGTTCGCCGGAGACAGGAAGACGCGCTCCGTGGTGAGCAGCCCGAGCGCGACCGTGGCGGTCAGGCTGACCAGGGCGAGCACGCCTCCGTAGTATTCGAGGAAGCTCACCCCGCGGCCGAGCAGCTGCATGCCGCGATCCGTGAGCGTCAGTGCGAACACTGACAGAAGGATCGCGGCGATCGAGGCGCTCGCCCCGAGCCGGACCTTCTTGCTGTCCAACTGGCTCGGGGCGTGCCGGGGTTGACGTCTGTGGAGCATCGATTCCCTCCATGGTCGGATGAGGGTGCGACTCGGGAGGGCCTGACATGGGGCCACCGTCGCGAGACGGATGTCAGGTCAGCAGCGGCGGCCTCGGTTGATGCAGTTGACCGCGAAGTTCATCAGGCTCTCCGGCATCACGTTGACGAAGTCCGCGTGATCGGTGACCGGATTGTGGAGCTGTTCGGGGAACGCGTCCACGGCGAACGAGGGTCCCGGGGGCACCGAGTACGTCAGCACCATGTGGAGCTGTGGCACGGCCCTGGTTCCTTGCGGACAGGCGCCGTTCTGATCGGGGAAGACGATGTGCGAGCGGTGGTTGGCGCTGTCGGTGTTCTGGCCGTCCCAGCAGCTCGGGAAGTCCAGAATACGGGCTACCTGGCTACCGCGCGGGCAAAGCGGATATTTGTCGGGACTCACCCGGTTGGTGAAGCCGGTGCAGCTCCAGCCGGCGCGGGCGTTGGCCGTGCCGTTCGTGGCGGCCTTGGCGTCACCCATGATGATCCGCATGAACCGCGGCATCGCCACGACCCGGGAGGTCGCGTTGCCACGGAACTGCAGCGTCACGGAGCGGGGCCGCAGGACCTGGCCGACGTTGCCGTCCGGGTCCTCGGTGTTGGCGTCGACCTGGCGGTTGCGCAGCACGGGCCAGTAGTACGTCGACTTGTCGCCCCGGCGGCAGGTGGTGCCCGCGGCCGCCAGGCTCTCGTCGGTCGAGAAGGCGTCGGCCGACAGGTTGCCCACGTAGTCGTGCAGGTGGTGCGCCCCGTTACGGACGCCGGGAGCGACGATGAAGTTGTCGGGGTTGTTGTGGCCGTTGCCGTTCGTCCCGCAGGCGGACACGAACGAGCCCCTGGAGCCGCTCCTGCCGATGCGCGCGCCGTTCTGGTTCGGCGGGATCTGCCTGATGTTCACGAAGTCGGTCACGAACGGGCCGAGATCGGCGCACTCGTTCTCCTCGCCCCCGGTGGGGGAGGGAGAGGGGCTGGGGGAGGCGCTGGGTGAGGGCGTGCCCGTCGGCTGCTGCGTCGGCCGCTGGGTGGGCCTGGGGCGGTTCCCGCGACGGTCCTGGGAGCCGTTCTCGTCGCGGTCCCGGAAGTCGCCGCGGCGGTTCTGGTCCTGGACGTCGTTCCCGTCGGGGTCCTGGGCGCCGTCCCGCTGACGGTCCTGGCTCTGGACGTCGTTCTCCTGGTCCTCCGGCTGCTGGATCGGGTCGGCGGCGACACCGCCACCGGACGGGCTGGTCTGGCCGTCGGTGTCCTGCTGCTGGTTCTGGCCGTTCTGGTCCTGCTGGTTCTGGTCCTGCTGGTTCTGGTTCGCGTCGTTCTGGTTCTGATCCTGGTTCTGGTTGTCGTTCTGCTGGTCGTTCTGGTCCTGCTGCTGGTCCTGGTCCTGGTCCTGGTCCTGGTTCTGCTCGGGTTGCCGCTGGTTCTGGTCAGGCTGCTGGTTCTGGTCCTGCTGGTCGTTGTTCTGGCCTTGGTCCTGCTGGTCCTGGTTCTGGTCCTGAGGTTGGTCCTGATCCTGCTGCTGGTTCTGCGGAGGAGCCTGTTCGGCGACTTCGCAGTGGTCCGCCAGGGCTGGTGTGGCGCTGCCGATGACGGCCGCGGACACCAGCCCGCCGGCCACCATGGCCAAGGCGGACATGGCCGCGGCCATGCGTCTGGATCTCATGGTTGTCTCCTCGGGTCGACCGCCGCGGGGGCGGGTGCTGCGGGTGAGGGTGTCGGGGGCGCCGGCAGTTCGTCGTAGTTGACCAGCCCGGTGGATTCCAGCAGCGTCATGTGCCGCATGACCACCGTCATGGCTGTCCCGGAGAACTTCCTGATCTCCGTGTTGCGGGTGCCCGCCCTCACGGTCGCGACAAGGGTGAAGACCTTGCCGTGCGCGGCTCTGAGCAGCATGGCGAAGTCCCTGTCGAAGGCCGGGCCGGTCTCGGTGGCGAGTTGCGCCATCCACCGTTGCTGGTCCGGGCTGGGACGGTCGGGCAGCGGTACGGCGAGCCGTGCCGCTATCTGGCGGACCGAGGCGTCGAGCTTCTTGTGGTCCTCCACAAGATGTGCGCCGACGTCCTTGACCCGCTGGGAGTCGGCCCGTACCTGGGCCCACTGTCCAACGGGGATCTCCCAGAGGCCCGCCTGCCGTACTTTGACCAGGAAGTCACGGTCCGCCGGCCCGAGCGGGCCCGATGCGGTCTGAGTGACCTCGGTCAGCACGGCGGTGTTCGCCTGCGGCATGATCAGCAGGATCGTGATCGCAGCCGCGAGAGCGAACCCACTGAACATCACCACTTCGCCGCGCAAAAGCCTGTGCATGGTCGGAGGTACGCGGGCATTACGAGCCCGGTTCACCTATGCGTGGAGATAGTCAGAAATGACTGGAGTTATCGGAGTGGCTACCGGACTCATAACGAAGGTGTAAAGATGTGCCCCGTGCTAGGTCACCTCGACGGCAGGTTCGAGAGTGCTGAAGCCGAGGCGGAGCACCGCATCGCGGAGCTTTACCAGGAGTTCGGCGGCCCTCTACTGCGCCACGTACGCAAGTCCACCGGTAACGATCTGCAATGGGCCGAGGATGTCGTACAGGAGACGATCGTCCGTGCTTGGCGTAACTCGGCAAGGCTGCAATGGGAGCCGGGCCTTATTTGGGCTTGGCTACTCACGGTAGCGCGCCGAATCGTAATCGATGGACGTCGCCGGAAGAGCGTTCGGCCTCACGAGGTCGAACCGCCTGATGGCGACATGATGGCGGTGCCGGACGGCTCGGAGCGCGCTCTGTCGGCGATGGTCGTCGCCGACGCCCTCCGCAGTCTGTCCGAAGAACACCGCGAAGTCATTGAGCAGACCTACCTCCGGGACCGTACGATAAGTGAAGCGGCGGAGATACTGGGGATTCCGCCCGGCACAGTGAAGTCCCGGCTCTACTACGGCATCCGGGCGCTGCGCGAACTGCTGCGGGACAAGGGGGTAGCCGGCTGATGCATGACGAGGTCGCCGCCTATGTCCTCGGTGTGCTCGACGATGACGAGCACGAGGCGTTCGAGCGGCACCTCGATGTGTGTGAGCGGTGTCAGGCCGAGCTCGTGGAGCTGGCCGAGGTCCCCGAGCGGCTCGACGAGCTCAAGCAGGACCCCTCCGCCTCCGAAGACGACCCGCCGATGTCGATGTCACGTTGACGTATTTGCCCTTTTCGGGTGGTATCGGTACGGCGAGGCGTGCGCCCGGTGTTCAGAGCCGGGTGCGGTGGGGGAGGTGAGCCGGTGAGCGTCGACGATGATGCGACCGTCCCTCACGATCGGCGGTTCGGCGAAGAGGGCGGCCGGATGTCCTACGGCGGCTACCTTCGCCTGCCCGAGCTTCTCGCGCAGCAGCGACCCCAGTCGCAGGCCCCGGACGAACTGCTGTTCATCACCATCCACCAGGTCTACGAGCTCTGGTTCAAGCTGCTGCTGCACGAGCTCGAAGTGGCCAGGGCCGCCATGTTCGGCGGCGAGCTCTGGCAGGCCAGGCACCTGTTCAAGCGGGTGCACGCGGTGGAGCGGGTGCTCATCGAGCAGGTCGAGGTCCTGGAGACGATGACGCCTCAGGACTTCCTGGAGTTCCGCGCCGACCTCGCGCCGGCCAGCGGTTTCCAGTCGGTGCAGTTCCGCGAGCTGGAGTTCCTGTCGGGCGCCAAGGACGCCCGCTACCTCGACCGGCTCAGGGACGCCGATGACACCGAGCGGGCCAGGCTACGGCGCCGGCTGGACGAGCCGACGCTGTGGGATGCTTATGTGACCGCCCTCTCCCGACGCGGCCTGCCGGTCTCCGACGATGACGAGATCATGGCCGCGCTGCTGACCGTGGCGAGAGACCGCCGATCGCACGATGATCTGTGGCAACTCGCCGAGGACCTTCTGACGCATGACGAGACCACCGCACAGTGGCGGATGCGGCACGTCCAGATGGTCGAACGGCAGATCGGCACGAAATCGGGCACCGGCGGCTCGACGGGCGCCCCCTACTTACGCGGGCGTGCCCGCATGCACTACTTCCCGCTGCTGTGGGAACTAAGGGCCAGGCTGTGAAAGGCCATGGCGAACCTCACAAAGGAGTGAGAGCGAAATGCCGCTCGACGAGGCCAAGGATGAGCTGCTCCAAAGGGCCGCGCAACGGTGCGCGGTGGGCAGTGACCATGTGAGCCCCGAAGAAGCACTGTCCTTCCTGCGGATCTACTACCGGCACGTCGCCCCAGAAGACCTGCTCCAGCGCAGTCCCGTCGACGTGTACGGTCCCGCGATGTCGCAGCGGCAGCTGGCCGAGCTCCGCCCGCAGGGCAGGGCCGCGATCCGCGCCTACACTCCCACGCTGGAGGAGAACGGCTGGGATCCCGGCCACTCCGTGGTGGAGGTGGTCACCGACGACATGCCGTTCCTGGTCGACTCGGTGACGATGGAGCTCAACCGGCACGACATCGGCGTCCACCTGGTCGTGCACCCGCAGATGCGGATCCGCCGCGACCTGACCGGCCGGATGCTCGGCCGGGGCCAGGAGGACGTCACCGGCCAGATGCTGGTCGAGTCGTGGATGCACATCGAGGTCGACAGGCAGTCCGACCCGGAGGTGCTCAAGAAGCTGGAGGCCGACCTCCTGCGGGTGCTGTCGGACGTGCGGCACGCGGTCGAGGACTTCGCGAAGATGCGGGACCTGGCCATGCGGACCGCCGAGGACCTCACGCTGAACCCGCCGCCCCTGGAGCCCGCGGAGGTCGAGGACAGCCTCGACCTGCTGCGCTGGCTGGCCGACGGGCACTTCACCTTCCTCGGCTACCGCGAGTACCGGCTGGAAGGCGGCCCGGAGGGCGACAGATTGCGAGCGCTGCCCGGCGCGGCGCTCGGCATCCTGCGCGACGACAAGGTCGGCTCCGACAGCTTCTCCGCGCTGCCCCCCGAGGTGCGGGCCAAGGCGCGGGAGAAGCAGCTGCTGATCATCACCAAGGCCAACTCCAAGGCCACCGTCCACCGTGCCGCCTACCTCGACTACATCGGCGTCAAGCTGTTCTCGGCCGAGGGCGAGGTGATCGGGGAGCGCCGCTTCCTCGGCCTGTTCACGCACGTGGCCTACAACGAGTCCATCTCCCGGATCCCGGTGCTCAGGCGCAAGCTCGCCGACGTGCTCAGCAGGGCCGGGCTGACCCCGGAGAGCCACGACGGCAAGGACCTGATCGAGATCCTGGAGACGTTCCCGCGCGACGAGCTCTTCCAGACCTCGCTCGACCAGCTGCTGCCGATCGCGCTCGGGGTGTTGCGGCTGCGCGAGCGCAAGCAGGTCAAGCTGTTCCTGCGCCGCGACGACTACGGCCGCTACATCTCCTGCCTGATCTACCTGCCGCGCGACCGCTACACCACCAAGGTCCGGCTGCAGATGCAGGAGGTGCTGATCAAGGCGCTGGGCGGTAAGACGCTCGACTACAGCGCGATGATCGGCGAGTCGGCGCTGGCCCGGCTGCACGTGGTGGTGCGCGGCGAGCGGGGCAAACAGCTCCCGCAGCCGAGCGTCGACGTGGAGGAGCTGGAGGCGCGGCTGGCCGCGATCACCCGCTCGTGGGAGGACGACCTGGCCGCCGCCCTGGGGGAGACCACCTCCGAGGAGGAGGCGCCCAAGCTCCTGCGCCGCTACCAGTCCGCCTTCCCCGAGGGGTACAAAGCCGACTTCCCACCCCAGATGGCCGTGGTGGACCTGCGCCGCATGGAGCAGCTCGTCGGCGCGGACGACAACGAGATCAGGATCAACCTCTACGAGCCGTACGACGCCGCCGAGGGCGAGCGGCGGCTGAAGATCTACAAGATCGGCTCGCCCATCTCGCTCTCCCACGTGCTGCCGCTGATCCAGCGGCTCGGCGTGGAGGTCGTGGACGAGCGCCCGTACGAGATCGACAGGGACAACGACCCCGCCACCAAGAACGCCTGGATCTACGACTTCGGGCTGCGCTACACGCCGTCGGACGAGGTCGACAGGGACGACTTCAAGCGGCTCTTCCAGGACGGGCTCATCGCCCTGTGGACGGGCCAGATCCAGGCCGACAGCTTCAACTCCCTCATCCTGAAGGCCGGGCTGACCTGGGAACAGGTCGAGATCCTGCGCGTCTACGCCAAGTATCTGCACCAGGCCGGCAGCACCTTCTCCCAGCGGTACATGGAGCGCGTGCTGCTGGGCAACGTGCGGCTGGCCCGCCTGCTGGTCCGGCTGTTCGAGGCCAGGCTGGACCCGCGGCGCCCGGACGACGTCCGCGCCGACCTGGCCGACGCGGTCACCGAGGAGATCCTGGGCGCGCTGGACGAGGTCGCCTCGCTGGACGAGGACCGCATCCTGCGGGCGTACCTGGAGATGATCCAGGCGACGCTGCGTACCAACTACTTCCAGACCGTCGATGGACGGCGCAAGTCGTACATCTCCCTGAAGTTCGACCCGCAGGCGATCAGCGTGCTGCCGCTGCCGCGGCCGAAGTACGAGATCTTCGTGTACTCGCCGCGGGTGGAGGGCGTGCACCTGCGCTTCGGGAAGGTCGCCAGGGGCGGGCTGCGGTGGTCGGACCGGATGGAGGACTTCCGGACCGAGATCCTGGGGCTGGTCAAGGCACAGATGGTGAAAAATACCGTCATCGTGCCTACTGGGTCTAAGGGTGGCTTTGTCGTGAAGCGTCCGCCCGCGTCTGGTTCGCGGGAGGAGCTGCTCGCCGAGGGCGTGGCGTGCTACCGGATGTTCATCTCCGGCCTGCTCGACGTCACCGACAACCTGGTGGACGGCAAGGTCGTGCCCCCTGCCGACGTGGTCAGGCACGACGGCGACGACACCTACCTCGTCGTGGCCGCCGACAAGGGCACCGCCAAGTTCTCCGACATCGCCAACGGCATCGCCAAGGAGTACGGCTTCTGGCTCGGCGACGCCTTCGCCTCCGGCGGATCCATCGGCTACGACCACAAGGGCATGGGCATCACCGCCCGCGGCGCCTGGGAGTCGGTCAAGTACCACTTCCGCACCATGAACGTCGACGTGCAGAGCACCGACTTCACCGTGGCCGGCGTCGGCGACATGTCCGGCGACGTCTTCGGCAACGGCATGCTGCTGTCCCAGCACATCCGGCTCGTGGCCGCCTTCGACCACCGCCACATCTTCGTCGACCCCGACCCCGAGGCCGCCCGCTCCTTCGCCGAACGGCAGCGCCTGTACGACCTGCCGCGCAGCTCCTGGGCCGACTACGACGCCTCGCTGATCTCGGCCGGCGGCGGCGTCTTCGCCCGCACCGCCAAGTCCATCCCGATCACCCCGCAGATGCGCGACGCGCTCGGGCTCGCCCCGGACGTCACCTCGCTGGCGCCCAACGACCTCATCAGCGCCATCCTGCGCGCCCCCGTCGACCTGCTCTGGAACGGCGGCATCGGCACCTACGTCAAGGCCGGCGCCGAATCCCACTCCGACGTGGGCGACAAGGCCAACGACTCGCTCCGGGTCAACGCCGCCGACCTGCGCTGCAAGGTCATCGGCGAGGGCGGCAACCTCGGCTTCACCCAGCTCGCCCGCATCGAGTTCGCGCTGAACGGCGGGCTGGTCAACACCGACTTCATCGACAACTCCGCCGGAGTCGACACCTCCGACCACGAAGTCAACATCAAGATCCTGCTGGACCAGGTCGTCCGCGACGGCGAGCTGACCGACAAGCAGCGCAACCAGGTCTTCACCTCCATGACCGACGAGGTGGCAGAGCTGGTCCTGCGCGACAACCATGCCCAGAACGTCGTGCTGGCCGCCGCCCGCGCCCAGGCCGTCGACATGCTCCACATCCACGCCCGCTACCTGCGCCGCCTCGAACGCGACGGCCTGGTCAACCGGGAGCTGGAGTTCCTGCCGTCGGACAAGACGCTCGCCGAACGCCGCCAGGCCAGGCTCGGCCTGACCGCCCCGGAGTTCTCCGTCCTGCTCGCCTACACCAAGCTCGTGGCCGACGCCGAACTGCTCGGCACCGACCTGCCGGACGAGCCCTACCTCGCCTCCTGGCTGGTGTCGTACTTCCCCTCGGCGCTGCGCGACCGCTTCAGGACGTACATGGACGCCCACCCGCTGCGCCGCGAGATCATCACCACCGGCGTGGTGAACGAGCTGGTCAACTCCATGGGCACCACGTTCATGTTCCGCGTCGGCGAGGAGACCGGGGCCTCCACCCCCGACATCGTCCGCGCCTACCTGGTCGCCCGCGAGGTCTTCGACTTCGCCAGCTTCTACCGCCAGGTCGACTCGCTGAACAACCAGGTCGACACCGCCACCCAGCTCGCCATGCTGCTGGAGGCGCGCAAGCTCGCCGAACGCGGCACCCGCTGGCTCCTGACCAACCGCCGCCCTCCGCTGGACCTGGCGGTGGCCGTCGGCTTCTTCGTCAAGGGCGTCAACGGCCTGCTGTCCCACCTGCCCAAACTCCTGACCGGCCCCGACCTGGCCGCCTTCGAGGACCGCCGCGACTCCTTCATCGCCCGCGGCGTCCCCGCCGACCTCGCCGAGCGGGTCGCCGCCATGGTGCCCGCCTACTCCACCTTCGACCTGGTGGAGGTCTCCTCAGTGACGGGCCGGCCCGTCAACGAGGTGGCCGAGGTCTACTTCGACCTGGCGGACCGCCTCCAGCTCGCCCGCCTCAGGGAGCGCGTCATCGCCCTGCCCAGGGACAACCGCTGGAACGCGATGGCCCGCGCCGCCCTCCGCGACGACCTGTACGCCGCCCACTCCGCGCTCACCCGCGACGTCCTGGTGCACAGCACCCCCGGCCTC
The DNA here is from genome assembly GCF_052068115.1 of Nonomuraea sp. ZG12. Lineage (NCBI taxonomy): Bacteria > Bacillati > Actinomycetota > Actinomycetes > Streptosporangiales > Streptosporangiaceae > Nonomuraea > Nonomuraea sp. ZG12. The sequence continues at coordinate 280,321 of NZ_JBQHCW010000006.1, forward strand.
TCACCGGAGCAACGCCTGGCCCGGTGGACCGAGGCCAACTCGGCCGCCGTCCGCCGCTCCAAGCAGACGCTGTCGGAGATCTGGGAGAGCGACAACTTCGACCTGGCCACCCTCTCGGTGGCCCTGAGAGCCATCCGCACCCTGGTCTCCGCCACCAGCCTGCCCTACAAGGAGGCCTGACCCCAAGGGCCGCAGCGGCCCCGTCAGGACACCTGGCGGGGCCTGCTCGGAAACCGACGGCAGGTCCGGGTCACTGGCCGGAGGCGCGGGTCAGGGCGCCGTCGTGGGCAATCACCTCGGCCGCCGCCGGCGTCTTCGACGGCGGGACGGCCGTGACGTACTGGTGGACCTCGGTGATCCGCAGGTTGCGGCGGACCACCGGGGCGGAGATGGCCCAGCGGGCGGTCACCGGCACCGGGATGTAGTCGTCCTCGGCCGTCTTCGTGGTCGTGGTGGTGGTCCGCGACAGTGAGTATTGGATCACCGCGCCACCGTCCTCGGTACGCAGGCCGTACACGGGATGGTCGTTGGCGGAGAAGATCGAGTCGTAGCTGAAGCCGTTCTTCTTCGCCCGCTCACGGGCGGAGGTGATCTCCGCCGCGACGTCGGTGGTGTGGGGGCCGGAGGCGATGAGGCCGGCGGCGACGCCGTCGGCGCCGGCCTCGGCGACCGTGGCGTGCAGCGGGCCCATGTACTGGGGGCTGATGGTGACGCTCTTGTCGGCGGGGGCGATGGCGGTGGCGTAGCCGTCGGCGTCGAGCTGGACGGCGGGCGGCCGCTGTCCGGTCAGCAGGCGGGCGGCCGCGCCGAGCCGCCAGTCGCCGGTTTTGGCGAAGGTCAGCATCGTCAGGTGGCCGTCGCGGGTGGCCAGCACGCTGAACCAGGGGGCCCGCTCACTCACCGGGAAGCGCGGCACGTACAGGGTGGGGGATCCCCACGTGCGGCGGGGCGGCTCGCCCTTGGTGGACAGGAACGCGACGGTGGTGAGCTGGGCCTCGGCGTCGCGGACGTACTCCATGGCCATCCGCAGGTCGCCGCCGTCGCGCAGGACGTTGTCGGTGGCGGTGAAGGTGGCGAACACCTCGGCCGCCTCCTCCGGCGTGACGGCGGTGGCGGGGACGGTCGAGGAGGGGGTGGCGGACCCGGACGCGCCGCGGGTGGCGGCGGCCGGGGTGGGCGCCGGATCGCCGGGGCTCGAACAGGCGCCCGCCCCGGCCGCCACCGTCAGCAGGGCGACGGCGAGCGCCAGCGCCTTCCGCCGACCGTGTACACGCACCTCGCCATGTTATTCGTGCCCGCGAGGGTCGCGTACGCTAGGGAGACGTGGCAGTCATCGATCCGGCAGAAGAGATCAACGAGCTCGCGGGCACGCTGCGCAGCATCCAGGACGTGCTCGACCTCGACGCGATGCGCAAGCAGATCGAGGAGCTGGAGGAGCAGGTGGCCGCCCCCGATCTGTGGGACGACACCGACAAGGCGCAGAAGGTCACCAGCAAGCTCTCCCACATCCAGGGCGAGCTCAACCGCGTGGACGGGCTGGTCCGCCGCCTCGACGACCTCTCGGTGCTCTTCCAGCTGGCCTCCGAGGAGGCGGACGAGGACACCAAGGCCGAGGCCGACAAGGAGCTGAGCTCCCTCAAGTCCGACATCGGCGCCCTTGAGGTCCGCACCCTGCTGTCGGGCGAGTACGACGCGCGCGAGGCCCTGGTCACCATCAACTCCCAGGCCGGCGGCGTCGACGCGGCCGACTGGGCGGAGATGCTGCTGCGCATGTACCTGCGCTGGGCCGAGCGGAAGAACTACCCCACCGAGGTCTACGAGACCTCCTACGCCGAGGAGGCCGGCATCAAGTCGGCCACCTTCGCCGTCAAGTCCCCCTATGCCTACGGCACGCTGCGCGGCGAGCACGGCACGCACCGGCTGGTCCGGATCAGCCCGTTCGACAACCAGGGCCGCCGCCAGACCTCCTTCGCCGGGGTGGACGTGGTGCCGGTCGTCGAGACGACCGACCACATCGACATCATCGAGGACGAGATCCGCGTCGACGTCTACCGCTCGTCGGGGCCGGGCGGCCAGGGCGTCAACACCACCGACTCCGCCGTCCGCATCACCCACCTGCCGTCCGGCATCGTGGTCTCCTGCCAGAACGAGCGCTCGCAGCTGCAGAACCGCGCCACGGCCATGAACGTGCTGCAGGCCAAGCTGCTGGAGCGCAAGCGGCAGGAGGAGGCGGAGAAGATGTCGGAGCTGCGCGGCGTGTCGACCACCTCATGGGGCACCCAGATCCGCAACTACGTGCTGCATCCGTACCAGATCGTGAAGGACCTGCGCACGAGCACGGAGGCGGGCAACCCGTCGGCGGTGCTCGACGGGGACCTCGACGCCTTCATCGAGTCGGAGATCCGCTGGATGCGCCGCCAGGAGTCAGAGCCTGCCTCCTGAGCCCGCCTAGGTGGCGTAGAGGTGGCGTAGCACCAGGGTCACGAAGAGCAGGACGATCAGCAGCACGGCGATGAGGGCGGGGGGCAGCCCGGCGAAGCCGTGGTGATGCATCCGCTCGCGGTTGGCTCGGCAGAGTGAGCAGCGGCCCTCTATCACGGGGTGGGCGCACTGCGCGCATACGAGGTGTTGGCAACTCATGTCAGCCCCAAGTCTAGCCGCACAATCGTTTTGTTTCCGTTATGGACGTTCCATGCCAGTCTTCCCCCTAGACTGTCCTCTGGCCAATCGGAACGTCGATCATCGGTAAAGATGGGCGTCCCCGATCGGTGAGCGGCGGGAAGTGGGCATGTGCCACCCTCGCATCCGTCCTGACCCCTAGACTGGCATGCCGTGATGCTCTCGTGATCCATTTCGATAATGTCACCAAGGTCTACACGAACCAGAACAGGCCCGCTCTCGACCACGTCTCGGTTGACGTGGACAAGGGCGAGTTCGTGTTCCTCGTCGGTCCCTCGGGATCAGGCAAGTCCACTTTCCTACGCCTGATCCTCAAAGAGGAACGACCCAACTCAGGGGCGATCCATGTCGCAGGCAAGGACTTGGGTCGGCTCTCCAACTTCAAGGTGCCCCACCTGCGCCGCCGTATCGGCTGCGTGTTCCAGGACTTCAGGCTGCTTCCGAACAAGAACGTCTATGAGAACGTGGCGTTCGCGCTCGAGGTCATCGGCAAGCCCAGGCGGTTCATCCGCAAGGTCGTGCCGGAGGTCATCGAGCTGGTCGGCCTGGAAGGCAAGGCACACCGTATGCCCGACGAGCTGTCCGGCGGCGAGCAGCAGCGCGTCGCCATGGCTCGAGCGTTCGTCAACCGGCCCATGATCCTGCTGGCCGACGAGCCGACGGGCAACATCGACCCCGCGACGAGCATCGGCATCATGAAGGTGCTCGACCGGATCAACAGGACCGGCACCACGGTCGTCATGGCCACGCACGACGCGGCCATCGTCGACTCCATGCGCAAACGTGTCGTGGAGCTGGAGGATGGCAAGATCGTCCGCGACCAGTCGCGTGGCGTCTACGGCCAGGCGTACTGAGCAGGGAGCAGCAGACAAACCATGCGGGCGAACTTCATCTTCTCCGAGGTCTGGATCGGCCTCCGTCGCAACCTGACCATGACGATCGCGGTCATCATCACCGTGGCGGTCGGCATGGCGATGCTGGGCGTCGGCTTGATGATCAACGCCCAGGTTACGATGATGAAGGACTTCTGGTACGACAAGGTCGAAGTATCAGTTTTCCTGTGCAACAAGAACAACGCCAGCGAATCCTGCAAGGGCAAGGCGATCACGGACCCGCAGACGCAGGCGCTGCAGAAGCAGATCCAAGGGCTGCCCGGGGTCGAGGAGGTGTTCTTCGAGGACCAGGTCGCCGCCTACAAGAACTTCCAGGAAGCCTACGCCTCCAACAAGGCGCTGGTCGCCGCGACCAAGGCGGAGGACATGCCCACGTCCTTCCGCGTGAAGCTGACGAATCCGGACGACTACCAGCCGATCGTCCAGGCCCTCACCGGACAGCCGGGCGTCGCCCAGGTGCTCAACCAGAAGGACCTGGTCAGCAAGGTCTTCGAGTTGCTGGACAAGTTGCGCGCCGGAGCGCTCGTCGTCGCCATCGTCCTGGTGCTTGCGGCGGCTCTGCTGATCGGCAACACGGTGCGGCTGTCGGCCTTCAACCGACGGCGTGAGACAGGCATCATGCGGCTGGTCGGCGCCTCCAACCTCTACATCCAGCTGCCCTTCGTCATGGAGGGCATGATCGCCGGCCTGATCGGCGGCGTGTTCGCCGCGGTCCTGCTGATCCTGGCGAAGGTGTTCCTGTTCGAGGAGATCGGCGCCCAGCTGGCGCGCGGCGCGGAGATCGGCTGGAACGACGTCGCCTCGGTCATCACCCTGACGATGGTCATCGGCGTGGTCATCTGTGTGCTGGCGTCATTCGTCACACTTCGTCGCTACCTCAGGGTCTGACGAAACGCCGGTAAGGTCAGAGCATGCCACGTGAGACCGGGCGGAAGGTCATCGCCCAGAACAAGCGTGCCCGGCACGATTACCACGTCGAGGACACCTTCGAGGCGGGGCTCGTGCTGCAGGGCACCGAGGTGAAGTCGTTGCGTGAGGGTCGCGCCTCGCTCTCGGACGGCTACGCCACGATCGACGACGGCGAAGCGTGGTTGATGAACGTCCACATCCCCGAATACAGCCAGGGGACGTGGACCAACCACGCCGCCCGCCGTAAGCGCAAGCTCCTGCTCCACCGCAAGGAGATCGACAAGCTCGCCGCGAAGACGAAGGAGGGCGGGCTCACGATCGTGCCGCTCTCGCTCTACTTCCTGAACGGCAAGGCGAAGGTCGAGATCGGCATCGCGCGGGGCAAGAAGGACTGGGACAAGCGGCAGTCGCTGGCCGAGCAGCAGGCCAAGCGGGAGATGGCTCGGGCGCTCCGGCACCACAACCGATGAGCCGAGCCCGCCGCGCCATCGCCGCGACCGTCACCATGGCGATCGCGAGCATGACCCTGACCGCCTGCTTCGAGGAGTCGTCGCCGCACGACGCGGTGCGCGACTTCCTGGTCGGCTGGCAGTCCAACGACTACGCCCTGGCGGCCGGCCGCACCGACGCCGACCAGGAGAAGGTCCGCAGGGCGCTGGCCGACGCCAAGCTCCAGCTCGACGCCGCCTCCTTCCGATTCAAGATCAAGAGCCTCAAGGTGGAGGGCGAGGAGTCGCGGGCCGAGTTCGGCGTGGAGGTCGACCTGGGGGACAACAACCCCCTGTGGACCTACGAGGGCGTGCTGCCGCTGCACCTGGTCGACGGTCAGTGGAAGGTGCGCTGGTCGCCGTCGGTGCTGCACCCCCAGCTCAAGGAGGGGCAGCGGTTCGCCGTCAAGTCCGAGCCGCAGCCGCGCCAGCCGATCGTCGACAAGGACGGCAACTCCCTGCAGGACCAGACCTTCCTGTACGTCACGGGTGTCGTGCCCTCGCAGCTCGGTGACCGGGCCGAGCAGGTCGTCGAGCAGCTCACGGAGATCACCGGCTACGCCGAGGACCGGCTGCTCAGCCGGATCCGATCCGCGCCGCCGAACGTGACCGTGCCGTTGGTCACGTTCGGCCGCACCCGATACCTCCAGGTCAAGTCGAAGCTCGACGCGATCCCCGAGCTCAAGACCGTGCCCCAGGAGCAGCCCGTCGACCCGGACGATCCCAAGCAGATCGTCGGCAAGGTCAGCGCGCTCACCCCCGAGACGGAGCAGAAGCTCGGCGGCCCGCAGCGAGCGGGCGACTCCATCGGTCAGAGCGGCCTGCAGCAGGCCTACCAGGACTACCTCACCGGATCCACCCGGACCACGGTCATCACCCTGGATCTCAAGACCGGCAGGGAGGTCGCCGCCCTGCAGGAGTGGCCAGGCAGGCAGAACATCTCGGTGCGGACCACGATCGACAGCTCCGTGCAGGCGGCGGCCGAGCGGGCCGTCTCCGAGACCCGCACCAGCGCCCTGGTGGCGGTCAAGGCGTCGACGGGCGAGATCCTGGCGGTCGGCAGCAAGGGCCTGCACCAGGAGAAGGACGCGCTGGCCGGCAGATTCCCCGCCGGGACCGCGTTCTCCATCGTGGCGGCCGACGCCCTCCTCAAGGGCGGGGTGTCTCCCAAGCAGAAGCTGCCGTGCCCGGCGGAGCGGACGGTCGGCGGCGCGAAATTCGTGCACGCCAGCCAGGTCACCGGCGCCTCGCCCACCTTCCAGGAGAACTTCGCCAAGGGCTGCGTCACCGCGCTGGCCTCGCTGGCCCGCCGGGTGAGCGGCGAGGAGCTGGCCAAGAGCGCCCACAACTTCGGCATCGGACAGACGTGGCGGCTGCCGCTCAAGTCGTTCAGCGGCTCGCTGCCCAAGGTGTCCAGCGACGCCGACAAGGCCAAGGCCATCGCCGGCCAGAACGTCGAGGTCAGCCCGCTCAGCATGGCCCTGATCGCGGGGGCGGTCGCCTCCGGCACCTGGCGCCCGCCCCTGCTGGTCACCGAGCCGAACTCGCCCGACGCCACGGCAGAGGCGTCGCCGTCCCCGGCCGTCCAGCCGGTGCCCGTCGATCCGCGGGTCCGCAAGGCGCTCGTCTCGATGATGCGGGCCGGCTCCGTCGGCACCCCGGCCCAGAACGGACGGGGGCGGGTCTACGGCGTGACGGCGAAGGGCGTCGGCGAGGACCGGCAGATGGCGTGGTTCGTCGGCTGGCAGGGGGACGTGGCGGTCGCCGCGCTCACCCGCAGCTACGACCCGGCGGCCGTGGCGGGCTACTTCTTCGCGGCCCTCGACGACCGTTCGTGATTTTCTCGTGACATAGAGCAACCATCCGGCGGTCCGGCTGCGTCTTACCTAGTGACTGGACCCGCTCGGGGGGTTGCGGGCTCAGTCGCCGTGATGAGATCAGGACTTCATCTCGGGGGAAGTCCTGCCGTCCGGACCGGCTCGACCCTGCCGGTCGACCCCCGGGAACGTGAGCTGCTGTGCGGCGTTCCCGGGGGTTTCGGCATATCCGCGCCCGTGGCCCCGGGAATTGAGTTGGCATCCTGGGTGTTGTGAAGGGTATCGTCATATTGCTCGCTCCTCACGGGGAGCGTGTTGACAACTACATGGGGGTGACCGGCTTCGACTTTGACTTTGCAAGTCAGGTGAAGCGGGCCGAGGACGGCGGACATAACCTCGTTAATCCTGTGACCGCAAACATTAAGTGCCAATAACAAGCACGCTGAGGTGGGCCAGGACTCCCTGGCCCTCGCTGCCTAAGTAGCGTAAAACCTCTGTCAGCCCGGGAGTGCCTTCGGCCTGGGATCTGGCATCGCTAGAAGGCTCAACCGATCGACCCGGCCACGGGGTTGATCGGGAAACCAAACAGTGGCTGAGCCCGTCGGTGCACTTGCCTGCATGATCACCGGGGCTGAGAAAAACGTAGCAGGCTGCGCCCGGAGAAGCCCTGTCTTGGGGTTGAAGGACGCGGGTTCGATTCCCGCCACCTCCACTGTGTGACAAACCGCCTCTTACCTGCGATTAGGCCGCAGGTAGGGGGCGGTTTCGCGTCTGTCAGGGCACGCGGCTCGTCAGAGCTGGTTCTTGATCGGCTGGGGCGTTTCGGGCACGGCCTGGGCGAGGATCTCGGCCGCCTCCCTTGGCGTGAGCAGACGGGCGTCGCACAGGAGGCGGACGGACTCCGTCCACTGTTTCCGCGCTTCGCCGTGCCGGTCGAGGTCGTGCAGCGTGGTGCCCAGCCACCAGCGCGTCAGGGCCTCCTTCAGGCGATATCCCGACTCGCTGAACAGCCGCAGGGCCGTCGTATAGCTTTCCACCGCCTCGTTCAGCCGACCGGTATGACGGTAGACGTCGCCCAGCGAACCGTGGGCGATGCCCGTATCGGCGAGCGGGCCCCCTTTGGAGGGCAGCTCCACCAGCTGGCGTGCCTCCGCGAGCGCTTCGTCGAAGCGCCCCTGGCGGTAGTAGACGTGCACCCGGTTGTTCCGGATCGTGGCCGCGGCCCCTGGGCGTTCGGCATCGTCGGTGAGCGTCAAGGCGGACTCGAGGTAGGCGAGTGCCTCGTCGAGGTGGCCTGCGATCGTGTTGACGACACCGAGGTTGTTGAGCGCCCCGGCCTTTCGCCGAGGCAGGCCCGCGCGGTCCCAGTCGGTGAGAGCCGTCCTCAGTTGTGCGGTCGCGGCGTCGTAGCGGCCCTGGTCTCGGTAGACCCAGCCGAGAAAGCTGCGGAGCTGAGCCTTGTCCTCCCAGGCCGCGGTGCGATCGGCCGCCTCGATGGCCTTCGCGTAGACGTCGGCCAGTTGCGTGTGCCAGCCCTGGTAGCAGAACGGCCAGTGGAGACCGAGGACCAGGCCGACGCCAAGGGCAGGGTCGGGGCAGTCCAGCGCCTGCTGGGCGGCGGTGAGGACGTTGTCCCGCTCGGCTCGGACCCATTCTCCCGCCTGCGCCAGGTCCTCGAAGGTGGCCTCTGGCAGCTCGACAGGGCAGCGCGGTACGGCATCGCCGCTGAGCATGGTGCTCACCGCCCAGATGGTGGTCAGGTAGTGGTGGAGCGCACGTCGTATGGCGGTGGTGCGTTCCTCCTCGGGCAGGTTCTGGTGCGCCCATTCGCGGGCGTAGAGGCCGACCAGGTCGTGGAACTGGTAGCGATCGGGTCCGGCGGGTTCGAGGAGGCGGGCGTCCTGGAGGCGTTCCAGGGCTTCTTCGGCGCGGTGGCGGGGCCAGCCGGTCAGGGCGGCGGTGGCGGCCGGGGTGTAGGAGGGCAGGCCGAGCAGGCCGAGCAGGGGCAGCAGGTGGGCGGCGTCGCGGCCGGCGGGTTCCTCGTGGAGGTGCTGGTGGCTGACCGCGATGCTGGCGCGGACGGCCAGGTCGGCATACTCCAGCACGTCCAGGCGGCGGGTCGCGTCGGCCAGCCGTGCTTCCAGGTCGGACAGGCTCCAGTCGGGGCGGGCGACCAGGCGGGCGCCGGCGATCCGCAGGGCGAGGGGGAAGCCGCCGCACAGGTGGGCGAGTCGCTCGGCCGCCTGCGGTTCGGCGCGTACCCGGTCGGGTCCGGCCAGGCGGGACAGAAGTGTGGCGGCGTCGTCGGCGTTCAGGGTGCCCAGGTGGAGGTGGCGGGCGTTGTCCAGGGTGGTCAGCGGGTTCCGGCTGGTGACCAGAGTCCGGCAGCCAGGGCCGGCGGGGATGAGCGGGCGGATCTGGCGGACGTCGCGGGCGTTGTCCAGGATGACCAGCAGGTTGCAGGTCGCGGTCAGGGAGCGATAGCGGGTGGCGGCCTCGCCGGGCTCTGCGGGGACGGCGGTGCCGTCCAGGCCGAGGGAGCGCAGCAGGTGGCGCAGGGCTTCGGCCGGGGTCAGCGGGTCGAGGCCGGGGGTGGACCCGTGCAGGTTGAGGTAGATGACTCCGTCGGTGAACCGGGCGGCCATGGCGTGGGCGACGTGGACGGCCAGGGCGGATTTGCCGATGCCGCCGGGGCCGTCGATCACGGTGACGGTGGGCCCTTGAGCGGGCCCCTGGGTGCGCCCGTGAGCGGGCCCGTGGGTGGATCCGTCGGCGGGGCCGAGCGCGGTGCGCAGGCGGTGGATCTCGGTGGCGCGGGCGGTGAAGGCGTGGGTGTCTGCGGGGAGTTCGGCGGGGATGTACGGCTCGCCGACCGCGATCCGCTGGGCCGGGGTGGTCAGGTCGAGGACGGGGTCCTTGACCAGGACGGCCTGGTGCAGGCGGCGTAGTTCGGCGCCGGGTTCGATGCCGAGTTCGGAGACCATGCTCCGGCGGGTGTCCCGGTAGACGGCGAGCGCTTCGGACGGGCGGCCGGCGCGGTGCAGGGCGAGCATGAGCTGGGCGGCGGGGCGTTCGCGCAGGGGATGGGCCCGCACGTGCACGGCCAGGTCGGCGGCCACCGCGTGGTGATCGCCGGCGGCGAGGCGCAGCTCGGTGTGGTCCTCCAGCAAGGCGAGGTGCTCTTCTTGCAGACGGGTGGCTTCGATGCGGGCCCAGGGGACGGTCAACTCGGCCAGTGGCTCGCCTCGCCACAACTGCAGGGCCCGGCGGAACAGGGCGTCCGCGGCGGCGCCCGCCCCCTGCGCCTGGGCGGTGCGGGCGCGTTCGGCCAGGCGGGTGAACAGGAGGGCGTCGATGCGGTCGGGTTCGAGTGCGAGCCGGTAGCCGCTGGGCACGGTCTGGATGAGCTCTTCGGGCGTGTGCGGGTCGAGGGCCTCGCGGAGCTTGGAGATCACGATGTGGAGTTGTTTGTCGGCGGTCGCCGCGGTGCTGTCGCCCCAGATGTCGGTGAGGATCCGCTCGGCGTGTACGGCCCGCCCGGCGTCCAGGGCGAGTCTGGCCAGCACACCGATGCGTCTTCGCCCGGCGAACCGGACCGGTTCGTTATCGGCCAGGACCTGCCACGGTCCGAGGAATCTAACCTCCAGCGCCATACGGAGCGCTCACATCCTTCAACGGAGATCGACAGAGTGACGAGAGGGCCTGGCCTGTTTGCGACGATGGCGGATGGAACGCCGTCTTGTACGGACTTTCGGCGTCTTGGTTCACATATGCAGGTGTAGACGTGTCGGCTTACAGGCAACTTACAAACGACTCGCCAGGGGCTTACGCCGCGGGACTCCCGCGCGCTCAGCGGGGGACGAAGCTTGTCGGGTGTTCACCTGACACCCTCGCGTTCCTGCCGTGCATAGGCTCGCCTGCACATTCGCATCTATGTGGAGGTCTCGTTGAAGCACGTCAGACTGCTCAAGAAGCTCGCCGTGGTGTCCGTGGCCGGTCTTCTCGCGCTCGGCCTTGGCGCTGCGACCGCCTCTTCCGCCTCCGCCGCCGAGATCATCCCCGACACCAACCCCTCCGGCGAAATCTCGGACTTCGTTCAGTGGTGATTCCACACTCCGCGACACCGTGACGAACCGCCTCCTATCTGCGATCAGGCCGCAGGTGGGAGGCGGTTTTCCGCGTTCTGTGGACGTACGCTCGGGTGTCAGAGCCGCATGTCGATGATGAACTTCCCGCGGACGCCGCCGGTTTCGAGTCGTTCGTGAGCCGCTGCGATGCCGGTGATCGGGTAGACGGTGTCGATCACCGGGCGGATGCTTCCCGCCTCGGCGGAGGCGGTGAGTTCGGCGATCCGGGCGGGAGAGGGGTTGTTGCTGAAGAGCTTCATCCGCCGGGGTGACAGGGCGGCCCGCAATCCCATGGTGACCATGGAGGTCAGGATGCGGTCCTGGTCGAAGGCGATCGCGACCATGCGGCCACCCCGAGTGAGCCGGGCCCGGTAGGCGCCGAGGTCGGTGCCCACGACGTCGAGGATCACCTCGAAGTGACCGAGATCCTGCGGACGGGTCGTGCGGTAGTCCAGGGCCACGTCGGCGCCGAGTTCGGTGACCCAGTCGAGATTGCGGGCGCCGGCGAGCGCGGTGACGTGGGCGCCGAGCGCTTTGCCCAGTTGTACGGCGATGCTGCCGACGCCCCCGGTGGCACCGCGGACCAGGAGCCGTTCACCGCTGACGAGGCCGGCCTTGTCCGTCAGGGCGGTCATGGCGGTGGTGCCCGACACGGGCAGGGCGGCGGCATCCAGCAGGCTCAGGTTCTCCGGCGCCCGGGCGAGCCGCTGTTCGGGAACGGTGACGTGGTCGGCGATGGCGCCGAAGGTCAAGTGCGGCATCAGCCCCCACACCTCCTCGCCCACACTCCAGGTGTGAGCCCCGGAGCCCAGGGCCGCGACGCGGCCGGCGAAGTCGGTGCCCAGGCCGCGGGGAAAGCGGGCCCGGCTGATGGCGCGCAGTTTGCCCGCGCGGAAGGCGAGCTCTCCGGCGTCCACGCTCGCGGCGCGGACCTCGACGAGTACCTCTCCCGGCCCGGGCCGAGGCGTGGGCACGTCGTTGACGCGTAACACCTCGGGCGGGCCGAAACTGGTGTATTGGACGGCGCGCATGATTTCCCCCATCACTCCGAACATAACTGGGCCGATAGCCCACTTATGTTCGGCTACTCTAACCGGACAGCCGGTCCGATTGTCAAAGCCTGGAGGTGGTCATGGCCCACGCCGCCCAGCCACGACCCCTGCGCGCGGATGCCCAGCGCAACTACGACCGCATCGTCAGCGCGGCCCGGGAGGTCTTCGCCCAGCATGGCGCCGGCGCCTCCCTCAAGGAGATCGCCCGTCGAGCCGGGACCGGATCGGCGACACTGCACCGGCTCTTCTCCTCCCGCCGAGCCCTGCTCGAAGCGGTCTTCCACGACCGGGTCGAGGAGTTGTGCGCCATGGCGGCGCAACGCGCGAAGGAGAACGAGCCGGGCCCCGCGCTCTTCGCCTGGCTGCGGGACCTCAACGCCTACGCGGTCGCCAGTCGCGGCCTGGCCGCCTCACTGCTGCGCGACGGCCGGGACGCCGACCTGCTGGAGCAGGGCGAAGGCTGCCAGGCGACGATCGCCAACGCGGCGCGCGAGCTCCTGCGACGAGCGCAACAGGCGTCCGCTGTGCGTCCCGGCCTGCTTGTCGAGGACCTGCTCGCGCTCTTCGCCGCCATCTCACTGGCCACCGAGCACCACGATGACGACGAGCAGGCGGACCGGTTGCTGGACATCGCGATCGAGGGCATCCGCCTCAAGAGCTCATAGCGCCGCCGGGGTGCGTCAGCTCGCGGCCTTGAAGCTACGGCCGTCGAAGCCGTTGAAGGTGTGGAAGTCGTTGGCCGGGAAGGTGAGCGCGTGGCCTGTGCAGTCCGTCGTCTTGTAGACCTGGATGGCGCTGGTGCTGAAGTTGAACTCCGTGTGCACCGTGAAAGGAAGGACCGTGCAGGTCGTGGGTGCGCCGGGGTAGACGGCCGGCGTGCCCTCGACCCCGTTGGCGAAGAAGCACACTGCCTTCTGGGCCTGGCAGGCCTCAAGGTCGGCCGCGTCCGCTGAAGCCGCGCTCGCTCCGGCGAGGACGGCGGCGGACACCATCGCGGCGCTGCCGAGGGTTGCCATAAGTCTGCGTACGCGCAAGGTACTCCCCATTCCGTGGAGGTGAATACCGGAGCGCCATGGGCCTTTCGTGGCGTCCTGCTCCGGCTTCGGGCGTCTCCATGGTCGGGCGAGATCGGCAAAGAAGTCAAGTTTTCAACTATTTTTGGGTCGGGGCCTGGACCGCCCGCTGGTGGCGGCCCGTGCGGGGTCGGCGGATGGTGAACCTGGAGGGCTCGTTCTCCGACTGTGGTGGGTGACGGGCGACAGGAGAACGAGATGACCGACGAGTTGCTGGTGGTCCGCTGCCAGTTGGGCGAGCGCGAGGCCGTCACGGAGTTGGTGCGGGCCTGGCATGCGCCGGTGTGGAGGTATGTGCGCCGGATGCTGGACGCCGAGAGGGCCGACGACGTGACCCAGGAGATCTGGCTGGCCGTGATCCGGGGGTTGCCCCGGCTGGCGGAGCCGGGCAGGTTCGTCCCCTGGCTGTTCACGATCGCCAGGCGGGCGGTGGCGGACCGGCTGCGCGAGGAGTACGGCAGGGCCGAGTCGCCGCTCCAGGACGAACGCGTCACCGGGGACGCGATCGCCGAGCTGGTGGACCGGGCCGAGCTGGTCGCCGGGCTGTCCGGGCTGCCGGCTCTGGAGCGGGAGGTCCTGGTGCTGTTCTACCTGGAGGATCTGTCGATCGAGGACTGCGCCGAGATCTGCGCCGTCCCGCCCGGCACGATCAAGTCCCGGCTCCACCGGGCCCGTCGTCTGCTGCGCGACCACCTCGAGGAGAAGGGATTCCAGCGATGAGCGATGAGCCGGGTCTGTCGGCGGAGGACATGATCGGCCGGTTGGACGGGGCGCTGTCCCCGTGGCGGCGGGCCGGTGGGGTGGTGGCCCTGATCGCGGGGGCGGCCGGGGCGATCTTCGTGGCCCTGCTGTGGGCTACCGAGCCGGGCCCGCTGCCGGGCCACACCCAGGTCGCCTTCGCCCTGCTCGCCGGGTTCTGCCTGGCCTGGGCGGGTTACGGAGGGTGGGTGATCAGGAGGAGGGCGCCGCTGTTCGCGCTGGATCGGGTGATCGCGGGCTGGCTGGCCGTGGCGGTCTCGACCGTGACGACGGTGCTCATCGTGGTGGTGGCCGTCGGGAGAGACGCGGGCGTGATCCCGGCCGTCGTGGGCGGGGCCACGTTCATCGTCGTGTCGGCCGTGGTCACGGTGCGGGCACATGTCGTACGGGCCGCGCTGCTGCGGCGCAGGCGGGAGCTGACAGGCGAGGGGTGAGCCCGCTGGGCGCGTGGTGAACCGACTGGGCGCCCAGTATTACGACAAAAGCCACTTGGGTCACACCTTGCCCACTTAGCGTGTCTTACATCTCTGGCATCGAATCGTGTGAAGGGGATGTAATGATCCGTCGAGCTCTGGGCGCGCTGGTCGCCGCGGGGGCGATGCTGCTGGTGGTGGCGACCCCGGCGACGGCCACCGGTGTCCAGCCGCTGCCCCGTGCCCACGCCCACAACGACTACGAGCACGACCGCCCGCTGCAGGACGCGCTCGACCACGGGTTCGCCAGCGTCGAGGCCGACGTCTACCTCGTGGACGGCGAGCTGCGGGTCGGGCACGACCCGGAGGACCTGGTGGCCGGCCGGACCCTCCAGTCGCTCTACCTCGACCCGCTGGCCCAGCGGGTCCGCGCCGGGCACGGGCACGTCTATCCCCGCAGCCGCCAGCAGCTTCAGCTCCTGGTCGACATCAAGAACAACGGCGTCGCCACCTACACCGAGATCGACCGGGTGCTGCGTACGTACCGCAAGATGTTGACGACCTACCACAAGGGCAAGGTGAAGCCCGGGGCGGTGACGGTGGTCATCAGCGGCGACCGGCCGCGTGACCTCATGGCGTCCCAGGAGCGGCGGTACGCCTTCTACGACGGCCGCATGTCGGATCTGGGACAGGGCGGGGCCTCCCTGGTCCCGCTGATCAGCGACAACTGGACCAACCACTTCAGCTGGGCCGGACAGGGCGAGATGCCGGAGGCGGAGCGGGCGAAGCTGCGGGAGATCGTGGCGACCGCGCACCGTGACGGGCAGCGGGTCCGCTTCTGGGCGACGCCCGACACGGCGGGTGCCGCCAGGGACGCGATCTGGCGCGAGCTGGTCGCGGCGGACGTCGACCACCTCAACACCGACGACCTGGCCGGCCTCCAGCGGTTCCTCCAGGAACACGACACCGAGCGCACCGCGGCCTGACCCACGAGCAGCGGCGGCGCCTCCCCAGCGCCGCCGCCGTCGCCCACCGGCTCCAGCCCGCGCGCCTGAAGCGGTTCCGCGCCCCGCCCACTTGAGGCGGCATCCGGCCCGCCTGCCCGAAGCGGTTTCCACCCCGGCTTCCACCTGCGGTGAAAGTCATCTCTCATGGGGTTATCGCGGGAAATGGTGTCGCGTGGGGTGGCGGTAGCCGGTATGGTCCGAGATCAGGTCGGCCGCGGGACTTCGGTGCGACTTCCGGAACCCGCCTGTACCGCGATGCTCTCGCAGCTCGTGCCCCCATTCCCCGGCCGGCCCGACCAGCCGGAGGGACCGATGGACACCTACGCCGACCTGATCGAGTGCGAGGACGTGCTCCTCTTCGCGAACGCGGCGATCACCTCCACCGGGCAGCGCGAGTTCCACAGCGGGGCGTCCCGGCAGCGGCTGTCCCTGGACTTCCTGCACCGCTACGTGCACGGCAACTACCCCGACCTCTACGCCGCGACGCTGGCCCTGGACATCAACGACCACAACGCGGCGATGATCGTCCGCAACCTGCTGGCGACGCCGGGCAGCGGTGACGGGAAGCTGATCGCCTGGCGGCTGGGCCGGATGAGCCCGCCGCGCGTCTACCGGCTGTTCCGGGAGTTGCGGCGTGACGGGGTCAACAACCGGCGCACCAGGGCGATCATCCGTGACTGGCTGCTGGCCCGCCCCGATCTGGCCTTCGACGCGGTCAAGTACCGCTCTGCGGTGAAGGCGGCGGTGCGGCACGCGCATCT
Organism: Nonomuraea sp. ZG12; assembly: GCF_052068115.1. Lineage (NCBI taxonomy): Bacteria > Bacillati > Actinomycetota > Actinomycetes > Streptosporangiales > Streptosporangiaceae > Nonomuraea > Nonomuraea sp. ZG12. Next base: position 296,299 of record NZ_JBQHCW010000006.1, read on the forward strand.
GCGGCTGCCGGGTGAGCTGGGGGACTTCCTGTTCGCGCCGCACAGCCGGGCGAAGTACGACACGCCGGTGCTGGAGGCCTGGCGGCGCGCGCACTACGACAAGAAGGCGCTCTACGAGCTGCCGTACACCGCCGCGGAGGGGTTCGCGGCCAGGCACGGGATCGACAGGAAGGTGTTCCTGGAGCGGATCGAGCCCCGGCTGACCCGGTTGGAGAGGCTGCGGCTGACGGAGTCCGCGAAGAGCGCGGGTGTGGACAGCGGGGCCGATCTGGCCGCCATGCCGCTGGTGCGGGTGGCGTCGTACGTGCTGTCGTTGCCTGTCGCGGAGCGGACGCATGAGCATGTCGCGGCGCTGCGGTCGGCGGCCGCGCGGGTGGCGGGGGCGCGCCGTGGCACCTGGGGGACCGTCACGGCGGTGCTGGACGACAGCTTCTCCTCCTTCGGCTCGCCGGTGAAGCGGCATCGCCCGCTGGCGGTGGCGCTGGCCTGCCACTACCTGCTGGCGGCGCTGGCCGGGACCTACCAGGGGCTGTGGCTGTCGGGGCGGGCCGACGCGGTGCGGGTGCGGCCTTCGGGGGCGACGCCGCTCGGTCAGCGGATCATCGACGCGCTCGAAACCCGGCCCGACCGGCTGGTCATCGTCTCCGACGGCTGGGACAACGCGCCGCCGGGGCTGGCGGCCGAGGTGCTGCGGGTGTGGCGGCGCAAGCTCGATCCCCTGGGAGAGGTGGGCATCGTGCATCTGAACCCGGTGTACGACGCCGGGCGGTACGACGTGCGGCGGCTGTCGGCGTCGGTGCCGACCGCCGGGATCCGCGACGCCGAGGACCTGCCCGCCCTGGTGGAGCTGGCCCAGTTCGCCGAGGGGCGGAGCGGTCCCGCCGAGCTGCGGTCCTACCTGGCGGACAGGGCGGCGGGCCTCGAAGACAGGGTGGCGGGCCGATGACGCATCTCAAGGACAGGGTGGCACGCCGATGATCGACCTCACCGGGCTGGAGACCCGGCCCGCGCAGACGTGGGGAGCGATCCGGCTGGTGCCGCTGGTGCGGCCGGAGCCGATCACGGACCTGCGCCTGCACGTCAAGGTGTACGGCGACGAACTGTCCCTGGTCGACCTGCCCGACAGATCGACGTACATCTCGTATGTCCCGCATGCCTTCGTGGCGTCGTGGACCGACGACGGCACGCCCGCCGCCGCGTACGGCACCCAGCTCGCCGAGCCGCGGCAGCACATCCCGGTCAGGACCCGCCGCCGGATGGCCCGGCGGGTGGACAAGAACCGGCTGCGCTTCCTCCCCCTGCACCTCGCCCTGGAAGGCTTCCTCGCGCTGCACTTCGGCGGCCCCGCGATCATGTGGGAGGAATGGTCGTCGCAGGCCGTCAGGCGGGGCCTGTCGCCTCGGGTCGAGGAGGCCTACACCGGAGCCCAGGTGGACGGCCTCGACGACGCGCTGCGCGTCTTCGAGATCTATCCCGGTCAGTGCGGTCTGCTCCTGTACGCCGCCGACTCCCTGGCCAGCGCCTTCGTGGTGCCGCACGAGGAGGACTACCGGGCGCTGCACCCCACGCTGATCCGGGACCTGTACGGCGAGCTGGTCTACGAGTACGCCCTGTTCCACCCCGTCAGGGGCTTCCCCGCGGTGATCGACGAGAAGGCGGTCGCCTCGCTGGCGGACCTGCGGGCGCAGGCCGTGCGGCACGAGCGGGAGTGGGCCGGCTTCCACGACTCCGTCATGGCGGCGGGACTGCTCGCCGCACCGGCCCAGGTGCAGGACGTCCACCGGCTCGGCCGCTACACCCTGCGGCGCTTCCTGCCCGCCTTCGAGCGGCACGCCGAGAACCACATCGGCGAGACGATCGACGACGCCGACGGGCGGACGGCGTACCTGAAGACCTTCAGGCTCTCCCAGGCGCAGACAAGGCGCGGCTATCTGATCAGCAAGCTGGCCGAGCACGACTGGAGCCTGCCGGACACCGCGGCCGCGCTCGGCACCGACGCGGCCGCGCTGGGGCTCCGGCTGGTGCGGGCCGGGTTCGGGCACCTGCTGCGGCAGGACGTCCTGGACGGCTACCGCAAGGCCAAGCGCTAACGAGCGCAGCCCGCGTACTCGTCCAGGCGCATGAGCATGACGGCCAGCATGGCCGGGAACATCGCCACGTGCGAGACGAGCATCAGCGCCCCGCCGTCGATGAGCCCGAGCCACAGCAGCGGGAAGCACGGCACGAGCGGCACGAACATCGCGCCGCACATCTCCAGCGTGACGGGCCAGCGGTGCCCGCGGAAGCGCATCCAGGCCGCCATCCCGACGGACATGTCGAACGCCATCAGCAGGGAGGCGATCTCCGGGTCGTTCTGGTAGGTGAAGTCGAGGCCGGCGGCGGACTGCGCGAATCCCAGGATGATCATCCCGGCGAACATCGCGATGACCATCTCCACGTAGTGCCAGGCGAACCTTGCCCAGCGGCGGACCGTGGTGTTCGACGTGATAGGAGTCATGCCCATGACTGTGCGGCAGGGCGGGTCCCGGGGCGAGGAAGGCGGATGTGGAGGTCCGGAATCTTGGGCTCTCCGTCTTTCGGACCTAGAGTCGGGGGCATGGAGACACGTCGCGTCATAGTGGTCGGCTACGACGCCGCGCAGTTACTCGACATCGCCTGCGTCACCTCGGCGCTGGAGAGCGCCAACTGGCACGGCGCCGCCCCCTGCTACGAAGTGCGCCTGGCCACCCCCGGCGGCCACCCCATCGTCACCGACTCCGCGCTGACCCTCCAGGCCCAGCTCACCCTCGAACGGGTCACCGGGGCGATCGACACGCTCATCGTGTCCGGAGGCATCGGCTGCGAGAACGCCGCCGCGAACCCGTCGATCGTCGGCCACGTCCGCCGCCTGGCCAGGCAGAGCCGCCGCGTCGCGTCGGTGTGCACCGGCGCCTACGTGCTGGCCGCCACCGGTCTGCTCGACGGCCGTCGCGCCACCACCCACTGGCAGTGGGCGCAGCGCCTGGCCACCCTCCACCCCGAGGTCAAGGTCGACGCCGATCCGATCTTCATCCGCGACGGCGACTACGCCACCTCCGCGGGGGTCACCGCCGCCCTGGACCTCACGCTCGCCTTCGTCGAGGAGGACAACGGCGTCGAGCTGTCACGCACGGTCGCCCGCGGCCTGGTGACCTACCTTCAGCGTCCCGGCAACCAGGCGCAGATGAGCATGTTCGTCAGCGCGCCGCCCGCCTCCAACAGCCTGGTCAGACGGACCGTCGAGCACATCTGCGGCCATCTGGACGCCGACCTGACCACGCCCACCCTGGCCGCCGGGGCGGGGGTGAGCGAGCGGCACCTGACCCGCCTGTTCCTCAAGCACCTCGGCCAGACGCCGGGCCGGTACGTCCGGCAGGCCCGTACCGAGGCCGCGGCCCACCTGCTGGCCTCGACCTCCCTGCCGATGGCGGCGGTCGCGGCCCGCTGCGGCTTCGGCACGGCGGAGACCCTGCGGCAGGCCTTCGTCGACCGTTACGGGATCGCGCCGTCCCGATTCCGGCTGGCTCAGGCGCCCGCCTGACGGCTGGCTCAGGCGCCCGCCTGACCCAGGGGCGAAGCGGGAGAATCGGGACCTGGCTACTCTGTCTGCGGTGAGCGGCGAACGGGTCATAGGCGGCTACACGCTGCGGCGCGTGCTCGGCCGGGGCGGCATGGGCGAGGTGCATCTGGCCACCACCCCCACCGGCGGGCTGGCCGCCGTCAAGGTGATCCATCCGTCGCTGGCCCGTGACCCCGCCTTCCGCCGCAGGTTCGACCGGGAGGTGGCCGCCGCCCGCCGGGTGGCCAGGTTCTGCACCGCCCCGGTGCTGGACGCCGGGATCGACGGGGACGTCGCCTACCTCGTCACCGAGTACGTCAAGGGTCCCGACCTGGCGCAGGCCGTACGTGATCAGGGGCCGCTGTCCGGCGGCAACCTGGAGGCGCTGGCGGTCGGGATCGCGACCGCGCTCAGCGCCATCCACGGCGCGGGGGTGATCCACCGCGACCTCAAGCCGTCCAACGTGCTGCTCTCCCCGCTCGGGCCGCGGGTGATCGACTTCGGCATCGCCCAGCTCGTGGACACCGACAGCCTGGTCAGCCAGGCCATCCTCGGCACGCCCTCGTTCATGGCGCCGGAGCAGGCGCGCGGCGAGCCGCTCACGCCCGCGACCGACGTGTTCGCGTGGGGCGGGGTGATCGCCTACGCCGGTACGGGACGGCAGCCGTTCGGCGCCGGGGCGCCTGGCGAGGTCATCTATCGGATCGTCAGCCAGGAGCCCCGGCTCGACGGCCTCGACGACGGCGTCCGGGGCCTGGTGGAGCGCGCGCTGGCCAAGGATCCGCGCGCGCGGCCCACGGTGGGGCGGCTCCTGGACGACCTGCTCGGCGGCACCCGGCACAGCGCCGCCTCGGCCACCCAGGTCGTCGAGCGCACCTGGTCGAGCCCCGAGCCGCCGCCACCGGCCCAGCAGCCAGCACAGGAGGCAGCCCACCAGTCAGCACAGCAGTCAGCCCAGCAGGCGGCGCGGCGGCCGTCCGCCCTGACGGGGAGACGCAGGAGGTGGCTGATCGGCGGCGCCGCGGTGACGGTCGCCGTCGCGGCGGGGGTGGCGGCCGTGGTCGTGCCGGGGCTCGCCGAGGAGACCTGGCCGTACGAGACGGACTTCGCCGACTCGTGGGCGGTCGGCTCCTCCGACGGCGGCAGCGCGCGGCAGGACGCCTCGGGGTACGTGCTGACCGTCAAGGACGGCTGGCGGCTGTGGAAGTCCGCGCCCAGGCGGGAGCCCGGCGGCGTGGTGGTCAGCGCGCGGGCCACGCTGGAGGAGGGGAGCGGGGAGTACGGTGTGTGGTGCCATGGGGCCGCCGGCTCCGGTGACCGCTACGAGTTCGCCGTGAGCGGCTCGGGCAAGGTCTCCATCGTCAAGCGCCGCACGGGGCAGCCGGGCGAGATCCTGTACGGTCCCGCGACGGCGAAAGTGGCCAAGGCGAATCGGGTCGTGGCGGAGTGCGCCGGGAGCGGAGACGGGGTGACCCTGCGGATGTGGCTGAACGAGGGGCTCGTCGCGGAGGCCGCCGACGCCTCCGGCGCCTACGGTCCGAGCGAGGCGGGGGTGCACGCGGCCCCGGAGCCGGGCGGGGCGCTGCGGGTGCGGTTCGAGTCGTTCGCGCTCAGGCCCGCGCAGAGCTGAGAGGCGCCCGAGCATGACGGTCGTGCGGTATCGGGTGCTGGGCCCGCTGCGGGTCGACGACGGGCGGGAGCCCGGCCCGGCCAAGCACCGGACCCTGCTGGCGGCGCTGCTCGTCTCGGCGGGGCGGGCGGTGCCGATCGAGCGGCTGATGGCGACGCTGTGGGGAGATCGGCCGCCGGTCTCGGCGGAGTCGGTGCTCAGGGTGTACGTCAGCGCGCTGCGCAAGATCGTTGACGGCATCGCCACCGTGCCGGGCGGCTACCTGCTGGAGGTCGATCCTGACGAGGTCGACTGCCACCGGTTCGAGCGGCTCGTCGCCCAGGCCAGGAAGGCAGAGGAGGCAGGGGCGGTCGCCGAGGCCGCCGACGGGTTGCGGGCCGCGCTGTCGCTGTGGCGTGGGCAGGCTCTGGAGGGCATCGACAGTGCCGAGCTCCGCCGGGCGCATGCCGTACCTCTGGAAGAGCTGCGGTTGACCGCGCTCGAAGAGCGCGTGCAGCTGGACCTGCGGCTGGGCAGGGGCGGTGAGGTGGTCGGCGAGCTTCGGGCGCTGGTCGGCGCGTATCCGCTCAGGGAGCGGGCCTGGGGACAGCTCATGGCCGCGCTGGGGCAGGCGGGGCGCAGGTCGGAGGCGCTGGCCGTCTATCAGGAGGCGCGGCGGACGCTGGTGGAGGAGCTGGGCCTGGAGCCGGGGGCCGAGCTGCGGGAGGCGCACCAGCGGGTGCTGGACGGCGGCGAGGCTGATTTTTCGCCCGACGAGCGAAAAATCCCGCTCAACGAGACGCCGCCCGATATTTCGGACTTCACGGGAAGGGAGGACGTCCTCGCCTGGATCCTCGCCTCGGCCCGCTTCACCACCGCTCTTCCAGCCTCCCCGGAGCCTCCCGCAGGCGGCGCGTGGGCGGGGGCGTCCGGAGCGGGGGCGTCGGCAGGGTCGTCGGGGGGTGGCGCGCCGGTGCGTTTGGTGGTGCATGGGCCGCCCGGGTGCGGGAAGTCGGCTGTGGCCGTACGGGCCGCGACGTTGCTCGATCTGCCTGGCGGGAGGCTGTACGCGGTGCTCGGCGCCCGGACGCCGGGGGCCGTGCTGGAGGATCTGCTGCGCTCGCTCGGCCGGCCGGACGGGTCGGTGCCGCCGACGCTCGACGAGCGGGTGCGGCTCTACCGCAGGCTGACGTCCGGCCGGCGACTGCTGGTGGTGCTCGACGACGCCGCCGACGAGACACAGGTACGGCCCCTGCTCCCCACCGGGCCGGGCAGCGTGACGATCGTGACGAGCCGGTCACCGCTGGCCGGGCTGGAGGCCGCGCGGGCGTACGAGCTGGGGGTGCTGGAGCCGGACGAGGCGCTGCGGATGCTCGCGAACGTGGCGGGGCGGGACCGGGTGGAGGCGGAGCCGGAGGCGGCGCGGACGCTCGTGCGGCTGTGCGGCGCGTTGCCGCTGGCGCTCCGGATCGCCGGGTCGCGGCTGGCCAGGAAGCGGGGCTGGACGCTGGCGCACCTGGTGGGGCGCCTGGCCGACGAGCGGCGCAGGCTGGACGAGCTGAGCGCGGGCGACCTGGCCGTGCGCGGCAGCCTGGCGCTGGGCTATCGCGGGCTGGCCGAGTCCGAGCGGCGGCTGCTGCGTGCCCTGGGCGCGCTGACGGCGCCCGACTTCGCCTCGTGGGTGCTGGGCGAGGATCTGGAGCCGCTGGCCGAGGCGGGGTTGCTGCAGTCGCGCGGGCTGGACGAGGCGGGTCAGGAGAGGTACGGCCGGCACGACCTGACCAGGCTGTACGCGGCCGAACGGCTGGCGGAGGAGGAGGGCGGCCCCGCCCAGGTGCTGGCCGGCCGCGCGGCCGAGATCCTCGACAGGACCAGGCGTGCCAGGGTCACCCTGCTGCCCGCCGAGCCCGGCTCGGGACGGACCCTGGTCCGCACGGCCGAGCAACTCCTGGAGACCGGCAGGCTGCGGCAGGAGGCGCGCTGGCTGAGCGCGGAGCGCCGGTTCCTGTCGGCGACGGTCGGCGACTTCTTCCGGGCGGGGCTGTACGAGGAGGCCTGGCGGCTGGCCTTCTACCTCACGCCGCTGTTCGAGCTGGGTGGGCACCACGACGACTGGCACGCCACCACGGCGACGGGGCTCGACGCGGCCAGGGCGGCGGGCCACCGGCAGGGTGAGGCGCTGCTGCTGCGCGGCCTGGCCGACCTGCACCGGGCCGAGGGCCGTAATGATGCGGCGGCCGCCGCACTGAGGGCCGCCCAGCCCCTGGTGGCGGGCTTGGAGCAGGCCCGGATCACGCTCCGGCTCGGCATGGTGGAGCAGCGCCCGGCCGAGGCCGAGCGGGTGCTGCGCAGGGCGTTGCGGGTCTTCGAGGAGGCGGCGGACCAGCGGGGCCGGGCCGACACCCTGCGGGCCCTCGGCGCGCTGCGCCGGGATCAGGCGCTGCTGGAGGAGAGCCTGGCCGCCTACAGCGAGCTGGGCGATCCGCGCGGCCAGGCGGAGTCGCTCCTCGACCTGGCCAGGCTGCACCTGGAGGCCGGCCGCCTGGCCGAGGCCGACGACTGCGCGCGGCGGCGGATCGCCGTCAACCGGCGGCTCGGCGACCGCCTGCCGGAGGCGGCGGGTCTGCTCGTGCTGGCCAGGATCGCGCGGGCGCAGGGCTCGCCGGAGGGCGTCGTGGAGCCGGCTCGCCAGGCGCTGGAGACGTTCACGGCGTACGGGGACCGCCGTGGCAGGGGTAACGCCCTGATCGTCCTGTCAGCGGCACTCATCGAGCTCAATGAGATTGATGAGGCGATTGAGATGCTTACGCGTGCTATGGGAGAGTTTGACGTCCTTGGTGATGAGCAGGGCCGGGCCGAGACCGAGCGCCTCACCCAGGAGGCGCACCGGCGCCGGATATAGCGGACTATGCGGATTCTGAAGGTCGCCCCGCTAGCTTCGAGTCACGAGTTTGAAACCCCCGAAAGGTGACCGTAATCATGCGCAAGACGCTCGCGCTGGCTGTGGCCGCCGTCGCGCTCACCGGCTGCGGGATGCTCCCCGGACAGCCAGGCGGCGGCGGTGGCGAGGAGAAGCAGCAGGCCACGGCCCAGCAGCAGCCCACGACCGAGCAGCAGCCCACCCAGGAACAGGCCGCGACGGACGAGCCGCAGCAGAGCGCGCCGCCGCAGGAGGGCGCCGTGGTCGCCACCCGTGAGACCGACGTGGCGGCGGGCGGCGAATCGGGCCGGGCCAGGGTCGACATCACGGCGCTCAAGCGGCAGGGCAAGACCGTCAGCCTCAACTGGACCGTCACTGTCCTCGACGGCAAGGTCCACCTGCACAACAGCATGGGCGGCGGGGTTTTCGACTACACGGTGTCCGCCGTCTCCCTCATCGACCCGGTCAACGCCAAGCGCTACCGCGTCGCCCGCAACGGCACCGGGGCCGACGCCAAGTGCGTGTGCTCCGGTACCCAGGGGCAGTTCCTGGAGAAGAACGAGAAGGCCTCGCACTACGCGGTCTTCGCCGCTCCGCCGGCGGACGTGACGAAGATCAACGTTGAGATGCCGCTGATCGGTGTGCTGACCGATGTTCCGCTCTCTTAGCCTCGCCCTGGCCCTGGTCCTGACATCGCCTCCCACCGCCGCGCCGGAGAACGCCACCGGGAGGGTGGAAGACCTGGTGCTGCCGATCGAGGACGTGATCGGCGCGATCGAGTCGCTCGACGGCACCGAGAGCGAGATCCAGGAGGGCACGCAGGTCACGGTCGCGCTCACCAGTGACGTGCTGTTCGCGCTGGACGAATGGCAGCTGACGGCCAAGGCCAGGCAGCGGCTGGGCGAGGTCGCGGCGAAGGTCGACACCGAGAGTGCGGGCGGCGTGGTCAAGGTCCAGGGCCACACCGACGACCAGGGCGCCGACGCGTACAACCTGACACTCTCCAGGCGCCGCGCGCAGGCCGTGGAACAGGCCATGCGCGGCCTGCTCAGCAGCGCGGGCGTGACCCTCCAGGCTCAGGGGTACGGCGAGAGCCGCCCCAAGATGCCCAACGTCGTCGACGGCAAGCCGGTGGCCGAGAACCGGGCGAAGAACCGCCGCGTCGAGATCGTCTACAACGTCAGGCAATGAGCGCGTCACCCAGCGCGGTGCGACTGTAGAGGACCGATCGGCCGCTGCGGGTGCGGGAGACCAGGCCCGCCCGGCGCAGCACGGCCAGGTGGTCGCCCACCCCGCCGAGCGTCATCGAGAGCTGGGCGACGAGCTGGCTGGTGCTGGCCGGGCTGTCGAGCGCGCCGAGCACGGCCGCCCGGCCCCGGCCCAGCAGGGCGACCAGGCCGTCGGAAGCGGGTGAGCGCTCCCACAGCGCGGCCACCCCGTGCGCCGGATAGGCCAGGCCGTAGGCGCGGGGCGGGTCGAGGTAGACGCTGGCTGCGCCGAACGCGTTCGGCATGAGCACCAGACCCACCCCGCCGGGCCGGTGCGGTGCGCCGCCCGGCCTGCCGAGCAGGATGCGCCCGCTCCGCGAGATCGGCTCGATGCCGAGCCCGGCGAACACGTCGGCCCAGCCGTAGACCGCCAGCCGGCCCGCCCGCTGCACGATGTCGCGCTCCAGCAGGGCTCGCAGGCGCGGCCAGTCGGGGGCGACCAGCTCGTGCCAGACGGCCGCCAGCGCCCCCGCCACCCGCTCCGCCACGTCGGGCACGTCCAGTGCGGCGTCGAGCGGCCTGCCCCGATGGCTGAGCCGCAGGTCCGCCAGCGCCCGCTCGGACGGGACGCGGCGGACGGCGAGCAGCTCGTCCTCGAACGCGACGCCGACGCCGTCGGGCGGCACGCAGTAGAAGTCGGGCAGGTAGTCGGTGACCCGGTGCAGCCGTACCAGGGCGCGCAGCACCGGGTCGGCGGCCAGCAGCCGCTCGTAGCGGTCACGGACGCGGGCCTTCCAGATCGGCATGCCCGGCGGCACGGGATGCCCGCCCAGCACCCCGATGGCGCCGACGACCTGCCCCATCGGGGACAGGCCGAACCTCACCCTGGTCAGGTCCTCGGGTGTGCAGTCCAGATAGGCCATGTCTGTTTCGTCCTCCGGCGAAACAGTAGCCCGCGCGCCGCTGTCCCGCGAAGGTCTCCTCTCATGCAGACGTATCGGGATGTGTTCGCGGTCGGAGAGTTCAGGACCCTGTTCGCCGGGGCGACGGCCGGCGTGGCGGGCGGCACGGTGACGATGCTGGCGCTGTCCACGCTCGTCTACGCGGACACCGGCTCGCCGTTCCTGGCCGCAGTCGCCTACCTCGCCGGGTTCCTGCCGCAGGCGCTGGGCGCGCTGGTGCTGGGCGGGCTGGCCGACCGCCTGCCGCCCAGGCCGCTGCTGGCCGGCTGGGAGGCGGTGCACGCCTGCCTGCTCGTGGTGCTCGCGCTCGGCGTGCTGCCGGTCTGGGGCATGCTGGCGCTGCTCATGACCGCCGGGCTGGCCGACTCCGTGGCCGCCGCCTCGCGCAACGCGCTGATCGCCGACCTGCTGCCGGGCAACGGGTACGTGCTGGGCAGGTCGGTGCTGAACATCGCGGCCGGGGCGACGCAGATCGCCGGGTTCGGCGGCGGGGCGCTGCTGTTGTCGCTCGTCGGGCCCACGGCCGCGATGTGGGCGGGCGCGGGGACGGCCGCCGCCGTGGCGCTGCTCTACCGGCTGGGGCTGCGGGCCAGGGAACCCCGCGCGACCGCACGGCGGTCGATCGCCGGGGCGAGGCTGCTCCTCGGCGACCGGAATCTACGCGGCCTGCTGCTGGTGCAGTGGGCGCCGAACGGGCTCATCGTGGGCGCCGAGGCGCTGTACGTGCCGTACGCGGGCGACTCGGCCGGCGTGCTGTTCGTCGCGGCGGCGGGCGGGATGCTCGTCGGCGACGTGGTGGTGGGCCGGTGGACCACGCCCGAGTCCCGGCTGCGGCTCGGCGTGCCCCTTTACGTGCTGCTGGCCGCGCCGTACCTGCTGTTCGTGCTGCGGCCCGAGGTGTGGGTGGCGGCGGCGCTGGTGGCGGTGGCGTCGTTCGGGTTCGCCGGGCACCTGGGCACGCAGGAGCGCTACCTCGCGGCGCTGCCCGAGCGGATGCGCGGGCAGGGGCTCGGGCTGGCGGGCAGCGGGATGCTGACCGGTCAGGCGCTGGCCGCATCGCTCACCGGCGCGCTCGCCGAGGGCGTGCCGGTGCCCGTCGCCATGGCGCTGGCCGGCCTGGCGTCGCTGACGGCCACCGCCTGCCTGCTGCGCCACCTACGCCCGGTCACCCGCCCGGCGGGCAGCCCGGCGTGACGGTGATGGTGTCGCCGGTCATTCGCCTGACAGTTCGCCCAGGGTGACGGTGACGGTGTCGGTCTTGCCGTCCGGGCGGACGACCTTGAGCGGGACCGTGTCGCCGGGTCTGTGGGTGGTCAGGGCCTCGGTGAGCTCCGCCATCGTGGAGGTGCTCCGGCCGCCGATCGCGATGATGACGTCCCCCTCGCGGAGCCCGGCGCGGGCGGCGGCGCTGCTCTTCTCCACGACGCCGACGCCCACCCCCGTCGGCTGCCCGTCCGCGCCGATGATCGTGTTGCCCCTGATGCCGAGCGCGGCCCGATGGCTGTTGATCACCTTGCCGTGCTCGATGATCTGGGCGGCGATGTCCAGGGCGATGTTGCTCGGGATGGCGAACCCGATGCCGGGCGCCGCGCCGCCCACGGTGGGGTCGGAGGCGGCCAGGGTCGGAATGCCGATCACCCGCCCGGACAGGTCCACCAGGGCGCCGCCGCTGTTGCCCGGATTGATCGACGCCGACGTCTGGATCGCGCCGGCGATGGTCGCGCCGGTCGAGCCGGGGCTCTCCGGCTCGGTGACCGTACGGCCGAGCGCCGAGACGATGCCCTCGGTCACGCTGCCCGACAGGCCGAGCGGGTTGCCCATCGCGAGCACGAGCTGGCCCACCCTGAGCTTGGCCGAGTCGCCCCACCTGGCCGGTTGCAGGCCCTGCGCGTCGTCCACCTTGATGACCGCGAGGTCGCCGGCGGCGAAGGTCTTGACCAGCCTGGCCTTGCGGGGGCTGCCTCCGGTGGCGAACGTCACGTTCATCACGGTCGCCTCGCCCACCACGTGCGCGTTGGTGATGACGTGCCCCTCGGCGTCGTAGACGACGCCGGAGCCGAGGCCCACCTTGGTGTTGATCTGCACGATCGACGGCAGTACCTCGGCGATGACGCGCTCGTACGCCTCCTCAAGGGCCTGTACGGGAGCGGCGGTGGCGGGCGCCGAGGCTGGAGGCGGGGTGGTCGGGGTGGTCCGTGGGGGGACGACCGGCGTGCCCGCCGTCCCGCACGCGGTCAGCAGGACCGCGGCGGCCAGCCCCCCGGCGACCTTCCCCATGGAGGGCTTTGTGCCCAGCTCAGCGGGAAAGATACGCCTCGCGGACCCGGCGTCTGCTCAGCTTGCCGGTGGGGGTGCGGGGCAGGGCGTCGCGGTATTCGATGACGCGCGGGTGCTTGAGCCTGGCCAGCCGGGGCTCGCAGTGCCGCAGCAGTTCGGCGGTGAGCTCCGCGCCCACGGGGACGTCGGTGACCGGCTGGACCAGCGCCACGACCGTGTGGCCCCACTCGGGGTCCGGCACGCCGATCACCGCCACGTCCGCCACGGACGGATGCTCCAGCAGCGCCGCCTCGATCTCCGCGGGGTAGATGTTGACGCCGCCGGAGATGATCAGGTCGGTCCTGCGGTCCAGCAGGAACAGGTAGCCGTCCGCGTCCAGATAGCCGATGTCGCCCGGTGTGTAGTCGCGCCCGCGCATGGTCTCGGCCGTCTTGGCCGGGTCGCCGTGATACTCGAACCGGTTGATCCCGCCGATGTAGACCAATCCGGGCTGCCCCGGAGGCACCGGCTCGCCGTCCTCGCCGATGACGCTGAACTCCATCCCGCCCAGCGCCCTGCCCACCGTGCCCGGCCTGGCCAGCCACTCCTCGGAGGAGACCATGGTGGCCACCGCCGCCTCGGTGGAGCCGTAGTACTCCCACAGCACCGGCCCCAGCCAGTCGATCATCGCCTGCTTGGTCGCGGGCGGGCAGGGGGCCGCGCCATGGTAGAGGTGGGTGAGCGAGGACAGGTCGTACGACTTCCGATCCGGTACGGCCAGCAGCCGGTGGAACATCGTGGGCACCATGAACGCGTTCGTCACCCTGTGCCGCTCGATCAGCTGCAGCGTCTCGGCCGCGTCGAACCGCTCCGGCGCCACGATCGAGTGCCCGAACTGCAGCGCCATCATCGCCTGGCCGTACGGCGCGGAATGGTAGAGCTGCGAGCACACCAGGTGCACGCCGTCGGGCGGCAGGCCGAAGTGCGTCCAGCTCTTGCGCATGAGGATCGGGTGGAGCTCCTCGGGGGTGAGGTCGAGCAGCCGCCTGCGCACTCCCTTGGGGCGGCCCGTGGTGCCGGAGGTGTAGAGCATCATGGACCCGGCCCGCCGGTGCGCGGGGGCGGCGTCCGGCTGGTCGGCCGTGAGGTCGGCGACCGTGAGGTGCTTCGGCGAGACCACGGTCCCGGCGCCGCAGTCGGCGACGATGTAGGCGATCTCCTCGTCGGTGAAATGCCAGTTGACCGGCACCAGGTAGGCGCCGATCTGGTAGGTGGCGAGCATCATGGTCAGCGCGTCGAGCCCGTTCTTGAGCACGGTCACCACCGTGTCGCCCTGGCCGGTTCCGCGTGCCAGCAGGCCGTTCGAGGCCTGGTTCACCTGGGTGAGCAGGTCTCCGTAGGTGGTGGTGTCAGCGCCGAGCAGGGCGGCACGTTCCGGGTCGTCGGCCGCGATCTCATAGAAGCCCCTCATGTCCGTGACATTACAGAATTAAGTTCTGCAGGGGGAATAGCAGAAATATCCCTTCCTTGGGTGACGTAGCCTCATCCCATGGCGGACGTCGGCGACCAGGACCACACGAACGATGCTCCCACCGCTCCCATCCGTAAGATCGTTTTGCCGCCGACGGACAAAACGGTCAGCTTCCCCAGGGCGCAGTCCGGAGCCGCATCCCACCCCACACCTTCCACCCCGGACACTGACCCGCCGCCCGAGGGCGCGGACCCGCCTGAGGGCGCGGACCCGCCCGCGAAGGGCGCCGAGCAGCGGCCCGCATCCCCGTCCAAGGGCACCGGGAAACGGCCGGCGCCTCCGTCCAAGGTCACCGGGAAACGGCCCGCATCGTCGTCCGGGGATTCCGGGCAGGGGTCTGTGTCTTCGTCCAAGGGTGCCGGGAAGCGGCCGGTCTCTCCGTCCTCGGACGCAGAGCGGGGGCCGGTGCCGCCGTCCTCGGGGGCGCAGTCCTTGGCCTCCAAACTCGGGCGGCAGGCGGCACCCACGTCCCCGGATTCCGGGCAGCGGCCGGTGTCGCCGCCCCCAGGTCTCGCGCAGCAGGGGCCCGGCCCCTCGGGGATCGGATCCTCCGGGCCTGGCCCTTCGGGGGTCGGCCCCTCCTGGTCCGGCTCTTCGGGGCTGGGGCCTCCGCATGCTGGGCTTTCGGGACCCGGGCCGTTGGGCCCTGGGGCTCCGGGGCCCGGGCCCATGGGTCCTGGGCCTATGGGGTCCGGGGCTTTCGGGCCCGGGGGGCAGCCGGGGCGGGCGTTTCCGGGGCAGGGGGCGCCCCTGCTGCCGCCGTTCCCGCCGCCTCCGCCGCCGCCGAAGGGTGGGTTGCTCAGCCGGATCGGCGACATCCCCATCAAGGTCGTCTACCTGCTGGGAGCCATCCTGGCGACCGTTCTGGCCGTGCTGCTGGTGTTCGTGATCTTCCCGGGTGACGTGACCGACCAGCCGGCGAGCGAGCCGGTGGTGCCGGTTCAGCCGGTGCCCTCGCCGTCGGCCTCCACGGCGTCCGTACCGCCGAGTGGGGGTGCGGCGGCGACGGTGCCGGAGCCGCCGGAGAAGCGGGCGTTCGCCAAGCTGCCGGGGAAGACCAGCGCCGTGTCCGGCACGATCGCCGACAAGGCCAGCGGCATCGGCTATCCCCGGCTCGGCAAGCCGTGGTCGGCCCGGTCGTTCCCGCCGTTCGCGGTCGCGCAGCGTGTCGGCAAGGTGGCGGTGCCGCAGACGGTGATCGCCTCGGCCATGCTGCCCGGCGACGCCGGGACCAAGCCGTCGACGGACGCCGATTACCGCGAGCTCGCCGTACAAGCCGCTCGTTGGACGCTGCGCACGCAGTATCCCGAGGGCGCCACGCTGGCCTGGACCGGCTCCCAGAAGACGCCCGCGGGCAAGGGGTGGACGCTCGGTTTCGAGGTCACCTACACGCATGCGGGCAAGCAGCAGGAGGGCCGGGCCGTGGTGTCGGTGCTGGAGGTCGGCAAGACCAAGCCCGCGATGCTGATGGCGTCCATCCCGGCGACCGGCAAGGCCTACTGGGCAGATCTGAACACCTTGGTGACGAAAGTCCGTCCCCTCTAGGCCAGAAGCATCCTCTAGAATATGGTTCTGGCTACTACGGGACCTGCCTGGAGGATGAGCACATGGCGATCGGTTTGAGCGAGGAGCACGAGGCGCTCCGCGAGTCCGTGAGCGGCTGGGCCGACCGGAACATCCCGGCCGAGCTGCTGCGCTCCGCGACCGACGAGCGGCCCGCGTTCTGGACCGGGCTCGCCGAGCAGGGACTGCTCGGCCTGCACCTGCCCGAGGACGCCGGCGGCTCCGGCTACGGGCTGCTGGAAGCCGCGGTGGCCATCGAGGCGCTGGCCGAGCGGGTGGCCCCCGGTCCGTATGTGCCGACCGTGCTGGCCAGCGCGGTCATCCACGCCTCCAAGCACCACGAGCTCCTGCCCGGCCTGGCCGACGGCAGCCGCACCGGCGCGCTGGCCCTCACCGGCGCCCTGACCGGCACCCGCGCGAGCGACGGCTCCTTGGTCGTCACCGGCACCGCCGAGCCCGTGCTGGGCGGCTCGGCGGCCGATGTGCTGGTGCTGCCCGTCGTCACCGCCGACGGCGAGGAGTGGATCGCCCTCGACGCCCTCGACACCACTGGCGTCACCGTCACCCCTGTCAGGTCGCTGGACCTCACCAGGTCCGTGGCCAAGGTGGAGGTCGTGGACGTGACCGTGCCCGCCGAGCGCGTGCTGGACGGCGTCGCGGGCTCCGACGTGCGCAACTTCGCCGCCATCCTGCTCGGCGCGGAGGCGGCCGGCGTCGCCTCCTGGTGCGTCACCGCCGCCTCCGAGTACGCCAAGGTACGGGTCCAGTTCGGCCGTCCGATCGGCCAGTTCCAGGGCATCAAGCACAAGCTGTCGCGCATGCTCGTCGCGCTGGAGCAGGCCCGCGCCACCGTCTGGGACGCCACCCGCGCCGGCGGCCGTGAGCTGGACTACGCCGCCGCGATCGCCGGGGTGATGGCCCCGGACGCCGCCGTGCAGTGTGCCAAGGACGCGATCCAGACCTTCGGCGGCATCGGCTACACCTTCGAGCACGACGCCCACCTCTACTACCGCCGCGCGCTCACCCTGCGCGCGCTGCTCGGCTCCTCCGCCGAGTGGGCCGCTCGCGTCACCGACCTCGCCCTGCAGGGCGTCGGCCGGGAGATGGAGATCGACCTGCCCGAGGACGCCGAGCCGATGCGTGAGGCGCTGCGCGCGGAGATCGCCGAGATCGCCGCCCTGGAGGGCAAGGAGCAGAAGCGGGCCCTGGCCGATCGCGGCTTCGTCATGCCCCACCTGCCCAGGCCGTGGGGCCGTGGCGCCACGCCGCTGGAGCAGGTGCTGATCGCGCAGGAGCTCAAGGCGGCCAAGGTGCGGCTGCCGCAGATGATCATCGGCGCCTGGGTGGTGCCGTCCATCGCCGCCTACGGCACGCAGGAGCAGCAGGAACGCTTCCTGCCCAAGACCCTCAGCGGCGAGATGATCTGGTGCCAGCTCTTCTCCGAGCCCGGCGCCGGCTCCGACCTGGCGGCGCTGCAGATGAAGGCGGAGCGGGTCGAGGGCGGCTGGAGGCTCAACGGCCAGAAGATCTGGACCTCCGTCGCGCACGTCGCCGAATGGGGCATCTGCATCGCCCGCAACTCCTCCGAGGGCTCCAAGCACGAGGGCATCACGTACTTCCTCGTCGACATGAAGGCTCCGGGCGTCACCGTCAGGCCGCTGACCGAGATGACCGGCGAGAACCTGTTCAACGAGGTCTTCCTCGACGACGTGTTCGTGCCCGACGACCTGGTCGTGGGGGAGGTCGGTGCGGGCTGGAAGGTGGCGCGCAACACGCTGTCCAACGAGCGGGTCTCGCTCTCGTCCGGCGCGGGCGGCACCGGTTCCTCGGTCCCCGACCTGCTCGGGCTCGTCGGCCGGCTCGGCCGCGAGCTCACGCCCGTCGAGGCGCACGAGGTCGCGGGGGTCATCTGCGAGGGCCACTCGATCAGCGCGCTGTCGCTGCGGGTGACGCTCAAGCAGCTCGCCGGCGCCGAGCCGGGCGCCGACGCGTCGGTACGCAAGCTGCTGTCGACCTCGCACGCCCAGCACGTCTCCGAGGCCGCGGTGAGCCTGCTCGGCACGGCCGCCGTGACGGCCGCCGACATGAAGCTCGGCGACCCGGGCTACTGGAACAGGGCGGTGCTCGCGACCCGCGCGATGACCATCTACGGCGGCACCACCGAGGTGCAGCTCAACATCATCGCCGAACGCATGCTCGGCCTCCCCCGGGACCCTGAACCGGGGAAGTGACATCGGGGTAGCGCCTGTTTCGCGACCTGGGGAGCCGGGGGAGTAACACCTGCCGGGCGGGGGCCGCTACCCTCCCTGTTTCCGGGGAGCTCCGGGACAGGGACGGGTGGTGGCTGCGGTGGGCGGCGAGCGCGTGTGGCGGCCGGCTCCCGCATTCCTGGGGCTGGGGCTGGCCGTGCTGGCGCTCGGGCCCGCCCTGGGGTGGGGGTTCGTGCTCCGGTACGACCTCCTCTTCGTGCCGGATCCGCCGTTGCTGCCCGACACCGGGGGGTTTCCCCGCGCCGTGCCCAGCGACTTCGTGGTGGCGATGCTGTCTCGGGTGTTGCCGGTGGAGGTCGTACAGAAGGCGTTCCTGGTCGGGATCTTCGTGCTCGCGGCGAGCGGCGCGGCGGCGCTGGTGCCGCCGGAGCGCAGGCTCGCCAGGCTGGTCGCGGCCGCCTTCTACGCCTGGAACATCTACCTGGCCCAGCGGCTCATGCTCGGGCAGTGGGCGTTGCTGCTCGGCGTGGCGGGGTTGCCGTGGGCGGTGCGGGCGACGGCCCTGCCCTGGCCCCGGCTCGCGCTGGCGCTGCTGCCGGCGGCGATCGGCGGGTTCCAGGCGATGCTGGTCTCGGCGCTCACCCTGCTGCCGATCGCCTTCGCCCGGAGCGCCCCAGGGCCCGCCCTGGGCGCAAGGACTTCCCCCCGGTCGTCGCGCCGCAGGGTGGCCGTGGTGGTGGGGGTTCTGGGGGCGTTCAGTCTGCCGTGGCTGGTTCCCGCGCTGGCCTCCGGTGCGGTGACGGATCCGGCGGGGGTGGACGCGTTCGCGGTTCGGGCCGACGGGCCGTTCGGGGTGCTGGGGAGCCTGCTGTCGCTCGGCGGGATCTGGAGCGCCGAGGCGGGCCTGCCGGGGCAGGGGACGTGGTGGGCGGCGAGCGTGCGGCTGCTGGTCGTCGTGGTGGGGATCGTCGGGTACGCGCGGTTGCGCGCCGCCGAGGAGCGGCCTGACTGGTGGGGCGGGCTGGCGGTGGCGGCGGTGGCGGGGTTCTGTGTGGCCGGGTTCGGCGCGTTCGCGCCGGGGCCGCTCAAGTGGCTGATCGGGCTGTGGCCGGGCTTCGGGCCGCTGCGGGACGGGCAGGTCTACCTCGCGCCGCTGGTGCTGGTGACCGCCGTGGGGGTGGCGTCGGTGCTGCGGTCGGGGGTGCCGGCGGTGGTCGGGGTGCTGGCGCCGGTGCTGGTGCTGCCCACGTTCGCCCTCGGCGGCTTCGGCAGGTTGGCGGCGGTGGAGTACCCGCGCGAGTGGCGGGAGGTGCAGCGGATCGTCAACGCCGACCCCGCGCCCGGCGCGCTGCTGTCGCTGCCCTGGGGAGCGCACCGGGCCTTTGCCTGGAACGGCGGCCGGGTGGTGCTCGACCCGGCCACCAAGCTCTTCGGCCGCCGGGTGATCTGGGACGACACGCTGCTCGTCGGGCTGCCGGACGGCGGGCGGTTGCGGGTGCGCGGCGAGGATCCGCTGAACCGCCGCGCGGGCGACCTGCTGGGCGCCCCCGACTTCGCCGCCCGACTCGGGGTCAGGTACGTTCTCACCGTCGGCACTGAGAACGGGTTCCCGTCTGGGCTCACCGGCTGGACCACTGTCTTCAAGGGCGCTGACCTGGTCCTGCTAAGGCGCTGACCGGCCCTTTCGTTCCTTACCAGAGGGTAACTTATATCATCACGGTTTGACCAAACCCTGGATTCAAGCCGGAACACGTTCTAGTCTCGGCTAACTGCACTGCGTACCGATGTGAAGGGAGTGGCTCTGTGGTTCGAATCCTCGCGGCCTTGGGCATCGGGGCTCTGCTGGCGGTCGGAGCCTCTGTAGCGGTGGTCAACGTCGCATCGCCCGTGCCGACTCCGGCGAACCAGCCGCTCTACAACTACGGCACCAGGTAACTCTGCCCGTTCCACGAGGCCATGCCGATTGAGCTCAGGGCGTGGCCTCGCCATGCCCGCATGCTCGCTGTGACTCGCTGTGAGGAGTGATGGTGGTCTTTGCCGGTGAGCATGCGGACACCGCACGACCGGCCGCCCCGGACGACGATCGGCCGCTCGCGGGGGTGCGGGTCGCCATGCTCAACTTCCGCGAACCGCAGCAGACGACGGCGGGCGGCGCGGAGGAGTACGCCTGGCAGGTCAGCCGCTACCTGCTGTCCCAGGGGGCCTCGGTCGTGTTCGTGACCGGCCGCCAGCGGGGACAGCGCCGCGCGGAGGTCCGCGAGGGCATCGGGCTGCGCAGGATGGGCAACCCCTTCCTCGTCTACCTGCTGGTGCCGCTCTGGCTGCTGTTCCACCGGCGGCGCTTCGACGCCGTGATCGACACGATGAACGGCATCCCGTTCTTCTCCCCGGTGGTGGTGAGCCGCCGCACCCAGGTGCTCTGCCTGGTCCACCACGTGCACGACCGGCAGTTCGACGCCTTCCTGCCGAGGTGGCTGGCCGTGCTCGGCTGCTTCGTCGAGGGCCCTGTCGCCCGCCTGCTCTACCGCCGCTGCGTGACGATCACCGTCTCGGAGTCGTCCAGGCAGGAGCTGCTCCGCAAGCTGCGCTGGCTCGGCCCGATCACCATCGTGCCCAACGGGTGCGTGGTGCCCGAGCGGGTGCCGCCGGCGGAGGTGCGCGGCGATCCGGTGATCGTGTACGCGGGGCGGCTGGTCGGGCACAAGCGCATCGAGCAGGTCGTGGACCTGGCCGGTGAGCTCGGGGTGTCGGTGCACATCGTCGGACGCGGGCCGGAGCGTGAGCGGCTGGCCAGGCGGGTCGAGCGCGGCGGGCTCGGCGACCGGGTCCGGCTGCACGGGTTCGTCCCCGAGGAGCGCAAGGTCGCGCTGCTCGGCGCGGCCCGGCTCAACGTGACGGCGTCGGAGTTCGAGGGCTGGGGGCTGACCGTGATGGAGGCGGCCGCGCTCGGCGTGCCCACGGTGGCCTACGACGTGGCGGGGCTGCGTGACTCGGTCCGTGACGGCGTCACCGGGTGGCTGGTGCGGGACGGGGAGCAGCTGGCCGACGTGGTCGGCCGCGCGCTGGCCGAGCTGGAGTCGCCGCGCCGCCGCGAGGAGGTGGCCGAGGCCTGCCGCGCGTGGGCGCGCGAATTTACCTGGGCCCGAACTGGGGCTAACATATCCGAACTTATCGTGACGAAACTCCAAGACGGTGGCGGAGCCTCCAAGTGACCGATGCCTCGCCCAAGGAGTCTGCGGTCGAGAGCTTCGAGACACGGATCAGGCACCGGCTGCGGCTGCTCGCGGCCTGCCTCCTGCTCGGCGCCATCGCGTTCAACACCTCGACCGAGAAGATCATCCCCGAGACGAAGCTCGACATGGCGGTCAACCCGCTCGGCTTCCTCGGCAGGGCGTTGCACCTGTGGGACGGCGCCTACTTCGGCCACCTGCAGAACCAGGCCTACGGCTACCTCTTCCCGATGGGCCCCTTCTACGCCATCGGCCTCAACCTGGGCATGGAGTCCTGGACGGTCCAGCGGCTGTGGATGTCGCTGGTGCTCTGCACGGCCTTCCTGGGCGTGGTCCAGCTGGCCCGCGCGCTCGGCATCGGTCGCCCACGCGCCTGGATCATCGCCGGCTTCGTGTACGCGCTCGCGCCGCACGCGCAGGCCCTGATCGGCATCAACTCCTCGGAGTTCCTGCCCAGCGCGGTGCTGCCGTGGATGGTGCTGCCGCTGGTGAAGGGCGCCAACCGCGAACTGTCGCCCCGGCGGGCCGCCGCCCTGTCCGCGCTCGCCTATCTCTGCTGCGGCGGCGTCAACGCCGTCGCGGTGCTCGCCGTCCTCGTCGTCCCCCTGCTGTACCTGCTGACCAGGCGAGGCGGGCCGGTCAAACGCCGGCTCATCATGTGGTGGCTGCCGCTCGTCGCCGTCGCGTCACTGTGGTGGGCGGTCCCGCTGCTGACCATGGGCCGCTACATCTTCTCCTTCCTGCCCTACATCGAGACGGCCGGCGCGACCACCAGCATCACCTCCCTGGTCAACGCGCTACGCGGCACGTCGAGCTGGCTCAGCTTCCTGACCGTCGACGGGCAGATCTGGCTGCCGGACGCCCACCAGCAGTCCACGGCGCCCTGGCTGATCGTGGTCACCGCGGCCGTCGCCGCCCTCGGCTGTGCCGGGCTGGCCTACCGCGCCATGCCGGAGCGGTCGTTCCTGCTGATCAGCCTGCTGATCGGTGTCATCGTCATCACCACCGGCCACCCCGGCACGCCGCACGCGCAGCTCATGGTCGACCTGCTGGACGGCCCCTTGTCGGCCTTCCGCAACCTGCACAAGTTCGACGCGCTGATCCGGCTGCCCGTGGCGCTCGGCGTCGCGGGCGCGCTGCACCTGGTACGGCTCGCCTGGCGGCGGCACCTGACCGTCGCCGCGGCCGGGCTGGTGGCGCTGTCGAGCCTGCCCGTCCTGTACGCGGGCCTCGCGCCGACCGGCGGGTTCACCACGATCCCGGACTACTGGAAGCAGGCCATCACCTGGCTCGGACGCAACGCGGGAGACGGCATGGTGCTGGCGGTGCCCGGCGCCAAGCGCGGCGAGTATCTGTGGGGCCGCCCGCTGGACGAGCCGCTGCAGCCGCTGTCGCGGGCGCGCTGGGCCACCCACACCATCGTGCCCTGGGGGTCGGCGGGCGGGTCGCGGCTGATGGCGGCCATCGACGAGCGCCTGTCGGCCGGCGAAGGCTCGGCGGGGCTCGCGGCCACGCTGCGCCGTATCGGGGTGACGTACCTGGTGGTCCGGAACGATCTGGACCGGGCGACCATCGGCACGGCCTGGCCGGTCCGCGTGCACCAGGCGTTGCAGGACTCGCCGGGCATCTCGCGGGTGACCCAGTTCGGGCCGGGTGTGGGGGTCGGGCAGCATGGCAGGGCAGCCGCCTGGGTGGACCAGCCCTATCCCGCGGTCGAGGTCTATCAGGTGGCGGGGGCCGCGCCGCTGGTCGGCACCGTCGACGCCGACCGGCCGCTGCGGGTGGGCGGCGCCCCCGAGGCCGTGCTCGACCTGGCCGAGCAGGGCCTGCTGGACGACGACCGGCCGGTGCTGCTCAACGACGACGACGGCGCCGTCGAGGTGCCCGCCGAGGACACCGTGCTGACCGACACGCTGCGTCGCAGGGAGGTGGCCTTCGCCGACCTGCGGCGCGCCGCCAGCGCCACGCTCACCGCCGACGAGCCGTTCAAGGGCGCCTCGCCGGCGAACGACCTGCTCGACCCCGGCTGGGAGAGATACCTGTCCACGGCGAGCTACACCGGGATCGCCGGAGTGACGGCGTCCTCCTCCGAAGCGGACGTCACCGCCTCCGCCGGCGCCAGGGAGCCCGGCCACCAGCCGTTCGCCGCGCTCGACGGCGATCCGCGCACCAGCTGGCGCTCCACCGGCTGGCACGGCGCGGCCGGGGAATGGCTGGAGGTCGCGTTCACCGCGCCCATCCGGCCGGCCACGGTCAAGGTCTCCTTCGAGACCGCGCCGATCGGCCCGCCGCCCACCGAGGTGGTGGTGGAGACCGACGCGGGCTCGCTGCGCCAGAGCGTGCGGGCGGGCGCGGAGCCGCAGGAGCTCGTGGTGCCCGAGGGTTCGACCTCCAGGCTGCGGGTGAAGGTCGTCGGGACCGCCTACCGGCCGGCCAGCGACCTCGGCAGCCGGGTCGGGATCAGCGAGCTGGCCGTCCCCGGCGTCACCCCCGGCCGCTCGATCGCCGTACCCGACCCGGCCGGCACGGCCGGCGGGACGGCCGAGCCCGCGACCGTCACGCTCAGCAGGACCGGGGACGTGCCCGGATGCGTCCGGGGCTCGCTCACCTGGAGCTGCTCGCAGGGCCACGAGGTCCTCGGCGACGACGGCCACGGTTTCGACCGCACCTTCTCCACCAGGAAGGACGGCGACTACGCCGTCTCCGGCCGGGCGGTGCTGACCGAGCGTGCCGCCATCGAGCGGCTCAGCACGCTGCCGGGCGAGCCGCTGAGCGTCACGGCGTCCTCGACGGCGGTCGCGCACGGCGCGGCGGGCGGCCGGTGGGCGTTCGACGGCGACGCGCAGACCGTCTGGTTCGCCGACCCGCTGGACCCCCGGCCCACGCTGACGGTGCAGCTCGAACGCCGGATCCAGCTGTCCCAGCTGCGGATCATCACCCCCGACTCCTATCTCGGCGCGCCGCCCATCCGGGTGACGATCCGGGCCGAAGGCGGGGTCAGGCAGAGCTGGGTCGGTCAGGAGGGGCTGATCAGATTCCCCGCCATGGCCGCCGAGAAGATCGAGCTGGAGTTCGGCGTCTCGGGCGGCCGGCCCATCGAGATCAGCGACATCGCGATCCCGAAGGTGAGCCGGCTCAGCGCCCTGCACGGCTTCCCGCTCAGGCTGCCCTGCGGGTTCGGCCCGACGTTCGAGGTCAGTGGTGAGACGGTCAATACGAAGATCACCGACGGCACGCTGAACGACATGGTCAGCGGCAGGCCGGTGACGTTCGAGACCTGCGAGCGGCTCACCATGGAGGCCGGCCGGACGCGGCTGTCGGTGCGGCCCGGCGACTCGTACCGGGTCGAGTCCGCGATCGTCCGCCCCGCCCGGGCCACCGCCCCCGCGCCCGCGTCCGCCACGATGAGCGCGGTGCCCGTGGACGCGTGGGGGCCGGGCGAGCGGGTGGTCAAGGTCAACGTCACCGGCGACTCCTACCTGGTCGTCAACGAGAACTTCAACACGGGCTGGCGGGCCACGCTCGGCGCCGCCGAGCTCAGGCCGGTCCGGCTGGACGGCTGGCGGCAGGCCTGGTTCGTGCCCGCCTACACCTCCGGCACCGTGACCCTCACCTACGTGCCCGACGCCCCCTACCGGGCCAGCCTCGCGGCGGGCGGCGCGCTGGCGCTGCTCGTCGTCCTGCTGGCGCTCGTCAAGGAGCGACGGCCGCTCCCGCGCCTGGCGCCGGCCCAGCCCGTCCGGCTGCGCGCGGGCTTCGTCATGCCCTTCACCGCCGTGCTCGGCTTCTGGGTCGGCGGGGTGGTCGGCGTGGCGGTCGTCGGCGCCACGTACCTGCTGGGAGCCTGGCTGCGTCCGCTGCGTGAGGCCGATCATCTGCGGGCCGGGCCGCGCGGGCGGCTGCTGCGGCTGCTGACCGGGCCGTACGCCGGGATCTGCCTCTACCTGATCGCCGCGGCCTGGCTGGCCGTGGGAGTCGGCGGGCTGTGGTCGCAGGTCCTCTGCCTGCCCCTGCTGGCGCAGCTGTCCGTCGAGGTGGCCGCCGGGCGGCGACCGGCCGCGCGGCTCAGGCCGGCCGAACCCGTCGCCGAGGGCGACCCGAGCATGACGGGCGCGCGATGACCCGGACGAACGAAGAGATCGTGATCACGGTCCCGGCGCCGATGGCGAACGCCGCCCGCGCGCTGCGGCGGCACGGTGTCCTGCTGGCCGCGCTCGCGATCGTCGCCGCGGCCATGGCGTGGAAGACGGCCATCGTCCAGCAGGCCTACTTCAAGGAGGACGACTTCGAGTTCGTGGCCAGGGCCATGGAGAGCGAGCTCTCCCTGGACTACCTGACCCGCGTGCACTTCGGCCAGTTCATGCCGGGCGGCTTCCTGCTGGCCTGGCTCTCCGCCAGGATGGAGCCGTACGGATGGGGGGTCGCGGCGGGCGGCGTGCTGATCGTGCACGCGCTGGCGGCGCTGGCCGTCTACCGCATGCTGCGCGTCGTGTTCGGCAACCGGCCCGCGATCCTCGCGCCGCTCCTGGTCTTCCTGATCGCGCCGATCACCGTTCCCGCGCTGGCCTGGTGGGCGGCGGCGCTCAACACGGTCATCCTGCAGCTCGCCCTGCCGATGGCGGTGGCCTCCCACTGGCACCACCTGCGCTCGGGCCGGATGCGGCACGCCGTGGCGGCGGCGCTGTGGGTGCTGGTCGGGCTGCTCGGGTTCGTCAAGGGCTTCGCCGTGCCGCTGGTGCTGTTCGCGCTGACGGCGATCTACTTCGGCGGGCTCAGGAGCGCGCTGCGCCGCCACTGGCCCGCCTGGCTGATGCAGGCGGGCGTGCTGGCCGGGTTCGGCGCGATCTACGTGCAGCGGTCGTTGTCGGCTCCCGGCACCGGCGGCCTGCCGAGCTTCGAGCAGGCCACCGGCTTCCTGTGGGAGCTGCTCGGCAGGACCTTCGCCACCACCGTGCTGGGCGGGCCGTGGACGTGGTTCGCGGCCAACGACTGGGGCGTCGCCTCGCCGCCGACGGCCGCGGTGATCGGCTCGCTGGTCGTTCTCGTGGCCCTGGTGGCGGTGACCGGCCACTACCGCAGACGGGCCCTGCTCGCCTGGGTGACGCTCCTCGGTTACGTCGTGATCGCCGACGCGCTGCCCGTCTTGCTGGGCCGGGTCCACCTGCTCGGCTCGTTCGCCGGCACCGACACCCGCTACGTCGCCGACGCGGCCCCGCTGATCGCCCTCGTCGTCGGGCTCGTCCTGCTGCCGTACCAGGGCGAGGCGGACCCGTACAACAGAGCGCTGCCCGCCAGGGAGCGGATCACCGGGGCGTGCGGCGTGGTGCTCGGGGTGTTCGCGGGCGCGTCGCTGGTCTCGGTGACGATCTTCGGCGGCTACCTGGGCGCGGACCGGCGGCACGGCTACATCGAGACGGCCCGCGCGGAGCTGGCGAAGGCGCCCGCGGACGTCGTCGTCTACGACCGGGTCGTGCCCGCCGACGTGATGCCCGGCAGCTACCGGAGCTACAGCCTCACCTCCCGGGTCCTGGGCGCGATGGCCTCGCCCCGGCTGCGGGCCAGGATGCAGGCGCCGCCCGCGGCGCTGGACGGCATGGTCTTCGACGACCGGGGCCGGCTGGTGCCGGTGGAGGTCGCCGGGGTGCCGCTGGCGCCGCGGACGCTGGACCGGTGCTGGCCCGTGACCGGCGGGACCGTACAGGTGCCGCTGGACAACAGCGCCCGCCGCCCGGCGGGGACGCTGGTGCGCCTGGACTACTCGGCGAAGGCGGACACCAGGGTCACCCTCTGGATGGCCGACCGGCCCACCGACGTGGAGCTGCGGACCGGCGTGGGCAAGATCTTCCTGCTCGCGGTGCCGGGAGCCGACCGGATCACGGTGCCCGACGTGCCGCCGGGCGTGTGCGTCGGCACGGTGACCCCCGGGCAGGCGGTGCCCCGGCCGTGAACAGACACGCCGTGAGAAAGCATCTGCCCCTGCTCCTGGCCGCCGTGGGAGCCTTCCTGATCACCCTTGTCCCGCTGCTGCGCCTGCATGTGTACGACCAGGTGCTCAAGGCGCCGCTGGAGCAGCAGAGCGTGACCAGATCGACGGCGGAGTCCGCGACCTACCTCGATCCGTCCACCATGAAGATCGTGGCAGGCCCGCTGGTCCTGACCCGGTGGCTGATCGGCGACGTGCTGGCGGGCACCGCCGAGCGGGCGGTGTGGGGCGAGTCCGTCTCCCTGACCACGGCCGAGGACCAGCGGCTGGACTACCACGAGCGGCGGCTGGCCTTCGACCGCCGCAGCGGCGCCATCGTCAACTGCTGCGGCGAGTACCTGGACGAGGACACCCGCGTCAAACAGACCGGGCAGGCCTTCCGCTGGCCGTTCCAGGCCGAGCGGCGCGACTACCCGCTGTTCGACCTGCGCCTGCGCAGGCCGGTGAGCGCCACGTTCGACGGCGTCGAGATGGTCGGCGAGGTCGAGACCTACCGCTACGTGCAGCGCACGCCACGGCAGCTCGTGCCCGGACACGAGGCGCCGTTGCCGCGCAGCCTGCTCGGCCTCAAGGGCAAGGGCTACGTGGGCGTGGCCCGGTACGCCGAGATCCGGCGCACGTTCTGGGTCGAACCGGTCAGCGGTCAGCCCATCAGGACCGAGGACCAGGTGACCGAGACGCTCAGCACGGCCGACGGGAGCGCCCGCCTGACCGGCCTGAACGCGGTCTTCCGCACGTCGGCGGGCGATGTCCTGACCGCGCTGGACACCGCGGCCTTCTACCGGCGCTGGATCCTGCTGGTGGACACGGTGGCGCCGGTGGGCGGCGGGCTGGTCGGCGGCGGCTGCGTGGTCGCCGCGATCTGGCTCGCGCGCCGGCGCTCACCTGCGGCGCAGGACCAGGAGCAGGTTCCAGGTGACCAGCTCGCGGAGGCCAGGTAGATGGACGACATGGCGGGCCCAGCGGGGATGGTAGCGGGGGACCGCGTCCAGGATCCGCACGTCCGGGTGGCGGCGCGCCCAGGCCAGCGGCTCGGCGACGCCGACGGCGTACATGCTCTCGCCGTAGACGTTCTTGGGCGGCCTGCCGTGCGTGCGCTCGTAGCGCCGGGCCGCCCGGTGGCCGCCCAGGTAGTGCCAGGGGGAGGTCTCGTGGCCGCCCCACGGCCCCAGCCAGATCGTGTACGACAGGTAGACGACCCCGCCCGGCCGGGTGACGCGGACCATCTCGTCCGCCATCCGCAGCGGATCCGGCACATGCTCCAGCACGTTGGACGAGAAGCACACGTCGACCGAGCCCGTGGCGAGCGGCAGGTCCAGCGCGCTGCCCAGCAGGGCGTCACGGGGCGGCTCGCCGTCGCGCAGCCGCATCTCCCCGGCGTCGCAGTCCACGCACACGGTCCGCGCGCCCGCAGCCCGCAGGGCGTCGGCGAAGTAACCGGGGCCGCCCCCGACGTCGACGACGGTGGCGCCCGCCAGCCCGGTGTACGTCGCCAGCTGCGCCACCGTGTCCGCGGCCAGCGTGCCGTAGAAGAAGTCGGGGTCGCTCTGCTCCAGACGGAACGCGCGCAGCAACCGGACAGATCTCTTGAGATCCGCCCGGAACGGTTCAGGGGTGTCCACGGCGCGGAGCTTACCGAAGGGCTAGGAGATGGCTGAGCCAGTGCAGATCAGGCTGCCCGCGCTGGGCAAGGGCCCGGTGACGGGCGTCGGCCTGCTGATCGTCCTGGTCTCACTGGCCTTCAAGGCCAGTGTGCTCAGCAAGGCCTACTTCGTCGAGGACGACTTCCTGTTCGTGGCGGGCGCGAGCGAGAGCGGCTTCACCTGGGACTACCTGACCAGGGTGCACAAGGGTCACCTCATGCCCGGCGCGCTCGCCCTGGTGTGGGTGCTCACCACGATCGCGCCGTACAGCTGGGCGCTGGTATCGGCGGTGACGATCGCGCTGCAGGCGGCGGCCTCGATCGTGTTCCTGGTGCTGCTGCGCCGCCTGTTCGGCGACCGGTTCGGGGTGCTCGCCGTGCTGGCCGTCTACGTCTTCGCGCCGCTCACCGTGCCCGCGATGAGCTGGTGGTCGGCCGCGCTCAACGCGGTGCCGCTCCAGCTCGCGCTGGTCGCGGCCCTGGCGGCGCACATCAGGTACGTGCGGACGGGCAAGGGTCGGTGGCACGGCCTGGCCTGGGCCGCGGTCGGGATGGCCTTCTCCACCAAGGGGGTGTTCATCCCCTTCGTGGTGCTCGGCTTCACCAGCGCCTACCTGGGCCGGGGGCTCTGGCCGCGCGCGATCCTGGCCGAGCTGCGCAGGCCCGTCTGGTGGGCGCACGGCCTGCTCCTGGCCGGATACGCCGTGCTCTACCTGCTGAGGCGCGGCACCGCCGGAGACGACGCGCTGACCGGGCCGAAGGCCGAGGTGGTGCCCGGCCTGGTCAGGCGGCTGCTGGGGGAGACCTTCCCCACGGGCGCGGTCGGCGGGCCGCTGCGGTGGGGCGGCGTCACCTCCACCGGCGGGCTTGCCGATCCGGCCACGGCCACGGTGATCGTGTCCTGGACGTTGATCGTCGCGCTGGCCCTGCTGACCTGCCTGTACCGCAGGCGGGCCTGGCGGGCGTGGGCGATCCTGGCGGCGTACGTCGTCGTGGCGGACACGGTGCCGACCGTGATCGCGCGGGCGACGCAGTGGGACCTGATCGGCGCGGAGACCCGGTACGTCGCCGACGCCGCGCTGATCTTCGCCCTGTGCCTGGCGTTCGCGGCGCTCCCGGTCGGCGGCGGTGCCGACAGCGGCGCTGACAGCCGTGCCGACAGCGGTGCCGACGGTGGTGCCGACGGTGGTTACGACGCCCGGCGCAGGCCGGTGCCCGGATGGCTGACGCCGGCCGCCGGGGTGCTGACCGCCGGGTTCCTGGCCGCCTCGCTGGTCTCGATCAACGCCTTCGGCGACACGCTCACCGGCGACCGGATCAGGCCCTACCTGCAGGCCGCGCGGGAGTCACTGGCCACGGCGGCGCCCGACGCCGACATCTACGCGCGGCCCGTGCCGGCGCACATCGTGCTGCCCTGGAACGGCGCGCGCCGGCTCACCTCCCATGTGCTGACACCACTGGCCGCCCCGCACCTCAGGCAGCGGATGCGCTTCCCCGCCCCGTCGGCCAGGCCGTACGTCTTCGACGACGCGGGCAAGCTCGTGCCCGTCGGGCAGGTGACCCCGTTCTTCGACGGCGTCAAAGGAGACAAGTGCTACCCGGCGGGCAAGTCGTTCCCCGTGGAGTCCCACGGCGATCCGAGCATGGTGGTGGCCCTCGCCTACTTCAGCCCGCGGCCGGTGCGGGTGGTGGTGGACCTGGGCGGCACGCAGCGGGCGGCCACCCTGCCCGCGACGTCCGAGCTGGGGGCGCTCTACTACGTTCCGCACGACGGGCCGGGCCAGGGGCTGCGCATCACCGCGGCCGGTGACCAGGGTCAGGGCTTCTGCCTCAAGGCAGTGGCCTTCGGCGAGCCGGGACCGGCTCCTCCGGCCCTGTGAGGGACGTAGCGGACCAGGCGCCTGGCGGGCTCTTCGAGGTAGCGATAGGTGAAATGGGACAGGAGCACGGTGAGGGCGGTGACGGCGGCCAGGTTGAGGAGCAGGTTGCCGCTCCACGGCTGCTGGCCGGTGAAGTCGTACCAGAGGTAGATGACCACGAACTGCCAGAGGAAGACGCCGTAGGAGATCTGGCCCAGATAACTCATCACCCGCCCGCCGAGGATCCGGCGCACCCGCGCCACCGGCTCCACGGCGGCGGGCGCGACGAGGCAGAAGGCGATCAGGGTGTAGAGCGCCTGCTCGTAGAACGCGGTCCAGATGCCGCCCAGCCCGACGAACCGCGGCCCGGTGACCGGAGTGGCGGCGATCGCGTACGCCATCCCGGCGATGAGCCACAGCGACCCCCAGGAGGACGCGAGGGCGACGCTCAGGCGGCGGGCCCGGCCCGGCCGTGCCCCGGCCCAGACGGTCAGCACCGCCAGCGCCATCCCCGGCACGAAGAACGTCCACGAGCGCGGCAGCCACACGTTCATCCACGGCCGGTAGTCCGGCCAGTACTCGAAGATCGTGTACACGTACGAGAGCGCGCCGAAGATCGCCAGCCCTAACAGCAGCCGCTTGGCGCGGGCGGCGACGTCCGGCCCGGCGCGCAGCGCGAAGGCCCGCAGCGCGGCCGCCATGAGTGGCAGCGTGAGGTAGAAGGTGAGCTCGACGGCGAGGCTCCACATCTGGCCGAGCCCCTTCGGGCCGAGGCCGAACCACCACGGGCTCAGGTCGTAGGTGTGCACCAGGAACAGCAACTGCGCCCAGGTCCACAGGTCGTCCCGGTGCGTGCCGCCCCACAGCGCCAGGGCCACGGCCACCACCAGCCAGTAGGCGGGGATGATCCGGAAGAACCGCTTCCACAGGTACCGGCGGACGTCCGGGGCCGGCGAGCCGGTCAGCAGGGCCGCCGCCCAGGGGCGGTAGAGCAGGAGGCCGGACAGCGTGAAGAAGATCGGCACGCCGATCTCGCCCCGCGACAGCACGGCACCCAGAAAGCCCGGCTGCAGCGCCGTGCCGGCCTCCATCGAGACGTGGAAGACGAGGACCGCGAAGGCCGCGATGGCGCGAACGCCGTCGAGAGAGGTCTGACGGCCGCCGGCGACCCGCCTCTCCGACAAAGTAGAACCTGTTTCGGTCACGTTTCCGCATCCCTGGTGACGATGGTCACTGGCGGCAATAACATACCGGTCAGTAGAAGTCCGTTTCAGTACCTTAAAAGGCATCCGTGCACCTGCACATGGAGGGTCCATGAACCGGGTCGTTGGAAGCGTTCTCATCGCCGTCGGGGCCTTTCTCATCGTGCTGGCCCCCTTGATGCGCTTCCAGGTGGCGCCGGCCCTCATCGCCGCCAAGGCGGACCAGTACGGGATCAGCAAGCTCCAGGCCACCGGCGCCCAGTACTTCAGCGCGCCGGACGGCAAGGTGCTGACGGCCGACCTCGACATCACCGTCACCACGCGCGGCGACGTCAAGGAGGCCGTCGGGGACCGGGTGGTGTGGGACGAGTTCACCTCGGTGAACGACGTCACCCACAGCAAGCCGGGCATCAGCTTCACCGAGCGGCGCAGCGCCTTCGACAAGCGCTCCGGTGTCGGGCTCAACTGCTGCGGAGTCAGCGTCGACAAGGAGCCGGTGCAGCTCCAGGGGCAGATCTACAAGTTCCCCTTCGACGTCGAGCAGCGGACCTACCAGGTCTTCAACGCCACGGCGGGCAAGGCCTTCGAGGCCAAGTTCGTCGCCGCGGAGAAGGTCAACGGCCTCGACGTGTACAAGTTCGAGCAGGTCGTGCCCGAGACCAAGACCGAGACCAGGAACGTGCCCGCCGCGCTCTTCGACATGGGCGAGTCCGGCGACGTGCAGCTCGACCGCTTCTACTCCGGTACGAACACCTACTGGATCGAGCCGCTCACCGGCGCGCCGGTCCGCCAGGAGCAGCGGCGCCACGAGGTGCTGAAGAGCCAGGACGGCATCGAGCGGGCCAAGGCGTTCGTCGCCGACGCCAAGATGACCGACGAGACCGTCGAGGAGCTGGTCGACAGCGCCGTGGCGGGTAAGAGCCAGATCACCCTGGTCAGGACCACCATCCCGCTCGTGCTGCTCATCGTGGGCGTGGTCGTTCTCGTCGTGGGCGGCTGGATGTTCCGGCGTAAGGTCGCATGAGCCAGGGCGGGACCGTGGCGCGGCCGCTTTCGGCGGCCGTGTCCATCCTGGGGCCCGTTCTCGGGCTGCTCAGGGCCGCCCGGCCGCGCCAGTGGCTGAAGAACGTGCTCGTCCTGGCCGCGCCGATGGCCGCCGGGGTGCTGGGCGAGCCCCGCAGCCTCCTGTCCGCACTGCTCGTCTTCGCCGCCTTCTGCCTGGCCGCGAGCGGGACGTACCTGCTGAACGACGCCTCCGACGTGGAGGCGGACCGGCTGCACCCGCGCAAGGCGGCGCGCGCCGTGGCCTCGGGAGCGGTCTCCGTCCGCCTGGCCAGGGTGACCGGGGTGGCCCTGATGCTCCTCGCGCCCGCGGTGGCCGCGCTCACCGGTGACTGGCGGTCGCCCGCGGTCGTGGCCGGCTACCTCGCGCTGACGTTGTCGTACACGCTGTGGCTGAAGCACCAGGAGGTCGTGGACCTGATCGCGGTCGCGGGCTGTCACGTGATCAGGGCGTTCGCGGGGGCCGTCGCCGTGGACGTGCCGGTGACCGGGTGGTTCCTCGTCGTGGTGTCCCTGGCGGCGCTGCAGCTGGTGGCGGGCAAGCGCGAGGCCGAGCTGCGCGCCCACGGCGACCGTGGGACGCGGGCCACGCTGGCCTCCTACAGCCCCGCATACCTGGCCCAGGTGCGGGTCATGTGCTCGGGTGCGCTGATCGTGACGTACTGCCTGTGGGCGCTCAACGCGCACGACGGCGTCTTCTACGCGCTCAGCATCGTCCCGTTCCTCCTGCTCGTGCTCAGGCACAACCTGCTGGT
Source organism: Nonomuraea sp. ZG12 (assembly GCF_052068115.1). Lineage (NCBI taxonomy): Bacteria > Bacillati > Actinomycetota > Actinomycetes > Streptosporangiales > Streptosporangiaceae > Nonomuraea > Nonomuraea sp. ZG12. The sequence goes on from NZ_JBQHCW010000006.1 coordinate 329,868, forward strand.
CGACCGGGGGATGGGCGAGGAGCCGGAGGAGCTCGCGGTGCGCGACCGGCCGCTGCTGCTGTTCGCCGCCGCCCAGGTCGTGCTCGTGGCGCTGGGCGTCCACCTGTGACCACGTTCCTCACCGGGTGGGGGCGCACCTCTCCCACCCCGGCCACGCTCGCCCGGCCCCGCGACCTCGGCGAGCTGGCGGAGCTGGTCGCCGCCGCGCCGCCGCGCGGCGTCGTGGCGCGCGGTCTCGGCCGGGCGTACGGCGACGCCGCGCAGAACTCCGGCGGCCTCGTCCTCGACTGCACGGGGCTCGACCGGTGGACCTTCGACGGCGGCCGGGTGACCGCCTCCGGCGGGGTGAGCCTGCACGAGCTGATGACGGCGCTGGTGCCACGCGGCTGGTTCGTCCCCGTCAGCCCCGGCACCCGGCACGTCACCGTAGGCGGCGCCATCGCGGCCGACGTGCACGGCAAGAACCACCACCGCGACTCCTCCTTCGGCGCCCACGTCCGCTCGCTCACCCTGGTGACCGCCGGCGGCACGGTGCGGACGCTGCGCCCCGTCGACCCGCTCTTCCAGGCCACCGTGGGCGGGATGGGGCTGACCGGGGTGATCGCCGAGGCGACGTTCGACTGCGTTCCCATCGCGAGCTCGCGGATGGTGGTGGACATCGAGCGGACCGCCGATCTGGACGAGACGATGGCGGCGATGGCGAGCGGCGACGACCGCCACCGCTACAGCGTCGCCTGGATCGACCTGCTCGCCCGGGGACGGCGGATCGGACGCAGCGTGCTGACCAGGGGCGATCACGACCCGCGAGGCGCGTCGGACTTCGCGCCGCGCTCGCTCGTGCGCGCCCCCGCCTGGGCGCCCGGCGGGCTGCTCAACGGGCTGAGCGTGCGCGCGTTCAACGAGGCCTGGTACCGCAGGGCCCCCCGGCGGGCGACCGTCGTGCAGGGCATCGCGCCGTTCTTCCACCCGCTCGACGCCGTCGAGGGCTGGAACCGGATGTACGGCCCCCGCGGCTTCGTGCAGTACCAGTTCGTGGTGCCGTTCGGGGCGGAGGAGACGCTGCGCCGCATCGTCGGGACGCTGTCGGCGCGCGGCACGGTGTCGTTCCTGACCGTGCTCAAGAGGTTCGGCCCCGGCTCCGGCGGGCTGCTGTCGTTCCCGCTGCCCGGCTGGACGCTGGCCCTGGACATCCCCGCCGGGCAGCGCGGGCTGGGCGGGCTGCTGCGCGGCTTCGACGAGCTCGTCGCGCACGCCGGCGGGCGGGTCTATCTTGCCAAGGACTCCCGGATGCGCTCCGACACGATGGCGGCGATGTACCCCTGGCTCCAGCGGTGGCGGCGGATCAGGGACGAGGCCGACCCCACCGGCCTGTTCCGCTCCGACCTGGCCAGGAGGCTCGGCTTGTGAAGAATGCCCTGGGCGCGGTGGACTCCGTGCTCCTGCTCGGCGGCCGTAGCGAGATCGGCCTGGAGATCGTCCGGCTGCTGGTGCGGCTCGGCGCGAGCCGGGTGGTGCTGGCCGTGCGCGGCGAGCCCGGCCCGGTCCCTTCGCTGCCCGGCGCCGAGGTGCACGTCGTGCCGTTCGACGCGCTGGACCCCGGCTCGCACCAGCAGGTCTTCGACGCGGCGGCGCGACGGGTGGGCGATCTCGACGTGGTGATCTCGGCGTTCGGCGTGCTCGGCTCGCAGGCCGCCTACGACGCCGATCCCGCCGCCGCGATGGCGGCCGTCGCGGTCAACTACGGCGCGCACATGTCCGTCGGCCTGCACGCGGCCAGGGTGCTGCGCGAGCAGGGCCACGGCACGCTCGTGGTGCTGTCCTCGGTCGCGGGCGCGCGGGTCCGCAAGGCCAACTTCGTGTACGGCTCCGCCAAGGCCGGGCTCGACGGGTTCGCGCAGGGGCTCGGCGACGCCCTGCACGGCTCGGGGGCCAGGGTGCTGATCGTGCGGCCGGGCTTCGTGATCGGCCGGATGACCAGAGGGCTCACGCCCGCGCCGCTGTCCTCGACGCCCCGGCAGGTGGCGGTCGCCACGGTGCGGGCGTTGCGGGACGGCTCGGCCGAGGTGTGGGTGCCGCGCGCACTGGGGCCGGCGTTCGGCGTGCTCCGGCTGCTGCCGCGCTCCGTCTGGCGCCGGATGCCGCGTTAGAACGCGTTCTATGAAGCGTACCGATCAAAGGTTCTAGAGTAGAACGCGTTGCAGTTTGCTGGGTCGGCGGCTTATCGTCAGGCCATGCGGACCCGTGCCACGGACATGTTCGGAATCGAGCTCCCGATCTTCGCCTTCAGCCACTGCCGCGACGTGGTCGCCGCGGTCAGCAGAGCCGGTGGGATGGGCGTGCTGGGCGCTCTCTACTTCACCCCCGAAGAGCTCGAAACGGAGCTCGCCTGGATCGACGACCACGTCGACGGCAAACCGTACGGCGTGGACGTCGTCATGCCCGCCTCCTACGAAGGCGCCGACTTCGCCCCCGAGGAACTCGTCGGCCGCCTGCAGGCGATGATCCCTGAGGGGCACCGTAAGTTCGTCGAGGACCTGCTGGCCGCCCACGGCGTCCCGCCCCTGTCCCAGGACGCCGACGCCGGACGGGTGCTGCTCGGCTGGACCGACGCGACCGCCCGCCCGCAGGTCGAGGTCGCTCTCCGGCACCCGATCGCGCTGCTGGCCAACGCCCTCGGCCCGCCGCCCGCCGACGTCGTCGACCTGGCCCACGCGCACGGCGTCAAGGTCGCCGCCCTCGCCTCCACCCCCCGCCACGCCCTCAAACAGGTGGAGGTGGGCGTGGACCTCGTGGTCGCGCAGGGCACCGAGGCGGGCGGGCACACCGGCGAGATCTCCACCATGGTCCTCATCCCCCAGGTCGTGGACGCGGTCGACGTCCCGGTGCTGGCGGCGGGCGGCATCGGCAACGGCCGCCAGATGGCCGCCGGGATGGCACTGGGCGCCGAGGGCGTCTGGACCGGCTCCCTCTGGCTGACCGTCGAGGAGGCCGACACCCCGGAGATGGCCAAACGCCGCATCCTGGAGGCCACCTCCCGCGACACGGTCCGCTCGAGAAGCTGGACCGGCAAGCCCGCCCGGCTCCTCAAGAACGAGTGGACGGACGCCTGGGAGGCCCAGGAGTCGCCGGGCACGCTGCCGATGCCCATGCAGTTCATGCTGGTCTCGGACGCCTTACGCCGCATCGGCCGCTCGGACGTCGCCGAACTGGCCACCTTCCCGGCAGGCCAGATCATCGGCATCACCAACCAGGTGCGCTCCACCAAGGACGTCGTCTACTCCCTGATCGAGGAGTACGCCCAAGCCCTCGAACGCCTGGACCGCATCACCGGCGACTGACGCTGTCAGTGGCCCTGGTAGGTCGGGGGGCGCTTTTCGCGGAAGGCGCGGGTGCCTTCCTTGGCGTCCTCCGAGCCGATGACGGGCCAGCCGAGGTCGTCCGAGACCTTGAGGGCCGCCGGCTCCGGCAGGCCCAGGGTGTCGCGGTAGGTGCGCAGGATGGCCTGGACGGCGAGGGGGCCGGAGGCGGCCACGTCGGCGGCCAGGCCGAGGGCTGCCGGCAGGGCCTGGCCGTCGGGGACGACGCGGTTGACCAGGCCCATCGACAGGGCTTCGGCGGCGGTGACGGCGCGGCCGGTCAGCAGGAGGTCCATGGCGTGGCAGTAGGGGATCTGCCGGGGCAGCCGCACGGCGCTGCCGCCCATCGGGAACAGCGCCCGCTTGGCCTCGAACAGGCCGAGCGTGGCCGACTCCGCCACGATCCGCAGGTCGGTGCCGACCAGGAGCTCGGTGCCGCCGGCCACGGCGTAGCCCTCCACCGCGCTGATGATCGGCTTGGTGGGCAGGTCCTCGCGCAGCAGGCCCTTCCAGTGGAAGTTGGCGATCTGGGCGGCGCGGGCCCGCACCTCGGGGTCCGCGGCGGGCTGCCCCATGGCCTTGAGGTCGGCGCCCGCGCAGAAGGTGCCCTCGGCGCCCGTCAGGACGGCGACCCTGACCTCCGGTTCCGCCGAGACGTACGCCCAGGCGCTCGCCAGGCCGATCAGCATGTCGGAGGAGAGCGCGTTGCGTGCCTCGGGCCGGTTCATGGTGACGATCACGACGTGGCCGTCGCGCTCGATCCGGCAGTGCGGGGTGCTGATGGGCAGAAGCTCCACAGAGGACCTCCGTGATCGAACGCTTGCCAGGTGATGATCCTAACCCGCGATCAACCGGTGTAGCCAAGCGCTTGCTCATGTCTGTGGGCCGGGTTACGCTGCCCGGGATAAACGAGAACCTGTTCTTGTTTATCCCACCTGAGTCGGCCGGGAGCCTTGTGGCGGACGGCGATGCATGATTCACTTCCGGCGGCTCGGGGCCTCGAACACCTGATGAAGGAGTTCCGATGGGCACGCTCGGTTTCTGGAGGCTGGCGCAGGCGAACCCGGAGTGGATCGCCGCCGTGGACCCGGACGGCACGGAGCATCGGGCCGGCGATCTCCTGGCCCGCTCGAACCGCCTGGTGCACGGCCTGCGTGAGCTGGGACTGCGTCCGGGCGACGGCATCTGCGCCCTGGCCCCCAACGGCGCCGACGGGCTGGTGCTCTACCTGGCCGCACTCCAGGCCGGGTGGTACTACACGCCGATCAACTGGCACCTGACCGGCCCGGAGATCGCCTACATCGTGGGGGACAGCGAGGCCAAGGCCTTCTTCGTGCACCCGAGGTACGCGGCCGAAGGAGCCCGGGGCGCAGAGGCCATCGCACCGGACCGCCGCTTCGCCGTACCGGATGGTGATTTTTCGGGGTTCAGGCCGATCAGTGAGCTCACCGACGGGCGGCCCGACACCGCGCCCGCCGACCGCACCGCCGGGGCGGCCATGCACTACACCTCCGGCACCACCGGCAAGCCCAAAGGCGTCAAGCGGGCGCTGAACGGCCTCGACCCGGACGACTCGGCCGAGCTGATGACCTTCCTGCTGGGCCTGTTCGGCATCACGCCGGGCCGGCCGAACGCGCACCTGGTCACCTCGCCCAACTACCACACGGCCGTGACCCAGTTCGGCGGCACCGCGCTGCACATGGGACACACCCTGGTCTACATGGACCGGTGGGACGCCGAGGAGATGCTCCGGCTCTGCGAGCGCCACCGGGTCACCAACTCGCACCTGGTCCCGACCCACTTCAAGCGCCTGCTGTCGCTGCCGGAGGAGACCCGCGCGCGGTACGACCTGTCCTCGCTCAGGTGGATGATCCACGCCGCCGCGCCCTGCCCGGTGCCGGTCAAGTGGGCCATGCTCGAATGGTGGGGCGACTGCCTGTACGAGTACTACGCGGCCACCGAGGGCGGCGGCACCCTGGCCACGCCCGAAGGCTGGAAGTCCCATCCGGGCACGGTCGGCAACGCCTGGCCGATCAGCGAGCTGCTCATCGTGGACGACGACGGCGAGCCGGTCCCGGCGGGCACCCCCGGCACGATCTACATGAAGATGATGGGCGCCACCTTCGAGTACAAGGGCGACCCGGCCAAGACCGCGGCGAACCGGCTCAAGGACCACTTCACCGTCGGCGACATCGGCTACCTGGACGAGGACGGGTTCCTGTTCCTGCTCGACCGTAAGGCCGACATGATCATCTCGGGCGGCGCGAACATCTACCCGGCCGAGATCGAGAACGAGATCATGATCCACCCCAAGGTCGCGGACGTGGCCGTGTTCGGCATCCCGGACGAGGAGTGGGGCGAGCAGATCAAGGCCGTCGTGGAGCCGGCCCTCGGCGCGCCGCCCGGCCCGGAGCTCGCCGCGGAGATCCTCGCCTCGCTGGAAGGGCGGCTGTCGAAGATGAAGTGGCCGCGGACGATCGACTTCATCGCGGAGATGCCCCGCGAACCCAACGGCAAGCTGCTCAAACGCAAGCTCCGGGCCCCCTACTGGGAAGGTCGTGACCGTGCCATCTGAAGGCGGGCTGAGCGCGGAGCACGTGCTGGAGTTCCCCGGCGGCTACACGCGCACGACCGGGCCGGTGATCGGCCGGTTCCTGACCGAGCTGCGGGGCGGGCGCATCGTGGGCGTGCGGACGGCCGGGGGCAGGGTGCTGGTGCCGCCCCTGGAGTACGATCCCGCCACCGGCGACGCGGTGACCGGCGAGTACGTCGAGGTGGGGCCGGCCGGGACGGTGCGGGCCTGGGCCTGGGTGGCCGAGCCGCGCCCCTCCCATCCGCTGGACCGGCCCTTCGCCTGGGCGCTGATCGAGCTGGACGGCGCCGACACCGCGCTGGTGCACGCGGTGGACGCGGGCAATCCCAAGGCGATCACCGCCGGGACCCGGGTGTGGCCGGTGTGGCGCGGCCAACGCACCGGCCACATAACCGATATTTCGTGTTTCGCCCCTGAAGTAACCACCATCGTGTCGCCTGTGCGGACCGTTTACCGGTTGCAGGCGGGCGGGGCGCTGCAGGTCTTCCTCGAAGGCGTCAGGCGCGGCGTCTTCGTGGGAGGCCGCTGCGGCGGCTGCGGCAAGGTGTACGTCCCCTACCGCCTCTCCTGCCCCGAATGCGGCATCCCCATGGCCGACCAGGTCGAACTGCCCGACACCGGCACCATCACCACCTTCGCGATCAACAACCTGCCCGACCCGCGCGCCCCCGAGGTGCCCTTCGTCTCGGCCTACATCCTGCTCGACGGCAGCGACGTGCCCATGATCAGCCTGGTGGGCGGCGTCCCGGCCCACGAGGTACGGCAGGGCATGCGGGTCCGGGCGGAGTGGGTGCCCGAGAGCGAGCGCACGCTGTCCATGGCGAACATCCGGTGGTTCGCACCCACCGGCGAGCCCGACCTGGAGCTGTGATGAGAGCTGTACTGCGATGAGACGGGTGGCGATCGTCGCCTTCGCCCAGACCGAGCACACCGGCCACGACACCGGCGTCGGCGAGGTCGAGCTGATCCTGCCGGTGATCAACGAGGTCAAGGAGCGCACCGGCCTGACGCGGTTCGGCTTCACCTGCTCGGGGAGCTGCGACTACCTGGCCGGCGCGCCGTTCTCGTTCGTCTCCGCGCTCGACGCGCTCGGCGCCTGGCCGCCGATCTCGGAGAGCCACGTCGAGATGGACGGCGCGTGGGCGCTGTACGAGGCCTGGGTGCGGCTGCAGCACGGTGACGTGGACACCGCCCTGGTGTACGGCTTCGGCAAGTCGTCCCTCGGCGACCTGGCCGAGATCATGACGCTCCAGCTGGACCCCTACTACCTGGCCCCGCTCGGCCTCGACCAGCTCTCCTTCGCCGCCCTGCAGGCCTCGGCCACCGGCGCCGACCGCAAGGAGCTGGACGAGATCGTCCGGCGCAGCCGGGCCGACGGCAGGCGCAACCCGTACGCGCTGGACCTGCCCGAGGAGATCCCGGACGGCTTCGCCGTCGAGCCGCTCAAGGCGTCGGACGCCGCCCCGATCACCGACGGCGCGGCCGCCGTGGTGCTGGCGGCCGGGGACCTGGCCGAGCGGCTGTGCGCCACCCCGGCGTACATCGCCGGCATCGCGCACCGCATCGAACCCCACTATCTGGGGATGCGCGACCTGTCCCGCTCGGTGTCGGCGGCCGACGCCGCACGGGCCGCGGGAGTCGGCAAGGGGCCCGTCGAGGTGGCCGAGCTGCACGCCCAGTTCGCCCACGAGGAGGTGATCCTGCGCCAGGCCCTGGAGCTGCCGGACGGCACGGTGATCAACCCCTCCGGCGGCCCGCTGGCGGCCAACCCGGTGATGGCCACCGGCCTCATCCGCATCGGCGAGGCGGCCCGCCGCATCCACGACGGCACGGCCCGCCGCACCGTCGGCCACGCCGCGAGCGGCCCCTGCCTGCAGCACAACCTCGTCACCGTACTGGAGGCATGATGGCCGAACGCTGCGCCGTGATCGGGGTCGGGCAGACGCACTACACGTCCAAGCGCAGGGACGTCTCGATCGCCGGGCTCGTGCGCGAGGCCGCCCTGCGCGCGCTCGACGACGCCGGGCTCACCTTCGCCGACATCGACGCGGTCGTCATCGGCAAGGCCCCCGACCTGTTCGAGGGCGTCATGATGCCCGAGGCGTACCTGGCCGACGCGCTCGGCGCGGCGGGCAAGCCGATGATGCGGGTGCACACCGCGGGCAGCGTCGGCGGGTCCACCGCCCTGGTCGGCGCCGGGCTCATCCAGGGCGGCGTGCACGAGCGGGTGCTGGTGGTGGCCTTCGAGAAACAGTCGGAGTCGAACGCCACCTGGGCCCTGTCGACGCACCTGCCGTTCAGCGCGTCGCTGGTGGTGGGCGCGGGCGGCTACTTCGCGCCGCACATCAGGGAGTACATGCGCAGGACCGGCGCCCCCGAGCACATCGGCGCGCTGGTGGCCGTCAAGGACCGGCTCAACGCGCTGAAGAACCCCTACGCCCACCTGAGGATCCCCGGCATCGACCGGAAGATGGTCGAGTCGACGCCCATGCTCTGGGAGCCGATCCGCTACCTGGAGACCTGCCCGTCCAGCGACGGCGCCTGCGCGATGGTGCTGTCCTCGGAGCGGGCCGCCACCGGCACCCCGGCCTGGGTGCACGGGGCCGCCATGCGCTCGGAGCCGATCTTCCGGGCCGGCCGCGACACGGTCAACCCGCAGGCGGGCAAGGACTGCGCGGCCGACGTCTACCAGCAGGCGGGCGTCACCGACCCGAGGCGGCAGATCGACGTGGCCGAGGTGTACGTGCCCTTCTCCTGGTACGAGCCGATGTGGCTGGAGAACCTGGGGTTCGTCGCCGAGGGCGAGGGGTGGAAGGTCACCGAGTCGGGGGCCACCGCGCTGGACGGCGACACCCCGTGGAACGCCTCCGGCGGGGTGCTGTCCAGCAACCCGATCGGGGCGTCCGGGCTGATCAGGTTCGCCGAGGCCGCCCTGCAGGTGCGCGGCATGGCGGGGGAGCACCAGGTGGACGGCGCCCGGCTCGCGCTCGGTCACGCGTACGGGGGTGGCGCTCAGTTCTTCTCGATGTGGATCGTCGGACGGGAGAGACCCTGATGGAGTTCAACCACGCTGACCTGTTCGAAGGGCTCACGGACGCCATCGGGGAGCGGACGGCCGTGATCTGCGGGGCCGAGCGCCGCACGTACGCCGAGCTCGACGCCGAGGCCAACCGGCTCGCGCACTATCTGCTGAGCCGGGGCATCAGGGCCGGCGACCACGTCGGCATCCATCTCTACAACGGCATCGAGTACGTCGCCGGGCTGCTCGCCACGCTGAAGATCCGGGCCGTGCCCATCAACGTGAACTACCGCTACGTCGAGGCGGAGCTGCTCTACCTCTACCGCGACTCCCGGATCCGGGCCCTGATCTACGACGTGGAGTTCGACGCCCGGGTGGCCGCCGTGGTGCGGGACAGCCCCGAGCTCGACCACCTCGTCGCGGCAGGCGGCCCGTCGGCCGTCCCGGGGGCGGTGCCGTACGAGGAGGCGCTGAAGGCCGGGAGCCCGGAGCGCGGCTTCGAGCCGCGGTCGGGGCAGGACGTCTACATCATCTACACCGGCGGGACCACCGGCATGCCCAAGGGCGCCATGTGGCATGTCGAGGACCTGTTCATGGCCTTCGGCGGCGGCAACCCGTACGGCGAGCCGCGCGCCACCCCGCAGGAGGTGATCGACGAGGCCGTCAAGGCCGGGCCGTTGATCATGATGGCCGCCCCGCCGCTGATGCACGGCGCCGCGCAGATGGCCACGTTCATCACCTGGTGGATGGGCGGCACCATGGTCTACGTGCGCAAGTTCCAGGCCGACGAGGTGTGGCGGACCATCGAGCGGGAGCGGGTGTTCACCCTCAACATCACCGGCGACGCGATGGCCAGGCCGCTCGCGGACGCGCTCGCCGGGGGCGGCTACGACGTCTCCTCGCTGATCGTGGTCAGCTCCACCGGCGCCATCCTGACCGGCGCGGTTCGCGACCGGCTGCAGGAGCTGCTGCCGAACGTGATGATCCTCGACAACTTCGGCTCCACCGAGTCCGGCTACACCGCCTCCGGAGTGGCCGGGTCCAGCCCCGAGAAGGGCCTGCGCTACCAGCCGAACGCCACCTCCGGCCTGGTCGTGCTCGACGATCGGTTACGTCCCGTCACGCCCGGCTCCGGAGAGGTGGGCACGCTGGCCAAGGCGGGACGGATCGCGTTCGGCTACTACAACGACCCGGACAAGACCGCCCGCACCTTCGTCACCACCGACGACGGCACCCGCTGGCTGCTCACCGGCGACCTGGCGAGGGTCGAGGAGGACGGCACGGTCACCGTGTTCGGCCGGGGCTCACAGTGCATCAACACCGGTGGCGAGAAGGTGTACCCCGAAGAGGTGGAGGCGGTGCTCAAGGGCCATGCCGCCGTCTTCGACGCGGTGGTGACCGGCGTGCCCGACGAGCGGTGGGGGAGCAGGGTGGCGGCCGTGATCGAGGCCCGTCCCGGCTCCGGGGTCACGGACGCCGACCTGGACGCGCACTGCAGGCGGCTGCTGTCGGGCTACAAGGTGCCGCGCACGTACGTCTTCGTGGCCGAGATGGTCCGCTCCCCGGCGGGCAAGGCCGACTACAGGTGGGCCAAGGAGATGGTCGGCCGGGTCAGGCCTTCTCACCCGTGAGCCAGGCGGCCAGGCCGAGATAGACCAGGCCGCTGCCGACGTCGAGGCGCCGCCGGGCCTTCGCCGAGCGGCGCACGCGTCCGGCCAGCGTGGCGGCCAGCATCGCGTAGGTGCCGTCGCTGGCCATCCCGAGCGCGAGCCAGAGCAGGCCGAGCAGCAGCATCTGCGGCGCGATGGGCCCGGCGGCGGCGTCGGTGAACTGCGGCAGGAAGGCCAGGAAGAAGATCGCGGTCTTGGGGTTGAGCACGTTGACCACGAACCCCTCCCAGAACATGCGGCGCCGGGAGTGCACGGGCAGCTCCACGGCCTCCTCGCCGCCGCCCCGCCGCAGGAGCTTGCGCGTGCCGAGCCAGACCAGGTAGGCGATGCCGGCGTACTTGACCACGGTGAAGGCCGTCGCGGAGGCCGCCAGCAGCGCGCTGACGCCGAGCGTGGCGGCGGCCACGTGGACCAGCGAGCCCGCGTGCACGCCGAGCACCGAGATCAGCCCCGCCGACCGGCCCTGGGCCACGCTGCGGGTGACGATGAACAGGACCGCGGGCCCCGGCACGAGCAGCAGGGCGAGGGTGGCCGTACAGAACAGGGCGAGCGTCGTGAGATCCGGCATGAGGCCATCGTAGGTACGGCGTCAAAGGCTTTCCCGCAGCGCCGACAGCAGCGCCTCGGTGGCCGGCGGGTGGGGCGGGTCGCCGTAGACGGCGGCGAGGACGTGCCTGGTGGAGCCGGGGATCGGGGTCGCCGACACGCCGGGGTGGAGGTGCGCGCGCAGTGCCAGCCCCGGCAGCACCGTGATCCCCATCCCGGCCGCCACCAGCGCCTGCACGGCCACGATGTCGTCGCTGGTGAAGGTGATCCGCGGCTCGAACCCGGCCTTGGCGCAGATGTCGAGCAGGTGCAGGCGGCAGCGGTCGCAGCCGGCGATCCAGGCCGCCTCGGCGTGCTCGGCCAGCTCGGCGTGGTCCGAGTGCCCGGTGCGCTCTCCCTGCGGGCCGGGGCGGATCAGGTAGCTGGGGTCGTCGAGGAGGTGGACCATCTGGATGCCGTTCTCCTCCGGCGCGGTGTCGTCGTAGCGGAACATCACCGCGACGTCCACCCGCCCCGCGCGCAGCAGCTTGAGCGCCTCGGGCGGCTCGGTCTCGGTGAGGTGCAGCAGCAGGCCGGGATGGGCCCGGCCCAGCCGCGTCGCCGCCTCGGGGATGAACGTGCCCAGCGCCGAGGGGAAGGCCGCCAGCCGCACCCGCCCGGAGCGCAGCCCGACGTGGGAGGCGAGCTCCTCGGCGGCGGCGTCGAGCCTGCCGACGATGTCCGCCGCCCGGTCGGCGAGCAGCCTGCCGGCCTCGGTCAGGCGGATGCCGCGCCCGGCGCGCTGGATCAGCTTGGCCCCGGTCTCGGCCTCCAGCCGGGCGAGGTGGTGGCTGACCGACGGCTGGGAGTAGTGCAGCTCCTTGGCGGCGGCGGTGAGCGAGCCCCTGCGCGCGACGGCGAGCAGGACGCGCAGCCGTACGACATCGAGCATGTATCAAGCATATCTATGGATAGGCCCAAGAACTTCTGTTGGACCTATCGGTGGGTAGAGAGGACCGTAGGAGGAAAGACGGTTTTCTAGGAGATGCCATGAATACGGTCGCTTCCATCCTCAGGCCGGGCCTCGACGAGCTCGTGTCCGGCATCGCCGCGATCACGGCCCGGCGCCCGGACGCCCACGCGGCCGCGGTCGCCGTGGCCGACCTGCTGCGCGAGCGGCTCCCGTCCCAGGACATCCTCACCGAGGAGGAGCGGGCCGGCTCCCCCGACGGTTACGTCTCCCACGTGCTGCACGCCCAGGCCGACTTCTCCATCGCCGCCGTCGTGTGGCGGCCCGGCCAGGAGACGGTGATCCACGACCACGTGTCGTGGTGCACGTTCGGCATCCTCAGCGGCATCGAGTACGAGACCCTCTACCGCGACGAGGGCGACCACCTCGTCGAGATCGGGCACGCGGAGAACCGGCCCGGCGAGGTCAGCGGCTTCGCGCCGCCCGGCGACATCCACAAGGTGCGCAACACCAGCCCGGTGACCGGGGTGTCCGTGCACGTCTACGGCGCTGACCTGAACAAACTGGGCAGCAGCGTCCGTCGCGCCTACGACCTCCCGGTGCTTCAGAGGTAGCTCTCCAGCCGGTCGGCCAGCTCTCGCGGCCGGGAGAGCATCACGCTGTGGCTGCCGTCGATCTCGTCCGCCTCGACGCCCAGCCGCTCGCGCGCCATCGCCCGCATGAAGTCCGCCGGGAACCACCGGTCGTCACGGCAGAGCAGGAACCGGGTCGGCACGTCCGGCCACCTCTCCAGCGGCCACGGCTCCGCCAGCGCCTTCTCGGCGTGGGTGCGCCCACGCCGGGAGGCCTCGGCGGCCAGGCCGGGTGGCACGTCGTGCATGAACAGGTCTACCGCGTCGTCGATGTCCTTCATGCCGAAGCCGGTGTTCTCCCACCAGTTCGCCGGCGGCTCGCCGTGGACCGGGACCATGCCCGCGAGCAGGACCAGCAGGTCGGCCTTGACCCGGTCGCAGACCAGCGGGCCGACGAACCCGCCCCAGGAGTGCGCCACCACGACCAGGCCGGCGCGCTCCCCGATGGCCTGGACCACCGAGCCGGCGTAGTCGCCGAGGCCGGCGTCCGGGTCTTCGGTCGGCAGGTCCACCGCCACCACGTCGTGCCCGCGCTCGCGCAGCTCGGCGTCCAGCAGGTGCCACTGCCAGGCGGTGCCGCCACCGCCGTGGATCAGCACGAAGGTCGCCACGCTCAGCCCTTCCCGGCGATCGGGGCGGGCAGCCGGCTCTGGAAGTCCAGCACGCCCACCCAGGACGGCCTGAGCGCGATGCGGGCCATCCGGACACCCGGCCGGTCGGCCTCCGCCACGTTCCTGGCCCCCTGCTCGGGGCCCGCGTAGCGGTGATGGGCCAGCGCGTACTCCGGCACGATGCCCTCGACCTCCGTCACCTCCGCCCGGCCGCGGAGCAGCAGCACCTCGGGCGGCATCACGTTGACGTCGATGGTGATGGCGACGTCCGGCCTGGCCCGCAGCGCGGGGATCTTGGCGGCGCCGGCGAACGTCGCCATCACCAGCTCCTCGCCGGTCCAGTGGAACATCGTCGGGTAGACGCGTGGCGTGCCGTCGGCGGCGACGTAGGCCACCCGGGCCAGCTCCGTGGAGTCGAGCAGCCGCCGTGCCACCGGGTGCGCCAGCAGCCTGACGTCTCCCTGTGGCAGTGAGTCGAGCGCGGTCATGGCATTGCCCCTTTCCTTATTTAGTCCTAAATTAGGACTAGATGGTGCGACATGGCAAGGGGAGTGGATGAGGACCTATGACGACCCGTGCGGCATCGCCCGCGCGCTCGACCAGGTCGGCGAGCGGTGGGCGCTGCTGATCGTCCGGGAGCTGCTGCTGGGTCCCAAACGCTTCACCGACCTGCGGGCCGGCCTGCCGGGCGCGAGCCAGAACGTGCTCTCCCAGCGGCTGCGCGAGCTGGAGGAGTCCCAGGTCGTCCGCCGCCGCAAGCTGCCGCCGCCGGCCGCGAGCCAGGTCTACGAGCTGACGGACCGGGGCCGCGAGCTGGAGCCGGTCGTGCTCGCGCTGGCTCGCTGGGGGAGCCGGGCGCCGCTGCGTTCGGCCGGACCGCTGAGCGTGGACGCGCTGATGTACGCGCTCAAGTCCACCTTCGACCCCGAGGCGGCCGGCGACTTCGCGGGGCGGCTGGAGCTGCGGCTGGGCGAGCAGAGCTTCCTGGCGGAGGTGTCGGGCGGGCGGTTCACGCTGCTCAGGACCGAGCCGGGCGCCGTACCCGCCGACGCGGTGCTGCGCGCCGGCGCCGACACGCTGCGGGCCCTGGTGTTCACCGGCGACAGGCTCGACCCCGGCATGGTGGAAGGCGACCGCCAGGTGGCCGAGCGCTTCGTGCGGCTGTTCCCGCGCCCCGCGATGAGTTCCTGACGGCCACCGGGTCTATCCCATGACCGTCCAGGAAGAGGAGCGACCATGAACCCAGTCACCGAGCTCGACGCGCGCTTCAGCGCCGAAGGGGCGACCGCGACCACCTGGGAGGAGGCCCGCGAGCAGCTGATCCGGGCGGAGACGTTCTGGCTGTCCACCGTCCGCCCGGACGGCCGCCCGCACGTCACGCCCCTGCTCGCCGTCTGGCGGGACGAGGCGCTCCACTTCTGCACGGGCGCCGGCGAGCAGAAGGCCGGGAACCTCGCGGCCAACCGGCACTGCGTGCTGACGACCGGCGTCAACCTCCTGCGGGAAGGGCTGGACGTGGTCGTCGAGGGCGTCGCCGAGCGGGTCACCGACCAGGGCGCGCTGAAGGCACTCGCCGACGCCTTCGAGGCGAAGTACGGCAGCGAGTGGCGCTTCGAGGTGCGCGACGAGGCCTTCCACAGCGAGGAGGGCGGCCGGGCGCTGGTGTTCGCGGTCGCTCCGGTCAGGGCGTTCGGCTTCCGTAAGGGCGAATACAGTCAGACCCGCTGGAAGTTCTGACTCAGACGCCCAGCGCCGACGGCAGGCTGAGCTCCTGCAGGAAGAGCGCCTCGGCGGTGGCGATCCGGCGCAGCTCCTCCAGGTCCACCCGCTCGTTGGGCGCGTGGATGGAGGCGTCCTCGTCCTCCGCGCCGAACAGCAGGATTTCCGCCGCCGGGAACTGCTTGAGCAGCGTGTTGACCAGCGGGATCGACCCACCGGCGCCCACGTCCCTGGGCGGGCGGCCGAAGGCGCGTTCCATGGCGCGGTTGAGCGCCGCGCGGGCCTTGCCGCCGGAGTCCGCCTGGAAGCCCGAGCCGACCGTGAAGTCGCCGAACGACGCCTGCACCCCCCAGGGCGCGACCTGGCGCAGGAACTCCACCACGGCGTTGACCGTGGTCTTGGGGTCGCCGGCCGGCGGGATGCGGACCGTGACGCGGGCGCGGGCCACGGGCTGCACGGCGTTGACGGCGCCGGAGACCGAGGGCACGTCCAGGCCCGTGACGGTGATCGCGTAGGAGGCCCAGAGGCGGTCGGCCAGCGAGCCGGAGCCCACCAGCGAGACGCCGTCCAGCACCCCGGCCGTCCTGCGGAACTCCTCCTCCGCCGGCCCCTGGCCGAGGAACCTGCCGCGCGGCAGGCCGGGCACGCGGATGTCGCCGTTGTCGTCGTGCAGCGCGGTCACCATGCGCATCAGCGCGGCCAGCGCGTCGGGGGCGGCGCCGCCGAAGGAGCCGCTGTGCAGCGACTCGCGCAGGGTGCGGACCTCCATGGTGAAGGCCGCCATCCCGCGCAGCGACGTGGTGACCGCCGGGTCGCCGACGCGCGGGTTGCCGGTGTCGGCCACCACGATGGCGTCGGCCCGCAGCAGCTCGGGGTTGCGCTCGACGAAGGCTTCGAGGCGCTCGCCGGCGTACTCCTCCTGGCCTTCGACGATGACCTTGATGCCGACGGGGAAGCGGCCCTGGAAGACGCGCAGCGCGGTGACGTGGGAGATGATGCCGGACTTGTCGTCGGCCACCCCCCGGCCGAACAGCTTGCCGTCGATCAGCGTCGGCTCGAACGGCGGGGTCCGCCAGGCGGCGAGGTCGCCGGCGGGCTGCACGTCGTAGTGGGCGTACAGCAGGACGGTCGGCATGCCGGGCGGGGCGGGCGCCTCGCCGTAGACGGCGGGGAAGCTGCCCTCGACGGGGATCCGCTGGACGCGCGTCAGTCCCGTGCTGCGCAGCAGCTCCTCCGTCGCCGCCGCGGCGGCGTGCACGGCCTCCTCGGGGTGTCCGGGGAAGGCCACGGAGGGGATCGCGGCCAGGCGCTTCAGCTCCTCCACGGACTGCGGCATTCCGGCCTGTACGGCGCTCTCGATCTGGTCAGGCGTCACGGGAAGGTCCCCCGGGGGTCGTTCGCGATGGTCAACGTCTCATTGGATCACAGAAGGCTTCACACTGCGTGAAACGGGATGACCCGCGCGCTAATCTACCTGCGGATTTCGTAGTGCTCGCATGCCGGAGCTGCGGATCTCGGTTTTCTCGCAGAGAGTCGCGACGCATTCGCTTGGCAAAGCCCAGGTGAAGATGCAGACTGTGGGACAGGTCAGACGCAAGGGAAGATAGACATGACGCAGCCGGAAAACGACGTCCTGAAGGCAGCTCAGGACAACCTGTGGTTGCACTTCACCAGGCACAGCGCCCACCAGCGAGCCGAGATCCCGACCATCGTCCGCGGCGAGGGCTCCTACATCTACGACATCCACGGCAAGCGCTACCTCGACGGCCTGGCCGGGCTGTTCGTCGTCCAGGTCGGCCATGGGCGGGCCGAGCTGGCCGAGGCCGCCGCCAAGCAGGCGCAGGAGCTCGCCTTCTTCCCCCTGTGGTCCTACGCCCACCCCAAGGCCGCCGAGCTGGCGCAGCGCCTGGCGGGCCTGGCGCCCGGCGACCTCAACCGGGTCTTCTTCACCACCGGAGGCGGCGAGGCGGTCGAATCCGCCTGGAAGCTGGCCAAGCAGTATTACAAGCTCGTCGGCAAGCCGCTCAAGCACAAGGTCATCAGCCGCGAGATCGCCTACCACGGCACCCCGCAGGGCGCCCTGTCGATCACCGGCATCCCGGCCTTCAAGCAGATGTTCGAGCCGCTCGTGCCCGGCTCGATCCGGGTGCCCAACACCAACCACTACCGCGCCGACGAGATCAGCGGCGTCCCCGGCATGACGCCCGAGCAGTACGGCATCTGGGCGGCCGACCGGGTGGCCCGCGCGATCGAGATGGAGGGCCCCGACACGGTGGCCGCCGTCTTCGCCGAGCCCGTGCAGAACGCGGGCGGCTGCTTCCCGCCGCCGCCCGGCTACTGGCAGCGCCTGCGCGAGATCTGCGACACCTACGACGTGCTGCTCGTCTCCGACGAGGTCATCTGCGCCTTCGGCCGGCTCGGCACCATGTTCGGCGGCGAGAAGTTCGACTTCGTGCCGGACATCATCACCTGCGCCAAGGGCATGACCAGCGGTTACTCCCCGATCGGGGCGATGATCGCGCACGAGCGGCTGTTCGAGCCGTTCAAGAATGGCGACCACATGTTCGCCCACGGCTACACCTTCGGCGGCCACCCCGTCTCCGCCGCCGTGGCGCTGGCCAACCTCGACATTTTCGAGCGCGAGGACCTGCTCGGCCACGTCACCAAGAACGAGCCGGTCTTCCAGGCCACCCTCGAACGCCTGAAGGACCTGCCGATCGTCGGCGACGTCCGCGGCTCCGGCTACTTCTGGGGCATCGAGCTGGTCAAGGACAAGACCACCAAGGAGACGTTCACCGCCGAGGAGTCCGAGCGGCTGCTGCGCGGCTATCTGTCGCAGGCGCTGTTCGACGCCGGCCTCTACTGCCGGGCCGACGACCGCGGCGACCCCGTCATCCAGCTCGCGCCCCCGCTGATCGCCGGGCAGAAGGAGTTCGACGAGATCGAGTCGATCCTCCGCACGGTGCTCACCGAGGCGTGGGCGCGACTCTGAACACCCATCCGGTACGGCACGCCGTACCGGATATTTTTTCGCCGAAAGGAACACCGCCATGAAGATAGGCGTGCCGGCCGAGGTCAAGAACCACGAATACCGCGTCGCAGTCACCCCGGCCGGCGTGCACGAGCTGGTCAGCCACGGTCACGACGTCACCGTCGAGCGAGGGGCGGGCCTCGGCTCGCAGATCACCGACGAGGAGTATCTCGCCGCCGGCGCGAAGATCCGCGACAGCGCCGACGCCGTGTGGGGTGAGGCCGACCTCGTGCTCAAGGTCAAGGAGCCGATCGCCGAGGAGTATCACCGGTTGCGCGAGGGCCTGGTGCTCTTCACCTACCTTCACCTGGCCGCCTCCCGCCCGTGCACCGACGCCCTGCTCGCCGCCCGGACCACCGGCATCGCCTACGAGACCGTGCAGGTGGGCCGCTCGTTGCCGCTGCTCGCCCCCATGTCGGAGGTCGCGGGCCGGCTGGCCCCGCAGGTCGGCGCCTACAACCTGATGCGCTTCAACGGCGGTCGCGGCATCCTGCCCGGCGGCGTGCCGGGCGTCGCCCCCGCCAGGGTGGTCGTGATCGGCGGCGGGGTCTCCGGCCTGAACGCGGCGCAGATCGCGGTCGGCATGGGCGCCCAGGTCACCGTCCTCGACACCGACGTGGACCGCCTGCGCTTCATCGACGCCGTCTATCAGGGCCGCCTCACCACGCTGGTCTCCACGGCGTACGCGATCGAGCGGGAGGTCCTGCGGGCCGACCTGGTGATCGGCGCGGTGCTGATCCCCGGAGCCAAGGCCCCGACGCTGGTCAGCGACGAGCTGGTGGCCCGGATGAAGCCGGGCTCCGTGCTGGTCGACATCGCCATCGACCAGGGCGGCTGCTTCGAGAGCTCGCGCCCCACCACGCACGCCCAGCCCACCTACCCGGTGCACGACTCGCTGTTCTACTGCGTGGCCAACATGCCCGGCTCGGTGCCCAACACCTCCACCTACGCGCTGACCAACGCGACCCTCCCGTACGTGGTCAAACTTGCCGAACTGGGCTGGCAGGAGGCGCTCATGAGCGACGCCGGCCTCGCGGGCGGCCTCAACACCCACGCCGGCGCCCTCACCAACGAGCCGGTCGCCCAGGCGCTACGGCTCCCGTTCACCCCGGTGGCCGACGTCCTGGCCGCTTGACACCTGTTCAGCGGCGGTGCGGGGCGCCTGTGCCGCCTCGGCCGGCGCTGGACGGGCCGAGGCGGCGGCGCAGCTCACGGGCCGTGGCCAGGACGTGCCACACCTCGCCGGGGCTCGGCCACGGGCCGCTGCCCGGCCGGAGCAGGGTGCCGCGCACCGAGGCCAGATGCTCGACCGCGCTGGCGTGCAGCCGGCTCCGGTTCACCAGCCAGTCGATCACATCCGCGTGGTCGTGCAGCGGCCTGGTCACCAGGTCCCAGGTGCCGAGGATCTCGGTCAGCTCCGGCACGGACAGCGGGACGCCGCCCCGGCGGCCGGTGGCGGCGGCGGCCAGCTCGGCCCGCGCCACCAGCTCCGGCTCGGCGGGCCGGTCCCAGGCGGGCGGCGGCGGGTCGGCCAGCCACTCCTCCGCCTCGCTCCGCCTGCCCGCCGCCGACAGCAGCCCGCCCAGCTCCATGGCGGCCCCGTGGTGCCCGGCCAGCGCCGCCTGCCGGAACCAGTGCTGCCCGCCGCCCAGATCGCCGAACTCGGCGATGAGCAGCAGCCCGAAGTTGAACGCCGACTCCGCGTCGCCGCCCGCGGCGCCCCTGCCGAACCAGTGGCTCGCGCCCCTGGCGTCACCGAGCTCCACGCAGACGAACCCGGCCATCCGCTGATCCTCCAGCCGACCGGCGCCCGCGGCCTGCTCGTACCAGGCCCGCGCGGTGCGCAGGTCGCGCCGGGACAGCGCGATGCCGCCGAGCTGGGACGCCGCGCCGGGGTGCTCGCTCCTGGCGGCCAGCCGGTAGTAGGCCTCGGCGCCCTCCGGGTCACGGCTGGCCTGCAGGAACAGGCCCAGCGAGTAGGCGGAGTCGGCGTGGCCGTTCTGGGCCGCGCACTCCCACCAGTGCACGGTCTCCTCCTCGTGCCCGCACGAGTAGGCCAGGAAGCCCGCGTCGTGGGCGGAGGAGGCGTCACCGGCGGCGGCCGCCGTGCGGTGCCACTCCCGCGCGGCCGAGGTCTCGCCCGCGTCCTCGCACATCAGCGCGAGCCTGCGGGCTCCGGCTCGCGACCCCGCCTGGGCGGCGATCTCGTACCAGCTCCTGGCCTGTGCCAGATCGCCGCGCTGCTCCAGCAGCAGCGTGCCGAGATTGACCGCGGCCTCCGCGTCGCCGGCGCCGGCGGCCACTTCGTACCAGGTGACGGCGTCGTCCAGGCTGCCGTGTTTCTCGTGCCAGATGCCGAGGTTGTAGGCGCTGTCGATATTGCCAGCCGTCGCGGCCCGTTCCCACCAGTGGCGGGCCGCCGCGCGGTCGCCGCGCTGGGCGTAGAGCCGGCCGAGCCGGTGCGCGGCCTGCGCGTCGCCGGCCTGCGCCGCCATCAGCAGCTCGGCCTCGTCCCCCACGCGTGGCGCCGGGACGGCCGGCATCGCCACCTCACCTTCCCACCTGGCCATGGCCACAGGGTGGCATGTAATCGCCCGGATGCGAACCGTAATCGCCGAGCCGATCAGGAGAACTTGATGAACCCGGTGAACATGCCCATCCCGCAGGCGTAACGCAGCGAGCCCGGAGGTTGCGGAGGCAGCCGTACGGTGGCCGGCAGGGCGACGTCGCGCCCGCCGATCGCGACCGTGTCCGTGCACCCCCGGTCCACCACCTTGAACACCACCTGGACGGGCACCCTGGCGGGCGCCTCCACGGCCGCGGGCCGGTAGCCGTCGTGGGTGGCCCAGATGGTGACGATCGGGCTCGGCGGCCCGCCGCGCTCCGTCGTCGCGGTCGCGGGCAGCCAGCCCCCGAGGCTGATCCCCGACCCGATGGTCCACACCCCGGCCGCGATGGCGAGCACCGCCGCCACCTTCGACAATCTGGTACGCGAGACGCGCCGCAGCAGATAGCCGAGCAGCGCGAGGGCGGGGGTGGTGCCGAGCACGAACCCGGCCATCACGGCCGCTCCCGCGAGAGGCGAACCGCTGGAGACGGCGATCAGCTCCATGCCGATCGTCACCCCGCAGGGCACCAGGATCGTCGCCGCCCCCAGCAGGGGCGCGGCCAGCCCCGGCGACTCCCGCCCGGGGGGCTCGCAGCCGGTGCGGCGCAGCAGCCCGACCGCGAAGGCGATCACCAGGACGCCCGCCGCCACCAGGAGCAGCGCCCGGAGCGCCGGCGGCGGCTTGACGGCCGCCCCGAGCAGGCCGAGCAGGGCGCCGGCGGCGGAGTAGGAGGCGAGCCGGCCGGTGAGGAACCAGGCCAGCACGACCGGATCCCTCGCCCGGCCCGCCGAGCGGGCGGTCAGCCCCATGAGCAGGCCGCCCTGCACGGCCGTGCACGACGCGGTCCCCGCCACCAGCCCGGCCGCCAGGCCGCTGGCCAGCAGGGCCGTCGCCTGCACGCTCAGCGGACGAGCGCCGGGCCGGGGCGGCCGCCGTCGTGCCGGCCGCAGAACCTGGCGATCGCCCGCATGCCTCGCCCCACTTCTCGTAAAGGGTCCTCCCAAGGAACGTATCGGCCCGCGCCGAACGCGACCAGTAACAGTTCGCTGACCCTGGGTGCCGTTTACGAGGTCGCGCCCTTGAGGACGGACATCTTCTCGAAGTACTCGTCATCGTTCATCTCGCCGCGTGCGTACCTCTCGGCGAGGATCCGCTCCGCCGACGCCGTCGGCGTGGTTTCGGTACGGCCCGCCTGGCCCTTCTTCCGCCAGGCCCAGAGGCCGAACGCGACGACGGCGACCCAAAACAGGCCCCAGACGAGCGGGATGACGGGCCAGAAGCCCGTGTGTACGAATGTGTTCATGTCTCCTCCTTGACGTACCTCAAGGTTCGCCGCAGAAGAAGCCCCGCGAATCGGACTCCGGGCGCGTCCGGCCGTCCACCCGGGGGAGTGCTCGACGTCGCCCGCCCTACGCCCATGGACGTAGTGGGTTTCAGCTCTCCAGGCGGGTGCGGACGGTGGCGCGGTCGATGCCGAGGCGGTCGACGAGGGCGGCCACGGGGTCGGGGTGCCGCTGGTCCAGCAGGGCCAGCAGCACCGCGGCCGGTCCGGTGCGGTCCCGGGTCTTGCGGCTCGTCGCCTTGATCGCCTGGTTGATGACGGCCCGCGCGCTCGACGTGAGCGCGGTGGCGGGGATCGGCGGGTGCTTGCGCGGGCTGCCGAGAGGGGTGTCGCCGATGTCGAGGCCGATCGCTCGCAGGGCGGCCTGGTCGAGCGAGTCCAGGGCCGCTCGCGCGGTGCGCGCGTCGACGCCCAGGGCGCGGGCCGGCGGGCCTGACGGGTCGCGGAGCAGGCCCAGGAGCAGGTGTTCGGTGCCCATCCGGCGGTCGCCGCGCTGTCTCGCCTCGTCCATGGCCGCCTTGACGGCGACCGCGAACGGGCTCTTGTCCATCCCGAACATGACGAGCCTCACTTTCCGTACTTGGCGTGCACCGACTGGCGCGACATGCCGAGCGCGTCGCCGATCTGCTCCCACGTCCAGCCCTGCTCCCTGGCCAGCGCGACCGAGGCGGCCTCGACCTGCTCGGCCAGCCGGTGCAGCGCGCCCACCGCGCGCAGCCCGAGGGCGGGGTCGTTGGACTTGATGCGCTCAGACAGCTCTCCCATGTCCACGACGTCAAGCTAGCCTGACACGTACGCCACTGTCAATCCAGCCTGACAGGAAACTACTCCGCGACCGCCTCGCGTACGGCCGGCGCGATCTCCTGGGCCCAGCGGGCCAGGAGGGTGCGGTCGGGGGCGTCGTGGCCGGCGGTGAAGAGTGTGAAGCCCGACGCGCCGTGCTCCAGCACCGCGCCGGTCAGCTCCTCGACCCACTGGCCGGTGGAGCCGCCGATCCAGCGGCCGTCGCGATCGCGGGTGGCGGGGAGTGGCCGCTCGGTGATGCGGCCGGGGAGGTTGAAGACCGTGCGGATCTCGCTCGGCTCGCGGCCGGCGGACGTGGCCGCCTGGTCGATGATCGGCCGCGAGGTCCGGTAGCGCTCGCTGAGCCAGTCGGCCGCGTGGCCGGGGATCCAGCCGTCGGCCACCCGGCCGGTGGCGGCCAGCGACTTCGGGCCGACCGACCCGGTCCACACGGGCGGCGCGGCCACCGGAGCGGGCTCGATCTTGTTCACCTGGTAGTGGGTGCCCTGGTAGGTGACCGGAGGGCCGCCGCCCGACAGCAGCTTGACCAGCACGATCGCCTCCTCGAAGGCGTCCACGGCCGCGCCCGGTGACAGCCGGGGCACCCCCATGTCGGTGATGCGGTCCCACAGCCCGCCCGCGCCCAGGCCGAGCACGACCCGGCCCTCCGACAGCGCCGACAACGACGTCACCGTCCTGGCCAGCATGGGCGCGGGCCGTGTCGGCAGGTTGGTGACGTTGGCGAAACCGGCGATGCGCTGGGTGCGCCCGAGGATGAAGCCGAGCGCGGCGTAGGCGTCCAGTCGCCCGCCGATGTAGGGATGGTCCGACAGGGTGAAGAGGTCGAGCCCGTCGCGGTCGGCCTGCTGTGCCATGCGCAGCAACTCGGGTATGTCGTCGATGCCGGAATGCGCGCCGAAACCGAACACGATGTCAGGTGGGGACATTGTTCTGCCTTTCAGGTGCCGCAACGTAGAAGTTCGTTCCACGAACCATATTAGTTCGTGGAACGAACTGCAACTCCGCCGGCCGCGCGGTCACCTGAAGACGACGGGCACCTTGTTGTCCGCCACGACGCGGCCGAGCAGGGCGGCGAGCGTGTCACGCTCCGCCGGGGTGAAGGCCGAGGTCAGCGCCTCGACGCGGCGGCAGGTCTCGGCGTAGAACTCGTCGGCCAGTTTGGCGCCGCGCCTGGTGAGCGCCACCCTGATCGCGCGGGAGTCCTCCAGGTCGGCCTCCCGCCGGACCAGGCCGTTGCGCTCGCTGCGGTCCACCAGGCCGGTCAGGCTCGACTTGGCGAGCCCGAGTATCGCGCCCAGCTCGCCCATGCCGTACGGCTGCGCCATCAGGACGCACAACAGCTGGCCCTGCTGCTGGGTGATGCCGTAATCGCGGGCGGAATTCACGTACACGGCATTCACCAGGAACGTGGACCGCACCAGTGCGGACACCGTGCTGATCTGCCCGTCGACATACTCGCTCATCGGCCCAGGGTAACAAATTCGTGGGACGAACTACCCTGGTTCGGGCGGGCGCCTTGGTGTACATGTCCAGAACCTGCTGCCTGGACACGATGCCGTAATTGCCCATGGCCATGAAGTCCTCGGCGCAGTGCTCCACGAAGAACCGGCACGTCGTAGGCCGCGCCGATCTGTTCTCCCACGTCCACTCTGTCAGGCTGGCTTGACGGCACTCCCGTGTCAGCCTAGCCTGACAGGTATGGACGAAGTGATCATCGTGGGAGCCGGCCCTGTGGGGCTGATGCTGGCGTGCGAGCTGGCCCTGGCCGGCGTGCGCCCGACCGTGTTGGACAAGAGACCCGAGCCCAGCGACCTGCCCAGGGCGAACGGCGTCGGCGGGCAGATCGTGCGGATGCTCGACTACCGAGGGCTGCTGGAGCGCTTCGCCGAAGGCAGCCCCTTCGCCGGGCGGCCACCCGGCTTCCCGTTCGGCTCGGTGCCGCTGCGGTTCGCCGGGCTGGACGACATCCCCCTGCGCATGGTGATGATCCAGCAGCCGCGCATGGAGCGACTGCTGTCAGAGCGCGCCGCCGAGCTGGGTGTGGAGGTCGTACGGGGGACTCCGGTGCTCGGGATCGGCCAGGACGACGACGGCGTCACCCTCGACCTGCCCGGACGGCGGCTGCGCGCCCACTACGCGGTCGGCTGCGACGGCGGCCGCTCCCTGGTCCGCGAGCGGCTCGGCATCGCCTTCCCCGGCACCACCGACGACGAGGTGCTGCTCCTGGGCCACTTCAGGACCGACCAGGTCACCGGCCTGTTCGAGCAGTCGCGGGTGATGGGCTTGGAGCCCGGCTGGAACCACACGCCGCACGGCCGCCTGCTGCTCACCTCACTACAGCCCGGCGTGCACATCGTCGGCGTCCGCGAGAAGGGCGCCACGGGCCCGGTGACCCTGGCCGGCTTCCAGGCGGCGATCCGCCGGGTGATCGGCGCCGACCTGCCGCTCGGCGAGCCGATCTGGCTGTCCAGTACGGTCACCCAGGCGCGGCTGGCCGAGCGCTACCGTTCGGGCCGGGTGTTCCTGGCGGGGGACGCGGCGCACCTGTTCCCCGCCGGCGGCTCGGCGCTGAACGTCGGGCTGATGGACGCGGTCAACCTCGGCTGGAAGCTGGCCGCCGTGCTCACCGGCCGGGCCCCGGTCCGGCTCCTGGACACCTACGAGACCGAGCGCCGCCCGGTCGGCGAGCGCACGCTGGCGCACACCCGGGCACAGGCCGCCCTGGAGCGGCTTACCGGCGAGGACGGCGCCGCGCTGCGCGACCTGCTGGCCGAGGTTTTCGCCTTCGAGCAGCCCGCGCGCCACCTCGCCAACCTGCTGCACCTCTCCGACACCAGGTCCGGCCTCCCGTCACCGGACGGCGTGCTCGACGGAGAGGCCGGTCGTGGGGGCGTCGTGGGCGCCGATCTGGTCGGCCGCCTGGCTCCGGATCTTCAGCTGAGCACCGGGGACGGGCCCACGCGGGTGGCCGAGCTGATGCGCGACGGCCGTCCCCTGCTGCTGGACCTGGGCGGTGGCGCCACGCTCGACGGCGACTGGATCCGCGTGGTCCGGGCCCACTGCGCCGAACCCCCCGCCGACACCCTGCTCATCCGCCCGGACGGCCAGGTGGCCTGGACGGGGACGACCGGGCTGCGCGAGGCCGCCGCCGAATGGCTCCAGCCGGCCTGAGCGATCGTCAGAGCCAGCCCGGCCTGACCAGTCCGGACTCGTACGCGATCACCACGAGCTGGGCCCGGTCGCGGGCGTGCAGTTTCATCATCGCCCGGCTCACATGCGTCTTGGCCGTCGCCGGTGACATGAACAGCTTGGCCGCGATCTCGTCGTTCGTCATGCCGGTGCCGACCAGGGCCAGCACCTCGCGTTCGCGGTCGGTGAGCAGGTCCAGGCCGTCGGCGGCCAGCGGCTCCTTGGCGCGGGTGGCGTACTCCGCGATCAGGCGGCGCGTCACGCTGGGGGAGAGCAGCGCCTCCCCGGCGGCGACCACCCGCACGGCCTGGATGAGCTCGGCCGGTTCGGTGTCCTTGACCAGGAAGCCGCTGGCGCCGCCCCGGAGGGCTTCGAAGACGTACTCGTCCAGCTCGAAGGTCGTCAGGATGATGATGCGCGGGCCTTCGGGCATCTGGCGGGTGGCGGTGAGGCCGTCGGTGCCGGGCATCCGGATGTCCATCAGCACCACGTCCGGCGCGTGCTCGCGTGCCCGGCGGACCGCCTCGGCGCCGTCGGCGGCCTCGGCGACGACGGTCATGTCGGGCTGGGCGTCGAGCAGCGCCTTGAAGCCGGCCCGCACCAGGGCCTGGTCGTCGGCCAGCAACACCTTGATCATGGGTTCTCCTCGGGTAGGGGCAGCCGGGCGGAGACCTGGAAGCCGGTGCCCGCCGGGCCGGCGACCAGGGTGCCGCCGAGAGCGGAGGCGCGTTCGCGCATGCCGGGGATGCCGTTGCCGCTGCCTTCCTCCGACAGCATGGTGGCCGTGGTCGCGCCGGTGTCGGCGATCCGGACGGTCAGCTCGGCCGGGCCGTACTCCAGCTGGACCGTGACCCGCGATCCGGGCGCGTACCGGGCGGCGTTGGTGAGCGACTCCTGGACGATGCGATAGGCGGCGCGCTCGACCTGGCTCGGCAGCGGGCGTGAGCCGGCCCGGTCGAGGGTCACGTCGAGGCCGGAGCGCTCGACCAGCTCGTCCAGGCGGTCGAGCCCGGCGGTGGGGGAACGTGGGGCGCCTTCGCGCAGCACGTTCAGCACCGAGCGCATCTCGCCGAGCACCTCCTTGGAGGCGGTCTTGATGGTGGCCAGCGCGGTGCGCGCGTGCTCGGGATTGTCGTCCATGAGGTGCAGCGCGGTCGAGGCCTGGACGTGGATGAGGGAGATGTTGTGCGCGAGCACGTCGTGCAGCTCCTGGGCCATGGTCAGCCGCTCCTCGCTGGCCTGCCGCCTGGTCTCCTCGTCGACGGCCCGCTGTTGCTGGGCGCGGCGCTCGCGCAGGATCCTGGTGAGCTCGGCCATCACCATGACGAGCAGGATGAACGCGGTGATCGCCGAGTCGTGGAAGAGCCCGGCCGACTCGCCCGAGAGCAGGTAGCCGTAGCTGAGGAAGACCGCGAGCGTGACCCCCGCCATGCTCCAGGCGGCCACCCGTAGTCCCTGCGTGACCAGGGAGAAAAGCATGATGATCGGAGCCAGGTAAACCGGCCCGTACGGATACCCAAGCCACGTATACACATATGTCGCCAACAACGTGATGATCGTTGCCGTGACCGGATATTTCCGGCGCACCAGGATCATCAGCGGCCCGACGAGCAGCAGCGCATAGGCCACCGGGTCGAGTGGCTCCCTGGAGGCCCGCTGCCCCCAGGCCGCCCCCTGAGAGAGCACCACCTGGGCGACCGCGACGATCAACGCGAGGTACGGATCGAAACCGGACTGCTTACGCACAACCCCACGCTAGGTCCCGCATTCCACCACCGCATCCTCTGATGGTGGAAGGGGGCCCTACCGCGATGGGCGTAGCTGGGCCATGGTGGAGAACATGCGCCGAGTGATCGTTCCCGCAGTAGCAGTCCTCGTCTCGCTGGCCACCGCCGTTCCCGCGCCGGCCACAACAGAGCAGCAGAAGGTCCCGGTCGCCGAGGGGTACGGCGGGGCCGTCGCCACCGTCGACCTGGACGCGAGCAAGGCGGCCATCGCCGTGCTCAGGAAGGGCGGCAACGCCATGGACGCCGCGGTCGCCGCCGGAGCGGTGCTCGGCGTGACCGAGCCGTACTCCGCCGGTCCTGGAGGCGGCGGCTTCATGGTCTACTACGACGCCAGAAGGCGTCAGGTCCACACCATCGACGGCCGGGAGACCGCCCCCGGAGCCATGACCGCCACCAGCCTGGAGGGCATCCCGTTCGCGGAGGCCGTCACCAGCGGCCTGTCAGCGGGCGTGCCGGGCACCGTCGCCCAGTGGGACCTGGCCCTGCGCCGGTTCGGCACGCTGTCGCTGAAGCAGGCGCTGCGGCCGGCGATCGAGGTGGCGGCCAAGGGCTTCGTCGTCGACCAGACCTTCCACGACCAGACCGCCCAGAACGCCGACCGCTTCAAGGACATCACCTCCACGGCCCGCCTCTACCTCCCGAACGGCTCGCCGCCGCCCGTCGGCTCCGTCTTCAGAAACCCCGAGCTCGCCGCCACCTACCGCGAGCTGGGCGAGCGAGGCCCGGACTGGCTGTACGGCGGGCAGCTCGGCAGGGAGGTCGTGGCCACGGTCAAGCAGCCGCCGGTCACCCCGGGCGCCGCCCGCACCGTCAGGCCGGGGCTCATGGAGATGCGCGACCTGCGGAGATACCAGGCCCTGATGCGGGATCCGACCCGCGTCGACTACCGGGGCATGACCGTCTACGGCATGGCGCCGCCGTCGTCCGGCGGCTCGACCGTGGGCGAGGCGCTGAACATCCTGGACGCGCTGCCCGAGGTGGGCCTGCACGAATATCTGGAGGCGTCAAAGCTGGCCTTCGCCGACCGCAACGCCTACGTCGGCGACCTGCCCGGCGTGCCGCTGAAGGAGCTGCTGTCGGACGGGTTCGCCAAGGAACGCGCCTGCCTGGTCGGCGACCGGGCCATCGCGGCCCCGGCCGCGCCCGGCGAGCCGGACGGCGACTACGGCCCCTGCGCCGCCCCGACCGGCACCGCGACCCCGACCGCGAAGGAGGGCCCTGAGACCACCCACCTGGTCGTGGCCGACCGCTGGGGCAACGTGGTCGCCTACAACCTGACGATCGAGTCCACCGGCGGCAACGGCATCGTGGTGCCCGGCCGCGGCATGCTGCTCAACAACGAGCTCACCGACTTCACCTTCGGCCCCGCCCCCGGCGACCCGAACCTGCCCGCCCCCGGCAAGCGCCCCCGCTCCTCGATGGCGCCGACGCTGGTGTTCGACCACGGCAGGCCGGTGCTGGCGCTCGGCTCGCCCGGCGGCTCGACGATCATCACGACCGTGCTGCAGATCATGGTCAACCGGTACGAGTTCGGCATGTCGCTGCCCGAGGCGCTCGCCGCCCCCAGGGCCACGCAGCGCAACACCGCGCAGACCCAGGCCGAGCAGGCCTTCCTCGACCGCTACCAGCAGGAGCTGACGGACCGGGGGCACCAGCTGGTGCTGAACCCGGAGATCGGCGCGGCCACCGCGCTGGAGCTCCTCGACCGGAACCGGGTCCAGGCGGTCGCCGAGCCCACCCGGCGCGGCGGAGGCAGCGCGCTGGTGGTGCGGCCGAGGCGCTGATCCATCGGTTCGACCCGCCGCGGGCATGGCGACGACCCGCCACTGTCCGCGGCGGGTGGGTCAGGTCTATGGGGAAAGGGCTTACTGCAGGAGGAGGAACGCGGCCACGCCGATGACGACGACCACCGCGACCACCGCGATGATCGGCAGCAGCGGCGACTTCTTGGCCTTCTTGGACTCCTGCTCGGACCGCTGCGCGAACGCGCGGAACTGCTGGGTGCTGCCCGAAGGGTCGATATGCTGGTCAGACATGGGCAGCAGCCTAGCGGGATCACATGCCGTTTTTGCGCGGTTTTGCGCGATCCGTGGGGTGGGCTGGTGACGGGACCGGTCCGGTGGGCGGATAGCTTTGACCCATGCTCAGGACCCTGTTGTCCCCTCGCCTTCTGGGGTTGCACCTGCTCACGATCGGGGTCGTGCTCGCGTTCATCTTTCTCGGACGCTGGCAGCTCGGCGTGTTCCAGGACTCCGGCAAGCCGCAGGCGATGACCGATCCCGAGCCGGTGAGCGTCACCACGCTCGCTCAGGTGGGCGCGCACATGCACAACGTCGCCGTGGGGCGCAAGGTCACCGCCGAGGGCGTCTACGACGCCGGACGCCAGCTCCTGGTCGCCGACCGGCCGCCCGACGTGGCGGCGCCGGGCGGCAACGTCTCACGCGGCGAGGGCTACTGGGTGCTCACCCCGCTCCGGCTCGACGACGGCACGCTGATGCCGGTCGTGCGCGGCTGGGTGGCGAAGGCCGACGACCCGGGCACCGCCGTCCCCGGCGGCCGGATCGCCGTGCAGGGGCGGCTGCGCCCGCCGCAGGGCACCGACGGGGTGCAGCGGCGACCGGAGGGCGTGCCCGCCGGCCAGGTGCAGACGGTCTCGACCGGTGAGCTGATCAACCTGTGGAGCGGGCAGAAGGTGCGCAACGGCTACGTCGTCGCCCAGCCGCCCTCGGGCTCACTGACGCAGGTCAAGGCGGCCCCGCCGATCGTGGGCGGCGAGCTGACGTGGCGTAACCTCGCCTACGCCGCCAACTGGTGGATCTTCGCCGGATTCGCCGTGTTCATGTGGTTCCACTTCGTACGTGACGCCGTACGAGCGGATCGGGACCGCGAACGGTCCCCCGAGATGGTTCTGGAAGGTTAACGGTGGAATCGGCTCTCAAGCCCTTCCGGGTGCTCGCGTACGTGGTCGGCGTGATGCTGCTCATCCTCTGCGTCGCCATGGTCATGCGCTACGGCTTCGGCAGCGCGGGCCTGTCGAAGACGATCGCGCCCATCCACGGCGGCCTCTACATGCTCTACCTGGTCGCGGTGATGAACCTGGGCATGAAGGCCCGCTGGTCGTGGCCGTACATGCTGGGCGTGATGCTCGGCGGCACGGTGCCGTTCCTGTCGTTCTTCGTCGAGCGCAAGGTGCGCGAGCGGGTGGCCGGACAGAGCGCGGCCGGACAGAGCACGGCGGAGGCCTGAGGGCCCCCGCCGCGCCGGGTCAACGGCCGATGCCGCGCTTGCGGGATCGCTTGAGCCGCTCGCGCTGCGACGGGTCGAGCATCAGGTAGCCGACCACCGGTGCGGCGACCACGCCGAGGATGACGAGCAGAGTCACGAACCCGGGCCCAAAGAAAATCAGCGAGAGCAGAACAGCGGCGCCTGCGCCGATGGCGTACTTCTGGACTGGTGACATCCTCAACTTCCTCCGAACGCGGAGCGCGCGCCCCGCCTCTCCCACATTGTGCGTCGTCCTGCCAACGAGTGGGCCCCCTGCCTTGGTTCCTGGTCACGATGTATCTCAACCGTTGTGCTCCAGCACCCCCATGAGCCTGCGGCGCAGCACGTCAGCGGCCGGACGCCGGCCCGGCTCGCCCGACAGCAGGTCGAACAGCACCGGAGCGAGCGCCCCCGCCCTGCTGAGCGGCGCGCCGGGGGCGGGCGGCCGCCCCTGCACGGCCGCGAACAGCGTCGCGCCGAGCGACCACAGATCCGCCGCCGGGCTCCCGGCGCCCTCGGGCGGCGTGAAGGCGGGCAACTGGGCCGGCGCCAGGCGGGGGACCAGCGTGGCGTGCCCCCACTCGTTGATCAGGACGCTGCCCGGCTGCACGCCGCCGTGGTGCTCGCCGCGCGCGTGCGAGTCGGCGAGCTGATCGAGCACGGCCAGCCCGATCGCGGCCACCTCGGGGGGCGGCATCGGCCCACCGGCCGCGACGACCTGATCGAGGGAGCGGTCCATGGCCAGCCGGCGCAGCGTCTCGGCCACCGTCCGCACCGGCGGCGTGTCCGTGGGGCGCAGCATGGCCCTGATGAGCGAGCGCAGCGGCTCGGTGCCCTCCGCCGGAGCCTGGCCAGGCGGGCGTCCCTCGACCGCGAAGTGCAGTGTGGCGGCCAGCGACCACATGTCCGCAGTCGGCCGCATACCCAGCGCGGGCAGCCCGAACCCGGTCAGCAACGCCCTTCCGGTGCTGGTGAGCAGCACGTTGCCCGGATTCACCCGGCCGTGCACGATCCCGGCCGCGTGCGCGGCCTCCAGCGCCGACAGCAGGTGCACGCCCACCCGCGCCGCCTGCAGGACCGGCAGCGGGCGTCGCGCCCGCACGCTCTGCTCCAGCGACGATCCCGAGACGAACTCCATGACCAGCCACGCCTCGCCGCCCTCGACGGGCACGTCGAGCAGCGGCACCATGCAGGCGTGCGACAGCCCGGTGGCGCGCCGCGCCTCCGCCACCGCCGGCTCCCGCGACTCCACGGGGACGCGCAGCCTCCTGACCACGACGTCACGATGCTCCTGCTCGTCGAAGGCCAGCAGGAGCTCACCGCCGCCCAGGGGATTGAGCAGGCGATAACGTCCGGCGAGCTTTCCTGTCTCTCCCATCAGAGCCTTCCGAGGGGGCCGTCGCCTTGGGTCGACGGGAGGATCGGGAGCCGGAGGGGCGCCAAGGCCCGAGCGTGCGGTGACCTGTCTGGCCTGCGCATCAGGGGTCTCCGTTCGTTGTGCATGAGATGTGCGGCATTGCGATAATGATCGTGTGACTCGTCAAGTGCGCACCTCCCCCGGTGTGGCCTATGGCCTCGGGTACCACGTCGTGTGGTGCCCGGAGTACCGCCTTGAGGAGTTGATCGGCGCCCAGGCCGACGAGCACGGCACGCTGCGGTCACGATCCTCCTTCGTGGCCACGGTCGGCGCGGTGTCCGCCGAGACGGTGCGGCGTTACATCGAGACGCAGTGCGAGCGGGCCCCCAAGGCGTGAAGCTGCGCAAGTGGCTTGACGAGAAGTCGCTCCCGTCAGGGAGTGGAGGAGTCACAGCGAGGTGCACGATAGCGTCACGCCTCCGGACATGGCCATGGCCAGCTTTCACCAATGACGGTCTACCCGTGTCAGGCGCTCGTCAGCCACGTCTCGTGCGCCGAGTGGACCTTGCGCCACAATTTGTCCCTGTCCTCGGCCTCGACGTCGTCGAGCGGCAGGTTGAAGATGTCGTCGAGTGCCGCGTAGAAGTCGCCGGCCGTGTCCAGCGTGATGGCGTCCGCCCAGGTCCCGACCCGTGACAGCCTCAGCCCGCGCAGACTGTCCACCCCCTTGGCGTCCCTTCTCTGCACGCTCAGCACCCGGACGAACCCGGACGTCGGCGACGTGCTCAGGTGCTCATGCATGGCCGTGAAGGCCGACATGTCCGCAGGCGCGAGCCCGAAGTCCATGCCGGCGAACGAGCCGCTCGGGTCATGGTCGAACCGCCAGCCACCGGGCGCCACCTCCGACGGGCGCAGGCAGTACGTGAAAGGGCCCTGCACGTAGGAGCCCGCGACCAGCGGGAGCGGCTCGTGCAGCGCGTCGCCGAGCCCGACGTCGACCAGCCACTCGCCGCCCGGATTGGCCTCGTCCGGCAGGCCGCGCACGGTCAGCACCAGGTGGTTGGCGGTGACGCCGGGCTCGGCGCCCCGAGTCTGGACGCCGCCCACATGCCTGGTGACCTGGTAGCCGAGGGCCGTGGCGAGCGCGGAGAACGCGCCGTTCAGGTGGTAGCAGTAGCCGCCGCGGCCGCCGATGATGCGGGCCGCCGACTCCAGCGGGTCGACCGTGGTGGGCCGATCCAGCCAGATCTGCAAGGCCTCGTAGGCGACGCGCTCCACATGGGCGGCGTGCAGCGCCCGGAGTCCGGCCGCTGATGGGGCAGCCTGCGCGAGGCCCAGGCGTCGAAGGTAACCCGCGGTGTCCACCCGCCCAAGTCTGCACCGGATGTGCACGAATTGGGGAGTGCCGTCTGCACGGGCCACTCCTAGGCTTTCGAGCGTGACAGAGCAGCGACGCATCCTCGTGGTCGAAGACGACGCCACCATCGCGCTGGCCGTGCGCGACAGGCTGGCCGCCGAGGGGTTCGACGTCCGGGTGGCCGCCGACGGGCAAACCGCCCTGGTCGAGTACGGCAAGGCGGAGCCCGACCTGGTCATCCTCGACCGGCTGCTGCCGGTGCTCGACGGGCTGGAGGTGTGCCGCAGGATGCAGGCGGCCCGGCCGGTGCCCGTGCTGATGCTGACGGCCCTGGGGGAGGAGACCGACGTGCTGGTCGGGCTCGGGGTCGGCGCCGACGACTACCTCGCCAAGCCGTTCAGCATGCGGGAGCTGGTCGCCCGGATCCACGCGCTGCTGCGCCGGGTCGAGCGGGCCGGTCAGCTCGTCGCCGAGGACACCGTGATCAGGGTGGGCGAGGTGGAGATCGACACCGCCGCCCGCAGGGTGTTCGTGCGCGGCGCCGAGGCCCAGCTCACCAGGACCGAGTTCGACCTGTTGCGCCGCCTGGCCGAGCGGCCCGGCCAGGTGTTCGAGCGCGAGCGGCTGCTGTCGGACGTGTGGGGCTTCTCCGAGGCCGCCGCCACGAGGACCGTCGACAGCCACGTACGGGCGCTGCGCCGCAAGCTCGGCCCCGACGTGGTGCGAACCGTGCACGGTGTCGGCTACGCCCTGGTGCGCCGATGAGGCCGCTCGACTTCCTCGGCCGGATCAAGGTCAAGCTCGGCCTGGTCATCGTGCTGGCCGTGGCGACCGCGTTCGTCGTCAACGAGGTCGGCATCAACTCCGGGCTCTCGCGCGAGGTCCGGATCGCGGTGGCCGTGGCGCTCGCCCTGATCATGGTGCAGCTGCTCGCCGCCGGCATGACCAAGCCGCTGCGCGAGATGGCCAGGGCCGCCCAGACCATCGCCAAGGGCCGCTACACCCTGCGCGTCCGGGCCACCTCGCGCGACGAGGTCGGCGAGCTGGCCAGGGCGTTCAACGCGATGGCCGACGACCTCGGCGCGGTCGACAGGCAGCGGCGCGAGCTCGTCGCCAACGTCAGCCACGAGCTCCGCACGCCCATCACCGGCCTGCGCGCCGTGCTGGAGAACGTCGTCGACGGCGTGTCCGCGCCCGACCCGGCCACCATGCGCACCGCGCTCGCCCAGACCGAGCGGCTCGGCCGGTTGGTCGCCCAGCTGCTGGACCTGTCCCGGCTGGACTCGGGCGCGCGGCTCATCGAGCCGGAGCCGGTCGAGCTCGCGCCACTGGTGGAACAGGCGGTGGCGGAGGCGTCGCTGGCGCGCGAGGACGTCCGGCTGCTGCCCCGGACCACTGGCGGGCTCGGCGTGCGCGCCGACCCCGACCTGCTGGCCCAGGTCCTGGCCAACCTGCTCGACAACGCCGTACGGCACAGCCCGGCAGGCGGCACGGTCACCGTGACCGCCACCGGGGAAGGCGCCGGGATCCGGCTCGTGGTCGCGGACCTGGGGCCGGGCATCCCCGAGGCGGCCAGGGGGCGGGTGTTCGAGCGCTTCTCCCGGCTGGACGCGGGCCGCGCCGCCGACGCCGGGGGCGCCGGGCTGGGGCTGGCCATCGTGAAGGAGATCGTCGAACTGCACGGCGGTTCGATCCGCATCGACGACTGCGCGGGATGCCGCATGATCATCGACTTACCAGGGAGGACCACGATGGCCGACGCGCCACGGGAGCCGGAGCTGGCGACGGGGGAGCAGACGACGGTCCGGGACGAAGCTCCCGTACCGACTCCGCAGACGGCCCCGCAGACGGCTCCACAGACGATGGCTCAGCCGGAGGACGGCCGGGACCCGGTTGAAGGGGACCTGGCGGGAGCCGTGCCTGGCCGAACCGAGCGCGCCGGCTCGGTCGAAGTCGAAGGCGGGTCGGTTGCGGTCGAAGGTCGTCCGGTTGCGGCCATGGGCTGGCCGGTCGACGCCGAAGGCCGGTTGGTCGTGGCCGGGAGTCGGTCGGGCGAGGGGGAGAGTCGATCGCTTGCGGCGGACGGGGAGCCGGTGGCGGTAGGAGGTCGGTCGGGCGAGAGTGGAGGCCGGTCGGTCGTGACCGGAGGGGCGCCGGCCGAGGGTGAGGGGTCGTCCGCCGAGGGCTCAAGGGGCCGGGGTGAGGACGGGGCTCCGGCCACCGCCGGAGCCGCCGTCGCGCGTCAGGACGCGCCCGCCGTTCCGGCCCAGGACCCCGCCGCCGATCCACGGGCGCTGCGGCCGGGCGTCCCGGCGCAGGTCCGGGGGGCGGGTGAGTCGTCCCGCGAGCGGCTGGCGAAGATGGCGGTGGGGGTCGTCGTCGGGGTGATGGTCGGCTTCCTGATCGGGATGTTCGCGGCCGTGTTCGCCAGCTTGATGCTGGGGGACAGTTTCGCGTTCGTCACGCTCGTCCTGTGCACCGCGACCTTCGGTGCCATCGGGGCGTCCCTGGGCGCCGGCTCAGGCCGCCGAGGCGCCTACGCGGCAGCCACCGCGCCGCGCACGCCGCCCGCGTCGTCCACGCCTGAGTCGGCGACCGCGTCGTCCGCCGCGTCGGCGTCGTCGGCGTCGTCCGCGCTGTCCGCGTCGTCCGCGTCCTCGCCGTACCAGCGTCAGGAGCCCTTGGCGGGGCAGCCGCACGGCGCGCAACCTCCTCCTCCCGCGTACGTCCCGCCGCCGCTGTTCCCCCGGCCGGAGCTGCCGGAGACGCCGCGCTGGCTGCTGCCGGCGGCGGCGGGAGCGGGCGTGTTCGCGGCGGTGGCGCTGCCCGACGCGCAGGTGGGGCTCGGCATCGTGCTGGTGTCGATGGTGCTGGGAGCCGCGGCGCTGCCCGCGGTGCTGCGGCGGATGACGCCGTGGACGGTGGCGTACGGGCTGGTGGCGTACGTGCTGATCGCGATGGCCGCCATCAGGGACGCCGACTGGCTGGTGACGTTCCTGCTCCTCGCGGGGGCGGCCCTGGTCGCGCTGGCCGTGTCGGGAGCCGGGCGCGGCTGGCTGGGCGTGATCAGGGGCGGCGCCTCGGTGCTGCTGGCGCTCGGGCCCGTGCCCTGGTTCCTGGCCAGGCCGCTGAAGAACCTGCGGGCGAAGGGCGGCATCGTGTCCACGCTCGCCGCGCTGGGCATCACGGCCGTGCTGCTGGTGGTGTTCGGGCTGTTGTTCGCCTCGGCGGACGCGGTGTTCGCGAGCTATGTGGAGCGGCTGACGACCACGCCCGCCTGGGCCGAGTCCCTGCCGTTGCGGATCTTCGTGTTCGTGGTGTTCGCGGCGCTGCTGGCCGCCGTGGTGCTGGTCGCGCTGCGGCCCGTCGTCGACCCGGTGGCGCCGGAGATCAAGGTCGGCGTGCGCAGGACCGTCTGGCTGCTGCCGCTCACCGCGGTGAACCTGCTGTTCGCGGTCTTCGTCATGGTCCAGCTGACCGTGCTGTTCGGCGGTGACGCCCTGGTGCTGAAGACGGCGGGGCTGACCTACGCCGAGTACGCCAGGCAGGGCTTCTTCCAGCTCGTCGCGGTCAGCGTGATCGTGCTCGGCATCGTGGCGGTGGCGGCGAGCGTGCTGAAGACCGAGCGGCGGGAGCGCTGGCTGCTGTCCGGGCTGCTCGGCGTGCTGTGCGGGCTCACCCTCGTGGTGCTGTTCTCCGCGCTGCACCGGCTGGGCCTCTACACCGACGCGTACGGCCTGTCCCGGCTGCGCCTGTCGGTGCAGGCCACGATCTGGTGGTTGTTCGCGCTGTTCGCGCTGGTGCTGATCGCCGGCGGGGTGCGGCTGGCCGGGCGGGGGGCCGGCTGGCTGCCGCGCACGATCGTCCTGGTCACCGCGCTCGGCCTGGCCGCCTTCGCCGTCGTCAACCCGGACCTGCGGGTGGCCGAGTCGCAGGTCGAGGCGCGCGGGGGGCAGACATTCGACACCGACTACCTGGGTGATCTGGGCGCCGAGGCCGTCCCGGCGCTGGACCGGCTGCCGGAGCCGCTGCGCAGCTGCGTGCTCTCCGACGTGGCCGCGGCCAACGACTTGGGCGGGCCCGATCCGTGGAACGGCTGGAACCTGGCCAGGGCCGAGGCCCGCGCCCTGCTGGCCGAGCGTCCCATCCTCCCGGCGCGCTCCTGCGCGGCCCGTTCTGGTGATTGAATCCGTAGGTGACGTTCGACGTAGTCATCAGCGGTGGCCGGGTGCTCGACGGCACGGGCGCGCCTCCGTACCGGGCCGACGTGGCGATCTCCGGCGACAGGATCGCGGCGGTGGGCCGCCTCGAAGGGGCACGGGCCGGGTCGATGATCGACGCAGGTGGGCGGCTGGTGGCGCCGGGGTTCGTCGACGCCCACGCGCACGGTGACGCGGCGGTCTTCGACCCCGGCGTGCAGCTCGCGGCGCTGCGGCAGGGCGTGACGACGATGGTGCTCGGCCAGGACGGGCTGTCGTTCGCCCCCGGCTCCGCCGAGACCTTCGCCTACGTCTCCCGCTACTTCGCCGCCGTCAACGGGCCGCCCATGACGGAAGGCCCGCTCACGGTGGCGGAGCTGCTCGACGGCTACGACCGCTCGGTGGCGGTCAACACCGCCTACCTGCTGCCGCACGGCACGATCCGCTACGACGTCATGGGCCCCTCACCCCGCCACGCCGCCCGGGACGACCTGGACCTGATGCTGGCCCACGTGGAGCGCGGCCTGGCCGAGGGCGCCTGCGGCCTGTCCACCGGCCTGGAGTACCTGCCGGGCCGCTACGCCACCGCCGACGAGCTGGCCGAGCTCTGCCGCCCGCTCGGCGGCCTGCCGTACGTCACCCACATGCGGGCCTACGGTTCCAGGGCGCCCGTGGGCATGGCGGAGGTCGTGCGGATCGCCGAGCTGTCCGGCGCCGCCGTGCACGTCTCACACCTGCACGGCCCGGCCGACGTGCTGCTGCCGCGGCTGGACGAGGCACTCGGCCAGGGCGTCGACCTGACCTTCGACACCTACCCCTACCTGCGCAGCAGCACGATCCTGGCGATGATGGCGCTGCCGCCCGAGGTGCCGGGCGCCGAGACGGACCGCGCCCTGGAGATGATCGCCTCGTCCGAGCTCGACGCCTGGTGGCCGGAGCTGGCCGGGACCTGGCCGCGCCTGACCATCGCGCACGCCCCCGGCCTGGAGTGGGCGGAGGGCCTGACCATGGTCGCCGCCGCCGGACGGGCCGGGGTGGAGCCGGCCGAGTTCTGCCGGCGCCTGCTCATCGAGACGCGGCTGGAGGCGGGCTGCGTGGAGGCTCGCCCCGACGAGGGCCCGGCAGGCGAGGAGTCCGTACGCCGCGTCCTGCGGCATCCGTCGCACATCGGCGGCTCCGACGGCATCTTCGTGGGCGGCCACCCGCACCCTCGGGCGTTCGGGGCCTTCGCCCGCTTCCTCGGCCGGCATGTGCGCGAGCTCGGTGACTGGACGTGGGAGCAGGCCGTGGTGCACCTGGCCTCGCATCCGGCCAGGCGGTTCGGGCTGGCGGACCGGGGGTTGCTGCGAGCCGGGTTCGCCGCCGACGTGGTGGTGTTCGACCCGCTGACGGTGGGCGACCAGGCCACCTACGACACGCCGCGCACGCCGGCCCGCGGGGTGGACGACGTGCTGGTGGCCGGCCGGCCGGTGCTGGCGGCCGGCGAGCTGACCGGCGCGACCCCCGGCCGAGCCCTTCGCCCGCGCTGACCGTACAAGATCTTCAAGACAGGCCCGGACAAGATCTTCAAGACAGGCCCGTACAAGATCTTCAAGACAGGCCCGGACAAGATCTTCAAGACAGGCCCGGACAAGATCTTCGGGATAGGCTCGGCAGAGGGGGTGGGTCGTGCCGGAAGGGTCTGTGCTGGAAGGGGAGCTCGGTTTCCCGTTGATGGTGGTGCACCGGGACGCGCTGGAGCACAACATCGCGACCATGGCCGCGTTCGCCCGCGACCATGGGCTGGAGCTGGCCCCGCACGCCAAGACGCACCTGTCGCCGGAGATCGCCGAGCGGCAGCTGCGGGCGGGGGCCTGGGGGCTGACCGTGGCCACGTCGCGGCAGGCGATGACCGTGCGCGGGTTCGGGGTGAGCCGGATCATGGTGGCCAACCAGGTCGTGGACGCGGCGGGGCTGCGGTGGGCGGCGGCGGAGCTGGAGCGCGATCCGGACTTCGAGCTCCTGTCGTTCGCGGACTCGGTGGCCGGGGTGGACATCCTGGCCCGGCACGCCGGCTCGCGGCCGTTCAGGGTGCTGGCCGAGCTGGGGCACGCCGGTGGCAGGGCCGGCTGCCGGACACTGGACGAGCTGCTCGCGGTGGCCCGGCACGCGCAGGAGACCGACGGGATCGAGCTGGCGGGGGTGGCCGGGTACGAAGGGGCGCTCAAAACAGCGGGAGAGGTCCGGAAATATCTGGACTCGTTGCAGGAGGCCGTCGAGCACCTGCGGGTCCGTACCCCGATCCTGAGCGTCGGCGGCAGCCAGTGGTTCGACGTGATCGGCCGCCACCTCGTCGCCACCCAGGCCAGGATCCTGCTGCGCAGCGGCGCGTACGTCACCCACGACGACGGCTACTACCGCGAACGCACCCCCTTCAACCGCGTCGACGGCGAGCTGCGGCCCGCGCTGGAGGTGTGGGCGCAGGTGCTGTCCACCCCCGAGCCCGGCCTCGCGGTCGTCGGCATGGGCAAGCGCGACGCCCCCTACGACGAGGGCCTGCCCATCCCCAGACGCGGCGACGTCACCGTCGTCGCCATGCAGGACCAGCACACGATCGTGCGCGCCGACGGTCTCGCACCGGGTGACCTGCTGGCTTTCGGCATCTCCCACCCGTGCACCGCTTTCGACAAGTGGCGGTCCCTTCCCCTGATCGACTGGAATTATCGGGTCGTCGGCACCATAACCACCCACTTCTAGGAGCAGCCATGAAGAAGGAGCTCAAAACCGCTGACGCGGCGGCCCCGATCGGCCCCTACTCGCAGGGACTCGTCGTCGGCGACTTCGTCTACACCTCCGGCATGGGCCCGCTCGACCCGCAGACCGGCGAACTCGTCGGCACCGACGTGGCCACCCAGACCCACCAGGTCATGCGCAACCTCGGCGCCGTCCTCGCCGCCCACGGCCTCGGCTTCGACGACGTGATCAAGGCCACCGTCCACCTGCAGCACGTCAAGCGCGACTTCGCCGCCTACAACGAGGCATACAAGACGTACTTCACCGCGCCGTACCCCGTCCGCACCACGGTCGGCTCCGAACTGCTGGACATCCTGGTGGAGATCGACTTCGTCGCTCACAAGAGCGCGTAAAGTCGCTTCGTGGACAGTTCGGTGTACGTCTTCGTCGAGGACCTGCGCGGTGAGGGCGTCGAGCGGGTGCTCGACAGGATCAGCGCGTACGGCGTGCGCGGCGTCACCATCGGCGCCGTCCACCACGCCGCCCGCGACATCACCCCGCACGGGCTGTCCAAGCTGACCATCCGCCGCGACGGAGCGCACTTCCCCCCGCCGCCCGACCTGTTCTCCGGCCGGCGGCTCAAGCCGACGGCCGGACACCAGGACGCCCTCGACGGCCTGCGCGAGGCCTGCACCAGGCGGGGCCTGACGCTGCACGGCTGGACCGTCTTCCTGCGCAACGCCACCATCGGCGCCGCGCACCCCGACGTGACTGTACGCGACTGCTTCGGCGATCGCGGCTCCCCGTCCGACCTGTGCCCCGCGCACCCCGACGTGCGCGAGTACGCCGTCGCGCTGGCCCGGGCCGTCGCCCGGCTCGGCGTCGACAGCGTGGTCGCCGAGTCGCTGCACTTCAGGCCGCTCAAGCCGGAGCGCTCGTTCGTGCCGCTCGGGCCGATGGACACCTACCTGTTCGGCCTGTGCTTCTGCGACTACTGCATGCGCCGGGCCACCGACCTGGGCGTCGACGCCGCGGTGGCGCGCGAGGAGTGCGCCCGGATCGTCGGCGGCGTGCTCGACGGCGACACGCCCGCGCAGGGCGAGGTGACCAGGGCGGCGCTGACCGCCTACGCCGGCCCCGACGTCGTCGCCTACGCCCGCGCCCGCTCCGAGACGGTCACCACCCTCGTCTCCGAGGTCGCCTCCGCCGTCGCCGCCGAGGGCTCCAAATTGGTCTTCATCGACTCCACCGGTGGCGTCAAGGGCTACCGCGACGGCCTGCCGTCGCCCGGCCTGGCCGCGCACGACGCCTGGCAACTCGGCGTGGACCTGGTGGCGCTCGGCGACCTGGTGCCCGCCTTCGGTGTGCTCGCCTATGCTCGCGACGCCGCCCGGGTGGCCGACGACGTCGGCGCCTACCTGCGGTCGGTGGGCAAGGACCGGGAGGTGCGTGCCGTGCTGCGGCCGGGGCACCCTGACAGCGACTCCGCCGATCGGCTCGTGGCCAAGGCCCGGGGGGCGAAGGCGGCGGGGGCGATGGCGGTGGACTTCTACGCCTACGGCCTGGTGCCGCACCCGGTGCTCGACCGCATCCCGGCGACTCTGGCTGAGGCGCTCTGAGCCTGTACGGCTCATTTTCTCCCGGCGAACGCCGTGGCCACGCCCAGGCCCAGGTAGACGACTCCGCTGAAGTACCGCATCGTGGTGCCCTTCCGCTCCAGCCGGCCGCTGAGCGCACCGGCCGTGAACGCGTACACCATGTCCGACAGCAGCCCCAGGACGAGCAGGGTGGCGCCGAAGATCAGGATCTGCAGCGCGGGCGGCCCTGCCGACGGCTCCACGAACTGCGGCAGGAACGCCAGGAAGTACAGCGTCACCTTGGGGTTGAGCACGTTGACCAGGACGCCTTCGAGGAAGACCTTGCGCAGCGGCTGGGGCGGCGGCGCCTGCGTGGTGGTCTCCCCCTTGGCGGTGAAGGCGCGTACACCGAGGTAGACCAGGTAGGCGACGCCCGCCCACTTGACGATCGCGAACAGCGTCGCCGACCGCGAGATGACGTACGACAGCCCGGCGGCGGCCGCGGCGATGTGCACGAGCGTCCCGGCTTCCACGCCGAACGCGCTGGCCAGGCCGGCCGACCTGCCCTGGGCCAGGCCTCGGGCGGTGATGTAGAGGTGGTTCGGCCCGGGGATGAGCACCAGCGCGAGCGAGGCCGCGACGAAAAGGGCGAACGTGGTGGAGGAGATCACGAATGCCCAGCGTAGGCGCGCTTTGGTCCGCTTGGCAGGGCCAATCACGGCCATTGATTATGGACCAATGGGGATGTCGGCGGGGCGTGGCATAGTGACTGCGTGAACGGAACTCTCGTCGGGCGCTCGGTCGAGCTCGCTCGGCTCGCGCGGGTGCTCGAAGCGGCCGCCGCAGGCACGGCGGGGGTCGCGCTCGTCGGCGGTGACGCCGGCATCGGCAAGACCCGGCTGGTCACCGAGCTGGTCGCGGAGGCCCGCCGGCGCGGCTTCAACGTGCTGGTCGGCCAGTGCGCCGAGCTCGGCGACGCGCTGCCCTACCTCCCGCTGGCCGACGCGCTGCGCGGCGCGGAGCCGGGGGTGCGCGAGGCCGCCGCCGCCCATCCCATGCTCGGCCAGCTCCTGCCGGGCACGGAGAGCGCGCCGTCGGCCGGGCTCACCCAGCAGCGGCTGTTCGGCTCGCTGCTGGGGCTGCTGTCGGAGGTCCAGCCGGTGGTGTTCGTGATCGAGGACCTGCACTGGGCCGACCGTTCGACCCGTGACCTGCT
Source organism: Nonomuraea sp. ZG12 (assembly GCF_052068115.1). NCBI lineage: Bacteria > Bacillati > Actinomycetota > Actinomycetes > Streptosporangiales > Streptosporangiaceae > Nonomuraea > Nonomuraea sp. ZG12. The sequence continues at coordinate 373,407 of NZ_JBQHCW010000006.1, forward strand.
GGTCTTCCTCAGCCGCATGGTGCAGACCGAGCGGGTGTGCGTGGTCGGCACCTACCGCACCGACGATCTCCACCGCCGCCACCCGCTGCGCTCGGTCCTCGCCGAGCTCAAGCGGCTGCCCAGCGTCACCCACGTTGAGCTGGGCCCGCTGGGCAGCGGCGACATGTCCGACTATGTCAGCACTTTGGGGCGAGTGGACGCCCGGGAGCTCGGCCTGATCGTCACCCGGGCCGAGGGCAACCCCTTCTACGCCGAAGAGCTGTTCGCCGCCGTGGCCGAGGGAGACACCCTCCCCGACGGTCTGACCAGCCTGCTCATGTCCAGGGTCGAGGTGCTGTCCCCGGCGGGCCAGCAGGTGCTGCGCGCCGCCGCCGTGGCCGGCCGCCGCGTCGAGGACGAGCTTCTGCGCGAGGTCTCCGGCCTGCCCCTGGCCGACTTCGAGGAGGCGGTGCGCGAGATCGTCTCGCGCGGCCTGCTGCGCGTCCAGGGCCACGGTTACGCCTTCCGCCACGCCCTCCTCCAGGAGGTCGTCTACACCGACCTGCTGCCGGGCGAGCGCACCCGCCTGCACGCCGACTTCGCCCGCCTGCTCACCGCGCCCGCCGAGCTCGCCCACCACCACCTGGCCAGCCACGACCTCGCCGGCGCGCTGGCCGCCTCCACGGAGGCGGGCCGCGTGGCCGAGCGCCTCGGCGCCCCCGCCGAGGCGCACAGCCACTACGACCAGGCGCTCAGCCTGTGGGACCGGGTCCCCGACGCTGCCGAGCTGGCCGGGGAGAGCCGCGTCGCGCTGGCCTTCCGCAGCGCCGTCATGGCCGCCGACAGCGGCGACAACCACCGCGCCGTCGCCGCCCTGCGCGCCCTGCCGCCCACCTCCGAAGTCAGCGAACGGCTGGCCTACTACCTGTTCGAGATGGACGACTTCGACGCCGCGGTCGCCGCCGCCGAGCACGCCGTGCAGACCGCCTTCGACCAGATCGCCCTGGCCAGAGCCCTGGCCACCTACGCCCGCACCCTCCTGTGGGGCCCCCGCCACGCCGAGGTGGAGGAGCTCGCGCACCGCGCGCTCGCCACCGCCCGCACCGCCGGAGCCAAGGACGCCGAGGTCGGCGCCCTGCTCACGCTGGCCACCTTCACCGAGATCCGGCACGACATGGCCGCCGCCCACGACCTCGTCGAGACCGCCTCCACCGAGAGCACCGGCGACCTGGCCATGGACCTGCGGGCCCGCTTCCACCACGCCCGCATCCACTACGAGCAGGGCCTGCTCGCCCAGGCGGCGGAGGTGGCCGACGAGGGCATCCGGCTCGCCGTCGAAAGCGGCCTCAAGTGGAGCACCTACGGCACCGACCTGCGCTTCCTGCGCTTCCTCATCCACTACGTGGCAGGGGAGTGGGACCAGGCCGAGTCGGTGGCCGGCAGCTTCGGCGCCCGCGTCGGCACCGTCCCCGAGGCCACCCTGTCGTCCTACGCCCTGTTCATCGAGGTCGCCCGCGGCCTGCCCGCCGTCGAGGACCGCCTCGCCTGGCTGCGCCCCTTCTGGAGCGACTCCCTGGTCGCCTACATCTCCCGCGGCCTCGCCGCTGAGCACGCCCTCTGGCAGGGCGACCCGGCCACCGCCCTCGACCACATCCACGCCACCCTCGCCACCCTCGACCCCGGCGAGTCCGGCACCATCCGCATCGCCGCCATCGGCCTGTGGGCCATGGCCGACCTCGGCATCACCGAAGGCGCCGAGGACCTGCTGTCCCGCGCCCGCTTCTCCGTCACCACCGGCCCCGTCGGCGAGGGTGGCCAGCTGGGCCCCGAAGGCCAGGCCTGGGCGCTGCGCCTGGAGGCGGAGTGGCATCGCGTCCACGGCCGCCTGGACGTCGACCTGTGGCGCGAGGTCGTCACGGCCTTCTCTTACGGCTTCATCTACGAGGAGGCGAGAGCCCGCTGGCGCCTCGCGGAGGCTCTGCTGGCCAGCGGCGACCGGCCGGCCGCACAGGCCGAATGGGAGCTCGCCAGAGAGCAGGCCGGCAAGCTACGAGCCGCCCCCCTCGAAGCCGCCCTGGCCGAATTCGGGAGAAGAGCCCGATTCGGTCCCGGCGACGCGGAAGGCGGCCTCACGGCCAGAGAGACAGAGGTCCTGCGACTCGTAGCCGAAGGCCTGACCAACCGGGCGATCGCCGCACAGCTGTTCATCGCCCCCAAGACGGTGAGCGTGCACGTGTCCAACATCCTCGCCAAACTGGACGTCTCCACCCGCACCGAGGCAGCCGCAGCCGCCCGCAAACACGGCCTGCTCGCCTGACTATCGGCCTGCCAACTCCCGAACCACCTGGATCAGCTCCGCCGGATCGAAGGGCTTGGTCAGATAGGCGTCGACGCCGATGCTCCGCCCCCGCCTCTTGTCGTCGTCCTGGGCCCGCGCGGTGATCAGCACCAGCTTGATGTGACTCGTCGCCTCCCCGCTGCGTAGCTGCTGCGCGGTCGCCCACCCGTCGAGGCACGGCATCATCACGTCCAGCGTGATCACATCCGGCATCACATCGAGCACCTGGTCAAGGCAGTCCTGCCCATCGGTGGCGGTCGTCACCTCGAACCCCTCAAGGTTGAGATTGACCGCGATGAGCTGACGAATGACCTCGTCATCGTCTACGACCAGTACTTTCCCAAGAACCTCACCCACGGCGGCAAAGCTACCTGTAGCAGGGCGGTCACGTGCGGTCTTCGCGGGATGTGTTCGCGGACCTTTATCTGGTGCCGAGTGGGGTCGGGATGCTGGTAGCCTTGTCACACGTTGAGCCCCCTTAGCTCAGGGGATAGAGCACCGGCCTCCGGAGCCGGGTGCGTAGGTTCGAATCCTACAGGGGGCACTCGACCTTGGTCAGCGGCTCCGGCCGCTGACCAGGGCAAACATCGCAGGTACGGGCGGGCCTCCAGTCTCACGGAGCCCCGCCCGTTCTCGTTGACGCTCGCGAGTTGTGGACCATGATCGAGCTTCCACCTCAGCTTCGACGGCGGATGTGAGCGCTGGAGCTCACAGATCAGCGTCTCCACCGCCGGTGGGTGGGGAACACCACGACGCAGGCGATGAGGGCAGTACTCGGCCGTAGCCCGCGCCACGGCACCATCCGCGCCCAGAGCCGGGCGGCTCGAAGCGCGAGCCCCTGACTCGATGCCCGATTCGCCATCTTCGCCCACCTTTCGCCAGGCGTTTGCGGCAAACGTCTGGTTCGTTGTGCTCAATGTCAAGCATTTGCACCGCGATTCAAGCAACTTAACGCATGTTCGAGCTAATTCTGCTCGATCGGTGGCGCCGTGCGAAGAGGACGGTCGGCTCCACGTCACTCGACCGGGAAAGCGTCAGCCCGTGAGCCTGCGTTTGACGGCTTCGCGGGTGGTGCCGGGGAGGCGGGAGAGGAGGTGGTCGCGGGCGGAGTGGGAGCAGTGGGTGAGGACGTCCGCGATGGTGGCGGGCGAGAGACGGTTAAGGGCGCGTACGGCCGCATCCTCCGGTATGGCGGCGACCGCGAGGCCCGTCTGGCGGGGATCGGTGGCGGCCATCGCGCCGATGGCGGCGGCGGAGTTCCTGTCGTGCATGCCGCCGAGGATGTGACCGCGGTGGCGGGTGTCCATCGCCAGCACCACCCCCGCGACCAGGGCAGGGTCGCGGACTTGATCCAGCAGCCGGCACGCGCGCCGGGGGAGCAGCATCTGCAGGATCTTGGCGCTCTTGGGAGCCTGCCTGCACATCTCCTCCACCGCGTCGGCGGTCAGCTCCTGCCACCGTTCTCCGAGCACCAATGCGGCATCGGCGGCGGGAAGCTCGAGAAGCTTCCCCCCTTGGTGCACGATCGAGCGCCGAGCAGGCGGCCGAGCCTTCCCCACGGTGGGACGCCCTTGCGGCGGCACGCCTCTCCTGACCGCCCCGCCTCCGCCCTGATTTCCAGCAGGATCTCTCGCGGCCTTGTCAACGGACGGATCGCGCCTGACCGGTCCGCCTCCGACAGCATTTCGCCCGGATCGTGGATGACGGTCCCCGTTCCCGGGAGAGCGGGGCGGTTCAAGGAGACGTTTCAGGTCGTGGGCCAGTTCGGCGGCCTTCATACGGGTGCCGGGGTTCTTGTCCAGCAAGCGGCCGATCGTTGAGGCGAGAGTGCAGGAGCGGAGCATAGGGTCGCAATCGGCGCTCAGGATCGCGAACCTGATGGCGGCGCTGTTGCTCCTGCGGAACGGCGGCCGACCCTCCAGCGCCGTGTAGAGCGTGGCGCCGAGCGACCACAGATCGGCCGCCTCTCCGGCCGGGTCGCCATGAAGCCGCTCGGGCGCCATGAAGTCAGGGGTCCCGACCAGCTGCCCGAGCATGGTGAGCGAGGACTGGCCCTCGATGGCGGCGATCCCGAAGTCGACCAGCACCACCTCGCCGGAGGCGGTGATGAGGATGTTGTCCGGCTTCACGTCGCGGTGATACACCCCCACCGCGTGCGCGGCCGTGAGCGCGTCGAGCACCCGGGCCCCGATCCTGGCCGCTTCGAGCTCCGGCAGCGGTGAGCGGTCGATCAGCGTGCCGAGCGTGTCGCCGCGGACGTAGTCCATCACTATCCACGGCCCGTCCTGGGTGTCCAGGATGTCGTGCACCCTGACGATGCCGGGATGGACGATCCTCGCCAGCGCCTGCGCCTCCCGCCTGGCCCGCGCCGCCAGTTGGGGCACTGACCCGATGTCGGGGCGGATCTGTTTGAGCGCTACCGTCCGGTCCAGTGCGCGGTCCCTGGCACGCCAGACCCGCCCCATGCCGCCCCTGCCCAGGGGCGCTTCGATGACGAAGCGGCCGGCGACGCGGTCACCAATCATCGTTCAGTTGCCCGACGCGCTCGTAACGCCCACCGCCGGATCGGGTGTCGCGCAGGGCGCGCAGCGCGTCGTCCTCGAAGCTGCGCGTCCCGTAGTTGTCCGTGGGGTACGAGCCGGGATCGTCGTGGTCGGGCGCCTCGTAGGGGGAGGTGAAGCGCCGCGTCTGGCCGGGCTCGTCGCGAATGTCGTCGAGCGCGTCACGCAGCCGCTTCGCGTCCAGCTTCTCTTCGATCTTGTCGTACGACCCCGGCCGCTGCATCAGCTTGACCAGCACCGGCAGGCACTCGATGACCAGGATGAACAGGAAGAGCAGCAGGCGCGCCATGTTGAGCGTGGTGTTGTCCTGGGAGACCCGGCTGAGCGCCTCGAGCCGGAGCAGCAGGCCGTCGGAGCCGTGGTTCTCCTCGACGAACTGGTCGCGAAGGTCGGTCTGCTGGCCGGTCAGCCGCTCCAGCTCGGCCCGCACCTCCGGCAGCTCCTCCTCCGCCGCTTCGAGCCGCCTGGCCCGTCCAGCGGCCTGGGTGCTCACGAGCTGGTCGCGGCGCTGCTGGATCTGCCGGTCGATGTCGTTCACCCGGGTGGCGGCCCGCTGGTAGGCCTGTTCGGCCGCCTGGGACAACGGTCCGGGACCCTTTTTGGCGCATTTCGGCGGACCCACGTAAAGCTGGCACTGCCATTCGTCGTAGAACGTGTCCCGCTGTTTCACCGCCCCCTTGCGTGACTTCTCCAGCTCCTGGATCCGCCGGTCGGAGGCAGGGTCGAGCGCTGTCTCCCCTCGGGAGGCGATCACGGCTTCGAGCTCCGTCACCGTTTTCTCCAGGGTGTCCACGCGCTTGCCCGTCTCGCCGGTCTGCTGCGCGCGCGTGAAGACGTCGAGCCGTTCCTGTTTCATGTCGAGAATGGTGGCGTCGATCTCCGGCTTGAAGATCTGCAGCACCAGCGGTGTGGAGATGACAGCGCCGAGGAGGAGTGCCAGGAGGACGCGGGGCAGGGCGAGCCAGAACCGCCGCCGGCCCTTGACCGGCAGCGAGGTGGCGAGCCAGCGGTCTAGGCCCAGAATCACCACGCCCCAGACCAGGCCGCCGGCGATGGCGAGCGGCAGGAAGACCTTGAGTGCCGAGGAGAGCGCGAACATCATGGCCAGCGCGGCGAGGCAGGCGGTGGTGAGGATGGCCCCGCCCAGGCCGACGAACCTGGCGCGTTCGCCATCGTATTTCTCCAGCACGTCCTGCCGGGCACCTGACAGAATGATCAACCATTTACCGATCACATGCCGCTCCCGAGAGTCCCGCCGCTACCCTCTCGGCAGCGTACTGATTAGCATCAACAGTCGGCAACGACGAAGTAAGCAACGCCATCAACAAGGTAGGCATCAACCACGTCTGACAAATGGACCCGTTACCGCGACACGGGTAACAAATATGCATGAAACGGACGTAATATTGACAAATTCCCCCAAACTCTACGCTTCCGATCGATGAGCGCGTCCATCCACGACCTCATCGCGTCGTTCGTGGAGCGGCTGACCGTCGTGGAGATCGACGTCGCCGGCATCCGGTTCTTCGAGGTCCGCGCGGACGAGATCGGCACGCCGTATGTCATCCGCAGGGCCGCCGCCAAGTGGTCCACCCTGACCGCCACCGGCGACGAGGTGGCGGACGCAGTGGGCCGGGTCGCCCGCGAGCTGGTCTCCCCCGACGGCCTCGACCAGGTCGTCGTGCTGCACACCGCCGCCGGACCCGAACAAGAGGCGAGCCTGCGCGCGCTCACCGCGTGGTGCCCTGCCGCCCAGGTCGCGCACCTGCCAGCGATCAAGGCGGGTGGCCTGCTGCGCGACCTGGCCACCCGGGTTCCGCTGCGGCAGTCGTACGACCTGATCGTGGCCAGGGAACGGGCCGGGGACGGGCAGCTGGAGCTGGCCGGGCAGCCGCTCTTCGGCGCGGGCACGCTGCCGGGCCAGGACGCCCACGTCACCGTGACCTGCACCGACCCCGGCGGCATGCTGCTGGCGGTCTCGGCGTGGGTGGGCCCGCTCGAACCGTCGGGCCTGGTCTCGGTCGACCACGCGCCGCTGCCTGCGGGCCGGCACACGCTCAGAGCGGTGCTGGAGCGCCCCGGCCAGGTCCGCTTCTCCGGCATCGTGGGCCTGCGCCCGCACACCGGCTCCTGGACGGAGGTGGTCGCCGACCTCCCCGTACGGCTCCGCCCCCCTTCCCCCCGCCCCGCCCACCTGATCTGCGCCATCGAGACCACGGGCACCCAGGACGAACTGGAGGCCCGCTGCCACTGGCCCGCGTACCTCATCGACCTGCTGGCCGACACCCCCACACAGATCTCGATCATGAGCTACGGCACCCATGTCTTCGGCGAACGTCACCCGATCCACGTCTCGCCCAGGGTGGCCATCTGGGCCGGCTCGGCGGCCGAGGCCAGGCTGGCGCTGGATTCGCTGCGCCCGGCTCCGCCGACGTACCCGAACGCCGCCCAGGTGGAGGACGTCCTAGCCGAGCTGCGCGGCCGGCTCAGGCAGGACGGCGCCCGTACCGCCCTGCTCACGGTCGGCGCGCGCCCGCCGCACCCCCGCAGGGTCGGCAGGGACCGCGTGCCGCCCTGCCCGCTCCGGCACGACTGGCAGATCCTGCTGCAGGAGCTGGAGCAGCGCCACGGCATGAAGTGCGCGGCCATCTGCGACGGCACCTCGCCGGTCTGGGAGCGGCTCGGCCCGGCGGCGCTGTACCAGGTGGACGCGGTGGACGTCGAGAAGCTCGCCGCCCGCCTCGACTTGACGTCCACCGGCGGCGCGCTCGCCCTTCCCCTCGTCAGCTGAAATGAGGACCCCGCGTGACCGAGACCGAACCGGCGCCCGACATCGCGATGTGGGGCGCCTCGGGTAGCGGCAAGACCGCCTTCCTAGCTGCGCTGAGCATCGCGCTGAACAGGGCCGAGACGAACTGGAAGCTGGTCGGCGAGAACCAGGCCTCAGGGGCGGAGCTGATCAAGCTCCGCAACAGGCTGCTGGACGATCGCAGGTTCCCCGACTCGACCGAGTCCCTGACGTACTACAGCTGGCTGCTGATCGGCCCAGGGGAGGACCACCGGCAGTGGTGGCGGCCGTGGCGAACGCAGCCGGGCAGGGCCCCGAGGATCAAACTGGACTTCCTGGATCCGCGCGGCGGCCTGTACGCCGACCCGCAGGCGAGCGTCGACAAGGAGGCCCTGGTGTCCAGCCTGGTCAGGAGCCGCGGGCTGATCTACATGTTCGACCCGGACCGGGAGAGCCTGGTCGGCGACGCCTTCAAGCACCTGGACTCGGCGCTGAACGAGGTGGCCGCGCAGATGCTGGCGGGCAACGAGTACGCCGACGGCAAGCTCCCGCACTACATCGCCGTCTGCATCACGAAATATGACGACCCACGGGTGTTGGCGCTGGCGGACCAGTGGGGGTTCGCCGAGCCCGATCTCAGTGACGAGCTGCGCATCCCGCGCGTGGCCGAGGACCACGCCAGGGATTTCTTCCACCAGCTCTGCCGGCGCGGGCGCAACCACAACGCGGAGATGATCCTCGACCTGATCGAGACGTACTTCCACAAGGACCGCGCGAAGTTCTTCGTGACCTCGTCGGTGGGGATGTACATCGACGAGCGCTACGGCCGGTTCGATCCGGACGACTTCCTCAACGTCATCGACGACCCCCACGGGGGCCTCACGATCCGCGGCCCCGTCCGCCCCATCAACGTCATGGAGCCGGTGATCTGGCTCGGCGGCATGCTGAGGCCGCACTCAATGAGGAGCGGGTGATGACGGCGCGGCCGACCGCTCACTGGGCCGTCCTCGGCAAGACGCCGCAGAGCCTGGACGACTACGACGTGATCGGCTTCAGCACTGGAGCGTTGAGCAAGGCGGAGTTCTCCGACTGGCTCAAGTCGTTCTCCTCAGGCACCGCAGAGCCCAAGGCGCTGCCGCGCGTGGCGGCCAGCCACTTCAACCGGCGCGGCGAGTCCTGGCTTGGTCTGTCCCTGCAGACGAAGCCGGAGTCCCAGGACGGCTTCCACCGTCCGTACACGATGACCTGGCACGTCTGCCTCCGCTGGGAGCAGGCCTCGAAGACCCCGATCTCCTACCGCGCCCTGTACGAGGCGCTGCTGAGAAAGGACTTCTCCGGCGAGAGCCCGTTCCGGCTCAGCCTCCGCGACTACGACCCGCCCAGGCTGTCCGGAATCGCCAACGCCACCGCGCGCCGGGCGGCGGCGCTCCTGCTCACCGGCAAGCCCGTCTGCGTGGTCCGCGCGGAGCTCCCGATGGAGCAGCGGCTCGACTTCCTCGACGCCGTCGCGGCGCTCCTCCCGTACGGCATGCGCAGCGGACTCGCCGTCTCCACCTGGACCAACAGCGCCTCCAGGCACCGCATCCGGCTCTCCTTCGCCGAGGTCGCCCCCGCCCACGGCGCCTGGGAGCTCCCCTGGGAGAAGGACGTCCCGTACGACTTCCCTCCCGAGGCCCGCCGCTACGAGCAGGAACTCGCGCAGTACGAGCACGACGGCCTGGCCCGCCTGATCCGCCGCCTGGCCGCCCTTGACCGCCCGCTGGACCTCGACAGCGAGACCGACCGCGCCGAGGCCCTCGTGCGAGTACGCGAGCACACCGCGATCAGCCTCGCCTCCTCCGTGAGGCAGCTGCTCCCCGAGTCCCTCGACAGCCTCGCCGGCGCGGACGAGGTGCGGCTCCAGGAGCTCAACGCTCATCTGTCGCAGGCGCTCCACCGCATCGCCGACGACGACCGCCCGGTCTATCGCGACATCGTCAAGCGGAACCTGACCCGGCTGCCCGACCGGCTGGCCGACTCCCCCACCACGGGTGCCTTCTTCGAGATCCTCCTGCGCCTCCTGTACGGCCCCGCCCTCCACCGCCACGACCTCGAGAACCTCCACCACGACCTCGCCGGCCTCAGCGAGGTTCCCCGCCCCCTCGCCAAGGCGCTCAAGGCGGCATCCGCCCACTGCGAGCCTCTGGTCAAGCTGCTGATCACTTTCCTCATAGGCGACGCCAGGATGCGGCAGCAGCTCCTCTCGAACATGACCGTCGACGAGCTGCTCCACCTGATCGGGCCCTCCCGCGACGCCACCGTGCTGGACAGCGTCCTGCGCGAGCTGGGAGACCGCCACGACAGGAAGGAGGTCGCCCAGCAGCTCCACCACCACCGCTACCTGGTCAAGCCGGTCTCCGCCTGCCTCGGCGACTCCGGCCTGGAGCATCACCGCAGCATCTTGCGGCTCAGCCGCGGCCGCCTGCTCCTCCCCGCGGACGTCAAAGAGATCCTCGAGGCCCTGGACGAAGTCCCTCCCCAGGCGTTCATGCTCGCGATCATGACGGAGAGCGGCCCTGGAACGGGTGCGGCGCTGCTGTCGGGGCTGACCGCGCACGCCTTGAGACAACTGGGGCTGGAAGGCCCGATCAAGCGGGAGATCGAGGACGGCCTCACCAGGATGACCGCCCCCGCGCTCACCCGCGTGCTGCGGAGCCCGCGCAGGCTCTTCAGCGGCCGGCCTCCGAGGACGGTGTCCTCCCAGACCGGCAGGATCCGCAAGGTCCAGGGCGCGATCCGCCAGCAATTCCCCACCCCGCTCACCGAGCCCGACGTGGAAGCGGCGCTCGACCGGCTCGACCACCCTGCCCCGCTGACAGACCTGCTCGCGATCATGGCGGAGAGCGGTCCTGGAACGGGTCCGGTGCTGATCTACTGGCTCGCCCAGAGCGCGGTCGACCAGCTGAGCTCACGCCTCACCGCGGAGTCCCTCGCCGACATCGACCAGGGCCTGCAGCGGATGACCGGCCCCCGCCGCGCCCTACCCCTCCCATGGCGCTCCCCTCAAGGCCGAACCTGACCCGCCCGCGGGGGCCGCGTCGGGCAGATCAGCCGGAAAGACATCGGCGACCGCAGCGAAGTGCGCAGTTCGCAATGCGGCTATGACTGCATGGATCACGAAAAGCTTCCGCGAATTGCGATTCCTGGACGAAGGCCGTGCTGCCCAGCCTTACCGGGTTGGTCGAGATTCCCGCCGTGTCGGCTGCCTACGACGCCGAATGGGAGGAGCACGGTCACTTGCGAGCGGCCGTCGAACACGTGCGGGCCTGGGTGACGTCGCGGGCTCTTCCCGATGCGCGGCGCGAAGTGGTGCAGCTCGATGGCCGCGCCCCACTCCTCTTCGTGGACGTGCCCGCGACGTCGGGCACGGCGTCGAGCGGGACCGTCCTGCTGTACGGGCGGCGAGCACGCCAGGGCGGTGGTGCTGCTGGAGACAGGCGAGGAATCCGGCAGCCTTGATCTGCCCGCCTACCTCCATCATCTCGCCGACCGTCTCGGCGAGGTGTCGTTGGTCCTCTGCCTGGACGCGGGCGGCGGAGATTACGAGCGTCTGTGGCTGACCTCGAGCCTGCGCGGCGCGGTGCAGGCGACTGTCACGGTGCGCATCCTCGAAACGGGTGTTCAGTCTGGATTCGGGAGCGGCATCGTGCCGAGTTCGTTCCGTGTCACGGGTGGATCGGCAACGTGCGGATCATGTCCCGGGCCCTGAAGCCGCGGGAGTTCCTGACACCGTACGAGTGAAGGCACGCGTGGTCCGCCATGCGGGTCCGGGTGCGCCGGTAGTGCGAGGGCGGGACGCCGTAACCGATTCCTGTACTTGACCTGGGCACACTCGCCGCGCCCAGGCCTGCCCCCACTTGGCAGCCGCCTGCACCACCCCGGCGGCTACTGCAGCGCCTCTCCAGAGACCTCGCTGCTCCAGCAGCCTCTTGGCGGCGTCCTGGTTCGTTGGGACGCTGCGGCCGGAGGCTGTAGCGATCGCGTGGGGCTGGTCGGCGAACAGCTCGATTTCTGAAGGCACCACCCAGTTGAGGGTGTGGAAGATGCAGTGGTCGGACCATGCACCCAGTCCGGTGCTGATGACCAATCGCAGCGGCTGGGCGAGGTCCGGGTCGCCGGGCTGCAGGCGCGCCCGAGCTTCGGATTCGACGTCCAGGCGGGGGTGCTCGGGGCAGCAGCCAGATGGAGGTCCGTTCCAGTGGCATCGACGAGTGGTTGGGCGGTGCGTCGTAGGCCCAGCGACCCTCGGAGAGGACCAGCCAGGACTGCCTCGGCTTGATCTCCAGGATCTTGCGTGTCGCGCCCGCCATGCCGCAAGTATCCGGCACTCACCAGTGAGTAGCTGATTGTGGCTGTTTCGACACGGTGTGTCTGCGTGACGTGCGGCGGCCACCGCCTCATCAAGCGCAGGCACAGTGCCAACGACGGGCTGCCGCCTGTCACATTCGAGCGTCAGATGATCGAGAAGAGGCAAGCATCAACGGCCCTGCTGAGGGCCGCTGTGGCATAGAACCGTCTCCACACTTTGAGGGGATCGACAAGACGGCTGCCGTGGCCTCATATTGCGCCCTGGGGATCTTCACGTGGCCAGATCCTCTCGATGAAAGTCATCAGGCGTGCATCGTTCGTTCATGTCTGTGACGTGGCCGGATGAGCCACCGGTCTCGCCAGGCCGGTGGCGGACCTCGTCCTGAGCCGACCGAGTGGCGGATCGCCGGTGCGTTGGACGATCCGCTCGGTCCTGGGCGGGTTTGTGCCGGTAGACGCTGGGGGCGATGCCGTGGCGTTTGGTGAATTGGGTGCGCAGGACGCCACTGGAGGCAAAGCCTGCCTGTCTGGCGATTTCCTGGATGGACAGGGTGGTGGACGTCAGCAGTTCCTCGGTGAGGTCAAGCCGCTGGTCGTTCAGCCAGGCGTGGGGTGTGGTGCCGGTGACGGCCCGGAAACGTCGGGCGAAGGTGCGAGCGCTCATCAACGCCTGTTTGGCGAGGTCGTTGACCGTCATGGGGTGGTGCAGGTGGGTGCGGGCCCAGATGAGCAGGTCGGCCAGGCGGGCGTCCTCGGCGTCGGCCAGTGATCGGGTGCCCGCGGGTGCGGTGGTGGGAACGTATCGCGTCTGCCCGCTCTCCCGACGTGGCGTGATCATCCATTCCCTGGCCACGGCGTTGGAGACGGCCGCGCCGTGTTCGCGGCGCAGCAGGTGCAGGCACATGTGGATGCAGGAGGTCACGCTGGTGCCGGTGACGATCTGGCCTTCGTCGACGTAGAGGGCGTCGGTTTTTATGATGATGCCCGGATGGCGTTGGGCCAGGTGGGTGGCCAGTGGCCGGCTGGTGGTGGCGCGCAGGCCGTCGAGGAGGCCGGTTTCGGCCAGTAGGAATGAGCCGGCGCAGTAGGCCGCGATGAGGGCCTGCCGGTGGTAGGCGTCGGTGATCGCCTTGGTGACGGGTGCGGGAAGGGTGAGCGGCTGTTGGTCGGTGGGCAGCACGATGATCAGGTCGGCGTTCGCGATCGCTTCGGGTCCGTGCTCGACGTGCGTCCACATGCCGAGGTCGGTGCGCAGGGTGCCGGCGCGGTCGGCGCAGACGGCGAAGTCGAGCGGGGGCAATCCCAGGTGGCTTCGATCGGCGAAGATGTTGCTGATTGCGGCCAGGCCGAACGCGCTGACCCCGGAGGGGGCGTAGGCGAGCACGGATCGGAACGGGGTTCGCGCCTTCTTGGTGGACCGTTCAGGTGGCTGGTGGCCTTCGGCCTGTCGTGGCGGTAAGCAGGCTCGGCTTACCGGGGGCCGCCGTGGTGGCCCATCTGTGATCACGTGTGAATCTCCCCTCTCCACGAGTTTGGGGTCGGTGTCGGACGTCGTCGGTCGTGGCGGTCGTGGCGGTCGTGGCGGGCATGGCGGCCCTTCGGCTCGTGATCCGCCATGCGCCGGCGCGGCAGGTCACCGCGTGTGAAGCCGCTACGGCGACTGGCGGCGGTATCGAGTGGTGGTCGCGGCCGGCAGGCCGGGTGGAGATAATCGAGGTTCACCACGCCCCAGGCGGCTGAACAGGTCGAGGCCGTCGCCGGTCGGCCGGCCCTCAGGTATCGGTGCGAGGCACAGGCGTCTGACGGACACGGTGAACCGGGAGAGCATGTCGCCGGTGTGGTTTCACCGCCAGAACCTCGTTGATCGAGCGCACCTTTCCGGGCGCGGGTTGATCGCGGTGATCTCCTGGGTTGGTCACGTTCCTCTCGTCCGGTGTCGTCCTGGTGTCGTTTCGCTGTCGTCCGGCTGCTGTTGTCTGGCTGGCAAGCAACCCCAGAAGATCAGCAGCGACAGTTGGCCAACATCCGCCGCAGCTACGGCCCGGAAAGGAGGCGCTCGGCGTGCTGGCCATCGAGATCGAACTCCTCCAGCCCGCCACCGCATGACGACCTCACCCCAGAACGAGCCAGGGCCCGTGCAGCCCGCGGGCCCTGGCTGCGTCCGGGCCTTGGCATCATTGACCGGCAGGGAATGCAGGTCCAAGCGGTAGTCGCTCCCGCGGCAACGCTCGTTTGGGGCTTATGACACGCTTCTTACCGGCACCCCGACCAGGTCGGAGCCGTCGACATCTTTGGCATCGCGGTAGTCAGCCGATGGGCTCGTCGGCGAGGTACGGCGGCGCGGGCTCGTACTGGATGTAGCGGCAGACCGCACGCGCGTGGTCGCGGCCATGCAAGCGGCCGATCAGCCACAGCGCCATGTCGATTCCGGCGGAGACGCCCTGGCTGGTGACGAGGTTGCCGTCGACGACGTACCGCGCGTCACGCACAACGGTGATTTCTCCACGGGATTGGAGCGTGTTCTCGAAACTGTGATGGGTGGCGACACGGCGGTTCCGTGCTGGCCCTGCCTCGTGCAGGAGCAGCGCGCCGGTGCAGACGCTGGTCACCCAGTCCACCTCGGAGGAGACCTTGCCGATCCAGCCGGTCACTGCCGGATTGGACACCTCCCGGCGGGTGCCCATGCCACCGGGGACGAGCAGGACGTTCAGCGGCGGGTGGTTGTTCAGCGTGTGATCGGGGAGCACGCGCATGCCCTTGGCGCAGCGAACCGGATCCTCTCGCTCGGCGATCAGCACCGCCGTGTCACCCTGGTCGCGGATCATGGCGGAAGCGGTGAACACCTCCCAGGGCCCGACGAAGTCGAGCTCCTCCGCACCCTCGAAGATCAGCAACCCATAGCTCGTCATGCGTACTCCTTCGTAGATCGGAACCGGTCCCGATACTCGGACGGCGGGACCCCCAGATGGCGGTGAAACGCGCGGCGCAGGGACTCGGCCGTGCCGATACCGCTTCGCCGGGCGACCACCTCCACCGGCTCGTCACCCTCGACCAGGGCACGGCCCGCCGCCTCGACCCGCACCCGTTCCACGTACGTCGCGGGCGGCACACCGAGTTCAGCGGTGAACCGCCGCTGCAGGTGACGCGGGCTCAACCCGGCACGGTCCGCCAGCTCCAGCAGGCCGTGCCGGGCGCCCGGATCCGCGTGGATCGCCTCCACCACCACACGGATCGGGTCGCTGGATGGCTGCGCGGACCACAACTGCACGCTGAACTGCGACTGGCTGCCCGGGCGGCGCAGGAACAGCACCATCTCGCGGGCCACGTCATGTGCGACTCCCCGCCCGAGATCGTCCTCGACCAGTGCGAGCGCGAGATCCATTCCCGCGGTCACCCCCGCTGAGGTCCACACGTGACCGTCCCGGATGAAGATCGGATCGCAGTCCACAATGACCTCGGGATGCTCCCGGACAAGCTGATCTTCCCTGCGCCAGTGCGTAGTGACCCGGCAGCCGCCCAACAGGCCGGCCGCGGCGAGCAGAAACACGCCACTGCAGACAGAAGCCACGCGCCGCGCGGATGCCCCGGCAGCGGCGATCCACCGGACCAGAGCGTCGTCCTGCCGTGCCCTGTCCACACCGGCGCCACCGACAACGATCAGCGTGTCGATGCCGTACGGATCGAGGTCGTCGACATCGTGCCCAGCGTGGACGTACAGGCCACTGTGAGAGCGCACCGGCCCGGATTCGGACCCCACGATCTGGCACAGGTACTCACCCGGATGGCTGAACACCTCGTACGGGCCGACAAGGTCCAGCGGCTGGAAGTCCTCGAAGACTACAAAGACGACACGTGGTCTGGGGGTTGTCACTCCTTCAGCGTCGTTGACGCCAGGCGATAGCGTCAACGACACACACCCCACATATCACGCCATCTCCAGCCCGGTGTCGATGCGTAGTTGGCGTGCTGGGCCATCTCCGATCCTTGATCCCAGGTCAGCGACCTGCGCAGATGTTCGGGCAGGGTGATGATGATGGAAGCTGACGTGATGCCGGAGCATGAGTTCCCCTGCTCTGTTGTGCGGGAACGGCGGTGTCTCGTAACGCATGGAAAAGTGTGCGTCACCGGCCCGATCGGTGAGCTCGGATCACCTGCTCACCGGATGTCGGCCGTTGCGGGTTCGGCTCGGTGGCGGGGCCGGGTGGGGTGTTCTGCCACCTGCGGTCGATCTGCTTCATCAGCTGCGGATAGACGATCAGGTAGCGAAACGGCCGGATCCCGGCCATGTAGGCCCGCCCGAAAACGCCATTCGGTTTGACCAGCGCGGCTGCCTGCGCGTGGTAGCCGCCCGAGCCGTCGGGGACCCACCCGTAATGGGACAGGCAGTGCACGGTCTTGTTGGACAGCTCCCAGCACATCTCGTTGTGCGTGAGGTAGACCGGGCGAAACGGTGTCCCGTGGGGCACTGGCGGGGGTGGCCCGTCGCGCAAGTCGGCCGGTAGCCGGTCACGTAGGGACGGCGCCCGGACGTCGAGGTCGTGTTCGGGTTTGTCCCAGCCCAGCCATCGACCGAGTTGCCAGCGCAGGTCCCACAGTGCGCGCGCCGGCCATGCCCAGCCGTCCGTGGGGTGGTGATCGTCGCCGGCGATCCGTTCGCCCATCCGCACGAATCGCGCGAAGTCGTCCGGGCCGCCGGGGGTGGGTAGCGCCCACACGTCCTCGAGGTGAAAGTCGGCGGCGATCTCGTTGATCCGCCATGGCTGATCGGTGTGCGCACTGCTGGGAAGTCTCATGGCGACATACCGCCTATCACTGGTAGATGTTCCGGCGTGCCTGACGTCATCGGGAAAGCCCGGCCTGGGAGGTGGGGTTGTCGTGGCGGGTGGCGCGGCGAGCGCCGACCAGCAGCAGGATGATCGCGAGCACGCCGAGCGGCCAGGGCGTGAACGGCTGGACGACGGCATCGATCACGGTCCAGAGCCCCAGAATTCAGGCGATGAACGGCGGCGGCGTGCTGCCGCGGCGATCCAGCCACATCACGATCAGGCCGATCACGATGAGTGGTGGGCCCGAAGCTGTCCACGCTCAGCCAGTACGCGCTGCCTGCCGGGCTCATCTCAGCCAGGTCCTCGTGCCACAGCCCTCCGCTGAACCATGTTCCGGCATGGCTCGCGGCCTTCTCCACTGTCAGGGCGTCGAGCGTGCGCGGCTCCGGAGAGCGCGAGAATCCAGCCGGCCCACTTGATGATCTGATTCCCCCGTTCGTGTTGCGAAGCCGCGCGGTGCGGCTTCGTCGGCGATGGCGCGGCTGGTGCACGAGGGGGGAGCGGCCTGGTTTCGATACTAGAGTTTCGGTACTCACGTTTCGTATCATGCAGGTATGACAGCTGGAAGGCAACAAGGCGGACGCCCTCGCGACAGTCGCGTGGATCACAAAATCCTGCAGGCCACCCGGGAGTTGATCGAAGAGGCCGGCTACCCGGCGCTGACCGTCGACCAGGTCGCGGCCCGGGCCGGGGTCGGCAAGGCGGCGATCTACCGCCGCTACGCCTCCAAGGCCGAGATGGCGTTCGTCGCCACCGTGCGCGGACAGTGGCCGCCTCCATTGACCGACACCGGCTCTCTGCAGGGGGACCTACTGGCACTGGTCCGCGCGTTTCATGCCCGCATGGCCACCCCGGCGGCCCGACAAGTGGCACCGGCTCTGATAAGCGAACTCGCCGTCAATCTCGAACTGGATAAGCGGTTCCAGGACACCTTCCTGGCCGCCGAACACACCTGCCTTGCCGACATCATCGAACGGGCCATGGTCCGCGGCGAGCTGGCCGGACCCGTCGACCCCGCGCTGGCCCACCTGCTACTGCTCGGCTCCCTCGCGGCCGGCCTGTACATCATCAACCTGCCGGTCGACGAAACGATGATCACCGACCTCGCCGCCGCTACCACGGCCGGTCTCGTCGCAATGGCCGGCCGGCGCCACAGCGATCCCGAAGGGGCCGCCCAGCCGCGCTGACCCCGCTGTATCGATAGCGGACCCAGCCTTGCGTAGTCAGCGGGTGGCCTTCTACGAGAACTCGCCGGCGCTTACAACGCCGCCCACGACCGGGTGTTCGCCGAGCAGCCCACCGCCAAGGTGCTCATCTCCCTGGACCACCAGTTCGGCGTCGAACTGGAACGCCCCTCGGCCCACGATGCCACCCTGGCCGGTCAGACCGTGTTGCGCGGCCTGGCCGAGCGGGCGGGCGGCAGGCAGTGGCGGGGCGCCTTCCATCCGTACGCCCGAGATCTGCGCAGTGACGCCTTCGGCCCGGACGACTACCCGTACGTCACCTACGGCAACCTGGGCGTGCTGGTCGGCTGGCTGCGCGCCACGTTCCCCACGCAGACGGCCGCGTGGTCGGAAAGAGAGTGTGCGAATCGCGGCGTACCGGAACGGGACGCCGCATCCGATCGGCGAGAAGGGGCCGATCAAATGCTTGGCGGTCTCGATTCGTGATCGGAGGAGGAGCGGGAGGCACCCCGGGAACTGAGGAACCTGATGGGGGCGATCAACGTCCGGTAAAGGGGACGCACCACCTTGCCGGGGAACAGACCGTGCCGTTCTTCCTCCCAGACTCGCCCCCTCGGATGCGTCCGCAGCAATAGTCCTTCGGCGCGCTCCGGCGCGGTGGTCAGAACGTCGATGCGTGAGAGATGCTTGACGCTGATGTAGCCGTACTGTCGGGGGCTGACCAGCCTGGCCGGTGCTCCGTGGTCACCATTGAGCGGGTGACCGTTGAGGTTCTCGGCGATGAGCACGTCGTCGGCCAACGCGTCCTCGATCGTCAGCACCGACTCCCATCCGTCGAGTCCGCGACACAGGAGATGAGTGACCGTCGTCCCGGGCCGTAGCGCCGGTTCGATGATGGCACGGTAGACCGTCTTGAACGAGACCCCCTCCCAGTGGAGATCAGTGGCCGACCAGCCGGCGACGCAATGGAAGTCGGCGGCGATCTCCAGGCGAGGGAGCGTCGACAGCGTGGCGAGTGGCAGGTCGAATCCTTCGGTCACCGCACCGCGCATCTCGATGACAGGGTCGGCCGGTACGGCCGGCGCAGGCCGGGAAAGGTGCGAGCCGAAGCGTGGGAACCCGTTGGCCCGGCGTTGCCCTGGCGGCAGCCTCTTGTCGTTCTGCATGGGTCTGTCCTTTGAAAGCGGCGCGTGGCCATGTCGGTTCCGGATGTTTGGAAGAGCCCGCGGTCCTCGCCGCCGGCGGCTGTGCCTTGCTCATTCCGGGCATGGCCGATCTGATCGCCGCCGCGGTTGCTCGCGTGCAGTTACCGCCGGACGCGGGCCCAGACCTGAAAACCAAGCCGGTGGACCCGCTACGCGACCCGATCGACTTCGAGAAAGATCGAGACCATATTCCCCTTCGCAGGAGGAGACCTGGTAGCAGCGGTGTAAGTGCGCTTCTCCGAGTCGCACCAGGGCCAGGTGCCGAGAGGGCCACGAGTCTGCGGCAGGGAGCCTGGCCTTGCGTTCATCATGTCCGGCTGGCCGACGACGGATAAAGCTCTTTATCTGCCAATCAGTGATGGATTCCGGCCGGGACGCACAGTGGCCCACGATCACACCGGCCGCTGGGTTTGCGGTGCGGCACCGGAGCCAGGCTCGAACTCGACCACGTCTCCGACGGCTATTGTCCCAGGACGGTCGACCAGCAGATGGACGGCGAACCATGTCTTGCCGCTCCAGCGTCGGTGCCGGGCCAGCGTGCGAATCGGCTCCTTGCCCCGAGCCAGCGTGACGGGGTCGATGGTGGTCATGACGCATCGGGGGATTGGACCCGCCACTCGTAGCTCGGCATCTCCGATTCGTACCGCCCCCCACCCGTCCTCGGCGAACGGCTCCACACCGTCGATCAGGAGGTTGGCGCGGAAGCGGTTGGCTGGAAGCGGTTGGGGGGCGCCCACCCACTCGTTGACCTGGGCAACCGAGGCGGTTGAGACCAGACTGACCGCAGATTTGTCCTGGAATGCGGCGTGGCCGGTGAGGCCACTACCGAAGGACACGCGCCGATCCTCGGGCGCGGCACACCGGACCAGGCTCACGTCGTCGCGACCGATCGCTCTGCGCAGCCAGGCGTCGGCATGCGCTCCAGCCGGACGTGCGATCAGGGGCTCCCCGAACAGTTGCACCTTGCGGTCACCCTCACCTGGGCCAGTCAGCTCGAGCCCGGGGACTCCTGGGGCATCGAGCCGGAGATCAACCCCTTGGGGCCCGCCCGTGGCCCTGTTGCCGGCCGTGATGTGCAGAAGCGCGGGCAGCTCGCGCGCGGTCACCTCGCTGCCGTCGCCGTCCACCACCATCCATTCCCGGTCGCCGGCAAGGCCGTATCTCCCCATACGTGCCCGATCCACCTCGCGCGCCGCCGTGCTCTTGACCGGATATAGCGAGATGGCCGCGAGACGCGGCGCCCTGGCCTTCATGCGTGTTCACGCCTTTCTCATGGTCAGTGGGCAGCTCCGCTCGCATTTCATACATGTATGCATGCATGTCTACTCTGTCCGGTCCGGCACCCCTCAAGGTCGGTGTCGAACGCGACGCCAGTGGTTCAACGCCGGGGCTTGTAGCCCCTGTGCAGGGCGACGATGCCCAGGTTGAGGATGCGCCACGCCACCCGCTCCCAGCCGCTGCTCTGGATGAGCCTGGCCAGGGCAGGCTGGTCGTGCCAGTCTCTGATGGACTCGGCGAGGTACTCGTAGGAGTCGTCGTTCGAGCCGAAGATCTTGCCTACTGTGGGCAGCATCCTCATCAGGTACTCGCGGTAGACCAGGTCGAACGACTTGATCGTCACGTGGGAGGATTCGAGGATCACCAGCTTGCCACCCGGCTTGGTGACCCGCAGCATTTCCCGCAGTGCCTGCTCGGTGTCGTGCACGTTGCGCAGCGCTGCGGAGATCGTGACGGCGTCGAAGGCGTCGTCGGCGAACGGCAGGTTCAGCGCGTCGCCCGCGATGAACGGCACGCCCGAACCGGTGAGCGCGTTGCGTCCCCTGCGCCTGACGCCCGTGCTCAACATGCCGATGGAGAAGTCGGAGGCGATCGCGCGGGCGCCAGAGCCGGTGAAGGCTTCGGTGGAGGTGCCCGTGCCCGCGCCCAGGTCGAGGACGATCTCGCCGGGGCCCGCATCGATGGCGTCGGCGGCGGCCTTGCGCCACAGCCGCATCTGGCCGAACGAGATGAGGTCGTTCACGAAGTCGTATCGCCGGGCCGTGCGATCGAACATCTCGGCGACTTCTCGCGGCTGCTTGTCCAACTGCGCGCGGGTCATGGCGTCAAGCGTGGAGCGCAGTTTCCAGGAAGAATCTCGGCGGGCACCGCTTCACCTGCTTTGCTTTCGGCTCCCGAGGGCCGGGCTTCGGGAGTCACTGGGTTGGCGAGAACGCCCGGAGAGAGGTGGACGTCCTCGCCAGTGACTACATGTCCCGGTTGTCGCTGGTGACAGCACCGGCCTCGCCGACCGTGGTGATCCGGACGCTGTCCGCGTTCGCCGGAGCGGCGACCACCGCGGCGATCCCTCCCGCCACAAATGCCGCCGTGATGGCCGTCATGACAATACGCTTCATGATTCTCTCCGATTCTCAATAGGTGCATGGAAAGAGTCGCACGTACCCGAGCAAGGCCACGAGGTCTAAAACTGCCGATGGGCACCGCTTTCCTGCCATCCCTGTGGCCTTACCGCCTGAAGCCGCTTTGCGCGGTGGCGGATGCAGGGATCGGGATCGTCGATGAGCCCGGCGAGATCCTCCGCGGTGAGCAGTCGTTGAAGCGGGTCGCGATGATCCTGCAATAGTCTGGATGAGCCGGGATGCGTCAAGAAGACGTTCCCCAATGTCCCTGAGGCGCTGGCTGACCTGCGATCCACCTGGCTCTGAGCCACCGTTGTCCGTCCCGCTGTGGCGCTGGGCGCAGATTAGCGTGCCGGCGATCAGCACGATCTCGCCCCCGCCTTCGTAGCGGCGCCTGGGCATCCACTACCGCGTCGCGCTCCGCGCATGATCCACCCGTACGCGGTCGCTGCGTTCCTCCTGGCGATCCTGCCGCTCATCGCCACCCCGGGAGCCAGCCTGGCCCTGCTGATCCAGTACGTCACCGCGGGCGGTCACCGCCAGGCTCTGCCCGTCATCCTCGGCACGGTCACCGGCCTGTACGCCCACGCCACCCTGGCCATCGCCGGCCTGTCGGCGCTGGTCATGCACTCCAGCCAGGCCTTGACGGCCGTCAAACTCCTCGGTGCTGCCTACCTCGTCCGCCTGGGCCTGTGGACCTGGCGCCCCACCACTCTGCCCCCGCCTCCCGCGCCGATGGACCAGCCGAAACGCAGCGCTTCCGTCTACACCCAAGCCTCTGGACGGTCCTCCTGCGCCGAGGGGCGCGCCTGGTCCACCATGCCCGCTTCAAGCGCGCGGTCGGCAAGGCGACGGCGGTCGTCCTCATCGCCCTCGGCCTCCGAGCCATCGCGATCTAGACGCCGTCGCGCTTCACGACGTCAATGAGCAGGCGACGCTGCCGAATGCGGGCCGGCGGCCGGGGACTCAGCTACCCTTCCCCTTTTCGGCCGGCCGAGGTCCGATCTCGATGTAGACCGTGGGCAGGTGGTCGTCCACCGTCCTTGAGTAGAAGCGTCGCAGCAGGCCGTGACGGGCTCGGAGAGCACGCTCCGCGACCGGCTCCTCGTCTCGGCCGAGCACTCGGGCAAGACCTGGCATTGCCGCTCCGGTGGGGCGACCGCGACTCGTGCTGGGCGCGAGCAGGATGGTGGGATCACGACGGACCCGCTTGACCTTGAAGGCGTCTGCGCCGGTCCGCATGAACACCCTGTCACCGTCAACGGCGACCCAGACCGGAGTCGGAACCGGGGTACCGTCCGCACGGTAGCTGACGAGCACGCAGTGTCTCCCGCGCAACAGCCGCGGATTCCAGTCGACCGCTTCTCCACCGGAGATGGTGGCCGCGCCAGGGTGCCGGATACGTGAGAAGAAGGCGCTCTGCAAACGGCGGAAGCGACTCTGCCGCGAGCTGATGGCTGACTCATGCCGGCTCGCGGTTGGCCGAGCGGGGCACCCGCTCGGGTCGTTGTTCTCGGCAGTCGTTGTCATGCAAGATCCTCCTGATTCACGATGATTTGACCCAGGCCGCGCCATAGCAAGTCGGTCGCAAGCATCACTACGTGTTCTCGCGGCACATTCCGGTTGGCCAACCACCACCGGACGATCGCGTTGAGTGCGCCCGTCACGGCCTCGGCCAGCACCCCATCCACGCGGGTCCGATCGAGCGGCGTGGTCAGGTCCAGCCGAGGTACGACGGCGAACAACTGGGCCAGTTGTGCTGTGGCACGGGCCTGGCCGAGCTGCTGTTCCCGCGCCACGGACTCCTCGGCCGGTGTCTCACCGAAGATCATTTGCCAGCCAAGTTCGTTGCGCTCAATCCAAGCGAAGATCGCCACGGCCCTGGAATGGAACAACTCGAATGGCGTGATGTCGGCGGACGGCTCCGGCCGGCCGTCCCAGCTGCCCAGGAGGGAATCGATCTCGCGACGCAACAGCGTCGCGTACAGCTCGGCCTTCGACGTGAAGTGGTCATACAGCACTGGGGTGCTGATGCCCGCACGACGCGCGACCTCGCGCAGCCCTGCTGCGCTGTATCCCGACGCCGCGAAGACCTCGGCACCTGCGGCGAGGATACGGTCGCGGCGCTGCTCGCGGGAAAGCCGTTGTCTCATCATCGATCTCGATGCTAGCGGGCTAACCTGACGATCGTTAGGTTAGCCCGGACATCCGCCCGTTGATGCAGGTCCACAGTGCCTGGGTCGTGACCGGGAACCCATCGAGGGGAGATCGTCGGCGTGCCAGCACCCGCGACCGTCCGAGCAGAACCTGGAGGATCGTCAGCGGATCTCGCCGTACCACTGCCACTGCTCACGAGGCAGCTGTGGCACGCTGGGCAGGGCGATCCGGCCGGTGCACCAGAGCAGGGTCTGACCTGGCGCGTGCCCCTTCGGGGCGTTGGGGAACAGCCGCTCGACGACCTGCGCGGCCAGGATGTCGGGTGGGCTCCAGTCACACCCCAGGGTCCGGGCGAGGTCGTGGTTGTGCACGAGGATCTCCACGGCAGCCATCGCGGCGAAACCGGCCGCGTCCGACGTGCCCCACGGGTGGTACGCCCTGACCTCGGGTGAAGTCGCGCGCACGGTCAGGGACAGCAGTGTCGCGGCGATTTCGATCGACTCGATGCGCAGCGGGATCGCCGCGCGCGGATCGTTGCCGGTCCGCAGGCCCAGGTGCCGGTCCGTGGGCTGGGCGATGAGCAGCCCGGCATAACCGGTCACGCCGAGCACGATGTGATCGAGCATGTCCCGGGCGGTCCACGAGGTGTCCGCCGCGCGGCGGGACCAGTCCTGGTCCACGCCCTTCTCGAGTACCGGCAGGGCCTCGGCGGCCGACGCGATAGGCAGTTCGGACCAGGGAATCATCATTTCGGACAATCCTTTCACGCGGACGGAGACGAGGAGCGCTTGCGCAGTAGCGTGAGGATGACGGCGACGGCGAGGCAGACGACCGCGAAACCGAACGCGGCCAGAAACGCCGCCTGCACACCTTCGTTGAGGCCGACCCTCGGATCGGCGGCCAAGTCGTCGGTGTTGGCCATCAACACGGTGGTGCATAGCGCGATGCCGAACGCGGCGCCGATCTGGAAGACCGAGTTGTTGATACCCGAGGCCAGGCCGGACTCGTCCGCCGAGACGTCGGACAGCGCGGCGATGGCCGAAGCCACGACCGTGGTGCCGATGCCCGCGCCGAACACGACCATCGCGGGCAGCAGGTCAGTCCAGTAGTCGCCGTCCGCGGTGACCCGGGAGAGCAGGTAGGCGCCGGCGGTTAGGAGCGTCGCGCCGAACAAGGCCACCTTTCGGTAGCCGAACCTCGTAGTGAGTGGGCCGGCGAGGTTGGAGCCGACGATGGACATCGCGGCGTAGATGGCGGTGCTCAGACCGAACAGGATGGCCGAGTAGCCGAGCACCTGCTGCGCGTAGACGGACATCATCAGAGCGCCGCCATAGGTCGCCATGGACACCAGCAGCGTCATGATGTTGCCACCTACGAGGGCACGCCGCCGGAAGATCCGCAACGGAACCAGCGGTGCCTTCGCCCTCCACTCCACGATGAGGAACGACGCGAACAGCACCGCCGCGGCGCCCAGGACCCCCAGCGTGCGGCCGGATCCCCAGCCCACCGCCGGCGCCTCGGCCACGCCGAAGACCAGGAGCACCAGCCCTCCAGTCACGGTGATCGCGCCGAACGGGTCGAACGAGCGTCTCCCCGCACGGATCGGCGTCTCCCTGAGCAGGCGTGGGCCGATCACTAGAACGACGCCGGCCAGGGGAATGTTGATGAAGAAGATCCACTCCCAGCCCAAGCCTTGGGTGATGGAACCACCGACCAGCAGCGCGGCAGTGGCGCCGAACGCGCCGATTCCGGTCCACACGCCGATGGCACGGTTGCGTTCCTTGCCGTCGTCGAAAGTGTTCATCAGTACGGCCATCGCCGTGGGCGCCATGATGGCCGCCGCGACGCCCTGCACGACCCGTGCGGCGATCAGGACACCGCCGGTCCACGCGAAGCCGCAGAGCACCGAGGCGGCCAGGAAGAGAGCGGTGCCCACCATGAACATCCGGCGGCCGCCGAGCATGTCGGCGGTGCGACCGCCGAACAGCAGCAGCCCGCCGAAGGCGAGCAGGTAGGCGCTCATCACCCACTGGGAGCCGGTCAGCCCGAAGCTGAGCTCGGACTCGATGGACGGCAACGCCAGGATGACGATCTGCGAGTCAACAATGATCATGAAGTACGCCGTGCACAGCAAGGCCAAGGCCTGCCAGCGGCGTGGGTCCGGAGCGGACGGGGTCTTGTCCTCAAGGGCAGTTGTGCTCGCTTGTTCTGACACATGGAGATAGACCGCGAGGGCCGATGCGATTCGTCGCGCCGCCGCGACGAATTTCGGTCGTTACGCTGGTCTGTACCCATAAGGTACGAAAATCGTGCCCTGACAGGGGATCATGTTGTGATAACGACCAATGAAACGACTGCCGCTCTCGACAAGACAGGCAGCGAGGAGTTCGCCCGGCTGACGGATCCGTTCCGAACCGAGCTGCTCACTTACTGCTACCGAATGCTCGGGTCGATGGAGGACGCTGAGGACCAGGTACAGGAGATCTACCTGCGGGCCTGGCGATCCTATGCCGGCTTCGAGGGCCGCTCGTCGCTACGCACCTGGCTGTATCGGATCGCCACCAATGTCTGTCTGAATGTGTTGACGGGCCGGAGCCGGCAGCCGGCGCTGACCGCATTGCCGGACGATGACGACCCCGCCGGGCAGAGAGCAGCCAGGACGACGGACGACGATCACAGCGATCCCGCAGTGATCGTCGCGGCACGGGAGCATCGCAAGCGTGCTCTGCTGGTCGTCTGGCAACACCTGTCGCCCCGCCAGCGCGCGGTGCTGGTCCTGCGGGACGTGCTCAACTGGCAGGCGACTGAAATCGCCGACCTGCTCGGCACATCGGGTACGGCAGTGCACAGCATGCTGCGGCGTGCCAGGGCGCAACTCGCGCAGACTCCCTCGACCGCCGCCGAAGCGGCGAAGCCGGACGATCTCGCTCTGCGCAGACTACTGGACGAGTACGCCGCCGCATTCGAGACCGGAGACATCACCAATCTGGTGTATCTGCTCGCCGACGACACCCTCTGCCAGCGGCGACCATCCAACACCGTGCTCAAGGGCCGCGACGAGATCGCCCAGTACCTGCTGAACTGCCCCGCGGTAGGTAACTGCAGAATGGTACCGATCTCGGTGAACGGCAAACCGGGCTTTGGTGTCTACCGACGGGATGCCGACGGGGTCCTGCGGGCCCACACCATCGACGTGCTGACCGTCACGAGGTCGGGGTTCGAACGCATCGAGGTCTTCGACGACCGGAGTCTGTTCAGCGCCTTCGGCCTGCCCCATGTGCATGAGGCCGACCTCGGGCGATGAGTGGTGGCCGGCATTTCTTCCCCAGGGCGACGCTGATCTATCAGGACCAGCCTCGCCGCGCTGATCACGGCTAGGGGAATTGTGATCACGAGCCTTGGCATTCTGCCGAGCATGCGAGAAGTGGATGCTACGACGGCGTCGCAGGTGTCATTGCCGCCAAACCAGTACCGGCGCGTACTTTCACTCGTCGTTCGAGCCTGGACTATACGACTCCCGCCATGCAGAGTCTTTTTGCGGCAAATACAATATGGCGAATATAATGTAGTGCGCGTGTTCATCGATCCGGGCAATAAAGTGCACGCGGCCAGCGGAAATCCGCATGGCATCGGGCGTGGAATGGACGACTGGAACTTAATTCATGAACCATATTTGGAAAACTTTTCAGAATTTGTCCGAAGGGTCGCGGAACGCCGAGTCTATGTATTGCCGACACTCGACCTGTTCCCACAGAATGCGCATTACCATACCAACATCGTGGGGTCGGTTGATGCTAGGAAAATTGAATGTAAGTGGAAGAGCCCAGCGGCCGCAAGTGTGATCGATACTACGCCAGCGGGAATGACCACCAACAGCCTTGGCACTGGACGGTCAGGCAGAATCGGGCTCCGGCGTGGGATGCAACTTCCCCACCGCTGACCGAGCCCCAGGGGAAGCAACGCGCCGCCGATGGCCATCGCGCCGAGGACGGCTTCGGTGATGCGGGCGCCCGGCGCCGTGTACGGTCGGATGAACTCCTCGGTGACTCCGACATGGATCCCTAGCGCTCACGCCAACTGTCGCAGGGCATAGAACAGCGGCAAGATCACAGCGGCCAGCCACACACCTCGTTCGTGGCGCGACAATCTCGCGCTCGTCCGAGGGCTTTCGGAGGTGCCTCGCGGACGGCTCGCCCGTGCCGCACACCACCAGAGAAGCTGCGGCGGCGAACCAGCGACTCGTCCGGGATCGACGGACAGTCACCAGTTCGGCTGGCGTCGGCGCGACCGATTCCAGGAAAGGACGGCGAAGGCCGGCCCACCGATGAGGGACCACGGCCCCGGTCCTGCCGGTTGAATAAGCAGTCCCGGCTCTCCGAGCGCGATTAGCAGCGCCTGGACCGTCAGGAGCACTGCGGCGATGCAACTCACGGCCAGATGCGCACGACGCCATCTTCCCGACATCCTCATGCGAGTCAACGCGAGGGCGGATACGGCGAACAGCAGCGCGACCAGCGCGATGGCGACGCCGCGGAGCAGGTAGGCGCTCAGGGGTGTGCCCGGCGTGTTGAGGTATCCGACTGTGTAAATCGCCAAGTGCATCGCGGCGAGTCCTGCCGCCATACAAGCGGCCAGGTATCCGACGGCCCTTGTCGCCGCGGACTGCGGCATGGACATTGTCTCGACCCGGGACATTTGGGGTCTCCGTTCTCTCGTGGGTTCGCAATGAGCCTGCCGGTGCGAACCTGTCGTGGGCATCTGCCTGGAGACCGAGATCGCTTCTTGCGGCGAGAAGAATCTCTGTCTGCAGGCTGAGTTGTCGAGCCCGTCGGCCCCATAGGCTTCGTCCCATGCATGGCAGTGCACAGACACGGACAAAGATGCTGGTGGGAGCCGGGTGTGCATCTCTCGCCGCCGCTGTCGCGGCATTCGTTTGGGCCGGTCCGCTCAGTGCGATCGGCGCCAGTGCATGTGTGGGCGCGGCGGGGCTAATCGTCGCGTCGTTCTCCATCCGACCGTCCACGGCGATGACCGCGGCACTGACGCTCACCGCGGCCGCGATCTCGATCGTGCTGACTGCGTTCTCCTCACCCCCTGCGGGACCGGCCCAGGGCGTGGCGGCTCTAGCCGAAGCCGCCGGCCTGATCGTCCTCCTCATCGTGTCCACCCGGTTGCCCTCCGCACGGCTTGCCGTGGCCTGCTGCACGATCGCGGGCCTGGCGATTTCCGTGCTGGTGATACGGCTGACCGAAGTCGCCGCCCCACTCGAAGGACTGGGCATGTCCCTCTTCGGCGCCATGCTCGCCTGCAGCGCGGCGGCCTTCGGGGTGGACGGTCGTCGCAGGAACCGCAAAAGGCGGCACCACGCCATCCAGGCCCGGCGGTCACAGCGCATAGAGTTGGCCAAAGACCTGCACGACTTCCTCGGGCACGATCTCAGCGCCATTCTGGTGCAGGCCCAAGCGGCGATCGCCGTCGCCGAGCACGACCCAGCCCAGCAGCGGATCGCGCTGCGCGGCATCGAAGCGGACGCCCTACGCGCGCTTTCGACGCTCGACCGTACCGTCCGGACCTTGTTCGAAGCGGGCGAGGATACGCCCCTCCTCCACACCGCGACTCAGGAGACGACCATCCAGCCGACTCTCGGTCTCCGTGACTTGCCGGCCCTCCTGCGGCGTTTCAACGACAGCGGCACCATCAGGGCGGAGCTGACCTTGGACACGAGTGTTAGTGAAGACCTCGGCCCGGACGTCAGCGCCACGATCTTCCGCGTCGTCGTCGAGGCCCTGACCAACATCCGCAAACACGCGCCGGACGCCACCGCCGTCAAGGTCGCCGTCACGAAAACCCGGCAGACCTCCGCCCGGGAAGTGACCGTCGAGGTGACCAGCGAGCGAGCATCCCAGCAAGCGCGGCCGTCGGCTACGGAGCCCTCCGGATTCGGCTTGATCGCGTTAAGGGAACGAGTCGAGACGGTCGGCGGGACGTTCCACGCAGGACTCGTCGGCCTTTCGACCTGGCAGGTCAGGGCTCATTTCCCAGAAGGAGGAGTGACTCCATGACCGGCCACGGAACCAGGATCCTCATTGCCGACGATCAGGAACGGGTGCGCATCGGCTTCCGGTTGATTTTGGATTCCCAGCCGGACATGCATGTCGTCGCCGAAGCGGCCGACGGTGCTGAGGCGCTACGGGCGGTACGACGATACCGGCCCGACATCGTGCTGGCGGATATTAGGATGCCAGAACTGGATGGACTCGAACTAACCCGCCGCCTGACCGGTCCAGATTTCCTGGGTACGGTCAAGGTCATCGTCGTTACGACCTTCGAGGTCGACGAATACGTGCACATTGCATTACGAAACGGCGCCAGCGGATTTCTCCTCAAACGCTCTGGCCCGACCCTGCTCGTGGAAGCCGTGCGCTCAGCGATGAGCGGCGACACCCTTATCAGTCCGCAAGTGACCGTCCGGCTCCTAGAGCAGTTCCAGCAGCAGACAGCTTACGTCGATAAGGCCCTGAAAATACCGCTCACCGAACGAGAGCAAGAGATCGCGATGCTCGTGGCACGCGGCCTCAGCAACTCGGACATCGCTATTGAGCTGTTCATATCGATCGGAACCGTCAAGAGCCACGTCGCCAGTATTCAGCGGAAGGTGGAGGCCACCAGTCGTGTTGGCATCGCCGCCTGGGCATGGCAGAGCGGGCTCATTCGACGATCAGACTGACGACTGTCGAGAGTAGCCATGCGTCTGAGGTGACCCCCGGAGTGTGGACACAAGGGCTTATGCGACCAGTGAGAGCTTAGCGGTCTGCTGGTGTTGTTGTTCGAACGCCAAGGCGAGAGATACGAAAGAGGCGAACCGCGATCCGAGTGAAAGATCACGCCACGGACGTGGCCGCCGCGGGCGGCAACCGCGGCGTTCATCGCGTCGATCACCAGGCCGGTGCGCATGTGCGGGGCCATCGACCGGCCCAGCACCCGCCGGGACCTGATGTCGATCACCGAGGCGACGTAGAGCCGGCCGTTGCCGACCTGCACATAAGGTGATGTCGCCGCACCAATTCTCATCGAGGCCGGCGGCGGTGAAGTCCCGTCTCACCAGGTCCGGGGCAGGTGGCGCGACCTTGTCGGGGATCGTGGTGCGTCTCTTGCGGCGTAGGTGCAGGCCGACGATGTTGTGGACGCGCATCAGCCGGGTGACGCGTTTGCGGTTCACGGTGTGCCCGAACCCACGCAGCTGGGCATGCACCCGCAACGCCCGTAGGCGCCCCTATGCTCGGCGTGGATCTCCCGGATCTCCTCCACCAAAGCCTGTTCTTCGGCTTGCCGGACAGCGCGGGTGTCGGCACCGCGAGTTGCCACTCTTTCTCGGCCTTGACCAGGCGGGCGTTCTCGCCCGCAACCGAGCCGGCTCCGCCTCCGAGCCCGCCGGCTCGATCCCAGCCGCCAGGCTCGTCCCGCTGCGCTCGGCCGCGTAGATCCACGACCGCCATTCTCAGGCATGTCCACATCGCGGGGGCCACCTCATGCCCTGCTCGACCCACGCGTACGGAACGGTGTGGACGGCGCAGGTGACGTGCACCCGGTCGAGCGGAGCTCGTTCGGGACAACCGGCGGCGCCGTCGCCGACCAGCACCTGACTTCCGGACGTGCCGCGTCCGCTTCCTCGCCGTCACGCCAGTCCGGCCAGGGCCGTTTCCCTGTGGCGCCTGCCTCTGGCCGGCCGGGCCAAGATTTCCGCCGGGGGAGGGCGGGTGTTGGCGCTCCAGGCACCGCCGGGTCATGTGGGCCGATCATGGTGCTGCGCGGCACCTGAAACGGAGTACACATGACTCAGCCCTCCCTCGGCCGTCGCACGCTGCTGTGGGCGCCCGCCGCAGCCGTGGCGTCCGGGACCCTGCTCGACGCCGCCCCTGCCCAG
Source organism: Nonomuraea sp. ZG12 (assembly GCF_052068115.1). Taxonomy (NCBI): domain Bacteria; kingdom Bacillati; phylum Actinomycetota; class Actinomycetes; order Streptosporangiales; family Streptosporangiaceae; genus Nonomuraea; species Nonomuraea sp. ZG12. The sequence goes on from NZ_JBQHCW010000006.1 coordinate 405,112, forward strand.
GCCGCCACCCGTGGCGGTAGACACGACCGGCACAGCCCGCGCTTCACGATCGGCGTGCTGCCCGACACGCAGTACCTCTTCGACGAGGACAGCTCCGACCCCGCCCCGCTCCGCCAGACGTTCCGTTTTCTCACCGGCGAGCGCGAGAGCAGGAACATCGCGTTCATGACGCACCTGGGCGACGTGACCGAGCACGGCAGCGAGCACGAGATCAAGCTCGCCAGCGACGTGTTCAAGGCCATCGACGGCAAGCTGCCGTACAGCGTGCTGGCCGGAAACCACGACATCGCGGGCGGTGACGACCAGCGCGGTGACAGCGCCTACCTGCGGGCGTTCGGCCCGGCCCGGTTCGCCAGGATGCCGACGTTTCGCGGCGCCTCGCCCGACGGCTACAACAGCTACCACGTGCTGGAGGCCGGCGGGCGGAAGTGGCTGGTGCTGGCGTTGGACTGGCGGATCTCCGACGGTGGGATCCGGTGGGCGCAGGGCGTCATCGACGCCAACGCGACCCTGCCCGCCATTCTCACCACGCATGATCTGGCCTGGCCGGACGCCTCGGGCGGGGCGGGGCTGTCGCAGTACGGCCAGCGGCTGTGGGACACCCTCGTCCGGCGCAACGACCAGATCTTCCTGACGCTCAACGGGCACTACTGGCCGCCCGGCCGTACCGTGCTCAAGAACGACGCCGGCCACGACGTGCACGTGCACATCGTCAACTACCAGGACCGCTACTACGGCGGCGCGGGCATGGTCCGGCTCTACGCGTTCGACCTGGTACGCAACGTGATCGACGTCGAGACGCTGTCGCCATGGCTGCTCGATCGCGACCCGACCGACCGCGCGCCCCTGGAGGCGGAGAACCTCGAACTGACCGGCTCCGTGGATCGCTTCAGCATCGACATCGACTTCGACGCACGCTTTTCGGGGTTCGCCCCGCGCACCCTGCCTCCGCCGCGTCCGGCCAGGATCGTGATGCCCAGGGGCACGGTCGCGTACTGGCGGTTCGACGGCGAGGGGCTCGCCGACGCGGGCACGGACGGCGCGGTCGTCCCGGCGGGCGCGGTCGCTCGCGATCTCACCGGCGGCGGCAACGATCTCACCATGGAACTCCTGCACGCCAGCGCCCCCGAGGCGCTGAAGTGGTCGGTCGAGCACCACGAGGGCCAGCCCGCGCACGCCAGCCTGCGCTTCGGCGGCGGCAAGAACCCCGACCGGGGCGCTGTCCTCAGGTCGGCCCCCAGCGCGCCGATCAACGCGATGAAGTTCGAGTCCGGGTACACGATCGAGGCGTTCCTCAAGCTGCCGGAGCCGTTCGAGGGTGACCACGCGTGGATGGGCATCCTGAGCTGGGAGGGGCGCAGCGGTGACGCCGGCAAGACCAGCGGCTGGTCGCCGGAGGAGCCGACGTGCAGCCTCAACCTGTCACCGGAGCGGTTCCTGCAGTACGTCGTGTATCCGACCGACCGCGACGCCGACCCCACGTCGTGGAGCCACTCTCTGCCGGTCGGGCGCTGGATGCACGTCGCGGTCGTCAACGACTCGCGGCGCACCGTCGTGTACGTGGACGGCTCCAAGATCGCCCGGAACCCCACGCAGCCGTCGAGAGGCATCTCCACGCTGGGCAGGCCGTTCGCGATCGGCGGCACCCAGTTCGCGCTCAAGTACGGGCAGGGCTACTACGGGTGGATCGGCGACGTGCGGATCATGTCCCGGGCCCTGAAGCCGCGGGAGTTCCTGACACCGTACGAGTGAATGCACGCGTGGTCCGCCATGCGGGTCCGGGTGAGCCGGTAGTGCGACGGGTTGGGCCAGGCGGTGGGATTCGCCGTCGGATGCCTTCCTGCGACGCTGGTTGCATGGATCTTGCTCGGGCGAAGGGGTCGTTGGTGAGGACCGGCCGTTACGGCGAGTAGTTGCTCGCGAAGGCGAACGCCGGGCGGTTCTCAGGAGAGCGGCCAGTTGCGTAGGGCGGTGTCGGCCATTGCCGAAGTTCATCGCGGCCGACACCGCTCGCGGCTTGCACGGCGACGCCGAATGCCAAGGTGATGACGTATCGGGCCAGTCGCCCCGGATCGGTCTCCGAAGGTGGGCCCCCCGCGTCGACGGCTCGCTGGAACCGCGTACACGCCGGTGGTGAAGATGCCCATCGCGTCGGTCGGGTCGTCTCCACTCCCAACAGCCTGTCTCTTTTTGCATCGATCGCTACAGAAGTGCTATCGTTGACTTCTGTAGCGATCGATGCGGAAGTCTAGGGGGATGTCAACGTGGGACTACGTCCGGTCGCAGCCCCGATTCGGGACTGCCCAACAGAGGGGTCATCTGATGTCTGACAGTGAGCTGCGAGCGTTCTACCTGCGCTACGTCGAGGAGCTCAACGCCCATAGGTTCGACAACATGAACGAGTTCATCGACGAACACACCACTTTGAACGGTGAGCCGGCCACCCGGGACGACCTCCTCGCGGTTCAGAAGGCTGATGTGGATGCGGTTCCGGACCTTCACTGGGAGCTCAAGGAACTACTCATCGACGGTGACCGTCTGGCCGTGCGTGCGGTCAACACGGGCACTCCGGTGAAGGAGTGGCTCGGTGTGGCTCCCACCGGCGCCTCGTTCGAGATTGTGGAGTACGCCATCTATCAGGTCCGCGACGGGCGGTTCGTGCATATGACGGCCCTGCACGACGCCAGTGAACTGCGCCGGCAACTGACCGGCTGACCTGCGGGATCGGCGTCAGCAACCCGGAGAACGGTCGTGCGCCGCGCTGAGTCAGGGTCGCCCGCAGAAGATGTCGAAAGGAAACGCATGACCATCACACTGATCACCGGGGCCAACAAGGGCATCGGCTTCGAGACGGCCAAACAGCTTGTGGAGTTGGGCCACATCGTTTACGTCGGCGCGCGTGACGTCGAGCGAGGGCAGAAGGCCGCGGCGGCACTGGGTGCACGATTCGTCCGACTCGATGTGACCGACGACGCATCGGTGAGCAGCGCGCTGGCGACGATCGATGCGGCCGAGGGCCGGCTCGACGTTCTGGTGCACAACGCGGGCGTCCTGGGAGACGGAGTCCCCGACGGTCCCACGGCTCTCCGAGCCTTCGACACCAACGCGGTGGGAATCGTGCGCGTCACGGAGGCGGCGCTTCCCCTGCTGCGCAGATCATCGAATCCCAACGTGGTCACCGTGTCGAGCAGCGCCGGGTCATTCTGGGCAGTGACCAATCCGGAGCGGCCGGAGTTCGGCTTGCCGTTGGCGCTTTACTCCGCGTCCAAGTCCGCGGCCACCATGCTCACGGTTCAGTACGCCAAGTCCCAGCCGGGCATCAAGTTCAACGCGGTCGAGCCCGGCACCACCGCCACCGATATGACCGCGGCCTTCGGAATCGGAAGATCACCGGAAGAGAGCGCCAGAACCGTCGTGCGCCTGGCGACTCTCGGCGCGGACGGTCCGACAGGAACGTTCCAAGACGAAACCGGGGAGTTGCCCTGGTAGGCGCGTATGGAAGCAATGGCGGGCCGGGATGCCTGCCCGGCCGGAATCCACGTGCGCGGGTGCTCTCCACGTTCCCGCTGGAGAGCACCCGGTCTGGTCACAAGAGGTTCAGCCGCAGTGCACGTTGTTGAGCTCGCGGATCGTCCAGGCCGGTACCGTTGCGCCGACGTCGATGCACTGGCCGGGCGCGGAGACGTACACCGGGCCGGCGTAGACCTTGTACTCCCCGGCATCGGTGGAGCTTCCGCTGCCGTCGCCTCTTGAGATCGTGACTCTCTTCCAGCTCAAGGTGTTGGCGTAGGAGCCGTAGCCGTAGGTCAGGGCGCAGTTCTTCCCGGTGCTGGAGCTGTAGTACACCTCCAGTGTGCCCGTGCGGGTCCCGTCCTTGGAGACGGCGTAGACGCCGACCCGGGAGTAGCTGCTGCCGCAGGGCCCGGCCGCACCGGCCGGGGTGGCGCCCGCTACCAGTGTGGTGGTGGCGGCCAGGGCCGTGCTGGCCAGGAGGGTCGCCAGCTTGCGTGTACGCACGAATATCCTCTCGATGTCCATCGGAGTGATCATGCTAGCCACTGGCTCACGGTCGCTGCCTACGATTTGTGCTCAATATGGCGGTTGGCACATATTTGGCCCGCTGACCTTCGCGCGCACTCGCGCGCACTCGCGCGCACTCGCGCGCACGCGCGCGCACGAAGGTACTGTCTGGTCCGCTTGATGAGCCTGACGAAGGTCCTAGGCGGTATCCGGGCCGTAGCGCGCGGCGATGTCCTCGGAGGAGGGCCACCGGCTGTAGGTGGGCGACTGTGGCCAGCCGTCGGGCGAGTCCTGCCACTCCTCCTGCCGCCCGTACGGCAGCAGGTCGATCAGTGCGAAGGTGTGGCTGAGTTGCTCGGTGCCCCGGCCGTTGGTGTGCCAGGTGCGGTACACGGTGTCGCCATCGCGGAGGAACACGTTGACGGCGAAGCCTTCGCCGGGCGGTGCGCCGACGTCGGTGCCGAACGGGCTGTTCGCGGTGGAGTACCAGGGCATCTTGTTCCCGACTCGCCGTTTGTAGGCGAGCGCTTCGGCGATCGGGCCCTGGGTGACGATGACGAACCGGGCATCGTAGGCGTCCAGGAACTCCAGCCGGGTGAACTGCGAGGTGAAGCCCGTACAGCCCGGGCACTGCCACTCCTTGCCCGGGAACCACATGTGGTTGTAGACGATGAGTTGCCTCTTGCCTGCGAAGACGTCCGCCAGCCGCACCGGTCCCTCCTCGCCTTCGAGGGTGTAGTCCGGCATTCTCACCATGGGCAGGCGGCGGCGCTGGGCGGCGATGGCGTCGAGTTCGCGGGTCGCGGCCTTCTCCCGAGCACGCAGTTCTTCGAGCTGACGCTGCCAGGTATCGGCGTCGACGACGGGCGGTAGTGCGTTCGTGCTCATGGTTCCTCCCTGATCCTTGCTCTATGGGGGTAGACCTGCCCCGGCCGTCGAATTCATCGGTGGCCGGGCAATCCGATGGGGCAAGTCATGGCAAAGACCGCTCAACCTCTACGGCACCGTCAACGTCAAATCGAGTGACGCATACGAGGCCGTCATACGTCCGCTGAGGAGCCCACACCCGGACGGCTCAGGAGAGCCGGCCGATGATGGCATGGCAGACCCGCTGTAGTTCCTCGTCTCTGCGGATGCTCGCGAAGCGGGCGTTGCGCCGGGGGAGGGTCAGTTCCGAGCGGACCTGCGGCAGGGCCGGTTCCGCCGCGAGGCCCATCCGGTCCAGGAACGCCACGATGTGATCGCCCGTCGCCGGGTTCTGACTCCATGCCTGGAGCAGTATGTCCAGGACGATCGATGTCTCGGCCTCGCCGCCGATCGTCCATACGGCGGCCGCGCCGTGAATACGGACCCAGTCATAGCGGTCGGTCAGCAGCTGCCGCAGCTGCGGCAGAGCCGCCACGGCGGGCGGGCCGATCTCGGCCAGCACGTCTGCGGCTCGCGTCTTCCAGAAGAAGGGCCTGCCCGTGAGGAGCTCGCCGAGCAGCGGCATCACTTCCTCCCGATCGCCGCCGATGGCCCACAGCGCTGCGACGGCGTCCGGGCGTACGTGCGCATCGGAGGCAGCGGTCAGCGGTCGGATCGTCTCGAGCGCGGGTGCCGCCGCAGGACCGAACGTCGCCAGTGCCTTCAGCGCTGAGGACGTGGTTCCCGCCTGGTCATGACGTACAGCGGCGGCCAGTGTGTCGATGATCGAGGGCAGCGCCGCCTGATCCCGGAGATCCCCCAGGGCGGACAGCAACGCGGCCGCGCTGCTCCCGAGCCACTGCTGCGTGTGGTCGACGCGGCGTAAGTGCGCACACAGGCGAGGCACCAGGTGGTCCGCGGCCTCGATCAGAGCACCCGCGACCTCCACCGCGCGCCAGGCGTCGACGCCGCTGTCCAGGGCCGCCAGCACGCTGGGCACGGCTCGCGCGTCGCCGAGGCGCGCCAGCGCGCGAACCGCCTCCTGGTGAGCCCTGCGCTGCTCGGAGTTCGGCGCGGCCCACGCATCGGGTCCGTGCGCGGCGACGTGCGCGGCCAGTGCGCCCCGGGCCGGTTCGGCGATCGCGTGGCACTCCTCCAGAACGGCCGCGGCCTCGGCGGCGACCTCATGCTCGGTGGCGCCGAGGTGTTCGGAGACCTGCAGGATGAGCGAGGTATGGTCACCGCGCCAGGACTTCATGAGCTCTGCGCTCATCCGGATCGCGTCCAGCCGGGAGCCGGGGTCAGGGGTGCGTAACTGCTGCGCGAGCAGTGCCGTGCGCTGGGATACCCGTGCTGCCAGGGTCTCGTGGAAGGTACGCAGCAGATGCGTGGTGGGCGCGTGCACGAGCCCCTTCCTGTCGAGATCCTCGAACGCGGCGACGACCTGCGGCGCCACTCCGGCCGCCGGAGCCTCAGGAGTCGTTGGTGTCACGTGGGGAGCCGGGGCCGGCCGCTCCCCGTCCGTCACCGTGGCGTTCGCCATTTCCCGTAGCAGGTCGATCGCGGCCGGAACGGTGTCCTCGCTGATCTGCTCCGGGGCGCAGCGAGCCTGCTGGACCACAGCCGCCAGCCTCGTCCCAGGATCCCGAGTCGTATCGGCGGCCAGCTCGTCGAACCACGCCATCGCGCCATCCGACAAGGCCGGCACGCGAAGAGCCAGCGTTGCCATCGCATCCACGACCAGCAGCCGCTCTGCCGTCTCGGGCTCGGCCGACAGCCGATCGCGCAGCACCGCCGCAGCCCTGTCCGTGTCGTCGAGGAACAGGGCCAGGCCCGGAATCGCGGCGCGGCGTACACGGGGATCGGCATCCGAGGCGAATCCGACGAACACCTCCGCCCGCTCGCGCACCACCGCCGCCGCTCCCGCGAAGTCCACCAAGTCGGCGTACTGGTTTTCGCATTCCTCGACGGCTGCCGTCCCGATGCTGACCAATAAGTCGACGATCGCCGCTCGATCGTGAGCTGCGACGTCTCCCGCCAACTCGAACAGGAACGGCAGACTCGCCGTCGTGCAGGGGACCACAACGCCCTGATGGTGGACGGCGCTGTAGAACCTGACGAGGGCTTTGCGTCGTTCCTCCCCGTCCGGGGACCTCAAGGCCAGCAGCAGTCCCGGGACCTCAGCCGCCGACCCGTACGCATGCTCCATCGACGACCAGTCGATGTCGTAGAGACCTCTGAACATACGTGGCACTATGCCCGATCACACCACTGTTCGGCCGCCGGAGCGGGATGTCGTGAGGTTGGTGTCGGGCTGAGACAGAGGTGCCGGGCACGCATGATCACGATGGATCGTCATAGATGAATTCATCCCACACCGGCACGGGATTCCCGCCCTCCCGAGGTCCTTCATCGTCATCGGACGGGTAGAACTCGTGGGTGATGTAGTCGACGAGTTCTGTGCCGTAGGGGATGATGTCCGCGCCCCACATCGACAGCACCTGATTTCCGTACGTGCCGCGTCCGCCGGGCAGAAAACGATGCGCATAGAGCGGGATCAGTTTCGGGGCCCTCGCCAACTCCCGCCCGGCGATCCGTGACGCCTCCGCCTCGTCCTCAGGCCGTGCTCCCCATGAGCTCAGCCAAGCGCCCAGCCGCACATCGTGCAGAACCTCGCGTACCGGCCAGTCCAGGTGGCGACGGAGCTCCTCTTCCTCGCCGTCACGCCAGTCCGGCCAGGGTCGCTCCCAGGTGGCGCCTTCCTCGCGCCGGGCGGAGTTGATCGGAAGTCCGGCGGCGAGGAAGGCCCGATGATCGTCGGCGAACTCAATGCCGTACTCCGCCTCGATCCAGGTGAACTCCCTGTCGGTCAACCCTGGCCTGACCTCACACTCCCCGGACAACGCCAGAAGCCGAGCGGCTTCGCGGCCGAGACGAACCGCTTCCGGATGCGGCACACCGTCGCCGCTCACTGATCGCGACATATCGCCTCTCTTTAGCGTCTCTCCTCGGACAGCAAGTCAACACGGCATGAGGGGCACTATGCGACTGGCGAACATCCTGCGGACGGCGGCGATCAGTTCGTTCTCGGAGTCGATCAGCGACGCATACCGGGCCCGCTCCGGTTACGGGTACAAGGCCTGCACGAAACAGCCTGGTCTCGGGGGCAGCGCGGCGGTGTGCACCGGCGTCTGGTGGGTGTGACGCCCTGATCGCCCGACGCCCGTGCTCCGTTCGGCCGGCGGACCGGCCTGACCGCCGGCGCGTGGCCGGGAGGCGTTGACCACCGGCCCCAGGGACCTTCGCACCACGTGAAGGTCCCTTTCCCTGCCGTGGCCTCCCGGCAGGGTGGTGATCGGTTGCGTGACGGCCGGGGTGGAGTGTCGAATGGGGGCGACACTCGGGCGGGACGTCGGCGAACCCCTTGGAGGGGCAATGAGGCCGTTGGCCATCGCACTGGTCGTGGCTCTGGTGGCGGCGGGCTGTTCGACACCGCGGCGGGACAAGATCACGGTCGCGTGCGGCGCGAGCGAGCGCTGGTGCGCGATGATGGTCAAGAGGTTCTCCGATGCCACCGGGGTGGAGGCCGACTTCGTCCGGCTCTCTAGCGGCGAGGCCCTGGAGCGGCTCAAGGCGGCCCGGGAGCGGCAGGAGTTCGACGTCTGGCATGGCGGGCCGGCCGACTCCTATGTGGCCGCCAAGAGTCAGGGGCTGCTGGAGCCGTACGAATCCGCGAGGTCCGGTGAGATCCGGCGGGAGTGGGCCGATCCGGAGAACGCCTGGAGCGGGATCTACGCCGGCGTGCTGGCCTTCTGCAACAACACCAAGGAGCTGGCCGAGCGGGGCATGAAGCCGATCCGCTCCTGGCGGGAGTTGCTGGACGAGCGGCTGCGCGGCAGCGTCGCCATCGCCCATCCGGCCACCTCCGGAACGGCGTACACCACGCTGTGGACGCACGTGGAGCTGAACGGCGGCGATCAGGAGGCGGCGCTCGGCTACCTGCGCGACCTGCACCCGAACGTGCTGAGATACAACTCCTCCGGCAGCGCGGCCGCACTTCAGGCGGCGAAGGAGGAGGCGGCGGTCGGCGTCGTGTTCTCCCATGACTGCGTCGCCGCCCAGGAACAGGGTTATCCGAACCTGGAGGTGACCTTCCCGCAGGAGGGCACCGGTTACGAGCTCGGCGGGCTGGCCGTACTGGCGGGGGCGCACAACCCCGACAGCGCGCGCACGTACGTCGACTGGGCGCTCAGCGGGGCGTCGCAGCGGCTGGGGCCGCTGGTGCAGTTCTACGCCCTGCCCACCAACACCGGGGTGCCGGCGCACTCCAAGGCGGCCGATCCGGCGATGGTCAAGCTGGTGCCCTACGACGTGGCGGTCGCGGGGCGCGCCAAGCAGGCGCTCGTCGGCAGGTTCGGTGCGGAGATCGCCGGCCCGCCTGGCTAGGAACAGCCCTCGAACTGCGGGACCGCGACCACCGACAGGTCGATGCCCGACTTGCCGAACCACTTGTCCAGCAGCATGTGGGCCGTGCCGTCCTGGTACATCTGGGTGATGGCCCGGTTGAGCTCCTCACAGCCGTCGACGTCGCCCTTGCGCACGCCGATCGACGTGCGTTGCTCGTTGAACGTCGCGCCGACCAGGTGCAGGTCGACGCCCGGCTTGGTGAGCAGCCCGGCCAGGATCTGGCTGTTGGTGGAGATGGCGTCGATCGCGCCGTTCGCGATCATCTCCATGCAGACGTTGTAGTCGGGCGCCTCGACGGGGATCGCCTTGACCCGGCGCTCCTCGACGATCCGCTGGGCGATGTTCGTGCCGCGCACCAGGCAGATCTTGCGGCCCTCCAGGTCGCGGACGTCGCGGATGGCGCCCTTGTCGGCCGGCCGTACGGCGATGTCCTGGAAGTCGACGTGGTACGGCCCGGCGAAGTCGATCACCTTCTTCCGCTCCGGGGTGACCGACATGTGGGCGAAGACCAGGTCGGCCCGCCCGTCCGTGAGCACGGTGAGCTGGTCGCCGGCCTCGATCTCCAGCCAGCGGATCCGCTTGCCCAGCCGGAAGAGGAGATCCTCGGCCACGTCGATGTTGAAGCCGTCGTACGCGCCGTCCTGCCCCTTGAAACTGATCAGCGGGACGTCGGAGCGGATGGCGACGACCACCTCGTCGTCGTCCATGAGGGATTGCGGCTGCGCGGTGCCACAGGCGGTGAGCAGCAGGATCAGGCAGATCAGCAGTTTCCTCACCGGTACTCCCTGAGTCGTGGCAGGACGCCGACCAGGACGAGCAGCCCGCCGGCCGCCTGCCCGGCGGGGATCCACCGCCACAGCGTCTCCAGGGCGCCGTCGCCGCCGTCGATGAAGCGCTCGAAGTCGGACTCGTGCCGCCGGATCAGCTCCTCCAGCACCTTGTCGTAGCTCTCGTAGGCCTGGGTGAGCTCGCCGTCCCAGAACTTGATCGCCGCCTCGGCCTGCATGGTCCGCATCCTGGCGTCAGCCTGCTGGAAGCCCTGGTAGACGGTGAACAGGCGGTCCCGGTCGCGGCCTGTCACGCTGCCGAGCAGGCCCTGGAAGTTCGCGCGCAGCTTGCTCTGGTAGTCGGGCAGGCTCGTGGACTCGACGGCCGCGATCGTCCGGGACTTGTCCAGGAAGGTGTGCTCGTAGGTGTCCTTACGGAAGCGGTCGAGAAGGTAGCGGCTCTGGTCCCCATACATGCTCTTGCTGATCGCCCTGGCCCTGGTCAGGGTGAGCACCGAGTCGAACCCGCGGCGTTTGGCCTCCTCCAGCGCCTGGCTCTGCCGGTCGAGCAGGACCAGGCCGGCCACCAGACCGGTGGCGGTGAGCACGGTGGCGACCACCAGCGCCGGCGCGAACACCCGGCGGAACCTGCCGGCCAGGTAGCTCTGCAGGCCCAGGAGACAGCCCAGCGCGAGCAGCCCGGTGACGATGACGGCGATGCGGGCCAGCGAGGTGGCCGAGCGCTCGGCGTCGTGCGCGCGCCTGACGATCGTCCCGGTCTCCAGGGTCAGGTTGTAGGCCTTGGGCAGCAGCTCGCGGTGCATGAGATCGGTGGCCGCCTGATAGGCCTCGACCACGTTGTCGGGCGGCCGGCCCGCGGTGTGGCGGGATTGCGCGTCCAGCAGCCGGGCCCGCGCCGCCAGCCGCTCGTAACGGCCCAGGCCCTCGATCAGCGACTCGACCGTACGTTGCTCGACCGGGTTGTCCAGGGCCAGCCGGTACATTCTGAGCAGGCTCTCGGAGATCTCCAGCCGCCGCTGGTCGTAGGTGGTCAGGTCGGCCTGCTGCTGCGGGCCGTACTCCCTGCCCAGCAGCAGGGTCTCGGCCACCAGCGCGTCCATCTCCGACATCTGCCGATGCAGGCCCGCGGTGGCGAGCACCTGCGGCCCGGCGTCATGCCCGATGGCGCGCAGGCTGGAGCCCGTACCCGCCGCGCCGGCCAGGATCGCGGCCAGCAGCAGTGTCAGCGTCAGGAGGGCCAGCCCGGCCAGCGCCCGCACCCGCCCGGAGACCGACCTCTCGCGCCGGGCCGGAGGCGTCGCCGTCACCGTCATGGGCCGCTCCCGTGGGAGACGCCGGGATCGTAGGCGTGCACCGCGCCTCCCGAGATCGACTCGTGCTGGGAAGTCGAGCATGGCCGCGGGTGCGGCAGGTTCGCAAGAGGGTTCGGCGGCAGCGGCGGCCGAAAAGAGACCGGCGTGCCGGAGGCCTGCGCGTAGGGCTGCTCAGCCGCGTCTCAGCCGCGCTTCGCCGCGTAGCGGCGCAGGCCGCGGGCCAGCAGGTCGAACCCGCGGCTCGCGGTGGTGACGGCGTGGGCCGCGAGCTCGGCGTCGGGAACCTCGGTGAGGATCGCGCGCCGGATCGCGGCGATCGACTCCCGGTGTACGGCCAGCAGCGCCTCGGCGGTGAGGCGGGGGCGGATGTCGTCCGGCGTCGCGCCCTGTTCCGTGGCGATCAGTTCGCTCAGCGCCTCGGCGTAGCGGGCGTGGATCAGGTGTTCTCGGGCCTGTAGCGCCGGGCTGGCGACGACGAGGGTGGCGAAGACCGACGCCCGGCGCCTCACGGCGGGGTCGAACTCCAGCCTGCGATAGCGGTCGAGGAAGAAGCGCTCGGCCGCGTCGAGCACGGATGCGCGCGCTGAGCGGGCGCGCACGCTTTCCAGCAGAGCCGTGCGGAAGGCCGTGTCCTCGCTGTAGACGAGGTCTTCCTTGGTCTCGAAATGGTTGAAGACCGTCTTCTCCGTCACTCCCGCGGCTCGGGCGACCTCGGCCACGGTGACCGCGTCGAAACCGTCCCGGGCGAACAGCCGCATGGCGTTCTCGGCTATCCGCTGCCTGGTCTGTTCTTTTCGCAGGGCGCGGCCTCCCGTGGTTGCGGTCTCGACCATCTCGCGCTCCCCAGGTACAGTGACTAAAATGAAAGGTTACAGTAACTGTACCGAGTGGAGGGCCCAACCATGCCGGTGCTTCCTGAGCTCGTCCCCATGCTGGCCCGCATCGACGAGGCCCGTGGCCGTCTGCCGGACGCGTCGATGCCGGCCGCCGAACGCCGTGCCGTCATCCATCGGGGCATGGACCAGCGGGCCGCCGCGGTGGTGCGGCCCGCCCCGCCGGTCGTCCAGGCCGATCACGAGATCGAGGTCGAGGGCGGCCGCATCACCGTACGCGGCTACACGCCGGAGGGGGCCGGTCCGCTGCCCTGTCACGTGTACGTCCACGGGGGCGGCTGGTGGCTGGGGACGCTCGACCATCGTGATGCCCTCTGCGCCCGGCTCGCGATCGACGCTCGCTGCGTGGTGGTCTCGGTCGCGCACCGGCTCGCACCGGAACATCGCTTCCCGCTGCCGGTTCGCGACTGCCACACCGCCGTGCGGTGGGTCGCCGACCACGCTGACCGGCTCGGCATCGACGCGTCACGCCTCTCGATCGGCGGCGACTCGTCAGGGGCCAACCTGGCCGCCGCCACGGCGCTCATGATCCGGGACGAGGGCGGCCCGTCGCTGCTCGCCCAGGTGCTCGAGATTCCGGTGCTCGACCTCACGATGGACCGGACGTACGCGCCTGAGGGGCCGCTCGTGCTGACCCGTGACGAACTGGCCGCCGCCATCGAGGGATACTGCGCCGTCGAGGATCGACGCCATCCTTACGCCTCGCCGCTGCTGGCCGGCGATCTGACCGGGCTGCCGTCCGCCCTGATCATGACGGCGGAGTACGACCTCCTCCGTGACGAGGGGGAGGCCTACGGGGAACTGCTGAGGCGGGCGGGAGGCTCGGCGGAGGTGATCCGCTGGGCCGGGCATGTGCACGGGTCGCACGAGATGTCGGCGGTGCTGGAGTCGGCCCGGGAGTGGCAGTCGCGGGTCGCGGGGTTCCTGCGCGACGCGCTCAACGGTCAGGGCTGAAAGACCCCACTCGTGGCCTTGACGACAACGGGGCCGTCAAAGGGAGCGGGCCATATCTGAAGATAATGGTCATCGACGGCATCGTCGGTGCCCTCCAGGTCCATGCCCTTGACGTGATAGCGGATGCGGTAGGCGCCTGGCCCGGCCGGGAGGGGAGGCAGGGGGCGCATGTCGGGCTCGTCGAAGGTGAACCCGGTCATCTCCAGGTGGCCCGTCGTGGACACGTAGCCGACCTCCACGATGTCCTCATAGCCGATGAGATCTGCCCCTGGGTCCCGGTCGGCGACTGTCACGGTGAATCTGGCCGGCCCCCACTGATGGGTGATGCGGAGGTTGGCACAGCCGTGCTCGACCTCGATGATCTCCGTGGACTGAGCCGGGGTCGCGGCGTCTGCGCCCAGCTCCCTGTCCATCAGATGGGCCCGACCACAGTCCTGCACGTCGAGCTCCAGGCGCACGGTGCGCGTCTCATCGCTGCTCATGAGCGGAGAGCGTAGACACCGCCACCGACAAGATCGTGCGTGAACGGGCCTAGGATGAAGACGGTTCCGATCCCACGAGGAGGTTGATCATGTCGTTCCCACCACCCGGCATGGTTCTCGGCGACGCCTCGGCGCGCACTTCCTCGCGGGAGGCCGCCACAGGCTGATCCACCGCGACGAAGTGCTCTTCATGACCATCACTGGTTCGATCATGAGGAGCCTGAATGCTCGAGATCCGCTGGACCGAAGACGGCGAGGCCCGGTCCGCCCGCTGGCGTTCCGAGAACGGCTCGCCGCCACCCGCTCGCGTGGTGATCGCCGATGACCGCCTCACCGCTGACACCGCCTACCGCCTGGCCTGTGAGGGCACCGCGCTGTTGTGGCGTGGCGACTTCCACAACGCCCGACAGCTTTTGCGCGCCATGGCGCGGCGGGCCGGGCGGCGTCCGCGCGGCCCCGCGCTGCCGCCGGCCCATGCCTTCCATCGCCACCGCCAGGCACGCTCCCAGCTCGCCCGTACGCTGGGCGGCCTGCTGGTGCCGCTCGATCAGGACTACACCGTCCCGCTCCGGCGCGCCCCGGACCTGCGGCAGGCCTGCACGGAGGTGTACGGTCCCGCCGCGGGACCGTCGGTGACCTCACTACGGGAACTGCAGGGCATCGTCGGCGCGCACGAATGGCGTGACCGGGGCATCGACGTGCCCGCACTGGGCGGTCGCATCCATCCGCACTACGGCGTCTTCGCGCCGATCCGCGGTGAGTACGTCGACCTGGTGGCCCGGGCGCCGCTCGTCTCGCACGCCAGGGCGTTCGACATCGGCACCGGAACCGGCGTGCTCGCCGCGGTCCTCGCTCGCCGGGGCGTCGAACGCCTCGTGGCCACCGACCAGGACCCGCGCGCCCTGGCCTGCGCCCGCGACAACCTGCGACGGCTGGGACTGGCCGGCCGGGTCGACGTCGTGCACGCGGACCTCTTCCCGCCGGGCCGCGCGCCACTCGTCGTCTGCAACCCGCCGTGGATCCCGGCCAAGCCCGCCTCACCCCTGGACCACGCGGTCTACGACCCCGGCGGCCGCATGCTGAGCGGCTTTCTGCACGGCCTCGCCGAGCACCTGGAACCGGACGGAGAGGGCTGGCTGATCCTTTCGGACCTGGCCGAACATCTCGCGCTGCGGACCCGGGCCGAGCTTCTGGCCGCCTTCGCGACCGTGGGCCTGCGGGTCGTGGACCGGCTGCGGACGCGGCCGAGACACCCGCGTGCCTTCGACGAGACCGACCCTCTGCACGCGGCTCGTGCCGCCGAGGTCACGTCCCTGTGGCGGCTCGGGCGGGCCTGAGCCGCCACAGGGACGCACCGCCCAGTCGTACGGCGGGTCAGTCGGTGGTGGGTCTGCGGGTGAAGGTGGCCTCGATCGTGACGCCGGGGGGCGCCTCCAGCAGGGTCCGCACCGGGTTGCCCTGGAGGTCGATCACGCTGACCCGTCTGCCGGTGTCCGCCGGCTGCCAGCAGTACAGGTGGCTCTCGTCGTACCAGCCGAGCACCCTGTCGCAGGTGGAGGTGATGGTGCCGGTCTGCTGACCGGTCTCCGCGTTCCAGACGCACTGCGTGTTCGGCGCGCCGCCGGGGCAGTCGGTGACGAAGGACGCTCCGGAGGGGGAGAAGAAGTCCATGGTGTCCGGCACCTTGCCGACTCCCTCGATGGTGCGTACCTGCTTGCCGTCGGTGTCGTAGAAGCGCAGGGACCGCTGGTCGCCGTCGCCGGCGACGGCGACCGTGCCGCCGGTGTTGCCCGCCCAGCCGTAGGGCGACCGGTTCACGGCGGCGTCGTCGTTGGCGACCACGTTGGCGGCGAGGTCCTTGACCGTGAGGATGACGAAGCCCTCGGTCGTACGGTTCGCGCCGGTTCCTCGCTGGATGGCCAGCAGGAGGCGGGCGCTGTCCTTGGACCAGCGGCCGATGGCGGCGGTCCTCGGCTGCTGCACGGTCCTGACCGTGCTCTGCTTGCCGGTCTCCCGGTCGACGATCGTCACGGTGTCGTAGCCGTAATCGCCGGCGGAAGCGCCGTGGACGGCGAGGTAGCGGCCGTTCGGCGACACCACCGCCTCCGATTGATCCTGATATTTCGTGAAATCGCCGGTGAGGGAGTCGCGGGCGTAGCCCACCTGCCCTGCCGATCCCGCGCTCTGGATCTCGTACGAGGTGAGCGCGAGGGGGTCGGCCGGGTCTTCGTAGAGCTTGGCCTCCCCGCCACCGGGGAGCGGGATGACGGTCCCGCCCTTCGCGGGCGCGGACGAGGCGCCGGTCTGCGGGCCGGCCTGATCGCCGCCCTGGCCGCGCAGCGCCACCCCGACGAGGGCGCTCACCAGCACGACCGCCAGCACGCCGCCCAGGACAAGGGCGAGTGTACGGCCACGTCGACTCGATCCTTCTTTGCCGGGTGGAGGCGGGATGGACGGCGGAGCGGGATGGGGGTGCCCGGGGCCGGCCGGCGGGTGATGTTGCGCGGCGGCCTGAGGGAATCGGCCCTGATGGCCGGGCTGGGTGTACTGGTTGGGCTGCGCGGGGTGGGTGTATTGGTTGGGTTGTTCTGGCTGGGCGTACTGGTTGGGCTGGATGTTGGGGTGCGCGTTGGGGTGCGGGTCATGGACGGGCGGCGGCGCGCTGTGCCGGCTGGGCGCCACGGGCGTGGGGTCCACGACGGTTTCCGGGTAGGAGGGCCGGTCGACGACCGTCTCGGGGTAGGAGGGCCGGTCTGTGATGGTTTCGGGGGGCTTGGTGCCCGCGGGCGGCGATGGGGACTCGACCGGGGCCGCCACGGCGGCCGCCTCCTGGAGGAGGGCGGGGTCGCTGGCCGTGACCGGGCTCTGGATCAGGCGCAGGATCACCTGCTCGGCCGACGGACGCTGCTCCGGATCCTTGTTCAGGCAGGCGGCGACGAGTTCGCGCAACGGCCCGTCCAGGGAGGACAGGTCCGGCTCCTTGCTGAGCACCCGGTGGATCACCGCGGGCAGGGTGTCGCTGCCGAACGGGGCCAGGGCGGTGGCGGCGAAGAGCGTCGTGGCGGCCCAGGAGAACATGTCGGCCGCCGAGCCCACCGTGTGACCGAGCAGTTGCTCCGGCGCCATGTACGCGGGCGTGCCGATGGGTGAGGAGCTGAGCGTCGAGGTGGCGTCCAGGGCCCTGGAGATGCCGAAGTCGATGACGCGCGGGCCGTCGGGGGCGAGGATCACGTTGGCGGGCTTGAAGTCGCGGTGCGCGATCCCGGCCTGGTGGATGGCCGCGAGCGCGGTCGCGGTGCCGATGGCCAGGCGTTGCAGACCGGGGCCCGTACGAGGTCCCGTCTGGGTCACCACGCTCTGCAGCGTCGCGCCCTCGATGAACTCGCTGACGATGTACGGCCGGTCGTCCTCCATCCCGCTGCCGAGGACCTGGGCGGTGCAGAAGGGCGCGACCCGCTTGGCGACGGCGGCCTCGCGGATGAACCGCTCGACCATGACCGCGTCCTCGGCGTACTGCGCGCGCAGCCATTTCACCGCCACCTGTCGCCCGGACCCGTCGGTGGCGAGGTAGACGACGCCCTGCCCGCCTTCGCCGAGTCGCCCGAGGAGCTCGTAGTCTCCCAGCCGGGACGGGTCTCCTGTTCTCAAAGCCGTGAAATCTGGCATTAGGGGGAAGCTCCACCTCTGGTTCGGAGATACGCGCGCATGTACGGGCCGGTGCTCGCCGACGTCATCCTGGGAGCGATCGCCTGGGAACCACTCTGGTGAAACCTGCCAGAGACTCCTCAGGCACGGCCGGGATCGGCGCATCCTGCTGGTAGAAGATGTCGATGTCGACCTCCTCGCCGCCGACGATCAACGTGTCCCACGCTCCGCTGCGCACCAGGGTGCGCACCGTCTCGCCGCTGAGCCTGCCCAGATGATCCCTGAGGGTAGCGTCATCGGGCATGCCGGGAATGCGTGGCGCCAGGCGGCTCCGTACCGAGCGCAACTGCTCCATGAGCGCGTCGATGGCCGCGTCCTTGCCCAGTTCCTGGCCGGTCTCGTCGATGCTCTGCGCGATCTTGTCCTTGATCGCATGGCTGACGCCGTGCTCGTCGGCGGCCACCATCGCGTTCCACGCGCGGCTTTTGTGCCGGTACTGCAGCATCGACATCGCCGCTTCGTGGCGGACGAAGTCGGCATCGCGCAACGGCTTGCCGCGCCAGGCGTTGCTGAGCGACCGCGCCAGCGAGATGGCGGACCCCAGGCCGCTGTTGAGCCCGCGTCCCGGCCAGAAGTGGATCGCGTTGGCGGCGTCGCCGAGGAGGAATCCGTACGTGCCCGGACTGGTCGACGTCGTGGGGAACAGCCGCGCGGTGAACCGCGGCCGCTGCACCATGTCCAGCCGGAACGCGGTGACGGCCCTGAGGTTCCCCTCGGCGACGCCGAAGAACGTCAGTCCTTCCCGGACGCGCCTCCACAGTGCGGAGCCCCTGATCAGGGCGGGCAGGAACAGCGTGCTGTGGGTCGAGCACTGGAAGTCGCCGTGCTCGTCGCGTGCCATCACACAGGGGCGTGAGGCGATGCAGTCCTCGAACACCTGCCGGACGGGGTCGATCCCGACGACCTCCTTGGCCTCGGCGTCGGTGAGGCGCATGTTGAGGAAGCCTTCGCCGCGCAGGGAGTTCAGCAGGAAGCGGTTCTGGGCGACGGTGAGCAGGACCGTCATCGGGTCCGACAGCTCCGACTTCACCCGCAGGCCCAGCACGACGTCCTGGATGTGCCGGCCGTCCAGCGAGTAGATGGACTTGTCGCCGTTGCCGAACTTGTCGGTGAAATGCTCCCGCGTACGCGAACGCCCGCCCTCGCAGACGGCGAGCACATGGTCCCTGGCCGCGGTGCCGTCGTATTCGGCCGGATTGAAGCGGGCGGGCACCAGCCGGATGCGGCCGGATTTCTCGTTCGCCAATTCGAGCAGTTTATCCTCGATATAGGCGATGCGAATGTTCCGCGGGCTGTAGCCGCGAATGGAATCGGGCCCTGCGGGCCACATCTCGGTGTACGACCCGGCGTCGAACAACCGATCCTGCACTTCTTTCGGGAGGTTCAGGAATTGGCGGCTCTGAACCGTCACGACTTGCTGCCGCCGGACGTTTCCCTGGCTTTCGCTCTTCCAGACGACCCGTGTCCCGTCCTGGGTCCAGCGACCGTCGTACACGGTGATGGACACGCGCTCGCCCATGAGGTGCTCGAGTAACAAGGCGAAGCTCAGGCCGACGGGCCCGCCGCCGGAGACGGTGACGTTGAGCACTCTCGGATCGGCCGGGGCGGCGGATGCCACCATGTCCTGGACGGCGGCCGGATCGAGGATCGTCTCCAGCGCGCCGGGCACTTCGAAGGAGAACGTCTCGTCGCCGATCGTGATCAGGTCGCCTGGCTGGAGGACATGTGAGGTCACGCGCTTCCCGTTGACCAGCGTGCCGTTGCGGCTGCCCCGGTCGTGCAACACGTAGCCGCCGGCCTCGGGCACCACCTCCGCGTGGAAGCGTGAGGCCCTTCCGCTGTCGATGACCACACTGTTACTGTCCATACGGCCGAACGTCACCGGCGTGTCACCCATCGGAAATTGCTCCCCGGCGAGCGGGCCCTCGCGCCCGACGATCGAAGGTGCCATGGGTCACTCCTTTTCACAGGTCAGAGCCTTGCCAGTGCCCATGACCGGCCAACATCGCTGATCCCGGACGCTCGGCCATAAGTATGTCAGCGTATTCACGATGCTCATGCCCGACTACGTACAAATCCACGCATATGCGACACGCCACCTGAATGGTCGCATGTCCCCACGCGAATAGTGCACCACAAGGCCGCAGCGGATGGACGTGACGAATGCGTGGCTCTGTGGTCAGGCCAGGACCGCCGGGCGTGGAGCCCGGTCGATCCGGGATCAGTGGCCGACGCTCTGGTAGTGGTCGAGCTGGCGTCGCCAGATGAGGTAGGCGAGCCAGACCAGGACCACGCCCAGCAGCGGGGCGGCCAAGGCCCACGGATCGTCGAGTCTGCCGAGGACGACGCTCGCGGGCACGTAGGCCACGAAGGCCACCGGCAGGACGAAGGTGAGCAGCCACTCGACCGTGCCGCCGAAGATCTTCATCGGGTACGAGCCGAACTTGCTGAAGATGTCGTCGACGAAGACCCGCAGGGCGAAGGTGTCGATCATGCGCAGCGACAGCGAGCAGAGGGCGAGGAAGAACGCGGCCTCGATGAGGGCGCCGCCGATGATCGCCAGGAAGCAGAAGGCGATCAGCCAGGCGTGCCACTCGACCTGTGCGCTCCGGCTCGCGACGGCGAGCAGCGTCACGCCCACGACCAGGTCGCCCAGCTGGGCGATGCCCATCCTGTTGCCCATGAGCTGGACGAGGGGGTTGAGCGGGCGGAGCAGGAAGCGGTCGAACTCCCCGTTGCGCACCACCCATTGGATGTCGTTCACGCTCATCAGGGGGATCATCGCCAGGGCGTGGGCCGTCAGGCGCAGGCCGTACAGGAAGGCGATCTCCGCCAGTCCCCAGCCCGCCAGGGAGGGGAAGGTGTGCATCACCACCCAGATGAAGGCGAACCCGGTGCCCTGCCAGAGCGCGCCGCTGAGGATGCCGATCACGGTGTTCAGGCGGTACTGCATGGCGCCGCGGGCGGAGGCGCGCTGGAGCAGGACGTACAGGCGTAACGCGCGGAGGACCTCAGCCACCCTGGATCACCACCCGTCGCCGGGCCCGGAACCAGGTCAGCACGAGCAGTCCCCACAATCCCGCGATCCAGGCGAGCTCCATCGCGACCGGCCCCGAGACATCGGGGATGTGGCCGATGTAGACGGCCGCGGGCACGTAGCCCAGATACTTGAAGGGCAGGATCTCGGCCACCGTGCCCAGCAGGCCGGGGAAGAAGGTGAGCGGCACCATCGTCCCGGCGAAGAACTGGCTGACGAGCCGGTAGAGCAGGGAGACGGCCCCGGTCTCCATCGTCCAGAAGCCGATCAGGCTGACCAGCAGCGCCAGCTGCACGGCGATCACGTATCCGAGGACCAGCGTGATCACATAGCCCACGCCGTTGACCGGCACGGTGATCGAGCCGACCAGCAGGACCACCGGGATGACCGGGGCGAGCAACAGCAGCCCGCCCCAGGTGTTCCCGACCTGGAAGGCGGCCATCTGCCTCAGGTAACCGACCGGCCGGGCCAGGTCGAAGAAGACCATGCCGGTACGGATGCGGTGGTGGATGGTGCGTGAGACGACGGTCTGGGTGGCGAAGGACTGCAGGTTGGCCAAGGTGAGACAGGCCAGCAGCGCCTCCAGCGTGAGCCCTGCGGCGGCGGTGCGCGATCCGTACACCGAGGTCCAGATCATGCGCAGCAGGAACACCTGGGCGACCAGGGTCACGCAGGTCATGATGATGTCGCTGCGGTAGGCCAGCGCGAGGCGGAAGCCGATCCGCGTCATCGGGCGTAGATCCCTTTGATCACGCTCTCCAGGCCCGGTTCCTCGATCGACAGGTCGCGGATGGCGTGTTCGGCGGCGATCGAGGAGATCAGACGCGGCAGATCGTCGTGGATCTCGAAGACGTAGCGCCCTTCGGCGTCCCGCGAGACGCCACGTACCTCGTCCGGTTCGGACCGCAGCAGGACCACCAGCCGCCGGGGCTGGTTCACCAGCGCGTCGATCGCGCCGTCGAAGAGCACGCTGCCGTGGTCGATGAGGATGATCCGCTTGCACAGCGCCTCGACGTCGGCCAGGTCGTGCGTCGTCAGGATGACGGTGGTGCGCCCGACCCGGTTGGTCTCCGTGATGAACTCACGCACCACCTCCTTGGCCAGCACGTCCAGCCCGACGGTCGGCTCGTCGAGATAGAGGAGCGGCGGCTCGTACAGCACGGCGGCGGCCAGGTCGCCGCGCATGCGCTGGCCCAGGCTGAGCTGGCGCACCGGGGTGTCGAGGAACTCGTCCAGGCCGAGCAGGTCACGCAGCTTCTTCAGCGACGCCCGGAAGCGCGGAGCGGGCACGTCATAGAGCGAGCCCACCAGCCGTAACGACTCGATCAGCGGGAGGTCCCACCACAGCTGGCTACGCTGGCCGAAGACCACGCCGACGTTGCGCGCGTTGGCCGAGCGGTCGCGCCAGGGCACCAGGCCGTTGACCTGCACGGTGCCGCTCGTCGGGGTGAGGATGCCGGTCAGGATCTTGATGGTGGTGGACTTGCCGGCGCCGTTCGGCCCGAGGTAGCCCACGACCTCGCCCTCGTCGATCGCGAAGCTGACGTCGTCGACGGCGGTCTTCTCCACGTACTGGCGCGTGACCAGCGTGCGCAACGTCCCCAAGGCGCCGGGGAAGGTGCGCGGCCGACGGAACACCTTGGTCAATCCCTCGACCCGGATCATGCAGAAAGTTTTTCCGCGTGGCGCGGACTTGCAAGTTCTTTTCAGCGCCGTCCGGGTCGGCGGCCGGGGCTCAGGACATGCCGCGGATGACGCACGCCCGGCACGGGGGCTGGCCGCACGTGCACTGCATGATGGCCTCGAGCACGTCATGGGTGTGATAGAGGCACTGGTCCATGCACGTATGGCGGGGCACGAAGCCTGCCTGGATCTCGTCGGGCCACGGCTCGTGTCCCTCGCGGCAGCGGACGAACCGGTCGGGGTCCGACGCGTGCAGCCCCTGCATGCGCTCGCGGGCCTGGCTCTCCAGTGTCCGCGTCTCCTGCACCATGGTCTTGAGCTGCTCGGCGATGGCGGAGTACTGCTCGTCGCCGGTTCGGACCTGTGCGGCCCGCAGCGCCATCACCGCATTGGTCAGGAATCGGTTGGCGTCCTGGAGGTCCGTGGTGTGGTGCATTTGCATGCCGGTCACGCCCCGGACCCACACGGCGTCGTTCTGCATCGATCAACCTTTCGAACGTTTCAACCTTTCGAACGTTTAACGTGAGTTTTACCAGCCGTTCGTTGCTGAGCGATGCAATATGCTGACGTATTCGGTGATATTTTGCCGAGATATTAACCATTTCGTGAACGGCGGGCCCTGTTCGGGCCCGCCGTCGTGATGGTCAACTCGTCACGGCGCACCGGCCGCGGTCCTGCTTGACGGGTCCTTCCATGTTCGGGCGTACGTCGAAGTCGAAGATCGCGGTGGGCAGGTAGAGCGAGCAGCAGGCGTTGGGAATGTCGACGATCCCGCTGACCCGCCCTTCGATGGGCGCCGAGCCGAGGAGCAGGTAGGCCTGTTCGCCGCTGTAACCCCACCTCTTGAGATACTCCACGGCGTTGAGGCAGGCCCTGCGGTAGGCCACCGTCGCGTCGAGGTAGTAGTTCGTGTCGGTGTCGTGGTCCACCGAGATCCCGATGAACGAGAGAAACTCGGAGTACCTCGGCTCCACGTTCCCCGGCATGAAGAGCGGGTTGGTGGTGACGCCGTACTTCTCCATGCCACCCTTGATGAGGTCGACGTGGAAGTCGATGTAGCCGCCCATCTCGATGGCGCCGCAGAAGGTGATCTCCCCGTCGCCCTGGCTGAAGTGCAGGTCACCTCCGGAGAGCTTGGCGCCAGGGACGTGGACCGGGTAGAAGACCCGGGCGCCACGGGTGAAGTTCTTGATGTCGTGGTTGCCGCCGTTCTCGCGCGCGGGCACGGTGCGTGCGCCCTCGGCGGCGATCCGCTCCGCCACGTCGCCGGTCGCGGTGCCGGCGAGCGTGTGCTCGGGCATCGGTGGCAGGCCGAGCGGTGGTACGCGTTGCGGGTCGGTGTCGATGAGCGCCTGCTCCCGGCGGTTCCAGGAGTTGAGCAGTTCGGCCGACGGCGCGGTGCCGAAGAGGCCGGGGTGCGTGATTCCGGTGTACCGGACTCCCGGCAGGTGGCGGGATGTCGCGACCTGACCGTGGAAATCCCAGATCGCCTTGTAGGAGTCGGGGAAGTAGTCGGTCAGGAATCCGCCGCCGTTCCGCTTGGCGAAGATGCCGGTGTAGCCCCAGCCCTGTCCGGGTGCGTCCCCCGTCTGCTGCGGAACCGGTCCCAGGTCGAGGATGTCGACGATGAGGAGGTCTCCGGGCTCGGCCCCTTCGACCCCGATGGGCCCGCTCAGCATGTGCGCGAAGCTGAGATCGACATCGCGTACGTCGTTCGCGGAATCGTTGTTGCCGATCTGGGCGTCCGTCCACTCGCGGCATTCGACCCGGAACTCATCTCCGGGCCGGACCATCTCCGCCACGGGAACATCCGGGTGCCAGCGGTTGTGACCCGGCGTCGCCTGGTCCTTCATCGGCTTCGACTGGTCGACGGTGAATACTACTTTCGGCATGATAGCCGCCCTTCCTTTGTCGTTGACTCCCTTCGCGGTCGGCGTTTCGCCTCACCTCTTTCCGGGCTCCGTCACGTCCTGCGGAAGCGATGCATCCTGGTGGGCTCCGCGGGCGCTTCCGGTGTTTCACCGGCCGGCTCCGCATGTCTCGTCAGCGGCCACAGCACGGCGAACACCACCAGGCCGAACACGGCGAGAATGATCGCGATCAGGCCGGTGTCGCGCCAGGCTCCGGTGAGGATCATGAAGGCCGGGATGGCCGCCGTGACCCAGCCCTGGATCGCCGTGACCCAGCCGGTGTACCTGGTGATCCGCGTGCGTTTCAGGCCGAGCAGGACGAAGAAGAGCGCCCACAGGAAGGACCAGTAAAGCCAGATGACCCCGAAGGCCGGGTCGCCGAGGAGCCGGAAGTTGGCGTACGAATAACCGAGCGCCATGATGGCCACGAAGAGCGAGAAATAGCCGACCCCGGTGGAGTCGAAGCCGCCGAGCAGATTGATCCCCACGTAGAGATACGTGAATCCGAAGAGATAGATCCCCGACGCGCCCAGGATCGCGGCCGTGTCGGCGGGGTTGAAGACGATCAGCAGGGTCGGCGTGATCACCTGCAGGGCTCCGACGAAGAGGTTGAAGATCCCGGTTGCGCGGGGGTCGACCTTTCCCAGGAGCATCAGGCCGTTGAGGAAGAGCACTGCGCCCACGTACAGGAGTCCTACGGCTCCCATCGACACACACCTCCTCGCGCCCAGGACGGGCGCGAACGCCGTATGCGACGTTCTTGATGTCTGCTAGGGCCGGGGCAGGCGCGAGAGTGCCGGATGCTGCGGCGTGCGCAACCGCCGCTCAGCGGGCACGCGCGTGACCACCTCGGGTGTTTCCCGGCTCTGTTCCTCTCGGGTGAACGCGGCGGACGTCGCCGGGGAGAGCCGGGCCAGGCTTGGCGCGGTGAAGACGCGACGAGCCGCGGAGCGGCATCCCGGGCAGTCGGTGACCGCCTCAGCGGTCCCTATCGGCAGGCGCACCTCGAAGGGCCCGCAGTCCGGACAGCGGTACGCATACGTCGCCATGGCATCCCCGTGAAGATCCGAATTCACTGATATGAGCCATATCTTCAGCGAACATCTGGATTTGTCGCCATGTCAAGGCGTGTGTCAGGGGCGGGTGGGGCGGGGAAAGGCCCGTCGAACACGCAGCATGCGAGCCCAGAACTGATCCTTACGCACAAAGACGTAGCCATATTTTAGGATGCAGCATGCGATTTCCGGACACCGGGTGCGAGTCGCCGGAGGCGCAGGGTAAGAAGCCGAAATGTGGTGGCGTGGCCGAATGGAGATCATCCAGGTGCGGACCAACCTCGGCCTGGTGCCCGGCGTCGAGCGACTCGGTGGCGCGCTGCTCGACGAGGGGCTGGCCGAGGCTCTCGACGCGAGCGTCGGGCCGGTGGTGGAGGCTCCCGCGTATTCGGGGGAGCGCACCCATCCGAGCCGGCTGCTCAACGCCGAGGCCATCGCCCAGGTCGCGCTGCGCCAGGCGGCAGCCGTAGGGGACGTGCTCGACGCGGGCCGCTTCCCCGTCGTGCTCGGCGGGGACGACAGCGTCATCTTCGGCAGCCTGCTGGCCCTGCGCCGCAAAGGCGCTCATGGCCTGGTGTTCCTCGACGCGCACACCGACTTCTACCCGCCCGAGGACTCCCCGACCGGTGAGGCCTCGGACTCCGAGCTGTACCTCGCCTTCGGTCACGGCGCCGACCTGATCGCGGACCTGGCCGGCGCGAAGCCGTTGATCGTCGACCGCGCCGCGGCGCTGATCGGCCACCGCGACCCCGGCGAGCTGCGGGACACCGGCGCCGCCATGAGCGCCACCGACGCGCTGGTCATCCCCCTCGGAGAGATCCGCGACACGGGCGCGGAGGCCACGGCCAGGCGGGCGCTCGCCCACCTGGACGGCGCGGGCGTCGAACGCTTCCTCCTGCACATCGACGCCGACGTGCTCGACGACGCCCTCATGCCGGCGGTCGACTACCGCCTGCCCGGCGGGCTCGGCAGGCGGGAGTTCGCCCTGCTGACGGGGACGTTGCTGGCCGACGATCGGGTCGCCGCCCTCGACGTCACGATCTACAACCCCGCACTCGACCCCGGCGGCGCAGCGGGCCGCAACCTCGTCGGCTGCCTGCTCGACGCGTTCGCCCACGCGGCAGCCCGTACCTACTGAGCCGCGGCCGCCATCGCCGGCCTCTGGAGGTGGCGCGCCGGGACGAGGATGATGTGCTGCTGTACGAGGTGCGCCGGGCCGTCCTTGCCGGTGCCGCGGGCGGACGGTTGCTGGAGGAGTGCTGTGATGAAGAACGATCCCAGGAAGCCGCGCGCGCGGAGCGACGGTCCCGCACCGGCGGCTTCGACTCCGCTGATCCGGAACAAGCGGCAGCGGGCCGCCACCATGCCGCCCCGGGAGTCGCCGCCCCGGGAGTCGCCGCCCCGAGAGCCGCCGCCCCGGGAGTCGCCGCCCCTGGAGTCGCCACCCTTGAGTTCGCCTCTCCTGGACGGGGACAGATTGGCCGGGTTGATCGTCGAAGGACTGGAGCGCAGCACTGACTTCGATCTCGCGATTCTCGTGGACGAGCTGAACGCCCAGTACCCGATCGAGGACGAGACAGAGTGGATCATGGCCGAGGTGACCCTGGGGTGGCTGCAGGGGCCGGTGCGGGACGCCAGCCGGATGCTGAGCCTGCAGCCCCTGCGCAAGCGGGCGATCCTGGACGCTCTGGCCGCCGTCGTCGTCGCTCCCAGCACCGCCGGGGCCTTCTCGCAGCAGATGGACGACCTGCTGCACGAAGTGCAGCGGAAGCAGGCAGTCGCAGCGCGGTCCATCCGCGAACGCAGCGTGCGCGAACTGGCCGGCCTGCCGCTCAGCGTCAAGTGCGACCTGCTGCGCGACCTCGTCAGTGGCCACGACAGGGCCATCGCCGACGAGGCCCTCATCGTGCTCTACCCGCTCCTCGACCTCGACCCGGACTTCGCCGCGGCCGATGCCGTGAGGCGTCGCCAGGCGGGCGAGACGCTGCGCGTCCACCTGCGGAGCGAGGTCCGCCACTGGGCTCGCTGCGACGACAGCGCGCGGCTCGCGTTCCTGAATCGGGCCCTGTCCATCCACTGCTCGGTGCTGGGGATGGCCGGTCGGGAGCCGAAGCTCGTGCTCGTCTACCTGGAGGACGAGCACCTCGACGGCGAGTGGCTCGACTCGTGCGGCAACTTCGACCCGGTGACGGGAGCCATCACGTTGAACCCGCGCTCGTCCCTGTGGAACGACATCGACCAGATCTTCAACACGGTGATCCATGAGAACACGCACAACTACCAGATGTGGCTGGCCGCCCAGCTCACTCCCGAGCAGATGATCGATCCACACCACCTGCAAGCCACGCTCTTCGCGCTCAACAGGTACGGATATCTGAAACCGTCCGCAGGCGAACACGTATACAAGCGTCAGCCCGTCGAACGGCACGCGTTCCTCGCGGGTGACGAGGTCATGGGGCTGTGGCTGGAGGAGGCGCGCGAAGAGGGCGAGGCCATGCTGGCCAAGCTGGCGAACACCCGGCAACAGGCTGCGGCGGCGTACCGGATGCACCTGTCCGCAGCCCTTGAGGCGGGTTCGGTCAGCAAGATCTTCATCGCGATCGACAGCGCCCAGGCCTTCCTGGACTGGCTCCCCGGGGAGGCGGCCGTCAAGCAGCTCCAAGCTCTGGAGCACCACCCCGGACGCACGATCATCCTCGAAGCGCACCGCCGGGTGCTGCTGGAGGAGCTCGGTGAGCTCCGCCGCTACTCCGACCCAGGCTCGCTCAAGACCGCGATCGCCCAGCTGCAACATGACTACGACACGACACGGCCGGGCCCGCCCCCTCGATGAGCGTCATCACTTCGCATCTCCTGGCCCAAGTCCTTTCACTGAGCCCGTACCCGTGGAGAGCCCGGCACTAAGAAAGCCTCTATGGGATCGAGAGCGTCGAGGTGGCTGCGGGCCGACCCCTGGCGGGCGCTGCTGATGCTGGTGGCCGCCTGCTACGGGATCGTCCAGCTGATCGCGGTGGGCCCCGGCATGGGGCTGGGCTGGGACGAAACGGTCTACGTCAGCCAGGTCGATCCACGGGTGCCCGCCGCCGAGTTCATCGCGCCCCGGGCCCGCGGGATCACCCTGATCGTCGCGCCGGTGACACTGGTGACGTCCTCGACGGAGGTCCTGCGGGTCTACCTGTGCCTACTGTCGGCCCTGGCGCTGTACGGGTCGTTCGGGACCTGGCTGCGGCTGCGTCCGGGGGCCGTGGTGCCGGTGGCCGCGCTGCTGTTCGGGTCGCTGTGGCTGGCGCTGTTCTACGGCAACGAGGTCATGCCGAACCTGTGGGTCGCCTTCGGCGCGGTGGCCGCCGTGGGGTTCTTCCTGCGCTGCGTGCGGCCGGGCGGCGGTCGCGGCTGCGTGGCGGGGCTGGCGGTGTGCGTGGCGGCGGTGGCGCTGCTGCGGCCTCCCGACAGCGTCTGGCTCGTCCTCCCGCTGGCCCTCGCGCTGGCCAGGCCGGGCTGGCGGCGGCCCCGGGTGGCGCTCGCGCTGGTCGCCGGCCTGGTGGTCGGCTGGGCGGACTGGATCATCGAGGCGTACGTCCGCTTCGGCGGCCTGCTCGCCCGCTGGCACGCCGCCGGCGCGGCCAACGAGACCGGCCTGCACTTCTCCCTGTACGACCACACCCAGGCGCTGAACGGCCCGCTCCTCTGCCGGCCGCCCGGCGGCTGCGGTCCCGCCGAGCCGTCGTGGGTGCTGTGGTGGAGCGCGATCCCGGCCCTCGTCCTGCTCGGCCTGTACGCGGCCCGCCGGGCCGAATCGCTGCTCCCGGCCGTCGTCGCCGTGTCGCTGGCCGCGCCGTACCTCTTCCTGGTCGGGTACGCCGCCCCCCGCTTCCTGCTGCCCACGTACGCCCTGCTGACCTTCCCGATCGCGTACGGCGCGGCCGGGCTGCTGGAGCGCGCGCGGGGGAGAGCAGGGAAGTGGGCCGTCGCCTTCCTGGTCACGGCGGGTTTCCTCGCCCACCTCACCCTGCAGGGCGGCACCTTGGACGAGGTCGTCACCCCCCGGCTCGCCAAGCGGGAGGGCGACGCGCGGGCCGCCCGTGCGCTGGAAGGGCTGGGCGTCCGTCCGCCGTGCCTGGTGTACGGCGAGCAGGCGGTGAAGATCGCTTACCGGATGGGCTGCGCGGGGCACACCGTACTGACCTGGCCGGAGCAGAGCGACGTGCCTGCGGCGGTACGCGACGCCGAGGCCGCGGGGAAACAGGTGATCGCCGTGGACCGGGGCCGCCCGGTTCCCGCGCCGTTTCTCCTGACCTGGGACAGGCGGCAACTGCAGAACGTCCAGCCGGGACGGTGGTTCGCGTACACCCCGCGCTGACGGACTCCAGCGACGTCGCTATGCGCGCAGGACGGTGACCTGGCGGCCGGACGGTGTGGTCGCCTGCTCGAAGCCGCCTCGTTCCTTCCACGGCGGGGCCTCGGGGCGCCGGTCGAAGACCACCAGCACGCCGGTGGAGAGGCTGAGCCGGTCCAGATACCCGTCGAGCTGAGCGAGACCGTCGGGCAGCGGGTCTTCCCGGCCGGCCCGCCAGACCTTCAGCTCCATGGCCTCCCGCTGCATCAGCCGGTCGCCTTCCGGGCCGGTGTAGGGCCAGCGGACCAGCACGTCCAGGCGCTTGGTGCCCGCTGCGTACTCCCGGTCGAGCTGGCCGCCGCCGTTGACCAGCCGGTGCAGGAAGGCCATGAGGATGATCTGACAGGCGGCTTCGTGGTAGCCCTCCTGCTGGATGAGGACTTCGCCGTGCTCGCGCCAGAACACGACGAACTCCTCCAG
>NZ_JBQHCW010000007.1:0-419761 GCF_052068115.1 Nonomuraea sp. ZG12
GCCGGGTCGGCGTCCCTGTAATAGTGAACGCCCTGGACCAGCGACGACGCGCAGTTGCCGACACCGACAATGGCCACACGAACCGAACCCATGCGGTTCCTCCCATCAATGAACCGGAATGGTCACCATCCAAGTGCAGCGCAAAGGAGAGTCGCCACAAGCGTGTCGGGTATCCGACATTCACCACCTCCGGTGTTCGTCGGTCAGGTATCTGTAACTCCGATCCATCGAAGCCTGATTGGGTTGACTTGTTGTGCGCATAAATGCACACGGCTGCCGGAGAGGGAGGGCACCGATCACGCGCAGATGAGGCGTCGCAGCAGGGTGATGGCGACCCGCGGCTCTTCCGCTACGAACACTTCCCCCAACGCGATGGTGAACAGCGGATGCAGCGACACCGCCTTGAGATGACCCCACCCACGCTGCTGGTCGTGCGACATCCCCGGCTCACGGCACGGAACCGAGTTTTGAGCGGGGAGTCAAGCGCTGGTCGTCGGCGTATCCGTGGGCCGGCGGGCCCTCCAGCAGTTCTGCGTCTGTGTACTCGCAAACCGAACCTGCCACCTCACGGAATTCATGCCAGTATTCACGCGTCGTTGAGAACGGGAACACCTGCCTCACAAAATAGGCGCCTACGTGCAGGCGGCGTGGCCCAATCCGCATCGCTGCCGCTGTCATGATCGAACCATCCGGATGCCGGACCCTGGAAGGCGCCCTGCGCAGGGGCGGACTTGGCTGCCTTCCCAGATCAGAGGCACCTTTATCGTGCGATCAGCCCCACGGCGACGCTGTCGCTTACAGCGCATTCCGTAGATGGACACCTATATGCCGTGAAAGAATTCCACTGGGAAATGGCCGAAGGAGCGGCCCGGAGAGAAGCGGCGTTCCGTGATCTGACGGCATCAGCGGGAGTCAGATCACCGACGAACGTCCGAGCCCTGGATGGCGATTACCTGCAGACCCTTCCCCAAAGCCTGGGCGGCAGGACGGTCCGGCTTTACACCTGGCTTGAGGGCGCGCATGTGGACCCCGACGATCCGGCGACGGCTGCCCAACTCGGAGATTTGATGGGGCGACTGCACAGGCTCGCATCCCCGTCCAGGGAGAATCCCATCCCTGGTACGAGGTCGTCCCGGAGGAGAGCGAATGGGACGAGATCGCGCGCGCCGCGACCGCAGCCGACGAGGATTGGGCGCCACTCTTCCGTGAGAACCTTCAGGCGATGCTCGATCTGGCGACATTGGTGAAGCCCCTACCGGAGCACGAGCGGATCATGTGTCACCTGGACGTCCAACCGTCGAACGTGCTCGTCGACGGTGCCGGTCTGATGCTGCTCGACTGGGATGACGCCGGTCCGGGAAACCCGGAGCGAGAGCTGGCGTCGGTGCTCTACGACTGGCATGTGCGAGACGGCGTCGTAGACCGTGCCGGGGTGTCGCGAACCCTCGCCGCCTATCGACAGGCCGGTGTCCGCGCCGTGTTGGAAGGTGAGCATGCTTTTGCCATGAACGCGGCAACGCTTCTCAACTACATCGCGGCTCAGGCGCGACTCAGACTGGACACCGACGCCGAACCCATGCACCGAGAGACCGCCCGATCGGAATTGACAAGCGTGCTGGCCGATCTCCCATCGCGACGTATATATACGGACATCCTGGCCGCCGCTTCCGAAGAATCGACAGTGGCTCGTCACAAAGAATGACGGCCGCCCTCAGCGCCAGCCGAGTGCGGGGGCGACGTGGGTCAGGATCGATGAGAGCAGGTGCGCGTTGTAGTCCACGCCGAGCTGGCTGGGCACCGTCAGCAGGAGCGTGTCGGCCGCGGCGATCGCCTCGTCGCTGGCCAGCTCCTTGACGAGCACGTCGGGCTCGGCGGCGTACGTGCGCCCGAAGATGGCTCTGGTGGTGGCGTCGATGAAGCCGACCTGGTCGGAGCTGACGCGCTCGTGACCGAAGTACGCGCGGTCCGTCTCGTTGACGATCGGCATGATCGAACGGCTCACCGACACCCGCGGTTCGCCCTCGTGACCGGCCTCCTTCCACGCCTCCCGGTAGGCCGCGATCTGCTCGGCCTGCTGCACGTGGAACGGCTTGCCGTTCTCGTCGTTCTTGAGGGTCGAGCTCATGAGGTGCATGCCCAGGCCGGCGGCCCACTTCGCGGTCGCGTTCGAGCTGGAACCCCACCAGATCCGCTGCCGCAGCCCTTCCGAGTGCGGTTCGAGGCGCAGCAGCCCCGGCGGGTTGGGGAACATCGGCCGCGGGTTCGGCTCAGCGAACCCCTCGCCCTCCAGCACCTTGAGGAAGGTCTCCGCGTGCCCGCGCGCCAGGTCAGCGTCGGTCTCACCCTCGGCCGGCTCGTGGCCGAAGTAGCGCCAGCCGTCGATCACCTGCTCGGGTGATCCGCGGCTGATGCCGAGCTGAAGCCGCCCGCCCGCGATGAGGTCGGCCGCGCCGGCGTCCTCGGCCATGTAGAGGGGGTTCTCGTACCGCATGTCGATGACGCCCGTGCCGATCTCGATCCGGCTCGTCCGCGCGCCGACGGCCGCCAGCAGCGGGAACGGGCTCGCGAGCTGCTGGGCGAAGTGGTGGACGCGGAAATAGGCGCCGTCGGCACCGAGCTCCTCGGCGGCCACCGCCAGCTCGATCGACTGCAGCAAGGTGTCGGACGCGTTGCGTGCCTTCGAGTACGGCGACGACGACCAATGCCCGAAGCTCAGAAAACCGATCTTCTTCATATGCTCTTCAACCTTCCTCGCGTCAAGGACATTCCGCGAATCCAGCCGGGAGGCGGCGCCGGACGAGGTGGCCTCGCCGCCACCGGTGGCGGTCGGTGGAACCCGCCCGGGTGAACACCGATCCGCCCTGGTCACCGCTTCTGGTCGCAGCCACGTCGTCGAAGACGGGCCGCCTGGCAGCCGCGTTTCCGGCGATGCTAGGGTCTGCGGACATGAAAACCATTTCCATTCGATTGGGCGTGGTTGCCGGTCTGCTGACCTTGGTCACCGCAT
This sequence comes from Nonomuraea sp. ZG12, assembly GCF_052068115.1. NCBI lineage: Bacteria > Bacillati > Actinomycetota > Actinomycetes > Streptosporangiales > Streptosporangiaceae > Nonomuraea > Nonomuraea sp. ZG12. Next base: position 3,008 of record NZ_JBQHCW010000007.1, read on the forward strand.
GCGGGAGCGGTACGGCGGAGACCACCGCCGCCGCACCTCAGGAAGCCCGGCTGACGAGTTGCGGGATTCCGCTGCGGATCGCCGCCCCACCGCGGCGGGCGATCGCCATGGAGCAGAACGCCGCGGAGATCATGCTGGCCCTGGGGCTGGCCCACCGCATGGCCGGCACCGCCTACCAGACCGACCCTGTGCTGCCCGAACTGAAGGAGCCCTACTCCCAGGTGCCCGTGCTCTCGGCCCAGTACCCGGGCCGCGAGGCGCTCCTGGCCGAGAAGCCCGACTTCATCTACTCCATGCGAGCCTCGGCCTTCGCGCCCGAGGCCGCCGGATCCCGGCAGGACCTCGCCAAGCTGCGCGTTCCCGCGTATCTGTCGTCCAACGACTGCGAAGATCGGGCGCTCATCCCCGCGACGGCCGAGTTCGAGGCGATCTTCAAGGAGATCAACGACATCGCCACGGTCTTCGGGGTGCCGGAGCGGGGACGGACGGTGGTCACCGACCTGAGGCGGCGGCTGGAGGAGGCCGAGCGTTCGGTGCCACAGGACCTCGATGCCGACGTCATGTGGTACTACTCCGGCACCAAGATCCCCGCCATCGCCGGAGACACCGGCCTGCCCGGCACCATCACCAAACTGCTGGGAGCACGCAACGCCTTCGCCGACGTCAAGCAGCAATGGCCGGAGGGCAACTGGGAGGAGATCGCCACCCGCGACCCCGACGTGATCGTGCTCGCCGACCTCACCCGCGGCGGCGACGGCGACAGCGCCGAGGCCAAGAAGCGCTTCCTGCGCGAAGACCCCGTCGCCTCCAAGCTCACAGCGGTCAAGAACGACCGCTTCGTCGTCGTCCCCGGCTCCTCCATGGACCCGTCCATCCGCAGCGTCACCGCCGTCGAGCAGGTCGGGAAGGGCCTGACCCGCCTGTACGGCTGAACCTCGCGCAAGCACCACCTCTTGGAGACATCACCTTGACCGCCCCCTTGACCTCCCTGTCACCGCGCGACCTGCTGGCCCACTGGGAGGAGCAGCAGAGCGCCTACGTCGCCTACCGCGAGAACCGCTTCGAGGCGATGCTGGACGTCCTCCGCCTGCACTCCCCCGCCGAGCCGACCGTGCTGGACCTGGCCTGCGGGCCGGGCTCGATCGCGGACCGGGTGCTGACCCGCCTGCCCGGCTCCCGTGTCGTCGCCACCGACTACGACCCCGTGCTGGCCCGGCTCGCCGAGACCGTGCTCGGCGAGTACGGCGAACGCGCCACGGTGGTCGACGCCGACCTGGCCGAACCCGGATGGAGCCGGCGCTTCACCGAGTGGCACTTCGACGCCGTCCTGACCTCGACCGCGCTGCACTGGCTCTCCCCCCAGCAGTTGCTCGGCGTCTACACCGAGCTGGCCGCGATCCTTCCGCCGGGCGCGGTCCTGCTCAACGCCGATCACCTCCGCTTCGGGCCCGAGCACCCCACCCTCGCCGAGATGTCGGTTCGCCACGACGAGCACGTGCAGCAGGCGGCCTTCGCCGCCGGCGCCGGCACCTGGGACGAATGGTGGACCCTGGTCGCGCGACAGCCCGGCCTTGCCGACCGGCTGGCCGAGCGCGAACGGCGCTTCGCCGACCGCCCGCCCCAGCCGCTGGCCCCGCTGGCCTTCCACCTCGCCGCCCTGCGTACCGCCGGCTTCGCCGAGGTGGGGACCGCCTGGCAGTACCTCGACGACTACGTCGTCTTCGCCAGGCGATGACGGAACGGACTCCGCCACGGCCCCGCACCGTTCTCATGATCGCCGGGGGCCTGCTGCTCCTGGTGCTGTCGATCGCGGCCGCCTCCGTGGTGGGGGCGGCCGGCCTGTCTCCCACCGACGTGCTCCGAACGGTCGCGGTCCACGCCGGTCTGCCGGTGGAGCCGCTCGCGCCGCTGGACGACGGCATCATCTGGGAGCTGCGCCTGCCCCGGGTCCTGCTGGCCGTGCTGGTGGGAGCCGGTCTCTCGGTGTGCGGGGCCGTCCTGCAGGCGCTGACCCGCAACCCGCTGGCCGATCCGTACCTGCTGGGGATCTCCTCCGGTGCCTCGACCGGGGCCGTGGCCGTGCTCGTCCTCGGGCTCGGCACCGGTGTCACGGCACTGACGACGGGCGCCTTCGGCGGGAGCATGCTCGCCTTCTGCTGCGTCCTGGCCATGATCGGCCGGGGGTTCGGCAGCGCGGTCCGGGTGGTGCTGGCCGGGGTCGTGGTCTCGCAGCTGTTCAGCGCCCTGACCAGCCTGGTCGTGATCTGGGCGGCGGACGCGCAGAGCACCCGTGGGATCACCTTCTGGCTCCTGGGCTCGCTGGCCTCGGCGAGCTGGGCGAGCGTGGCGCTGTGCGCCGCCGTCGCGACGGCGGGGCTGCTCGTATGCTGGCTGGCGTCCTCCGCGCTGGACGCGTTCGCCTTCGGCAGGGAGGCCGCCGCGTCGCTGGGCATCGCCCCGGCCAGGACGGAGGTGATCCTCTTCACGGTCACCGCGCTCACCACGGCGGTGCTGGTCGCGGCGAGCGGCGCCATCGGCTTCGTCGGCCTGATCGTCCCGCATGCCGTACGCGCCCTCACCGGCGGGCGGCACCATGCGCTGCTTCCGGCCTGCGCCCTGTACGGCGGTGTGTTCCTGCTCGCCGCCGACACCGTCGCCCGCACCGCCTTCGCCCCCCGCGAGATCCCCGTCGGCGTGCTGACGGCACTGATCGGCGTGCCCGCCTTCGCGCTCATCATGCGGCGGCGAAAGGAGACACCGGCATGACCATCCACGCCCACGACGTCAGCTGGACGGCTCAGGGCAGGCCGATCGTGGACAGCGTCACGGTCGAGATTCCGCCGGGCGGCCTCACGGGACTGCTCGGCCCGAACGGCTCCGGCAAGTCCACCTTCCTGCGGCTGCTCGCCGGGCTGTTACGACCGCACGGCGGCACGGTCCTGCTGGACGGTCACGACCTGAACCGCCTGCCGCGCCGGGACGTCGCCCGCCGCCTCGCGGTGGCCGCGCAGGAGGTGAGCACCGACGTGGAGATGACCGTGCTCGACGTGGTGCTGCTCGGACGTGTCCCGCACCGCCGCCGTCTGGCGGCCTCCGCCGGCGCGGATGATCTGTCGCACGCCCGCCGCGCCCTGCGGCAGTGCGGCGTCGCCGCTCTGGAACGCCGCCGCTGGTCCACCCTCTCCGGTGGCGAGCGCCAGCGGGTGAACATCGCCCGCGCGCTCGCCCAGGAACCCACCGAACTGCTGCTGGACGAGCCCACCAACCACCTCGACATCGCCCACCAGCTCGCCCTGCTGGACCTGCTCGCCACGACTCCCGTCACCGTCGTCACCGCCCTGCACGATCTCAACCTCGCCGCGCAGTACTGCGACCACCTCCTGCTGCTGCACGAAGGGCGGCTCGTCGCCGCGGGCCCTCCCGCGCAGGTCCTCACCGAGGAAACGGTGGAGCGCGTCTACCGTGTACGGACCGAGATCGCCACCTCCGCCACGGACCGTCCCATCCTTCGTTTCCTGAGCCCGTCCCTCCCCGCACACGTCGGGGACGACGCGCCAGGCTCAGGCGCGGGTGTCCACAGTGTGCAGGCCGGCGGCCCGTCTCCGGGAAAGGCGCGGTGAGGCTGCCTCAGAGAAGGCATGCTCCCGAAAAGCTCCCCGGTGCAAACCGCGCCGGCGAAGCTGGTGACCAGGTGGCGGCGGGTGGAGGCGCCAGGCACTGCCTGGACCGCATCGCCGCTCGCTGCGGCGTCGAGCCCGCCGGGCGGCGCATGCCAGCAAGCGCGATATGTACACTTGTACGCATGATGTCTGAGGCGGATGGCCGCTCCATGCGTGACCGGATGCTCGCCGGCGACCTGTACCTCGCCGACGACCCCGAGCTGGCCGAGCTCATGCTGGGCGCAGCGAAGCTGATGGAGGCGTTCAACGCGTCGTCGGCCCGCGATCCGATCGAACGCCGCCGGCTGCTCACCGAGTTGCTGGGCGGGATCGGGGAGGGCACCGAGATCCGGCCGCCGCTGCGGGTCGACTACGGCCGCCATCTTCGCATCGGCGCCCGTTCCTTCGCCAACTACGGCCTGGTCGCCCTCGACGTCGCGCCGATCACCGTCGGCGACGACGTGCAGATCGGCACCAACGTGCAACTCCTGACACCGACCCATCCGGTCGATCCCGAGCTGCGCCGGGCCAAGTGGGAGGCGGCCGAGCCGATCACCGTCGGCGACAACGTATGGCTGGGCAGCGGGGCGATCGTCCTGGGCGGGGTCACGATCGGGGACAACACCGTGGTCGGCGCCGGCGGCGTGGTCACCCGCGATCTGCCGGCCAACGTCGTGGCGGTGGGCAACCCCGCCCGGGTGGTCCGCACGATCGGGCCGGGTACCGAGCCGGCCCCCGCATGAGCGATCCCACCCCGGGACAGTCACCCGCACCGCGGCGGCCGCGCCGGCACGACCCGGGACGGCGGGACCGGCTGATCGACGCCGCGCTGACCGTGATCGTCGAGCGTGGCGTGGCCGCCACGACGCACCGGGAGATCGCCCGCGTCGCCGACGTGCCGCTGGGCTCGATGACCTACCACTTCAGCTCGCTGGAGGAGGTGCTGGCCGAGGCGTTCACCCGGCACGCCGAGGCGGTGGCCCGCGTCTTCGACGAACGGCTCGCCGCCGCACCCGACCGGAAGGCGGCGATCGAAGCCGTCATCACGCTGGTGGCCGACGACCTGCTCGGCTCCCAGGACGATCTCGTCCTGTCCGTCGAGCTGTACGTGGCGGCCGCGCGCAACCCGGCCCTGCGGGCCGTCACCCAGGCTTGGATGGCGCGCAGCCGCCAGGCGCTGGAGCGTCACTTCGACGCCACCACCGCCCGGGAGCTGGACGCGCTCATCGAAGGTCTCGTGCTGCACAGCGCCCTGTCGACCGACCCGATGACGCCCGAGCAGATCCGCCACGCCATCCACCGCTTCCTGCGCTGAAACTCCTTCCTGCCCCTCGCACGCAGCTCTGTCACCGTGATCGGAAAGCCGATGTCCGCTGTCGCCATGCCTCCCACCGGGCCTCCCACTGGGCCTCCCACTGTGCCCCCCGCTGTGCCCCCCGCTGTGCCCCCCCGCTGTGCCCACCCGCCGGGCCCGCGCCGCCTCGGCGGTGCGCTGTTCGTCGTGGGCGCGCTCGACGCCGTCGTCGACGTCGCGCAGAACGCCCACGGCCTGCGCGTGCAACGGCTCTACCGGCGCTCCATCCTCAACTCGCTGCACGGCGTGTGGAGCATCGGCGCCGTGCTGGGCGGCCTGATGGGCTCGGCCGCCGCCGGGCTCCGCTTGCCCCTGGCCGTCCATCTCGGCATCTCCGCGACGCTGTTCAGCATCGTCGCCATCGTCGCCTACCGGTTTCTGCTGCCGGGCCCGGAAGACGCCGAACGCGCCGCCGAAGCACAGGATTTCGCCGCCGCCGACGGTCGTCCCGCTGCTCCGCCCGCCCGGCCGGGCCGGCGCTGGTTCACCGGCGCTGCCGTGCGGATGCTCGCCGCGCTCGGCGTGCTGGCCGCGTGCGGCGCGCTGGTCGAGGACGCCGGCGCGTCCTGGGGCGCCCTCTACCTCACCGGGCTGCACGCCGACGCCGCAACTGCCGGCTTGGCCGTCGTCGCCTTCCAGGCCGCCATGACCATCGGCCGCCTGTCCGGCGACCGCGTCGTGAACCGTTTCGGACAACGTACGGTGGCCCGCGCCGGAGGCGTGCTGGCCGCCGCCGGCATGGGCGCCGCCCTCGCCATGCCGTCCGTCCCGGCCGCGCTGGCCGGCTTCACCCTGGCCGGGCTCGGCTTCGCCACCCTCGTCCCGGCGGCCATGCACGCCGCCGACGAACTGCCCGGCCTGCCCTCCGGCACCGGCCTGACCATCGTCAGCTGGCTGCTGCGCGGCGGCTTCCTGTTGTCCCCACTCCTGGTCGGGTTCATCGCCGACCTCATCAGCCTGCGCGCCGGCCTGCTGTCGGTCGTGCTGGCCGGCGTCGTCACCATCGTGCTCGCCCGCGTCCTGGTCAGCCGTACCCCGGCCTGACCACCGGGCCGGCCGCGGTCACTTCCTCAGCCAGAACATCGAGTACGGGCTGTCCCAGCGGCAGTCATACTCTTTGTACCCCTCTTGCCCACGCCTGCGCATGCGGTGGATGCCGAACTCGAAGGTGTTCTCCGGCTCCGATGCCTCGAACGCGAGCGGCACGACGGCGCTCTCTGGCTCCGGTAGAGCGCCCACTCCTCGCGGGCGGAAGGCACGGGGGCGGCATCCGCTTCGTCACTCAGAAGGCTTGTCAGCCCGAGCTGACGACATGGGCAGAAGGAAAACCTTCTCCCGCCTCTCCCAACGTATAGCGCAGCGGGGGGCTTGCGGCAAGACCCGGGTCGTACCGCAGAATCGTCGGCCGAGGCCGCAACCTGCGGAAGGGGGCACGACGGCGTGCGTGGGGGACGTGGTGGCGTCGAGCCGGTGATGGGACTGGCGGCGCGGTCGCGACGGAGCATGGCTATCTCGGAGGTGTCCCGATGATCGAGCGGTACGTACTGGGTCTGCGAGAGGTCGACGAGACGCGGGTCGCGGTCGTGGGCGGCAAGGGCGCGCACCTGGGCGGGCTGTCGCGGATCGAAGGCGTCCGGGTGCCGCCCGGCTTCTGCGTGACGACGGACGCCTTCCGGCGGATCCTGGCGGCAGCGCCGTCGATCGGCGATCGGCTCGATCAGCTGTCGCGTCTGAACCCGGACGACCGGGAGGCGATCCGCACGCTCAGCGCCGAGATCCGCCGGACCATCGAAGAGATCGCCGTCCCGGGCGACCTCGCGGCGGCGATCACCCGCGCTCTCGCCCAGCTCGGTGACCAGGGCGCCTACGCCGTCCGATCGAGCGCGACGGCGGAGGACCTGCCGACGGCCTCCTTCGCGGGCCAGCAGGACACGTACCTGAACGTCGTGGGGCCGGCGGCGATCCTCCACCATGTCAGCCGGTGCTGGGCCTCGCTGTTCACCGAGCGGGCCGTGACCTACCGCCTGCGCAACGGCTTCGACCACCGGAAGGTCCACATGGCCGTGGTCGTGCAGCGGATGGTCCTCCCGCAGGCGTCCGGCGTCCTGTTCACGGCCGACCCCGTCACGGGCAACCGGAAGGTGGCCACCGTGGACGCCGGCTTCGGCCTCGGCGAGGCCCTGGTCTCCGGTCTGGTGAACCCGGACGTGTTCCGGGTGCGAGACGGCGAGATCGTCGCCAAGGCGGTCGCGGCCAAGAAGCGTGCCATCCACCCGCTGCCGGGTGGCGGCACGCGGGAAGTGACCATCGACCCGCGGCGGCAGGAGCAGCCGGCGTTGACGGACGCGCAGGCCGTGCGGCTCGTGCGGCTCGGGCGGCGGATCGAAGCGCACTTCGGCCGCCCGCAGGACATCGAATGGTGCCTGGTCGATGATGACTTCCAGATCGTTCAGAGCCGGCCGATCACCACGCTGTTCCCCATCCCCGCGACCGGCGACCAGGGCGATCACGTCTACGTCTCCGTCGGTCATCAGCAGATGATGACCGACCCCATGAAGCCCCTGGGGCTCTCCTTCTGGCAGCTGACGGCCATGGTGGCGATGCACGAGGCCGGCGGGAGGCTGTTCGTCGACGTCACCCGGAACCTGGCGTCGCCCGCGAGCCGCGCCGGCCTCCTGGAGATGGCGGGGAGGTCCGATCCGCTGATCAGGGACGCGCTGGAGACCGTCCTCGACCGCGACGGCTTCGTCCCTTCGCTCCGGGACGGAGGTCCCGGCGGCCCACCGGCCGGCGGCGCGCCCGCCCCGATCGAGGCGGATCCGGCCATCGTCACCGGGCTGATCGAGCGCAGCGAGGCGTCCGTCGCCGCCCTGCGGCGCGAGATCCGTACGAAGACCGGACCGGCGCTGTTCGACTTCCTGCTGGAGGCCTTCGAGGAGCAGAAGCGAGTCCTCAAGGATCCGCTGAACTTCCAGGCGATCATGGCGGGGATGGAGGCCACCTGGTGGCTCAACGACAAGCTGCAGGAGTGGCTGGGCGAGAAGAACGCGGCCGACACGCTCACGCTGTCCGCCCCGGACAACGTCACGTCGGAGATGGGGCTGGCGCTGCTCGACGTCGCGGACGTGATCCGGCCGCATCCGGAGGTGGTGGCGTTCCTGCGGACCGTCGAGGACGAAGGCTTCCTGGAGAAGTTGCCCAAGCTCGCGGGCGGGACCGAAGCGCGCGACGCCATCAACGCCTACCTGGACCGGTACGGCATGCGCTGCGTCGGCGAGATCGACATCACGAGGCCGCGGTGGAGCGAGCGCCCCAGCACGCTCGTGCCCGTGATCCTCGACAACGTCAAGCTCTTCGAGCCGGGCGCCGCCCAACGGCGCTTCGAGCAAGGGCGGCAGGCGGCGGCGGAGAAGGAACGGGACGTGCTGTCACGCCTGCGGGCCCTGCCGGACGGGGAGCGGAAAGCCGACGAGGCCAAGCGGATGATCGACCGGGTCCGGACCTTCATCGGCTACCGGGAGTATCCGAAGTACGCCATCATCAGCCGCTACTTCGTCTACAAGCAGGCCGTGCTGGAGGAGGCCGAGCGCCTTGTGCGGGCCGGCGTGCTGCCCGAGGAGGAGGACGTCTTCTATCTCACGTTCCAGGAGCTCCACGACGTCGTGCGCTCGCACCGAGTGGATGACCGGCTCATCCAGCAGCGCAAGGCCGCGTTCCGGTCGTACTACGCGCTCACGCCGCCCCGGGTGCTCACCTCGGACGGTGAGGCCGTCGCCGGCGCGTACCGGCGCGACGACGTACCGGCCGGTGCCCTGGTCGGTTTGCCGGTTTCCGCCGGGACCGTCGAAGGGCGGGCCCGCGTCATCCTGGACATGGCCCAGGCCGATCTCGAGGCGGGGGACATCCTGGTCACGGCCTACACCGATCCCAGCTGGTCGCCCCTGTTCGTCGCGATCACCGGCCTGGTGACGGAGGTGGGCGGCCTGATGACCCATGGCGCGGTGATCGCGCGGGAGTACGGCTTGCCGGCCGTCGTGGGTGTGGAGCAGGCCACCCGGCTGATCCGGGACGGGCAGCGGATCCGCGTGCACGGAACCGACGGGTACGTCGAGATCCTGCCCTGAAGACCCATCCGCAACTTCCGGCGGTTCTCCCTACGCTGTCGCCCGGCCTGCCGCGCGGGCTTCGGCGGCCGGACGTTGGGCGGCGATCTCGTCCGCGAAGTCCGTCGCCAGGCTGGTGAGGTGCTCCAGGACGTCCGGATGGCCGTCCTTCAGGTCGTAGGTCTCAGCAGGGTCGATCTCCAGGTTGAACAGCTGAGGCAACTCCATGCCGTGTGCCCGGTTGGGGTCGCGCGGGAAGCGGTCGAGGTGGAGCTTCCACGGGCCCGATCGGACGGCGTTGAGCGTCCACCAGTGGAAGAAGAACAACGGCCGCGGTCCCGGGATCGATCGGCCGGCGAGGACCTCAGAGACGTCCACGCCGTCGATCGGCCGGTCCCGGGGCACCGTGCCGCCGACCAGGGCGGCCAACGTCGGCAGCAGGTCGAACAGGCACACCGGCTCGTCGGACACCGCGTCGGCAGGGATCCGCCCCGGCCATCGGGCGACGAAGGGGACGCGGATCCCGCCCTCGTACGTGTGCAGCTTGGTGCCGCGGAGCCCGCCAGTGCTGCCCTCGAACCACGGCCCGTTGTCGCTGGTCACCATGACCAGGGTGTCGTCGGCCAAGCCCAGGTCGTCGAGCCTGCCGAGCAGCCGTCCGATGTGGTGGTCCAAGCTCTCGACGACGTCGCCGTACCTGCCGCCGGCCGACCGGCCGCGGAACTCTTCCTCTACGTGGAGCGGGATGTGCGGCATGGTGTGCGCGAGATAGACGAAGAACGGCTGGTCGACGTGCCGCTCGATGAAGTCGATGGCCTGATCGGTGTAAGCACCGGTGAGCGTGGCCTGGTCGACGTCGGTGGTAGAGATCTCCTCCCCCTCGAACAGCTCGACCGGATGCATGTCGTTGCTGTAGAGCAGCCCGGCGTACTCGTCGAAACCGTGCCTGGTCGGGTAGTGCTCCGGCCGGCAGCCGAGATGCCACTTGCCGAACATCGCCGTCCGGTATCCGGCGTCCCTGAGCATCTCCGGCAGGGTGTGCTCCCAGGACGACAGGCCGGTGCCGTCACGGGGGGACAGCACTCGCGGCAGCCCGACCCGTTGTGGATACCGTCCGGTCAACAGCGCCGCGCGCGACGGGGTGCATATCGCCGAGGCCGCGTACATGTGGCGCAGGGTGATCCCGTCGGCGGCGATGGAGTCGATGCGCGGGGTGCGCAGGATCGTGTTCCCCGTGCACCCGAGGTCGCCGTAGCCGAGATCGTCCATGACCACCAGGACGATGTTCGGCTGGATGCGTGTCGGCGACTGGTCGCTCATCGTGCCCCCGGCTCCTCGTGACGTGTGCGGGCCGTAGCGTGATCGAGATCCAGCCAGACCGCCCCGAAGGGAGCGAGCAGGCCGTCGAAGTCGGCGCCGTCGCTGGCCAGCAGCACCTGACCGTCGAGTGGGATCGGCGCCGGGACCGGTCCGAAGTTGACGACGCAGCCGAAACCGGGCGAACGGGTGAACAGCAGCACGTCGTCACGCGGCGCGTCATGCCAGGTCACAGCGTTCGTACCGCCCAACGCCGGATGCGTGCGTCGCAGGCGGAGGGCCTGACGGTACAGCTCCAGGAACGAGGTGTCGTCGCCGTCCTGTGCCTCTACCGCGTGACTCCCCCATCCTGCGGGCTGAGGGAGCCACGCGCCGTCGTCGCCGAACCCGTACGAGCCGCCGTCGGTGGTCCAGGGCAGCGGCACCCGGGCGCCATCACGCCCCCAGCGCCGGCCCCCCGACCGGATCCAGATCGGGTCCTGCCGAGCGGCCGGGGGAATCTGGGCGTCCGCCAGCCCGAGCTCGTCGCCCTGGTAGATGTACGGGCTGCCGGGGAGCGCGAGCGTCAGCAGTGCCGCCGCACGAGCCCGGCGCCGGCCGAGCCGCTCGTCGACCGGACCCAGCTCCGGCCCGGACACGCCCGGGATGCGCCGGGTGTCGGCCCGGCCGTATCGCGTGACGACCCGTTCGACGTCGTGGTTGGACAGGGACCAGGTGGTGGGTGCGCCCACCGAGGCCGTGGCCGCGATCGAGGAGTCGATGGCCGTGCGCATGCTCGCAGGGGACCACGCGGACTTCAGATAGAACAGGTTCAACGTGGTGTTCAGCTCGTCGGGCCGGACGTAGCGCGACAACCGGTCCGCGTCGTCGACCCACGCTTCGGCGACGAACATGCGTGGCGGGTCGTAGGAGTCGGCCAGTTTCCGCCAGCTGCGGTAGATCTCGTGGACCTCGTCGCGGTCGCGGTGCGGGTGGTTCGGGCGGGTGAGGTCCGCCAGGAACGCGCCGTCCGGATACCCCAGGTCCGGCAGCCCGGGCGCCTTCATGAGGGCGGTGGCCACGTCGATCCGGAACCCGTCGACTCCCAGGTCGAACCAGAAGCGCAGGATGTCCTCGAACTCCGCGCGCACTTCCTGGCTGTCCCAATTGAGATCCGGCTGGGAGGCGTCGAACAGATGGAGGTACCACTCGTCCTCGTCCTGGACGCGGGTCCACGCGGACCCGCCGAACACGCTCAGCCAGTCGTTGGGTGGACTGTCCCCTCCGTCGCGCCCGGCGCGGAAGTGATACCAGGACCGCGCAGGTGATCCAGGCGATGCACGCAGCGCCTCGACGAACGACGGGTGCGCCGAGGACGTGTGGTTCGGGACGATGTCGAGGATGACCCGGAGGCCCGCGGCGTGGCACTCACGGATCAGCTCCCGCGCCTCACTCAGGGTCCCGTAGCGGGGGTGGATGGCGCGATAGTCCGAAACGTCGTATCCGGCGTCGTGCAGCGGCGAGCGATACCACGGGGTGATCCAGATGGCGTCGATCCCGAGCGCCGACAGGTAGCCGACCCGGCTGCGCAGCCCGGCGATGTCGCCGATTCCGTCGGCGTCACCGTCGGCGAAGGACTGGATATAGACCTGATAGATCACCGCGTCCTGCCACCACGGGGTCGCGGTCATGTCATCACCCATGTTCGAAGAATCTCTCTCGTGTCGTCACCGGGGGCGCGGAAGTGCCGGTGCCTCCCGCGCCCTCATCAAGCTTCCTGGCGAGGTCGGCGCTACCCGATGGCGTTGCCGAGGGGCAGGCGGCGCCACGACCTACCGTCCGACATCGCCATGCAGGGCGCGCCGTCGTGACCGTCGTCGACGTGGATCAACGCACCCGGCGCGTCGGCGGCCGTGGGCAAGGTCGCGACCGTGTACGGGTGCAGCCGGGTGGCGTGGGCGAACACGGTCCGGATACGTGCGTCCTCGCTGCCGATGTCGCGCGCGTTGTCCACAGGCGGAATGAGCCCGGCGACGCCGGCCTGGAAGGAGACGATCTGGTTGGTGGAGTTGGTCGAGCACAGCAGGTTGGTGGCCGCCGAGCCGGACGCGTTCACCGCCACCACCTCGACACCACCCTTGACTCCTGGTCCCGAGCCGGCCGGCAGCGCGCCCTCGACGAGGTAGCCGCCGTAGCTGTCGTCCGCGGCGATGCCGTCCACGGCCGTGCTGAGGACGCGCATCGCGGCGGCCTTCGGGGCGGCCAGCTGGAGCCTGGTGAACCGGCCCGGTTCGAACTCGACGAACGAGTCGGCATCGATCGACCCGGCGGTGACCAGGCCCTCCTGCTCGAACACGTTGCCGACCACGTTGGACTGGCTCAGTGTGCCGGTGACCCGGATCGGCAGCCCTGCCGGTTTCGGATTGGCCGAGATGACGTTGCCGAGGATCGCGAACCGGGTGGCGTCGGCGTTCACGAGCACCGCAGCGTGGGTCGACGAGTTGCTCAGGTTCCAGTGATCGAACGAGTTGTCCGTGATGCTGATCTTGTCGGCGGACTGGTCGAATCGGATGGCGGAGCCACCGATCCAGTTGAACGAGTTCGCCGAGATCGTGACGTTCTTCGCGGACACCCCGCTGGTGAAGTGGATCGCGTATCGGGGCGGGTCCCACGCCCCCGGCGTCGTGTCGAACCCGCCGATCACGTTGCCGGTGACCGTGAGATTGTGACCACCGGCGTCGATCTGAATGATCGCGTTCCCGGTGCCGTTCTCGATCACGTTGCCGGAGATGGTGGAGTTCGTGAGGCTGCCCTTGAAGAGCCGGCGGCCGATGTCGAGCAGGTTGTTGCTGATCACCGCGCCGCGGAAGTCGCCATCCGGAGCGCCGTTGAACACGATCGCGTCGAAGTTCGAGTGGAAGTGGTTGTCGGTGATCAGCCACTTGCGCAGGCCGTAGGGCAGGACATGCACGCCGCTGCCCTGGACCCCCTCCGTGGGCCACGAAATGGCGATCCCCGTGGTGCAGACGGCGACCTTGTTATTGATGAAGAGGAATCCGCGGCCGACGCTCTCGATCGCACGCTGGAAGCGAAGGAACGAACACTCGACGATGGTGACGTCGGTGTCGTCGGTGTTCGCCGTACGGGCGAAGTGGAGCCCTACGTTGTTGGCGGTCTTCTGCGGCGCGTCGAAGGCGATGCCGTTGATCCCACCGAGTGAAGCCTCCCACCGGATGCCCACACCATCGTGGTGGAAGGTGATCTTCGACGGCTCCCCGCCGTGCATCCCGTAGCCGCGCAGCACGAACCGGTTGAGGTGCTCGCCCGGCGACTCGTATTCGTGATCACCCACCACGAGCGTCGAGGTGACCTTGTACTTCCCAGGCGGTAACACGACGATCTTGTTCAGCTGCGAACGGGCCGCATTGATCGCTGCCTGGATGGCGGCGGTGTCATCGGCCTCACCGTCACCCACGGCGCCGAACTGCTGCGGCGTGAGGACCGGGGAACCGTCGGCATCGACCAGGCTCGGCGGTGCCGATTCGGCGCGGGCGGCCTCGCTCATCGCGAGCCCGCCGACGCCGACGACGCCTGCGGCGGCGGAACGGATCATCATGCGACGGTTGATTCGGTCAGTCATCTGCATTTCTCCCTACGGTGGCGGAGATGGGGGGTGAGCCGTGGTGGTTAGTCATGGTTCGTGGTGGTCGGTCTCAGCGGCTCACGTCGAGATCGACGGCGGCGGCGAGGAGCTCTCTGGTGTATTCGTGCTGGGGCGCGGCGAACAGCGACTGCGCATCGGCACTCTCGACCAGCTCACCCCGGCGCATGACCGCGACGCGGTCAGCCACCTGACGCACGACGCCGAGGTCATGGGTGATGAACAGCATCGACAGCGAGAGCGCCTCGCGCACGCTCACCAGCAACTGCAGAACCTGAGCCTGTACGGAGACGTCGAGCGCCGAGACCGCCTCGTCGCAGATGAGCAGCCGTGGGCCCAGCGCCAACGCGCGGGCGATGCTCACCCGCTGGCACTGACCACCGGACAGCGCCGTGGGTCGCTTGCCCGCGACGTCGGGATCGAGCCCGACCTGGCCCAGCAGGTGGACGACGGCGTCCCGGCGGCGCCGCGGATCAGTGCGCGCACCCGCCGGGGCCGCTTCCGGGTGCGCATGCCAGGCCTCGCCGATCGACGCCTCCACCGACATGCGCGGGTTCAGCGAGGAGCGCGGATCCTGGAAGATCATCGCGATGTCCCGTCCCTGGGCGCGGTGACGCCGGTCCAGGAGCGAGACTCCGTCGTATTCGATGGTGCCCGATGCGGGGGTGACGAGCCCCACGATCGCCCGGGCGATCGTGGACTTGCCGGATCCCGACTCGCCCACCAGCGCAACCGTCTCCTGTGGTGCGACATCGAGACTGACGGTACGCACCGCCGTGATCGGCGATCGCCGGCCCAGGCCGCCGGTGCGAGGACCGGGATACGTCACCGTGAGATCCGCGATCCGCAGTCCTGTGGCGCCGGTCATCGCAACTCCTCCGCGAAATGGCAGGCGCTGGCACGTCCCGGCGCGATCTCCCGCAGTTCGGGCACCTCGGTTCGGCAGCGGTCGACGGCCCGCGGACAGCGCGGGTTGAACGGGCAGCCGGCCGGGCGGTCGAACGGATTCGCCGGGCTGCCCGGTAGGGGATCGGCGATCGCCGCCTGCGTCCGCACCGATGGCACGCTTCGCACGAGCGCGTCGGTGTACGGGTGCAGGGGACGCGAGAGCACCGTCTTCGCCGGTCCGTGCTCGCAGACACGGCCGGCGTACATCACGACCAGGTCGTCGGCCACGTGCGACATCACCCGCAGGTCGTGGCTCACCAGAAGCATGGCGAGGTCGTCCTCGTCGCGGAGCCGGGCGAGCAGACCCAGGATCCGCGCCTGCACGGTGACGTCCAACGCCGTCGTCGGCTCGTCGGCCAGGATGAAGCGCGGCCCGCCCGCCAGCGCCAACGCGATCATCGCCCGTTGCCGCATCCCGCCGGAGAACTCATGGGGATAAGCGCTCACCCGGTCCGCGGCGTCGGGAATGCCGACGTGGTCGAGCAGGTCAGCGGCCCGCGCCCGCGCCTGACGCCGGGACAGCCCGCGGGAGCGCAGGATCTCACCGACCTGGTCACCGATCGTCATCGTCGGATTGAGCGCCGTCGACGGATCCTGGAACACCACCGAGATCTCCGAGCCCCGGACCAGCCTGACCCGCGCCGGAGTGGCGAGCAGCAAGTCCTCGTCGTCCAAGAGGACCTGCCCGCTGAGCTCGGCGGTGTCCGGGGTCAGACCGACCAGCGCCATGGCCGTGAGCGACTTGCCGCTCCCCGACTCGCCGATCAGTCCGGTCGTCCGGCCCTGGACGACATCGAACGAGACCCGATCGACCACGGTCGCCATGCCGCGAGGGCCGGGCAGCCGGATCGACAGCTCGCGGACCCGGAGGGCACCAGAGGATGTCCCGGGCGCACCATCGGACATCATGGCCGTAGCGCTCGTAGGCTGGGGTACGTCATTCATCAACCGAGACCGTGTCGAATCGTGGCAGACCTTCACCGTCGGGTACGAAACCTTGGACTCCGGCCCTGGTGGCGAATACGTTCTTGACGAACATGGGATACATTCCCACCGCCTGGTTCCAGATCAGCTCGGTCGCCTCGGCGTAAGCCGCCTGCCGCTTGGCGGGGTCGGTGGACGTCCCGGCCCGCTTCAGCGTGTCGTCCAGCTCCGGATTGCAGTAGCCGGTCCGCTTCGCGGCGCAGGTATAGAGCCGGCCGAGGTTGTACGACGCGTCCAGCCCGAGCGTCCCGACCTGCTGGATGTTGATGTCCCAATTCAGCGCCAGGAGGTCTTCGGTGTAGACGGCCTGCTCCTTCTCCAGCACTTCCACCTTGACGCCGATCGCGGCGAGATCGGATGCGACCGAATTGACCCACTGCCGGAACTGCGCTTGGGAGAAGTGGAAGCGCAACGTCTTGCCGAAGTCGAAGCCGGCGTCGACAAGCGCCTTCTTCGCCGCGGCCGGGTCGTGCACCACCGGCTTCTGTGGCGCATAGCCGAACACCGTGCGGCCGATGACCGAGTCGGCGAGCTCACCGGTCTCCGGGAACAGCGCCTTGATCTTCTTGTCGAAGTCCACTGCCTGCCACAGCGCCCGTCGCACTTCGGCCTTCTCCAACGCCGGCGTCGAGGCGTTCATCCACATGGTGATGACACCGGAACCCGCCGCGGAGACGACCTTGATCTCGGGGTTGCCCTTCAGCTGTGCCACCTGGTCGTCGGAGATGCCCCAGATGACGTCGAGCTCACCGGTCTGCAAGGCGGTGACCCTCGCGGCGACCTCGGGAATGGACCGGATGGTGAGCTTGTCGACCTTCGGCTTCTCTCCCCAGTACTTCTCATTGGGGACCATGACCAGGTTTCCACCAGGGGTGAACGACTCCACCTGGAACGGACCGGACGTCACCGGCTTGGCCAAGTAGCTGCCTTCGGTGGCGCCGGCCGGGGTGATCATCACTCCGGTCAGCTTGGCCGGAAGAGCGGGGTCGGGGTCAGCCGGTGTGAACGTCACCGTGTCGTCGGTCGCCTTGACGCCCACACCCTTGAAGTTCGCCGAGAACGGACTGTCGGAAGCCACCGTGCGCTCGAACGACGCGGCCACGTCCCGGCCCGTGATCGGCGAGCCGTCGGAGAAGGTGATCCCGTCACGCAACGTGAAGGTGAACTCCGTCGCGGCATCGTTGCTCTCCCAGCGCTCCGCGGCTCTACCGTCGAACTTGCCCGGGCCGACCGTTTCCAGCAACGGGCTGTACAGCTGTAAGGATGCGACGCGAGTGCCGCCGTCAATGGCCAGGGGTCCGTTCGGATCGATGGACTCGGTGGGGAACGGACTGGCAACGGCGACTTCCCCTCGGCCCGCGTCGTCACCGCTACCGGTCGAAGCTCCATCGGCGCCGCACGCTGCGACCGCAAGCAGGCCTAGGAGGGCGGTTGCCGCGATCGCGGCGTGCCGTGGGAATTTCATTGCCTTACTCCTTGCTGGGCTGTGTCCGTCAGCCATGGGGGGTGGACCGGAACTGCGCTCGTTTCGTCATTGCTGTCGGCTGAAGTAGCGGGTGAGGCGATCTCCGGTGAAGCCCACGCAGATCACGAGCACCGCGAGGGCGATGCCAGGAATGGCAGATATCCACCACGCACTGGCGAGATATTCCTTGCCGGAGGCGATGGTCTGCCCCCAGGAGACCGACGCCGCTGGCAGGCCGAGCCCGAGGAAGCTCAGGGAAGCCTCAGCCAGAATGGCGGCGGCGAACTCGGTGGTGGCCAGCGCCAGTGTCGGTCCGGCGATGAACGGCAGGATGTGCCGTGCGATGATGCGTCCCCGGCGGACTCCCATGACCGTCGCTGACTTGACCCAGTCGCGTTCCCGCAGCGTCATGGCCATCGAACGCGACAGCCGGGCGAAGCTGATCCAGTTGGTGACGCTGAGCGCGATGACCACGATCGCGAGGCTTCGGTCGAACACCCCGGCGATGACGATGGCCAGCAAGATGCCGGGAAACGCGAGCAGCACATCGATGACGCGCGACGCCACGAGATCGGTCTTGCCCCGCAGATAACCTGCGACGGTGCCGACGGTGATGCCGACCAGGCCGCTGAACAGCACGACGAGCGTGCCGATGACCAGGGATGTGCGGGCGCCATAGACGACTTGGCCGAAGAGATCCCGGCCGAGCGCGTCGGTGCCGAACACGGCGGTGCTGCCGTCGCTCACCGCCGAGCCGGGGGGCAGGAGGCGATCATCGAGCTCGCCGCCCACCGGCGAGTAGTCGATGAACAGCGGCCCGAGCAGCCCCGCCACGACGTACAGGCCGAAAATCAGGACCGGGACGGCTACGACGACTCGGCCCATCCTGGTCCGCCCGGTCCGCATCGAATTCGGAGCCGTCGTCGGCGTCACCGGGTTCGGCGCCAGGCCCATCGTCGTCATGAGGTGACCCCCGCCCGGATGCGTGGATCCAGCCGGGAATTGACCACGTCGGCGAGCAGGTTCATCGTCACCACGACGATCGCGAGCAGCACGGTCGCGCCTTGCACGATGGCGTAGTCGCGATTGCCGACCGCATCGACCAGGAGCGATCCGACCCCTTCCCACGCGAAGACCTGCTCGACGATGACGGCGCCGCCCAACAAGGTGCCGATGTGCAGCGACACGATCGTCACGACCGGGATCATCGAATTGCGCACGGCATGCCGGGTCAGCACGGCGCGCTCGGACAACCCCTTCGACCGCGCGGTCAGGATGTAGGGCTCGGCCGTCACCTCGGCGACGCTGCTGCGGGTGATCCGGGCGACCAGGGCGGTGAACGGGATCGAGAGGGTGATCGCCGGCAGCACCAGGTGCCGCAGGTCACCAGACCCCGCACTGGGCAAGAGCCGCAAGGTCAACGCCATCAGGAGGATGAGCATGATGCCCGACCAGAACGACGGAATCGCTTGCATCACGAGAGCGATGCCCGAGATGGCGCGGTCGACAGGTCGTCCCGGCGAACGGCCCGCGACCACGCCCGCCACCAGACCGATCGTCAACGCCAGAACCGTCGCGGTGACCGCGAGCAGAACGGTTGCCGGAAATCGCTCGAGTATGACCGTCATCGCAGACTCACGGAACCGGTACGACTCACCGAAATCACCGGTTACCGCCGAGCGAAGATAGTCCAGGTACTGCGCGAAGATCGGCTGAGTGAGCCCGAGCTCCTCGCGCAACGCGGCCACATCGGCGGCGGCCGCATCTGGTCCTAGCTGCACGGTGGCCTGATCCCCGGGCGCGAGCCGAAGGATCACGAAAGTGAGGCTGACCGCACCCCACACGGTGAACACCATGAGGCCGAGTCGACGTACGAGTTGGGCGAGCATCAGCCCTCCCCTCCTCTCGATCGCAGCGAGGACGAAGCGTCCCAGCTACGGGTTATCCCTTCAGGGCGAGGTGGACGAGCACGGTCGCCGGCTGCTCAGGCGTCGCACCGGAAATGGCCAAACGCAGCCACCCGCCGAAATTCACCAGGTCGATCGAGGCGATCTCCTCCTGCGCGGACATCACGCAGGAGCGGCCCCGATCAATCCAATGCAGCCCGTCCGGGGAGATCTGCGCCTGAATGGACAGCTCTGGATGCCGGCCTTCGACCTGAATGAAGAAGACCGCTTCGCCGGCCCAACCGGCCTCGTACGGGTGGGTGGTGTGCACGGCGCTGATCTCGAGCCGGCGTTCGATCACCGAGGTGGCAAATGTGAGCACAGAGCGGACCCTTCTCGAAGAATATCTGCAGTGGTTCTGGTGATCTCATTCCGTGGAATACACAACAGAATCGAGGAAGAGGTTCACGCTTCGGTTCGTGTCGGTCTCGACGAAGAAGATGGGGTTGATCAAATTGGTGATGCTCTTGTAGGGATCAGACAGGGTCGGCGTCAGGCCGCGCAGGTCGAAGGTTCGGTCCATGCTCTGCATTTCCACGTACTCGCGCCGCTGGTAGTCGACCAGGAGCCGGAGATACAGCCAGTTGATCTTGTCCGGGCTCTCGTTGTAGAGCAGATCCTGCTCACCGTCAGGCATCCATTGGAAAGCATCGGCGGAGCCGTCGGGAAAGCGGCGCCCGTACCAGAGATTGTCGATTCCCGGTCGCTGCCAGCCGTCCTCACGCCCATAACACCAGTCCTTCTTCGTCACCCCGTCAGCGACTTTCCAGTACTGCCATTTCTTGGTCAGTTCGCCGTTGACCGAGTTGACGTAGCGAAGGCCGGGCATCCAGCGGTACTGGGAATCCTGCAAGTCGAAGTAGAAACCGAACGCACGCATGTCCTCTTCGCCGAAGCCCAGCCGGTCCTGCTGCGGGGTGTAGGCATACCACGTCTCCATCTGGATATACCGCATGGCGGGGTCGAAGTTGGAGAGCCGTTTGAGCGCGACGCCCATGCTTCCGTTCGCCGGCTTCTCCTCGTAGCGGTTGGCGACCGGTTTGGTGTTCAGCTTGAGCGAGTATGTGCCTTCCATCGATCCGTGGGTGGCGGCGAATCGCATCGGCGCCGCGCTGATCATGCTCGGCGCCCAGCTCGCCAGGTCCACTTCGGACGGATGGTGCCGGTAGTCGTCGTTGACGAAGTTCGGAGTCAGATCCATCCAGCCGTTGAAGCCACGATCGAAGTCGTCGTAGGTGACGATGTTGCGCAACGGCTTGAACTTCTCGAGGCCGCGTTCATAGGCAATGACCTTGTGCATCGTTCCTCCGTGGTGACGAATGCCCGCTCCGCGGGTGCGTTCGGGCCGGTATGAGAAGGGGTCGCCGGTCGATCAGCATCGATTGCGGTCGAGCATCTCGCCGCTCCCTCTGGTGCGGGTTCGCCGCGAGCCGGCGACTCGTTCGACCTGCCGTTCATCGGTCATGGCGGCCACCGGTGGGCGGTTCCGCCACCGAGTCCCCGGGGATCTGGGTGCAATCCAGGTACAGCTGCCGGGCGCTCCTGGTGTCGTCGTCCAGCAGTTCGAGGAGCAGCCGGACGGCTTCGCGACCCATCTCCTCGCGGCGGATGCTGAACCGTGTCCAGTCGCGTCTGGTCGCCTCGACGAGTGGCGGGTCACCGAGCACGACCACCGAGATGTCGTGCGGGATGCCGACGCCGGCTTCGGCGGCCCCGCGCTCTACGGCGACGATCGCGCGGTCGTCGGCGCTGGGCTCGATCACCACCGCTGTGATCCCCGCGGCCAGCCATTCCGAGAGCTGGAGACCCGAGACGTATGCCGTCTCGTCCATCGTGTGGACGAGGACCTGGTCGTCCGAGATCCCGGCTTCCACCAGTCCCTGCCGGAACCCGGCCTCCCGATCCCGGGTCCATTCCTTGTCATCGGCCAACTTCAGGTACGCCAGTCGCCGATGTCCACGCCGGATCAGCGAGCGCACCGCATCGCGCGTCGCACCGACATAATCGGCCGCGACGTAGGACAACTCCTCACCCGGCACCTCACGCCGCCCGATGAAGACGAAAGGGAAGTCCTCACGGAGGAGCCCGGCCATGTCGTCGTGATGGAGGCGACGACCGAGGAGAACGCAGCCGTCGGCCACCTTGAGCCGGTTGACCCCGCCGGCGTATATGCGTCGATCACCGCCCGAGGTCGCCGAGCTGAAAAGCAGGAGGTCGTAGCCGTACTCGGCGGTCGCCTCTTCCACGCCGAGCAGGAACGGGAAGTAGAAGTCACGCTGGTCCACCGGGAAGACCGGCTCGAAGGTGTACACGCCGAGCATCCGGTTACGCCCGCCCTTGAGATTGCGCGCCGCGGCGTTGACCGCGTAGCCAAGCTCGGCGGCCGTTCGGAGCACCGCCTGCCGCGTGTCTTCAGCGACCTGGTCGCTCGCCGCGCCACCACTGATGACCAGGGAAACCGTCGCCTGGGACACGCCGAGGCGACGGGCAATGTCAACCTGCGTAGGGCGCCGCCGTTGCGCTGCCATATCCGTCCTTAATACGTATCAGGTCGAGTGGCGCTTACGTTACGTACAGATGACGCGCGCCGTCAAGAGTCCGTCGTCGGGTCGCCGGGGGCGACGTCGCGGAGCCGGTCGCCGTCGCAGCCGAAACGACGGGACACCGTCAGCTCGCCATCGGGCGCGCTCTCGTCGCGCTGCGGTGGCGCTGCGGAACCCTTCCGGTTATGGCTTTTCGATGACCGTCAGGCGGATGAATCGCGCCATTTCCCGTGTGGTCCGGTCGAAATACGTGCCATTTTCCGCACCGGGCCGATGCGGGGCCCCGCTTCGCGGATTGAAGAACCCGTGTCGCTGGCCGGGGTACAGGATGATCTCGGCGTGTCCGCCGTGCGACGTCACTTTCCTGGCGAAGTCGACCGAGTTCTCGTGGTGCACCGCGGTATCCGCCGTGCCATGCATGATCAGCATGGGGGGCGTTTTCTCGCTGACATTATGCATCGGCGAGTAGAGCCGGGCTTGATCGGCATTGTCGAAGTGTCGTCTGCCGAATCCGACCGGGAAGTCACCGGAGGTGTTCGTGACCGGATTCAGCAGGACGAGAGCCGCCGGCCGATGGACCGGGTCGGTGTTCGGCAGTTCGAGCACGGCCGTCGCCAGTGCCAGGTGTCCCCCGGCCGAGCCGCCGATCGCCACGATGCGCGCCGGGTCGCATCCGATGTCGTGGCCCATCTCGACGACGGCGTTCATGGCGGCCACCGCGTCCTCGGCGGCCACCACGGGCCCCTCCGTGCGGTACTCGACCAGGACGGCGAGCACGCCCAGCGCGTTGAGGCGAGCGGCCTGCGGCAGGAACATCCGCCAGCTCCCCGCCACCCACCCACCGCCGTGGTAGAAGACCGCCGTCGGCGCCGGCGAGCCGATCGACTCGCGCGGTGGCGACACATGAAGGAACAGCGTCCTGCCGCCGGCGACCGCCTTGTAAGGGATCTCGCGCACGATGTCGAATTATGCCCGGTGCAGACTCGTGACCCGCTCCGGGGGATTCGCCGCCGATATCTCAGCGGCATGATGCGTCCGGTGAGTGCGGACGAACGCCTCCCGGACGGAACAACGGATCCCGCTGAAGACACCATGGTCAGTCAGGGCGAGAGCCAGATTCCGCCGGAAGGCGTTCATCTACATCCGCACTGTCAGGCCAGGATGCGGGTCGAGCCGCTCCAGCCGTGCCCGACCTCGCGCGGCTGACTCCCCCTAAACGGCTGACCATCGTCACGCACGAAATTGTTGCTGTACAACCTCATCGTGCCGCCGCCATCCACAGCCAGCAGATCCGTGAACCCATCACCCGTGACATCCGCCGGAATAATCCGCGTCGAGCCGCTCCAGCCGTGCCCGACCTCGCGCGGCTGACTCCCCCTAAACGGCTGACCGTCATCACGCACGAAATTGTTGCTGTACAACCTCATCGTCCCACCGGCATCCACAGCCAGCAGATCCGTGAACCCATCACCCGTGACATCCGCCGGAATAATCCGCGTCGAACCACTCCAACCATGCCCGACCTCGCGCGGCTGACTCCCCCTAAACGGCTGACCGTCATCACGCACGAAATTGTTGCTGTACAACCTCATCGTCCCACCGGCATCCACAGCCAGCAGATCCGTGAACCCATCACCCGTGACATCCGCCGGAATAATCCGCGTCGAACCACTCCAACCATGCCCGACCTCGCGCGGCTGACTCCCCCTAAACGGCTGACCGTCATCACGCACGAAATTGTTGCTGTACAACCTCATCGTCCCACCGGCATCCACAGCCAGCACGTCAGCGTACGAGTCACCCGTCACACTGTTGCCGAGCATCGGCTCGTCGACCGGCGGCTCGTTACCGACGCCCGCAGGTGCCACGTACCCGTCGATGTCCCCGTTCGTGAGCGAGTAGCTCGCTCGACTGACCTTGTCGCCCTGGTTGCCGCCGATCGTGGCGACGTGGGTACTGTTCGCGCTGGTGACGATGGCGACGTGGTCTATCGGGTGGTCATCGTCAGAGTCGTGGTCCCAGTCGAACACGATGGCGTCACCCGGCTGGGGCCGGTATCCGCTGGAGCGGGCGTGGTAGAGACCTCGCTCTTTCCCGTAGGTCTTGAACGACTGCGCCCAGGAGTCCAGGCCCCGCACGTCGGACACGCCGGCCTTGCCCCACACCCAACGGGCGAACTCCGCGCACCAAGCGATACCGCAGCTGTTGTGGTAGCCCGGGTTGCATTCCGTGCCGCCGAGCTGGTCGGTGGCCACGCTGACGATTTGCTGTCGCGTCGATGCGGCATCCGCGGGGGACGCCATCAGGACGATGCCACATAATATGGCCAGCACGGACGTGAGTACGGTCCGGCCGAATCGTCGTCGCGCAGTGGGTGCGGCTCGCGGTACGCCGGTGAATGAGGCGCCTGTGCCGGCGGAAAGGGCGCCGCCGGTGGTTCCGAGTCGAATCGGCATCTGTTCTTGGGTCCTTTCAGAGTCACCTGACGGTGATATTCGCCGTGCACTTCGCCCCAGCCGCGCACTCAGCCATGGGTAGGTGAAGAATCACATGCGAAAGTAGCGACACCCGGTATGTTCTCGGTATGTCGCCAATATGGCGGCGCCCTGCCGTGCTCGGCGTTTGACGTGGATGGCGAAAGCCCGAAACGACCGATGATCCGATCCGCAAGGAGGGCCAAGGAGATGTCCGACCGGACGCTTCCCGCCGCCCGGCCCTCCTCAAGAAGGGTCACGATCTTTCCCCTCAGGTCGGCGTACCGCTCGGAGGAGTGCGCTCGTGAGCGGTCGTTGCCGGCCGCCTCCAGCGCGTGCGCCACCATGCTGTTCAGCAGGGCCATCAGCCCCGGCACCCGCATGCTGTGCTCGGCCGGCTGGATTACCCGGATCGCGCGAGCGCGACCGGTACCTGTTCCGCGACGGCGCCGGCGACAACGGCGAACTGCCGCCCAACGACTGGCAGGCCGAGCCGGCACCGCGGGCAGGCGTTGCCGCCGACGACCTCGTGACTATCCGGCGGCGTACAGCTGGGTGATGCGCGCGCTGAGATCGGCGCCGTAGTTCTGGTGGTACACCTGCGCGGAGCAGTAGACCGGTCCGCCTCGCCGGGACAGTACGGACGTCCAGATGCCGGCGTTCTCCACGCCCGGGTCGCTCAGTCGCATGCCGGTGGCGACGATGTCGTCCACGCGCACGTCGACGACGTAGTCGGTCACGCCCTTGCGCTCGTACAGGCGCCACTGCAGTGCCGCGCTCGTCGCACCGGCCAGCTCGGCCGTCAGATCGATCGTGGTCCGCTGCCACGCGTCCTGATCAGCGGTGACGTCCCGCTCCCAGACCACCTTGCCGTTGAGGAGCAGCTGCTTGACGTGGTAGCCGACCGGGTGCCCGGATCTCCGGTCGTCCCGGTGCCAGAAGCTCACCGTGCGCTGGGCCGCGCCGGGCGTGAGCTGGACCTTCCGCGTGGCGCCGCACCACATCCCCGCGCTGGTGGCGGTGTCGGCCTGGACGACGAAACTCAGCCATCCGTCGCCCTCACGGGCGAGGTTGTCGGTCGCGGGACGTTCCCACCCGGAGGTACGGGACATGAAGGGGAGCTTGTACTGCACCACCCCGGCGAGTTCTCCCGTACGAACATGATCGAGCGCCTTCCTGGTGACCGCCTCGACGTAGGCGACAGTCGGCTTCTGGGCGGCGTGGCTCAAGGGATAGGCGTACGGCATCACGTAGACGTCGGTGTCAGGGAGCCGCTTGGCGAGCTGCTTGACCTGGAAGGACAGGCTCCACGACCACGACGTGTCGCGGACCGGGTCATCCCAGAAGGGGAAGATCACCCCGTCCAGCAGCGGGGCCTGCTCAGCGATGAACGCATCGGTGAAGTGGGCGTAGTAGACGGTCGGGATGAATCTCAACGAGGGGTTGATCGCCTTGGCTGCGGCGCGCATCTGCTTGACGTACGCGGGGGTGAACGTCCTGAGATCGTAGCTGTAGTCGTCCACGGTCCATCCGGCCAGGTTCGGATGGCTCTTCGAGAGGGTGGCGAGCTCACTCGCCCACTTCACGTAGTCGTGCTTGTACGGCCGGGAGACGCAACAGCCCGTCTGGCTCGGCGCGTACACCAGGACCCACACGTCGATCCCGGCCTTCGCCGCGGCCGGGAGGAACTCCTCACGCAGGTCGTCCCAGTGATGGAGGTCGCCGGCCATGGGATAGACGTAGGTGTTCACGTTGAGGGCCCGCAACGCCGCCACCATCGCCTTGGAGTCCACATGCCTGACTCCGTCGGCACGCGGCTCCACCTCCCGTACGAGGTTCGCCGCTGTCCCCACCACAGCGGGCACCGCGGCATGGGACACGCCGGGGAGCAGCGACAGCAGCAGCGAGACGGCTGCCGCAATGAGAGCGGGACGAGGCATGACGATCCTTCAGCATGATCCGTAGGTGAGGATCCGCCAGCATAGGAAACGCCGGTATGTCGCCGGTATAGCCGGTCGTCAGCGCTTCGTGAGGTTGTAGAACGTGCCGGGCGACCTGTAGTAGTGGGTCCGACGCTCACCAGGTCCGATGGTCCAGCACGGGCCGTCGGGCCATGAGGCGATCCTCGCCCGCACCTTGTTGGTCTGCCCGCACTTGCTCTTGATCGACACGCTGCGGTAGAAGCCGACGTCGTTGATCCGGATGTCGTAGCAGGGGATCTGCGCGCCGGCCTCGCCGGCCGGGATCGCGCCAGCGTGAGCGGTGCCCACGATGCCGACTCCAGCGAACGCGCTGAATCTCGGCCCGAGGTGCCGGGGCGTGCTCTCATGCGTCGGCCTGTGCCTGGCGCTGCTGAACTCGGGTGATCACAGCGGCCATGCGTTTATCCAGGAGGCCGGGCATGAACCTGATCATCCGGGCCCGCGGCGACGACTGACCCGGTCCGCCGCGACCGTACCGTCGGGCGGACCGTGTTCCGGTGACCGGCGACCAGGTCCACGGCGCCGCCCAGCGACACCAAGGTCAGAGCCGGCTTTTCACCGCGCCCGGGTGCTGTAGGAGTGCGCACCGGCCCCGGCCAGGGCGCCTCCCTCGACGATGAGGTACTCCTCGCGCATCGGCGTCCCCTCCAGCCACGCCTCCAGGATCTCGCGCGTCCCCGCGGCGTAACGCGCCTGCGCGGACAGGGACGAGCCGGAGATGTGCGGTGTCATGCCGTGGTGCGGCATCGTCCGCCACGGGTGGTCGGCCGGCGCGGGCTGGGGATACCAGACATCGCCGGCGTAGCCGGCGAGTCGCCCGCTCTCCAGCGCGCGGACGATCGCGTCCCGGTCGGCGATCCGGGCGCGGGCGGTGTTGATCAGGTACGCGCCGCGCTTCATGGTGGCGAGCAGCGCGTCGTCGAACAGCCCCTCGGTCTCCGGGTGCAGCGGCGCGTTGACGGTCACCACGTCGCAGTGGGGGACCATGGCGGCGGCGTCGGGGTGGAAGGTGAGCCCGAGCTCCTCCTCGACCTCGGCCGGCAGACGGTGCCGGTCGGTGTAGTGCAGGTGCACGCCGAACGGCTTGAGGCGGCGCAGCACCGCCGTGCCGATGCGGCCGGCGGCGATGGTGCCGACGTGCATGCCCTCCAGGTCGTAGGAGCGGGCGACGCGGTCGGCGATGTGCCAGCCGCCGTCGAGCACCGTCCGGTGGGCGGGCAGGTAGTCGCGTACGAGGGAGAGGATCATCATCATGACGTGCTCGGCGACGCTGATGCTGTTGCAGTAGGTGACCTCGGCGACGGTGATGCCGCGGGCGATGGCGGCGTCCAGGTCGACGTGGTCGGATCCGATGCCGGCGGTGATGGCCAGCTTCAGCTTGGGGGCGCGGGCGATGCGCTCGGCGGTCAGGTACGCGGGCCAGAACGGCTGTGAGATGACCACGTCGGCGTCCGCCAGCTCGCGGTCGAAGGTGGAGTCGTCGCCGTCCTTGTCGGAGGTGACCACGAGGGTGTGCCCGCGCTCCTCCAGGAAGCGGCGCAGCCCGAGCTCTCCGGAGACGCTGCCGAGCAGGTGGCCGGGGGTGAAGTCGATCGCCTTGGGGCTGGGCAGCGTCTGGCCGCCCGGGTAGCCGGTGAGCGCGGGCAGACCGTCGCGTGCGTAGGCGGTCGGATGTCCGTCGATGGGGTCGTCGTAGAGCACGCACAACACTTTGACCATGGTTCCGGCTCCTCGTCGTTCGGGGTGATCTCACTGTCAGCCCGCACGTCTTCGCAGGTCAAAGCGTTTGTGTCTATCGGGTGATAGGCGCCGTCTATGCCAGGTGCTCAGCGGCGATCCGGTCGAACACCTCACGCAGATCGAGGTCCCTGGCGATGTCCAGCACGGCCCTGGCCATCGCCGACTCCGGTCCCGCGCCGGCCACGACCAGCCCCACCCGAGGCTCCCTGGCCGACCGCTCCAGCCGGACCACCCGCATGCCCTCCGGAACGCCGAACATGTGCAGCCAGGCATGCGCGATCACGCTGGACCAGCGGTGCGTCGCCACATGCGCGAACAGGGCGGAAACGGTGTCGGTCTCGATCGCCGGCACGGCGACCGCCCCTGCCTGGCGGAAGTTGGCGTCCAGGATGCGGCGGTTGCGCATCTCGGGGGCGAGCAAGCACAGCGGCAGGGCGGCGACCTCCGCCCAGCGCGCCACCCGCCGGTCGGCCAGCTCACCGTCGGACGGGGTGAGCAGCAGGTAGCGCTCCTCGTACAGCGGGCTGACACGTACCTCGCCCAGATCCTCCTCGCCGTCGAGGTAGGTCATCGCCATGTCGATCTCGAAGCCGGCCAGCCGCCGCGTGATCTCCCGGGACGACAACGACGTCAGGAGCACCCGTACGTGCGGATAGCGCTCGCAGAACGGCGTGGTCAGCAGGGAGGCGGCGGTCAGCGCGGTCGGGATCGCCCCCATGCGCAGCGTCCCCGACAGGCCCTCGCGCATCTTGGACAGGTCCTGGCGCAGCGCGTCGGCGTCCGCGAGGATGCGGTGCGCCCACAGCACCACCCGCTCGCCCTCGGGCGTCAGCCCGGCGAAGCGCTGCCCGCGCCGCACCAGCGGCACGTCCAGCTCACGCTCCAGCTTGCGGATGGCCGCCGACAGCGACGGCTGGGAGACATGACAGGCCGCGGCGGCGCGGGCGAAATGTCGCTCCCTGGCCAGGGCCACCAGATATTCCAACTGGCGCAACAGCACGTCACAGGATGTCGCGTATGTACCCCTTCCGTCCACCCTCCGGCGGGTGGCCCACGTCGACCGCGGGAAGAGCCGCCGAGGTCGCGGGCGAGCGGTTGAGGAGGAGATCGCTGGCGCGCGCGTACACCTCGGCGCGGCTGCGGCCCGGGTGGTCGACGGCGAGGAAGTGGCCGCCGATCGCCATGCAGAAGGCGAGCAGGCTGCGGGCCTCGACCTCCTCGGGGTCGGAGCAGACGGTGCTGATCGCGTCGCGTAGGAGCTGCATCCGCCGGTTGTCCACTCGGCGTAGCCGTTCGGCGGCCGCCTGGTCGCGGCGGGCCCAGTCACGGACGGCCAGGTCGATGGGAAACAGTCGCGCGCTGGAGAAGGTGAGCTGCCCGGCCAGCCGAACCTTGTCCAGCACGTCGCCGTCCTCCCCCTCGATCCGGGCCAGGACGTCGTCGACGCACTCGCGCTCCCAGGCGTCCAGCATCTCTGTCAGCAGCGCGCCACGATCGGCGAAGTAGCCGTAGAAACCGCCCTTGGTCACGCCGAGCGCCTTGGCCAAGGCCTCGACCCGCACCGCGTCCACACCGCCTTCGGCCAGTGCCCGCAGCCCCTCCTCGACCCACTTCTCGCGCGGTGTGCGCAACGCACCCATGTGTTGCCTACCTCACTCCCCGGACCGGTTGTACGGAAGCGTATAACCGGACTACGTTCGACTTATACGGTAACGTACAACGCTAGAGGAGACAGCGATATGTCACTCCGTTTCGACATCTTCCGCGGCCCGACCTCCCCGCACGCCGTCGGTGGGCCAAGGCCGCCAGGGAGGTCGGCTCGCGTCGCGTCTCTCACGGTGACAGGGCGGCTGTGATGTCGATAAGGCTCCCCGACGCCGAACACACCGCCCGCCCATGGCGGATCCACGAGATCGCGCCTGACTTCGAGGTCGAGGATGTGTGGGCATACCGGACACCCGGCGCCGGGCCTGACGACTTCCCCGTCATGCTGGCCGCGCTGCGGGCCGGCGGCGGCCTCAACGAGAACCCCCCGGTGGTCCGGTTCCTGTTCGCCGTGCGCTGGAAGCTGGGCGCCCTGTTCCGCTGGGACGAGCCCGAGCAGAGCGTCGTGGGGCGGGTCGCGTCGCTGTGCGACCGCCTGCCCCAGGACCTGCGCCAGGACGCGGCCGGGGAAGCGGTGCCGAACACCCCGTTCACCATGGTGTACGAGCTGCGTGACGAGTGCGTCATCGAGCTGACCAACAAGACCGTCCACGGCATCTGTCACCTGGGCTGGGTGCCGGCCGACGACGGCGGGTACGAACTGCGGATGGCAGCCCTGGTCAAGCCCAACGGCCTGCTCGGACGGCTGTACATGGCCACGATCAAGCCGTTCCGGCGCCTGATCGTCTACCCGGCATTGACCGGGAAATGGGAACGGGCGTGGTGGAACCGGGATAGGCACCCAGGAGAATCCAGATGATCAAATGGGCTGGTCGGCTCATCGTGCTGTTCGGAGTGCTGCACACGCTGGGCGCGCTGACGGTGGAGGGCGCCGCACACCACGCCGGGGCGTGGTTCAGCGGGGAGTTATGGGGGGAAGACCTCGCTGCCATGAGCCCGGCCAACAGCGCGTACTGGCTGAGTGTGGACAGCTTCGGCGTGCCGGTCATCTTGATCGGCCTGACGGTGCTGTGGCTGGATCGTCGCGGCATCACACCTCCGACGTTCATCGCATGGACGCTGGGGATCTGGTCAGTGATCGATGCCGTGGTCCTCGGGCCGACGCCACAGGCGCTGGCCGGCCCGCTCCCTGCCATCCTGCTGCTGATCGGGGCTCGACGCGCCCAGCACAGCATCAACTCCGCGCCCCACGCCGACACAACGCGATCTCCACACGCCGAGAAGCCGGCGGGGTGACCGAGGAACGCCTCAGCCGAGGCCGACCCGAGCAGGCTGCGCGCCGGGCCTGGCCGGCGCTGAGAGGACCGCACCAGCTGCACGCACAGGGAGAGGGACGAGCATGACGGGGAAGTCTCGCCTGGCCGGCGAGGTGGTGGACGTACACCTCAGCCCGACGCACACGTTCAGCAAGGAAAGCAGGGATCTCATCAACCTGCTGGAGGGTCGAGGTGTCGAGGGGGACGCCCATTGTGGGGTGACCGTGAAGCACAGGTCGCGAGTCAAGGCCGATGCCTCGCAACCCAACCTCCGTCAGGTACACCTGATCCACTCCGAGCTGTTCGACCTCTTGTACGAGGCCGGCTTCGCGGTCAAGAGGGGAGACCTGGGCGAGAACATCACGACCCGGGGCATCGACCTGTTGGGATTGCCTGTGGGGTCCAGGCTCACGATCGGTGACGCGGTCATCTCCGTGACCGGCTTGCGAAATCCCTGCCAGCAGATCAACGACTTCAGAACCGGGCTGCTGAAGCAGGTGGTGCGGACGGACAGCGATGGAAACCTTGTCCGCCTGGCGGGGATCATGGGGACCGTGTCGCGGGGAGGGGTAGTAAGACCCGGAGACCGGATTCGCGTCGAACTGCCGCCACTTCCCCACCATTCACTCACCCGGGTGTAAACCCTCAGCACGCCGGCACGGCGCCCGGTGACCTTCACCGCCAGCCTTCCGCTCCGGCCGGACCGGCCGGCCGGGCGCGGCCGCTCTTCACGGTAGCTTCACGGTTCGAGTCGTACGGGCCACACGGCTCCCCGGTTCCATCCCGGGCATGGACGTTCTTCACCTCACCCGCGAACGCCGTGCCAAGTCCGGCGTCGTCCGCACGCCCCAGCCGGCGGTGCCTTCGTGAGAGCGGTGGCGGTGTTCCTGTGCGCGCTCGGACTCGTCTGGATCGTGGCGGCCCCCGCGTTCGCCGACGGAGTGCCCGGCGGCGGTGACGTCCATGTCGCGCAGACCCTCGGCGACCGCGAGCTGACGGTGGTGATCCGCCGGGTGGAGCCGGTGCCCGGCCCGGTGTACGTCGACGTGGTCACGCACGTGGGCAGCCCGCCCGGCGAGCTGACGCTGCGGCTCTGTCAGGACGGCCGGCAGACCGGTACGGCCTCCGTACGGCTCGGCGCGCAGCCGGGCTTCTACCGCGCCGGCGCGCTCTCGGCGCCGGGCGCCGGCCTGTGGGAGCTGACGATCGACGACGGCGAGCGGATCGCGACGATCCCCTTCATCGTGCCGGCACGGGTGCTGTCGCCGCTGGAGAAGACGACGACCGCGGGATTCGTCACCACAGGTGTGCTGATGCTGGTGACGCTGGTGGTCGCGGTCCGCCGCCCGGGGGCCGCCGCGCTGGTGCCCGCCACGGGCGCGGTGGCGGCGCTGGCCGTGGCGGTGACGGCGGTGACGCTGTCGTGGAGCGCGCCGCCGCTCCCCACGCCGGGCGCCACGCTGGACCCGACCGGCCGCGGAGCCGGTGAAAGCCGTACACACCGAACAGGTGCAGGCCGGGCCCTACCCGGTCACCGTCGGCTTCAGCGTCTGGCCGTTGAAGGCCATGCAGTCGCTGGACTACACCTTCGAGCCCGACGGCGGCATCAAGGGCAAGAGCGGCACTCTCACCGTGACCGGTCCCGACGGCTCCCGCCACGAGGGCGAGCTGGCCCGCCACCCCCGCCAACGCGACGTGTGGGGCCTGGACGTCCAGTCGCTGGACGAACCGGGCGCGTGGACGTTCCGGTTCACCATCGACGGCCCGCAGGGGCCGGGGACCGGTGAGCTCAAGCTCACCCTGCTGGAGCAGCCCGGTCCCCCGCTGGCGATCAGTTGGGCCATCAGCTCCGGACCTCTGATCGGCCTGATCGCATTGATCGTCGTCGGCTGGCGGCGCGTCAGCCGAGGGAAGCGATGATGCCGGCCAGCTCGCCGGGCATGGAGAGGAAGGGCGAGTGGGAGGCGTCGAGCGTGACGACGGAGGTCAGGTTGTCCGGGAAGGCGGCATCCGCCTCCGCGATGAACCTCGCCTGCAGCGCCGGCCCGATCGCCTTATCCCTGCTGCAGGTGAGGTACGTGCGCCGCACCGATCCCCAGCCGTCGTGGGTCAGGGTGGTGGTGCCGAGCATGATGCCGAGCGGACCGTCGGGCGTCAGCAGGCCGGTGGCGGCGTCGGCGAGGACCGGGTCGACGTCACCGTAGAACGCCTCGCGAAGCCGCCGCCGGTAGGACGCGTCGTCCGTGGCGAAGTCCAGCCGCACCGCGCCTATCCGGCCGGGCTCGCCCCGCACCAACGGCACGACCTGGTCATCGGCGGCCTCCGGCAGCTGCGAGTACGCCCCGGCCGGCACGCCGGACGCCGGCATGTACGCGCAGACGTACACCGCGTGCGCGACCAGATCGGGCGTCCGCTCGGCCACACGCATCAGTACGGGCCCGGCCGCGCTGTGGGCCACCACCGTGACCGGCCCGCCACCGCCGATCCGCTTGATCTGCGCGGTCAGCAACTCGGCCGCGTCGTCGAGGCTCACGTCCGCCACGGGCGAGACCTCCGTACCGACCGCCTCGGGATCGTACGGCTGTTCGGTGAACCACCGGGGCCGGCGGGCGTACAGCCCGTGCCCCGCCAGGTCCACCGCGACGGCAAGCCGACCGGCGGCCACCACATGGGGGATGACCCGGCTCCAGCACCAGGAGCCGTGCCAGAACCCGTGAACGAGTACCAGCGTGGAGGTGGCGTACATGGAGGGCTCCCTGGCTTCTAGGACGCGAGCCTGACGGGCAGGGCGCGGTACCCGTTCGAGACGAAGGACTCCAGCGGCAGCAACCCGCCGGGCTCGGGGGCCATGGCCAGGTCCGGGAAACGCTCGAAGAGCGCGGGGAGCGCGATCGCGGCCTCCAGCCTGGCCAGCGGCGCGCCGAGGCAGTGATGCGCGCCGTAGCCGAAAGTCAGGTGGTCCTTGGCCGGGCGTGTGACGTCGAACCGGCCGGCGTCCGGCCCGTGCACGAGCGGGTCACGTCCGGCGGCCCCGTAGCAGACGAGGATGGCCTCCCCCGCCCGCAGCGTGACGCCGTCGCCGAGGTCGATGTCCTCGACGGCGAAACGCAGCGGCAGGTTGGGCACCGGCGCCTGGTTGCGGAGCGCCTCCTCGATCACGTCCTCCCAGGTGGCGTCCCCGTCGCGGACACGGCCGAGCTGTCCGGGGTCGGTGAGCAGCGCGACGATCGCGTTGCCGAGCAGGTTGACGGTGGTCTCGTGGCCCGCGCTCACGAACAACCCCAGCGTGTCGACCAACTCCTCCTCGGACAGCGGCGAAGTGTCGTCGCGGGCGGCGATCAGGGCCGACGAAAGATCGTCGCCAGGTCGCTCGCGCTTCTCCGCGACCAGCTCCCGGAGGATCTGCTGCAGGCGCGGGAAGGCGGCGACGGTCTCCTCGGGCGCCTTCCCGATGTTGAACAACGCGTCCACGCAACGGGCCACCTCCTGGCGGGTGCCCTCGTCACCGATGCCGAACAGCTCGCAGATCACCCTGATCGGCAGCTGATAGGTGTAACGGTCGCGTAAGTCGACAGGCTCCTCCCGGGGCAGGCCGGCCAGCTCGTCCAGCAGGTCGCCGGTGATCTCCTCGATGCGCGGCCGCAGCGCGGTGACGCGGCGTGCGGTGAAGGCGCCGGCGCTCAGCCCGCGCAGCCGACGGTGGTCGGGACCGTAGGCCGTGAGCATGTTACGCACGGCCACCCAGGGAAACAGCGGCCAGTCCGGGGTGATCTCACCGTTGATCCAGGCCGGCCAGTGCTGGTAGGCGTCCTTGGACACCCGCGGATCGACGAGCAGGCGCCTGATCAGCCCCTGGTCGCTCACCGCCCACGCCCGCACACCACCGGGCAACTCCACGCGTGCGACCGGGCCGAGCGCGCGGATGCGCTCGGCCTCACCGAGGACGTCGCGGCCACTGGGATCGAGGACGAAGGGGACGACGTCGGCATGGTTATCCATGATCTTCTCCAGAGTCACGGTCGCGGAACGTGGTCGATCGGGTCGGCACGGGCGCGCGGCCTGCTCGGTCGAGGTCGACAGTCTTGGAACGCGTTCTCCTTTGGCAAAGTAGTACGCGCCTGGCACCAAGTCACGGCCACCGGCGCGGAAGTCCGCCATGACCGGCCGGTGAGTTCGGCACCGAGGAGTTCCACGGAAGCTTCACGGCCTTACTCGTGAACGACACATGATCCGTTAGTTCCATGTCGAAGTAAGCATCCTTCGCAAGGCCGGACCATGGAACGCAGATGTTTTCTCAGGACATCGGCCGCCGCGACGGGTGCCGCCACGCTCGGATCGCCGGCGACGCCCGCGGCATGGGCTACGGGCAAGCCGAAGCGCGACGGGGTGATACGGGTTCAGATCCTGATGTTCGCGGGTGTGGAGGTGCAGGACTTCGCGGGCGGCGACGCTCCTGACAGACCAGCGGCACTGGCACGAACCGGCCGGTGTACGCGATCAGGGCTCGGCTCTGCCGGTCGCCCATGCCCAGGCCGCGATGGCGACGCGGTTTCTGGCGCCGGTCTTGCGCTGGATGACCGCGATGTGGTTCTTCACGGTGCCCGGGGAGAGGAAGAGTTCCGCGGCGATCTCGGCGTTGGTCCTGCCGTGCGCGAGCAGTGCCACGACCTCGTCCTCCCGCTCGGTGAGGACGACATCCGGCCTCTCGTGCGGCAGGCCGTGTCGGCGCAGCAGCCGGACGGTGAGCTGCGGGCTGATGAGCATGTCGCCGTTCATCGCGGCCCTGATGGCCTCGACGAGCAGCGTAGGCCCGGAGCGTTTGAGGATGAACCCGGCGGCGCCGTGCCGCAGTGCCGCGTGAACGTACTCGTCGAGACCGAAGGTGGTGACGATCACCACGTGGATTCCGGTGTCGGCGAGGGTGCGGGCCACCTCGATGCCGTCGGCACCGGGCATCCGGATGTCGGCGAGCACGACGTCGGGTGTGATCGCCTTCGCGGTGTCGATCGCGGTGCGCCCGTCGGCGGCCTCGGCCACCACGGTCATGTCGGGCTGGGCATCGAGGATCATGCGGAAGGCGCTTCGGATGCCTTCCTGGTCATCGGCGATGAGGATGCGGGTGGACACTCCGGCGATTGTGCCAGCGGCAGGGACACGGTCAGCGACCACCCATCCGGTACGGCCTGCGTGACCAGTTCGCCGCCCTGCGCCCGGACGAGCGCGGTGAGGCCGGGAAGGCCCGACCCGCCGCGCCGGCCGCTTCGCGCCCGGGTCACGCCGTCGTTGGTCATCGCGATCTCCAGGAGGCCGGATCCGGCGGTGATGCCCAGGTCGACGCGGCCGGCTTGAGGAGCGTGCCGCCGGACGTTGGTGAGGCCTTCGATCACGATCCGGTACGCCAGGGCCGCCGTCTCCGGCGGGACCGCCACCTGCGGGTCCATGCGCAGGTGGACGGGCGCGGGGCCGGCTGCGGAGAAACGTTCGGCTGCCTCACGGATGCCGCTGAGGTCACCGGTGGAGGTGAGAGGCCGGTCGTGGTGGAGCATGTCCAACGTACGGTCCAGCATCGACATGGCGCGCTGGCCCGCCGCTTCGACGCGTTCGAGCGCCTGCAGCGGATCGCCCGCGACGCTGCCCGCCTGGGCGTGGGCCACCATTTCACTGATGTCGTGGGCGACGAAGTCATGCAGGTCGCCGGCCAGTTGCAGGCGCAACGCGGTGCGGGTGTCGGCCACGGCGCGGGTCTGCCGTACATCGAGGAAACGCAGGTAACCGCCCACGGCGGCGGCGAGGAGCGCGCCCGACCCCCAGAACGCGCACGCGCCCAGCCCTTCCAGCGGCGAGGCGGGCGTGAGGAAGCGCAGCAGCCAGGTGGCCGCGGCCATGCCTGCCGCAGCCGCGGCCACCGCCGCCCGCCGTGCCGGCGCGTACCGGATGACCAGGCCGACCAGCGCCATGAGCGCGAGGCTCTCGATCATGCCCAGTGCGGCGGCCTGCGGCGCGGGCCGGGCGGCGCCGACGACGTGAGCCAGCGTGAGGGCCAGCGAGCCGGCCGCCGCCACGCACGTCAGGGCGGGCAGCCGCCACC
Source organism: Nonomuraea sp. ZG12 (assembly GCF_052068115.1). Lineage (NCBI taxonomy): Bacteria > Bacillati > Actinomycetota > Actinomycetes > Streptosporangiales > Streptosporangiaceae > Nonomuraea > Nonomuraea sp. ZG12. The sequence goes on from NZ_JBQHCW010000007.1 coordinate 40,172, forward strand.
TCAGCGCCGGACGCCACAGCACCGCCACCGCCGCTGTCACGGGAACCAGCAGCGACAGCCACGCGGCAATCCACATCGAACTCACCGAACCGACGATACGTCCGCCCTCAAATCCGGCCAAAGGTGCCGTTCGGCACCTTTGGCAGTCGCCAGAGGTGCCGAACGGCATCTGGTCCGCCGGGCTGCCCCCCGGCGACGCTGATCACATGAAAACCATCACTTCCGCCTGGCGAGGCTACGCGACGGCACTGTGGGCGCTGGCCTACGGCCTGCTCGGCTCGGCGTGGGCGCTCGGGCTGCCCGGCTTCCCCTGGGGCGCCTCCGACCCCGACCCGGACGGGGCACTGTCCATCCTGGCCGGGACGACACCGCGCTTCGGCTGGTGGATCGCCGCGTTCAGCCTGATCACCGCGGTGACGGCGCTGATGCTCACCCGCAGGGACGACCGTCGTGCTCCGTTGTTCCTGGCGTGGCCCATCGCCGCGATCCTGGTCCTGGTGATTCCCGACTCGCGCCTGATGATGGGCGTCGCCTACACGCCGCTGCTGCTGGTGGCGCCGGCCTTCGGCTGGAACCTGGGCGGCGTCGGCTTCGCCGATGCCTGGCCATGGCCCGTCCTCAATCAGCTTGTCTGCGTGCTGGGCGGGCTGCTGCTGGCCGCGACGGCGCTGGCGTATGGCCGTGGTCAGGGCCGTACGCGCTGGTTCACCCCGCAGCGGGGGCGCACCGCCGTGTACGTGGCCGTCGTGGTGCCTCTGGTGTACTGCATCACCCGCTGGGCGTGGGCGCTGGGCATCCCGCTCGGGGTGAGCCCGGAGTTCCTGGCCGAAGGCGAGGACGGCCTGTGGCTCGCGGGCGCCTATCTGGCGACCTTCGGCGCATTCGGCGGCGTGCTCACCCTCGGGCTGGTTCAGCGCTGGGGAGAGGTCTTCCCGCGCTGGATCCTCGGCCTGCGCGGGCGGCGGGTACCGCCCCTGCTGGCGGTCATCCCGGCCGGCTTCGTCTCGATCATCATCACCGTGGCCGGGCTGTCCTACATCCGGTGGACGATCGCAGGCCGGTTCAGCATGGCCGAATGGGGCGCCTGGCTGCCGGAGTGCTTCTGGCCGATCTGGGGCGCCGCCCTGGCCACCGCCACCGTCTCCTACCACCTGCGCCGCAAGGACGACCCGAACGGGCCGGCCGTCCATCACAAGGGTGAGCCGAAGGCCGAGTCGCTGAAGTCGCGGCCCTGATCGTGAGCTGGGGACCCGCTCGAACAGTTCGACCATGAACTGAAGTGACGGACGAATGCGTCAGGTTTTCTCGGCCGCCTGCCGCAGGCTCGCCATTCTCAGCTCGACCAGAACGGCATTCACGCGCTCGGTATCGGGGCTGTCGGGCAGCCCCGATTCGATCGAGCCCAGCGCCGCCAGTTCCTTGTTGACGAAGGTGGAGAATGCCTTCGGGTTGAGCGTGGCCAGCCGACCGGCGGCGAACACGTCCTCCCGCTGTTCCGACATGTCGATCACCAGCCGCCCGGTCGTCAGCAGCGCGCGCCCCTGCCGCAGGAGCCGCACGCAGGACCGGGCGTGCCGGACGGTGCGCTCGGCGAGCGCGTCGTCGCCGCTGAATTCGTCCCGGTCCTCATGAGGCGACGATGAAACTCGGCGGAACGACCGCAGCGCCGCGTTCGCGTAGGCTTCGCGCACGCGCGGGGCCGCCAGGAACGCCTCGCGAATGTCGATGAGCGCACGGCCTTCCTCCGTTCGGACCGTGTAGGAGTCCAGCCACAGCAGTTCGCTCGCCGCCGGATCGGCTTCGAGCGCGAGGGTCGCGAATCGGCACAACTCGTGCATGGTGAGGCTGCCATCGGGACTCACGTAGGTGCGCGTCAGGGCGGCGGGCCCGCGCAGGCCGCAGACGTCCTCGGCGTCCGCGAGATAGACGCCGAGCACTGCCGGTTCGCAATCTTCGGTGGCCAGCCCGTAGGCAGTCGATCCCACCACTCCCATGAGCACTGTCATACTCCCCGCTTTCCCAGGCGTTCGGCATCATGTCGGCGAGGTTCTGCCTGCCACGACCCGAAACCACGGCTTGCCGGCCGGTCACAACCTGCCGAGAGCCTTGGCCAGCGCGGTCGCGGTGGAGGCGATCACCTTGTCATCGTGCGGGGTGTTGTCGGTGTTGCGATTGGTGAACACCGACAGGATGATCGGCGCTTTCGATCCGGGTGTCCAGACGATCGCGAGGTCGTTGGCGGTGCCGTGGTTGCTCGCGCCGCCGGTGCCGGTCTTGTCGCCGACCGTCCAGCCCTTGGGGAGACCCGCCCGGATCCGGTTCGCGCCGGTGAGGCCGGCCTTCAGCCAGCCGACCAGCCGTGCCCGGTCGCGAGTGTCCAGGGTCTTACCGGTGGTGAGCTTGGTGAAGGTCTGTGCGGCCGCCACGGGGGTAGTGGTGTCGCGCTGTTCACCGGGTGCCCAGTGGGTCAGCGTGGGCTCCATCCGGTCCAGGCGGCTCGTCCGGTCACCGGTGGCGCGGAAGAACTGGGTCAGCCCGTGCGGCCCGCCGATCTGCTTCAGCAGCGTGTTGCCTGCGAAACCGTCTGATTTGGTGATCGCGGCGCGGCACAGCTGGGCGGGGGTCATGCCGGTGTCGGTGTATTCGGTGGTCTCTGGGGAGTTCGCGGTCAGCTCGGCCATTTCGGCAGGCTTCCAGCGGATCACCTTGTCCATCAGCCCGGGGGCGCTGGTGCGCGCTCGGTGCAGCACCGCGGCGCATGCGAACGCCTTGAAGCTGGAGTTGAACGGGAAGCGCTCGCCTGCCCGGTAGCCGACCGTCTTACCTGTCCCCAGGTCGATGCCCACCGCGCCGATCCGCCCGTCGTAGGACTTCTCCAGTGCCCGCAGCGTCTTGGTCAAGTCCGGGCCGGAGGCACTCGTCTCGCCCGTGACGGCACTCGCCGCAGGGGCGGGACCGCCCAGCAGCGCGGAAGCGGCCAGAGCGACCCCGAGTCGCAGTCGGAGATGGTGTGTCATGCCGAAGAGAAGATCAGGAACCGGCCGGTTACGTCCAATATCGATATTGGCCATTTCGTCATATCGGCACGGATATCGATAGCCCTCTCCAGCAGAGGAGTGGCCGTCGCGCCGCTCGGTGAGCCCAGTGCCCGAACGCCAGGCTTTCGTTACTCTCCGTTGTCATACGACTACGCAGTGTTGTTAAGTGAGGTGTCTGCCACCGCAGGCGTTCACCGCACAGCAAAGGAGTCCCCCATGACGACCCTCCTCCGCAGGACCGCAGTACTGCTGGCCGCGGTGACGGCCGCCGCCGGGCTGGCCCTGCCCGCCTCAGCCGCGACCTCCGCCGCCAGCTCCACCACAGCCGCCGCCCAGGTGCCCTGCCCCAGGATTCTCGCGGTCTGCGCCCAGACCGCGCAGGGCGAGCTCAGGATCATCGTCAGAGACGAGCCCGTCATCGTCCCGCCCGTCGTCCGGGCGGTGAACCAGACCCCCGAACCCTGGTGCTTCTTCTCGGCGCCCGGCTTCAACGGCGACCGCCGCGAGGTCTCACCCTGGGAGACCGTCGAGGACTTCGGCTTCGAAGTCTTCTCAGCCCGCCGAGGCGCGTGCACGTGGTCCTGAGCCGTCAGGTCCCGGCCTGATCCCCGGCCGCTGAGGCACTCGCCGCCGGCCCGGCCATGAAGGGCCGGCGGCGTTTCACACCGGGCGCAGGCTCGCACCACGGGTGCGCGTCACCCGTGCGGTTGTGCGCGAATGAGGGTGTCGAGGCGCCGCCACGCCGGGGACGAGGCGTTGACCGTGCCCTGGATGAGGGCGGGGATCTCGGAGGCCGCATCCAGCTCGGGCGGCTCGTCGGCTCCGTAACGTGCCCTGGTCGCCTCGGCGATCCGGCGGGCGAGGTCGTCGATACGGGGATCGCCGGCGTCGAGGTCGTACGCGCGGTCGTAGTCGAGGAAGAGCCGCCGTAGCGCCGGGTCGGCCAGGGTCTCGGCCTGGTCCCGGAACAGGACGATCGCCCGGTCCGGGTGCGTGGCGAACACGAGGATCCACAGGTCGCGTTGCAGGTTCACCCACCGAGGGGTGAACCCCCAGCGGGTCAGGTGCTCCAGATGGGCGCCGACCTCGGCGGGCAGCGGTGTCAGCCGCCCGGCGGCGAGCCGGCGCAGGCGCCCCTGCGTCGCCCGCAGGCCACGGATGCGGCCGGCGAGCTCGTCGTCGATGTCACGCAGCGCCCGCCGGAACTCCTCGTCGGTCGCCGATCTCAGGTCCCGGATACGGGCGAGGGGGACGCCGGACTCGGCGAGCGTCCGGATCTTGATCAGGTCGATGGCGTCGTCGGCGCCGTATCGCCGGTAGCCGGACGCGTCGCGGCCGGGCTCCGGGAGCAGCCCTCTGTCGTGATAGACGCGGATGGTCTTGATCGATACGCCGACGCACCTGGCCAGCTGCCCGATGGTGATCACCTGGCCATCGTCCCACTTGACCCTTCCCCAGGGGCAGGGTTGCACCATGACGTCATGGCGAACACGAACATCGATCGGGAGACCCTGCGCGCGCTGGCCGACGAGGGCAACGAGACCGCTCTGGACCGGCTGGCCGACCTCGCCGACGCGGCCGGCGACCTCGGGGAGCTGAGCGAGCTGCTGGACGAGGGATCCATGCGCGCCGGGTTCCTGCTCACTCGCCGCGCGGTGGCGGCCGGCGACCTGAGCGAGCTGCAACGGATCTCCGACGCCGGGTACGACGCGGCAGGGGGCGAACTGGACCGGCTGTTGCGGGCACCGTCCGACGACCGTTGAGGACAGGTTTCAAAATTGCACACTGGCGGCCGGCCATGGGCGGCGCGGGCACCCGCGCGCACCTGCCGCGCTTCGCCGAGGGCAACGTCGAGAGCAACCTCGCGCTGGTCGGGGAGCTGACGAAGATCGCCGACGCCCTCGGGGTCACGGTGGCGCAGCTGGCGATCGCCTGGGTGCTCGCGCAGGGCAGGGCACACGACGACATCGTCGCCCTGGTCGGGGCCAAGCGGCCCGAGCGGATCGCGGAGGCCCTGCCCACGGCCGCCCTGGAGCTCACCGACGCGGACCTGACCGCGATCGAGCAGGCGGTCCCGAGGACGGCCGCGGCCGGGGAACGCTACGCCCCCGCCCTGCTCGCCCTGCTGGACAGCGAGCGCTGATGCCGGCGAACCCACCGCTGGACGCGGACACGATCCTGGCCGCCACCGAAGAGGCGCTGCGCCGCCACGGGCCCGCCAAGGCGACGGTCCTGGACGTGGCACGGGCGCTCGGGGTCAGCCACACCGCCGTCTACCGGCACTTCCCCTCCAAGACGGCGCTCCGCGAGGCCGTCACCCGGCGCTGGCTGAGCCACGACCGCGACACCCTGGCCGCGATCGCCGGCGACACCGAGCTCCCGCCGCCGCAGCGGCTGCGCGCCTGGCTCGCCGCGGTGCTCGCCGCCAAGAAGGCGAAGGTCCGCGACGACCCGGAGCTGTACGCGGCCTACGGAATCCTCGCCGCCGAGCACAGCAGCGTGGCCGCCGACCACGTGGCGGACCTCCTCGGCCAGCTGCGGGCCATCCTCGCCGACGGGATCGCCGGTGGCGCCTTCCAGTCCTGCGACCCGGCCGAGGCCGCGCACACCGTCTTCGACGCCACCACCCGCTTCCACCATCCCGCGCACGCCTCCGAATGGGAGACACCCGGCATCGAGGCTCAGCTCGACACCATGTGCACCCTGCTTCTCAACGGCCTGGAGAAACGAACGGACGGCTCAGTCCCAGTCGTGGTCACCCGGGAGTAGCACCATGTTGTGGGCGCCCAGGATGTCCACCAGTTCGTTGAACTTCTCATCCGGCCAGGGCTCCGGAGCCCGGTCCGTCTCGCCGTACGCCAGGAAGAAGGCTTCGGGCCCGGCGGGCATGTAGAAGACGAGGAGCCTGGCCGGCTCCGCACTGATGTTCTTGAAGCCGTGGCGGGTGCCCTTCGGGATGTACACGAAATCGCCGATGCCGGCCGTGATCTTCTGGTTTCCGTTGATGAACGAGAACTCTCCGGAGACGACGTAGAACGCTTCGTCCTCCTTGGAGTGGATGTGCGGTTGGTTGCCGTGGCCGGGCTCGATGATGCCGTCCATGAAGGCGAACGCGCCGTCGGTCTGCTCTCCGGTGACCTTGACCGCCATCGTCTCGTGTCCGGTGAGCCGGATGACGCCGCCGTCCTTACGGACGACGAAGCCGTTGGCGGCCGTCCAGACAGGGTCATCCTTGGGGGGCAGCGGCAGGTTGAGGGCCATGCTGTGATCCTTTCTCGACCAGATTTTCATTGATCGTAATTCATTGAATGCCAGTCAATCAACTACTCTCATCGATGATCTTGGAATACCCTGAGGGCTGGGACAAGTCGCATCACCGGGAGGATCAGACGTGACCGGGTCCGTCGCAGGCAAGCCGCCCACGCGGCGGCAGTTGGCCGCCCAGGAGACGCGCCAGAAGCTGCTGCACGCCGCACTGGAGAACTTCTCGCAGCGCCCCTACGCGGACGTCACCGTCGGGGACATCGCCCGCTCAGCCGGGGTCGCCCACGGACTTCTGTCCCACCACTTCAACGGCAAGGAGAGCCTCTACGCGGAGGCCGTACGCGAGATCGACCGGCGACTCCGCGCCGCCGCGAAGATCGACGGCGACGGGCCCGTCCTCGAACGTCTCCGCCGTCATCTCATCGCCCATCTGGAATTCCTGGCCGAGCACGAGGACGCCGCCCTCAACCTGATCCTGCGCCGCGCGGAGGGCACCGACGTGGCATGGGAGGCCTTCGAGGCGACGCGCCGGGAGGGGCTCCGCGCGATCTGCCGGTTGCTCGGCCTCGACGCGGACGAGCCGGCGCTTCAGTTGCCCCTGCGCGGGTTCGCCGCCGCCTGCGACGAGACCGCCCTCCTCTGGCTCAGGAGCGGCCGGCCCTACGAGACCGTGGCGCTGGTCGGCATCTGGATCAGGTTTCTGTCGGGCGCGATCCGCGCCGCCCACGACCTCGCGCCGGCTCCCGCGCTGAGCGAGGCTCTTGAGGAGCTGCGACGTCCATGACCGTACGAGGCCGGACGTCGGCGGACAGCAGATCTTCGAGTTCGGCGACGTCGCCGGTCTGCGCGGCGGCGAGGAACGTCCGTACGAGGCGCCGGTGCGCGGTGGTGCTCACCGGGTTGCGCCGCTCGGCGCCGAGGTGACCGCGGGCGCGTCGTACGAGCTGCCGCGCGTGGTCTTCGCCCAGGCCGAGGATCTCGGAGATCCGGCGGTAGGGATAGTCGAAGGCCACGCGCAGGAGATAGACCGCTCGCTCGGCGGGGGTCAGTCTCTCCAGGAGCAGCCGGATCGCGGCGTCGACGGCCTCGTGACGTTCGGCCGCCGTCTCGGGGCCGACGGAGCCGTCCGGCGTCTCGGGAAGCCAGGGGCCGGCGGAGGTCTCGCGCCGCCTGCGGGCGGACTGCACGACGTTGATGGCGAGTCTGGTGGTGGTCAGCGCCAGGAACGCGGGCGGGCTGATGACGACCGAGCGGTCGGTGCCCGCCCACCGCAGCCACGTCTCCTGCACCACGTCCTCGGCCTCACCCGCGTCTCCCAGGACGCGCAGACCGATCGCGAAGAGCCGGGGCGCGACTCCGACGAACGCCGAAGCGGCTAAGTCCCGGTTTCTGACCGACGGCCCCACGGGGTCGCCGTGCGGCTCCAGCACGTTCATGGTCACGATCTCGGCTCCGTTCGTACGCGGCGTCGGCAATGCCTGCGTGACCACGGTCGCTTTCGGAGCCCCTCCATCGCGCCCTGGGAAGAGCCTGGTCGATACCCTGGCGGTCCGTTGCGGATGCCCAGGGGGGCACTGGGGTAGATCGCCCCCTAGCTGGGGACTTGTCCCTACGGACCAGGTGGCCGCCGGATCCGTGACACCGGGCCTGTCACGGACCCGCGTGGTGTCGGGTCGTAGCAGACAACCGCCTTGAGGAGGCTGAAAGATGAAGATCGCCGTCATCGGCGGGACGGGCCTCATCGGATCCCGGGTGGTCAGGATCCTGAGCGCGCGCGGGCACGAGGCGGTGCCGCACTCGAGGTCCACCGGTCTGGACCTGACCAGCGGCGAGGGCCTGCCGGAGGCGTTGACGGGCGCCGACGTCGTCGTCAACCTGACGAAGCCGTCGACCTTCGACGAGGCCGCACCGGCCTTCTTCCGCAAGACCATGGGCAACCTGGTGATCGCCGCCGCGGCGGCCGGCGTCGGCCACGCGGTCATCCTGTCGATCGTGGGCGCCGACCAGGTGCCCGACCTGGTCTACTACCGCTCGAAGGTGCTGCAGGAGGACATCCTCAAGGCCGGCCCGGTGCCGTACTCCATCGTGCGGGCCACGCAGTTCTTCGAGTTCGTCGACACGGTGCTGTCCTGGACCTCCGACGAGCACGCCGTCCGCCTGCCCGCCACCCTCATGCAGCCCGTGGCCGCGGATGACGTCGCCCAGGCCGTGGCCGACGTCAGCGTGGGCGTCCCGCTGGGAGGCACCCGGGACATCGCCGGTCCCGAGGTCTTCGCGCTCGACGAGCTGGGCAGGATCACCCTCGCCGCCCGTGGCGACCACCGCACCGTCGTCACCGACGACGGCGCCGGCATGTACGCCGCCGCCTCGGGCTACGCCCTCATCGCCAAGAACGGCGCCGTCATCGCCAGGACCACCTATCGGGAGTGGCTCGCGCGCTGACCGGTCGGCGGGGCGGCGCCCATGGCAGGCCGCCGGTGACCAGGAATTTCGCGGCAGCCGTCACAAGCCTGAAGGCTGTCCGGTCTTAACTGGCGACCGGGTGGCACCAAGCGCCCGGCGGACAGAAAAGGATCGCGATGAAGATCGTAGTAATCGGCGGGACCGGCCTGATCGGGTCGAAGCTGGTGGCGAAGCTGACCGAGCACGGTCACGAGGCGGTGGCGGCGTCGCCGAACACCGGCGTCGACACCCTCACCGGCGAGGGGCTGGCGGAGGTGCTGGAGGGCGCGCAGGTGGTGATCGACGTGTCCAACTCCCCGTCGTTCGAGAGGGCCGCGGTGCTGAGGTTCTTCGAGACCTCCACCCGCAACCTGCTCGCGGCCGAGGCGAAGGCGGGCGTGGGCCACCACGTCGCGGTGTCGATCGTGGGCACGGAGCGGATGCCGGAGAACGGCTACTTCGCGGCGAAGATCGCCCAGGAGCAGCTGATCGAGAAGTCCGGGATCCCGTTCTCGCTCGTGCACTCGACCCAGTTCTTCGAGTTCACCCGCGGCATCGCCGACGAGGCCACCGTGGACGGCAAGGTGCACATGGCCCCGGTGCTGTTCCAGCCCATCGCGGGCGACGATGTCGCCAAGGCGGTCGGCCGGACCGCGGTGGGGTCGCCGCTGAACGGCAGGATCGAGATCGCCGGGCCCGAGCAGTACCGGATGGACGAGTTCTTCCGCAAGGCGCTGGCGGCCTGGGGCGACCAGCGCGAGGTGGTCACCGACCCGCACGGGCGCTACTTCGGCAGCGAGCTGAGCGAGCGGTCGCTGGTCCCGGATGACGGCGCCGTGCTCGGCGAGATCCACTACCGCGACTGGTCTGGAAAGTAGCCCGGCTCAGGCGTCTGAACAGGAGTTGTGCTGTGACCGCAGCGGCGATGGTCGCCGAGTTCGATGACGTCGCCGGCTGGACCGCCGACGCCGTCGAGCAGCTCGGGAGGCGGCACGCCATCCCGGCCGCCTGTCGCGGCAGCGCGAGCCCGGCGCCGCTGTCGTGGTCGCGACGTGCCGAGCAGGTGGCGGCGGTCGTCGCGACCCGGCACCAGGCCCACCCGGCCCACGCGCTGGCGGCTCACCAGGGCGAGCGCTTCGCCCACCTGTTCGCCTCCGGCCAGATCACCGTACGACTGATCCACGCGGTCAGCCGGACCTCCACGCGAGCCACGTACGGCGCTGCGAGGGGCGTACGGAACGCGGATCGGGAGGCCGCGTGAGCGCCTGTGCTGGGCGACCGGCCGAGCCGGGCGATCCCGGGCGGTCGCAAGGGGACGGTCAGGGCTCCTGCCCGTGGGCTATGCGGCGCCCGGCGCCGCCGGGTCGAGCTCGGCGAGCGCGGTCTTCAGCTCGGCGCGCCCCTTGACGCCGAGTTTCATGAAGACCTTGCGCAGGTGGTACTCGGCGGTGCGCGCGCCGATGTCCCGGTTGGTGAGTCCTTCGCGGGCGAGACGCGCCACGTTGACCTCCTGGTCGGTGAGTCGCGCCGCCGACCCCCGCGCGCGCGTGCGCACCGTCTCGCCGCTCGCGCTCAGCTCGCGCGCGGCGCGCTCGGCGAAGCCGTTCAGGCCACAGGCCGACAGCACCTCGTACGCGACCCTGAACTGCTCGCGCGCGTCGGCGTGCCGGCGTTGGCGGCTCAGCTCCTCCCCGTACAGCAGGCGGCAGCGCCCCACCATGATCGGGATCCGCTCGCGCTCGAAGCGCTCGATCGCGTCCCGGTACAGGATCTCGGCCTGGTCGCCTTCGTGCAGCTGCGCCTCCGCCGTCGCGAGCACGGCGAACGCCCAGCCGGTCCCCACCGGCCGCGTGACGCTCGCCAGCTGCTCGAACGCCTGCTCGGCGAGCGCGTGCTCGCCGGTGTGCGTGGCCGCCTCGACGAGTTCGAGCAGCGTGCGCATCGCGTGGCTCAGCTCGTGTGTGTACGGCAACTCGCGGCTGCCGGAGGCCACCGCCTCGGTGAAGCGTCCCAGGCCGTTGTAGAGGATGGCCTCGGAGAAGTTGACCGCGCTCAGCCCGTAGCCCTCGCCACGCGCGTACGCGTCGGCTCGGATCTGCTCCGCCCAGCGCTCCGTCGCCTCGGCCTGCCCTCGGTACGCCGCGAGGAAGAGCCGCCCGTACTGCGGCAGCGGGTTGCCGGTGACGTCCTTGATGGCGTCGATCTCGTCGCAGGAGGCCTCGGCCGCGTCCAGGTCGCCGTCGACCGTCTGCGCCAGCATCAGCAGGCTCAGGGCGATCGGCAGCACCGTCACGACGCCTTCGGCGCGGGCGAGCTCGACCTGCCGATCGGCGAGCGCGCGCAGTGCGCGGGGATCCCAGAGGTCCTGCGCGCCCCGGGACGCGAACCACATCCCGTGCAGCTCGAGCGCGTCCGGGGCCTCCTCGAGGAACGCCTGCTGCGCCCGGCGCAGGGTCTCGATCGCGGCCTCCTGCCCTTTGGCGGCGAGCAGCGCCTGGCCGCGCAGGATCAGGTCCCTGGCGCGGTCGGAGTCCCCGGCGGCGGCCGTCGTCTCCAGGATCGCGTTGGAGACGGCGGCCACCTGCTCGGCGTCACCGAGCCGGCCGCCGTAGAGCGCGGCCGCTGCCCGATGCATGGTGTCTGCGGTGTCGAATCCTATCTGAGACGTCGGTGGTGACACGAGCCACGAAGAGGCTCCGCCTGTCTCGCGCAACGTCGAAGGCGGGAACCGAAACCGGTTCCCGCCTTCGGCGTTGTCACCGTGCGATGGCGCGACGGTCCCGCCGCTCTTCCAGCTCCTCCGGGCTGACCACGGTCAGCATCGGCTGGCCGGGCGCGCAGAACATCGTCACCACGAACGCCGACTCCTCGTCCGCGAGGTGGTTGCCGTCCTGGTAGTGGATCACGTCCCCACCGGGCTCCCAGAACGCCTCGCCGGCCCGGACGACCCGCACGGGTTCCCCTTCGAGCTCGAAGTTGATCGCCCCCTTGATCACGTACCCGTACGCAGGCCCGGAGTGACGGTGGGGCGGCGCACCGGGGCTGTTCGGCGGCAGCGTGACCAGGATCGTCATCGCCTCGGCCCCCGCCGGCGCGGGCGGCGCCCCCGGCACGGTGGCGACCACGTCGAGCTTCGGCGGCGGCCCGCTCTTGTCGGGGTTGTCGAGGTGGTGCGCGTTGGCGTGGTCGGTGCTCATCAGGGTTCCTTCGCTGGACGGTGGCCGGCACGATCCGGCCGTGTACCAGCTCAGACAAGGCAGCGACCCGATGTGTGACACCGGCGTCAGAGGGCCAGCGCCGCCATGAGGGCCATGCTGGCCGCCATCCCCGCCGCGCACGCGTCCTGGCCGAGCGCCCGTCGATCCGCGTCCCGGCCGGGCAGCATGCGGATGAGCCGGGCGCAGGTCCAGGCCAGCCCGATGACCAAGGCCACCGGGGCCAGCGAACCGCCTCCGTGCGCGTGTCCGGACGAGACGCCCGCGAGCGTGGCCGCGCTGAGCGCTGTCAGCACCAGGAGGACGGACATGATCACGAAGTCCGGGATGTGATGGCCGGTCTCCGTGCGGCGGGAGGGTGCGCCGCAGAGCCAGCCGGCGGTCAGCAGCGCGAGCACCGCGACGGAGAGGAACCAGCCGCCCAGGTGCCCGGCCGCCATGCCGGACGCCATGACGACGTGCGGCCATCTCCTGGCAGGACGCGCGCCGGGCAGCAGGGCCGGGACGAGGGCCAGGACGCAGCCGACCACCACCACCGCCGCGTGCGCCTGGCTTCCGCCTGCGACCGGCGTGCTGAACAGACTCAAACGGGCATCCATGACGCGCTCCTTGCCGTTGTCCCTCGTTACCTCCTCTGACAGGACGGCTCGGCCGGCTGTGACAGGACCCCCGGCGTCCTCGGCGAAAGCCCGGTTCCGCCTATGCCGCCAGGTCCGCCCGGCTCGCGGGGCGGTGCCGGCGGGAGTCCGAGACGGCGACGCCGCCGACGACGAGCGCGGCCAGGACGGCGAGCGCGAGCGGCGGGATCAGGGACGGCGCCAGCAGCACCACCACCGCGGCCACCGCGAGCACGCCGACGGCGACGAGCCGCCCGGCCGGGAAGCCGCCGAACACGACGCGCTGGAACACCGCGTGCCCGGCCAGGAACAGGGCCGGGCCGCCCAGCACGGTGAGGGCCGTGCCGGGCGTGATGCCGCCGAGTGGATGCGCGATCGCCAGCTCGTCGCCCACGGCGGCGACGATGACGCCGGCCACGATCGGGATGTGGCTGTAGGTGTAGGCCGACCTGCCGAGCCGGCCGGTGTCGTCCGATTCGGCCACCTTCTCGGCGGCGGCGTCCGCCGTCCGGTCGAAGTACACCCACCACATCGCCACACTGGTCAGGAAGGCCACCGCGAAGGCGATCACGGTCGCCGCCGACAGGTGATCGCCTTCGGCCAGCGTCAAGCCGGTGATCAGCACCGACTCGCCGAGCGCGAGGATCACGAACAGCTGGCAGCGCTCGGCCATGTGCGCGGTGTCGATCGACCAGTCGGCCGTCGTGGCTCTGCCGAGCAGCGGCATCCGGTAACCGTGCCAGGGTGCCACGAACTCCACGAGCAGCGCCGCCACCCAGAGCACCACCTGACCGGTTCCCCCGGCCAGCGCGCCGCCGATCCACAGCACCGCGCTCACCGCGTGCCAGGCCAGGATGAGCCGGAACGTGTGCCCGATCGGCTCGTTCCGCGCCGCGACCGCCACCACCAGCGACCGCCCGACCTGGAGGGTCACGTACGCCGCGGCGAACCACAGCGCCCGCGCCCCGAAGGCCTGCGGCAGCGCCGCCGCCATGGCCAGCCCGGCCAGCATCATCCCGGCCATCGTCAGCCGCATCGCGGGGTGATCGGGGTCAAGGTAGTTCGTCATCCAGGTGGCGTACATCCAGGCCCACCACACGGCCAGCGTCAACAGCAGGGTCTGGGCCGCCCCGGCCACGTCGAGATGCTCCAGGAGCAGGTGCGAGAGCTGGGTGATGGCGAACACGTACACGAGGTCGAAGAAGAGCTCGATGGGGACGACCTTCGCCGCTCGCTCGCGGGGCCTGAGAATCACTGCCGTAACCGTCCTCGGCTGGAATAAACGATCATCGGCAGCATTGTAATCGTGTAATCGACAGGCCGTCATCGACGGGATCCCGTGCGACGTTCAGGGGGTCAGGGACCGGTCGCGCTCCTGCTCCTCGTCCAGGGGGACCTTCTGCCCGCCGTACGCGACGGACATCCTGGCCCGTAGCCTGCCGACAGGGCCGCGCATGCGCGGGGACGGGACGCTGGAGCCGTTGGGAGCGGTGAGCACCGGTACGGCTTCCTTACCGCGCAGGTGCGCCTCGATGTCCTCGGCCAGTGGTGTGTGCGCTTCGGTGAACGCGCCGCCGGGCAGGCGCCTGATCACGCCGGTGGGCACGCCGTGCCCGATGAGGTCGGCGTCGGAGCGTTGCAGGCCGAGGCAGATCCGGTAGGTGATGACGTAGGCGAGCACGGGTCCGGCGATCACCAGGACGCGGCCGGCGTAGGTGGTGGCGTTCAGGCTGATGTGGAAGGTGGACGCGATCTCGTCGTTGGCCCCCAGCAGCCACAGCACGCCGTAGAAGACGACGGCGGTCATGCCGATCGCGGTGCGGTGCGGGTTGTTGCGGGGACGATCCAGGACGTGGTGCTCGCGCCTGTCGCCGGTGATCCACTGTTCGATGAACGGGTAGAGCAGCATTCCGGTGAGGACGACGCCCAACGGCACCAGCGCCGGGACGACCACGCTCAACGGCACCGTGCCCACGTGGCCGGTGCCGAGGAGGTTGACCTCCCAGGCGGGCATCAGGCGCAGCGCGCCCTCCAGGAAACCGAGGTAGAAGTCGGGCTGCGAACCGGCCGAGATGTCGGCCGGACTGTAGGGACCGTACAGCCACACGGGGTTGATCTGGGCGAAGGTGCCCAGCCCCGCCACCGCGCCCAGGGTGAACAGGAAGAACGCGCCGGTCTTGGCCATGAACGACGGATACAGCGGAGCGCCCACCACGTTCGTGCGGGTGCGGCCCTTGCCCGGCATCTGGGTGTGCTTCTGCACCCACATCAGCACCAGGTGCGCCGATATCAGCGCCAGCAGCGCCCCCGGGATGAGCAGGATGTGCAGGGAGTAGAACCGGGAGACGACGTCGTCGCCCGGATACTCCCCGCCGAACAGGAAGAACGTCACGTAGGTGCCGACCAGGGGCACCGACATGATCACGCCCTCGGTGACCCGCAGGCCGGCGCCCGACAGCAGGTCATCCGGAAGCGAATAGCCCGTCAGCCCCTCCAGCAGGGCCAGCGCGAGCATCGTGACCCCGATGATCCAGGTGAGCTCGCGCGGCTTGCGATAGGCGCCGGTGAAGAACACGCGCAGCGCGTGGATCATCATGCCGCCGATGAACAGCAGCGCCGACCAGTGGTGGATCTGCCTGACGAGCAGCCCGCCGCGCACGTCGAAGCTGATCTCCAGCGTGGAGGCGTACGCCTCCGACATCTGCACGCCCTTCAGCGGCGCGTAGGCGCCGTCGTAGATCACGTGGCCCATGCTCGGCTTGAACCAGAAGGTCAGGAACGTGCCGGTGAGCAGCAGGATGACGAACGAATAGAGCGCGATCTCGCCCAGCAGGAAGGACCAGTGGTCGGGGAAGATCTTGCGCAGGTTGCGGTTCAGGAAACGGGCCGCGCCCAGACGCTCGTCAAGGAACGACGATGTCCGGGCGATGGTGCCGGGGACCGCCTTCGATCCGGTTCGCATGGGCGCGACTCCCTTTCTGTCCGCGTTCACACCTAAGACGCCGGAGAGCGCGGATTTGTGACATCGCAGAAGCCCGCCGCAGTGGGTGGGATGTCACATTCAGCGGTGGTCTCGCGTCTTAGGAGTGACTGGCGCGCGTTCCGAACCACGGCGAGGTGATCCATGGCGACGTCCTCACACATCGGCCCCGGCTCATGGCGGATCGTCCTGGAGGCGACCGAAGTGAGGCTGACGACGAGCAGGCGCAGAGGTCCTCGGCTCCTGTACGCGCCGCCACGCCTCGACGGCGCCTTCTACCTGCGCCCCAACGCCGCCCTGGCGGGATTCGCGCTGCGGCTCCCCCTGCCGTCACACCGCGCCGAGCCGCCGGTGCTGCTCTGGGAGTCGGCGGAACTCGACCGCGACGCGCACGCGTGGCTGCGATTCGGACGTCAGGCGGTGCGCTCACCCGTCTCGGTCGTGTGCGCCGAGATCCCCGGCGAGCGCCCCTACGTGAAGATCGTCCTGGAGACGGTGTTCTCCTCGACGCGTTTGCGTCTGCCCGCCTGGCTGCCCCCGCGACCGGTGACGCTCAGGCTGTTCAGCGAGCTGCGTCACGGGTGAAGCCGGTAGAAGCGCCAGAAGCCGAAGTCACGGATCGGCAGCACGTCGAGGCCGGCGAATCCGGCCTCCCGGGCGTAGCGGCGCAGGGTGGCGGGGCGCATGACGGTGCCGGTGGCGGCCGACGGCTGCTCGCTCATCCCGTCCGGCAGGCAGATGAGCAGGCTGAACCCGTACATCAGCCGCTCGACGTCGTCCGCCTCCGGGGTGAACGTGTCGCCGACCGCCTCGTCCATGACGACGACGGTGCCGCCGGGCACGAGCGCCCTGCGGGCGGCGGCGAGGGTGTCCACCGGGCGCGGCATGTCGTGCACGCACTCGAAGGCGAACACCGCGTCGTACCGGCCCTCGCCGAGCGCGGCGGCGTCGCCGTGGCGGAAGGCGACACGGTCGCCGAGCCCGGCGGAGGCGGCGTTGCGGCGGGCCAGGTCGACGGAGGGCGCGTCGATGTCCACACCCTCGACCTTCGCCTCCGGGTACGCCCTGGCCAGCGCGATGGCCGACCAGCCGCCTCCGCAGCCGACGTCGGCGACGCGGGCGCCGGGGCGGCGCAGCAGCGCGTGCAGGTCCGGGATCCCGGCCAGGGCGTCCGGCAGCGCGTGCTCGAACCAGGGCCGGTTCATGTCGGCCTGCGACTCGCGCATGTCCGCCCCGAACGCCGCCCAGCCGACCCCGCCACCGGTGCGGTAGGCGTCCAGCAGGGCGGGCAGCTGCTCGGCGGCGGCGGCGAGCATGCGGGCCAGCGGCGCGAGGTAGGCCAGGCTGGACCGGTCGGTCAGCACCTCGGCCGCGCCCGGCGGCAGCGCGAACCGGCCGTCCGGCGCGACCTCCAGGATCCCGGTCGCGGCCTGCTGCTCCAACCACTCGCGGGCGTACCGCTCGGTGCCGCCCGCTCGTGCGGTCAGCTCGGCGGGGCCGGCCGGGCCGTGCTCGGCCAGCGCCCGGTACCAGCCGAGCCGATCGCCGAGGTGGATGGAGAGAAGCTCTATGGTGCCGAGCGCCGACCGAAGGAGTCGATCGGCGAACTCGTCGGTGCTCGTGGTCATGTTCGTCCCCCGTCCACTACCGGTACCTCGTCGAGGATCGGCGCCCACGGGTGACTCCTCCCCAGCTCAGGGCGGTCGATGCCCTGAGCCGGGGAGGTCGCCGGTCAGGTCACCGTCACGGTGTGCAGGAGCTTGTTCAGGCCGGTCGCGCTCTCCCAGGTGCCCTGGTTGGCGAGACGGACGGCGTACTCGGCCCGGGCGGGGAGCCGGGGGTCGGGGAGGTTGAGCAGCAGCTCGTAGCCGCCGGGAGGCAGGATGGCGGGCAGGGTGAGGGTCCGGGTGAGCGTCGTGGTGTCTCCCGCCTGCCAGCGGCGGGGGTCGGCGGAGAGGGGGAGGCGGTGTACGGCGGAGGTGGTGGTGTTCCGCAGGACCAGTTCGGCGCCTCGGGGGTTGACGGGGGCGGCCCATCCGTCGTTCCTGATCGTGACGGTCACCGGGAGCGCGCCGCCGCGCGGGGCCGTGGTGGGGTACGTCCCGCTGGTCAGGGCGAAGCGGTAGCCGAGGCTGCGGGTGATCTCGGGCAGGCAGCCTCCGGTGTTCCAGCCGGCGAGGACGCCGGTGTGGTAGTCGGTGTTGAGGTAGGACCAGTGGAACCGGGTCAGCTCGTCACGGGCGGTGGGGCAGTCGGAGCGGGGCGGGTTGGGGGCGCAGGTCTCGCCGCCCATGACCACGTGCGCCGTCTCCGCCTGCAGGTACGGATACTCGACGGCGATGTTCTCATAGGTGCCGAAGTCATCCGGACTGGCCAGGAAGCAGTCGTTGTGGTGGCCGAGCCGGGCGAGCGGTGAGCCGTCGTACGCCTGGCCCGGGGGCAACGGGCTGGTCGCGTACATCGTTCGCTTGAACTTGGGGGTGCGCAGCTGGACCATGCGGTCGCGCGGCAGCACACCGAGGATCTTGTCGACCACGGCCTTCCTGTTGGCCCAGTCCGCGGCGGTCACGGTGCCGGCGTTGCCGAAGTTCTGGGTGTAGTACCACTCGCCCCAGGCTCCGATGAAGCCGGCCTGCATCAGGTAGATGACGTCGGCGTTGCCGCTCAGGTAGGGGGCGAGCTGGTCCAGGTGGGCCAGCACGCGGTCCTTGGGGGCGTCGGCGCCGTCGGGGTCGGCGGTGTAGGCGAACCGCAGGATCGTCTTCAGGCCCGCCGCCCGGACGGTGTCCAGCTGCTGCTGCAGCTGGGTCAGCGCGGCCTGGCTGATCGGGCCGTTCCTGAACTCGGCCAGGTAGAAGACGCACATCACCAGGGAGATGTGCTGGTCGGCCCGGTAGCCGCGGAGGGTCGCCAGGGAGAAGTCGTTCTTGTCGCAGTCGCCGGTGTGGTGGTACAGGCCGCGTTCGGGGTTGGCGAAGGCGTCGGTGGTCGGCGTGTAGGTGACGGTCCTGCCGCTCCCGCCGCCGCCGCTGTAGGTGTGGGTGTACCTGGCGGAGGTCTCCAGGGGCGCTTCGACCTGGAAGACGAGGTCGGCGTCGTTGGGTGTGGCGGTCTCTCCGATGTCGGTACGGTTCAGCGTCCAGCGTGCGGTGCCGCCGGCGTCGGAGTAGGTGACCGGCCCGACGAGCGCCCAGCTCCAGCCGCTGCCGTTGTGGCGGTAGAGGCCGGCGTTCTCCAGCAGGTAGTCGGCTCCCGCGCCGGCCTGGGGGAAGCCGGTGGCGGGGTCACGGTCGGTGTCGATGTAGGTGCGGGCGTAGGCGGGGGCGCCGGTGTGGGCGAACTGGTACGTCACGGTGGTGGCCGTGTTCGTGGCCGACTGGCCGGTGATGGCGGCGTGCGCCGGGGGCGCGGTGAGGACGGCCGCGCAGGTGAACGCCATGAGGGTGAGGACGCGCGTGAATTTCGACATGCGGCTCCTAGGGGGCGAGAGTCACGGTCGGGAGGGTGCCGGAGGCGGTGGGCAGCCGGTCGGCGGCGGAGTTGTTCTTGATGAAGCCGAGCCTGAGCCGTTGGCCGGGCGAGAGGCCGAGGTCGGCGATCGGGATGGCGGCTTCGACGACGGTGGCGTTGCGAGCGAAGGACACCTGGCCGCGTGGGGTCCAGGACCAGCCTGATCCGCCGTGCCGGTAGAGGTTGGCGTTCTCCAGCATGTGGTCGGCGCCGGACGGGTTGCTCCAGCCGGCCGCGGCGAAGCCTGTCGCGGGGTTGACGTCGGTGTCGAGGAAGAACTGTTCCAGGACGTTGAGCCCGGTTCCCTGGGCGAGCACGTACAGGTTGGTGCCGTCGCTGACGGCGGAGAGGGATCGCACGCCGGAGGTGCCGGTCATCAGCGGCGTGACGCCGGCCCAGTCGGCGGCGGAGCCGTCGATGGTGAAACCAGGTACGGGGGTCGGCGTGGGGGTGGGGGTGGGCGTCGGTGTGGGGGTGGGAGTGGGGGTCGGGGTCGGGGTCGGGGTCGGGGTCGGGGTCGGGTTGGTGCCGCCGGGGATGGTGAACTTGACGGCGGAGCCGCCGAAGTTGGCCACCCGGAACCAGGTCCAGATCTCCGTCCCCGCCTTCGAGTCGGGGAAGACGTGGTCGCGGGCGAACTCCAGCTCCGCCCGGTTCCCCGACTGCGTCACGCGGACCGGCCAGCCCCGGTTGGCCGGCGCGTTGGGACCGGCGAACCTGAAGGCGTCGCCCTGCCCGGCCCCGGCGTGCGGCAGCAGATAGGCCTGGTTCAGCGACTCCAGGTAGACGCGGGCGTCCGGCGAGGTGGGCCACCACGGCTGCCACCCGGAGGGGCCGTCCCGGTCGTGGTCGAAGTAGATCATCTCCTGGGCCAGGTTCAGCGCCTGCCTGGCCTCGACCATCATGAAGAACTTGTCGCGGACGAACTTCGTGTAGACCTTGGTGATGCCCTTGGCGTTGTTCCCCGCGGCGTCGTCGAAGATCGGGGTCTGGCCGGACCACTCGGCGAAGGACCCGTCGGCGACGAAGCCGTCGTACAGGTCGACGGGGTGCGCGCCGGCCTGGCTGGGCGCCTCCCGGCCCTGGGCCTCCAGCCAGCGCTTGGCGTCGTCGTAGATCGCGGAGTTGAAGTGGTTCGCGCCGCTCACGTCGTAGCCCAGGTAGCCGCTGTTCGCCACCACCTCGTTCATCCACTTGTGCGTCCCGGAGGCGGGCACCCGGAAGTCGATGACGACCACGTTGAAGCCGTCGGCGGCGTTCGCCTGGGCGTTGACGTACTCCTTCCAGAAGCCGCCGAAGTTGTCCCGGTGCCGGTAGGTCGGTGTGGAGGGGACGGTGTTCCAGTTGTCGGCGTAGCCGGGACTGGTGTCGTAGAAGCCGGGGATGTAGGTGTTGTAGTACCAGGACTCGGTGACGAACACGTTGATCGCGTGCCGGTAGCGGGCGGCGAACCGCGATGAGCCCTCGTCGGGGTTGAAGTACCAGTAGCCGCGGTTGGCCGCCACCACCTTGGCCGGGTCCACCGCCTTGACCTTCTCCACGAGCTCGACCATGCCTTCGGCGGTGAAGCCGAAGTTGCCGCGCGGCCCCCAGGAGACCGACGGGCCCGCTCCCCCCACGGGGTCGGGGGTGTCGACGGTGTCGAGGAAGACCCCGTCGTACTCGCCGTCGTGCACGATCTTGTCGACCTGGTAGGTGACGAACTTCTGCCAGGCCGGGTCGCCGGCGTTGATGTAGCCGCCGCCGTAGTTCTTGTTGACGTCCACGACGCCGTCGCCGTCCTTCCAGTACCCGCCGTACAGGTACCTGGCGTCGTTCGTCCAGGTGCCCTGCTGGTCGAGGTACCAGGGCATGACGCCGCGGTTGCGCCACCGCAGCCTGTTCCCCCAGGAGGAGTGGTCGGGGGCGATGTCCAGCCCGGTGTACCCGGCGTAGCCGTCGTCGTAGGTGCCGTCCGGCGCGGCCCCGCCCTCGACGTCCAGGTGAGCGCCGGAGGCGTCGTAGTTCCACGGGTTCGGCCCGTGCAGCGGCCCGGACGGCCCGCTGTACCCGGCGGGGAGCAGGCCGAGCTCGATGCCCTTGGCGATGGTCATGTGGCCGGAGGAGCCGGGGACGATGGACGGCAGCATCTCCCCCACCGAGAGATAGCCGAGCACGGTCACGTCGTCGGCCGTGCCGAGTGCGCCGTCGAGCCCTCGCTTGATCTCCTGGACCTGGGCGCTGGTGACCGTCTCGAAGTAGAAGTGGTCGGCGGCCACGTCGAGCACCCGGAGGGTGGGTTCCAGCACGACCAGGTCGTAGCCCTTGAGCTGGTCGGTCTTGGCCTGGTCGAGCGGGCCGTACCAGAAGGCGGTCCGGCTGTTGCGGTCGAGTGTGGGGACCTTGCCGTAGAAGGGGGTCCGGCCCAGTTCGAAACCGGCGGCCTCGCCCCTTCCCGGCCCGAGCACGGTCACGGACACGGTCACGGTGGCGATCATGAGGATGGCGGCGAGGAGTAATCGGCGGGCACGGTGCGGGGCGGACAGGGGGGTCATGGCGGTTCGCTCCTTCGTTGCCGGACGAAATCAGGAGACGGTGATCACCGGGCCGTACGTCTCGGGCGAGCTGCCCGAGCCGTGGAAGACGACTCGGTGGGCGCCGGTCAGTGGCACCCGCCACACGAACAGGTCGTCGGCCGAGGACACCAGCGGGTTCAGGTCCACGGGCGTCCAGTTCCAGCCGGTGCCGGTGTGCCGGTAGTACCAGGAGTTCTCGATGAGGTAGTCGGCGCCGATGCCGGCGACCGCGAAGCCGGTGGCGGCGTCGTTGTCGTGGTCGATGTACACGTGGTGGAAGTCGAAGGGCAGGTTGTAGCGCGCCTGGTAGGTGGCGCCGGTGTCGGTGACCGAGCCGGTCTGCTCGGAGATGGGGTCGCCGCTGGGCTCGGTCGTGGTGACGGTCAGTGGCCGGGCGGGCGCGGACTCGTTGCCGCTCGCGTCCCTGGCGACCACGGTGAAGGTGTACGAGGTCGCCGGGGTCAGGCCGCTGACCGGGACGGAGGAGTCGGCGGGCAGCAGGGCGGCGGGCAGCCGCAGCAGCCGCCGGCCGTCCATGAGGACGTCGTACCAAGCGGTGTCCCGCGTGTGCGCCCAGGTCAGCCGGGCGCTGGCCACCTTGACCTGGTCGGCGCTCAGCCCGTCCGGGGTGGTGGGCGGCTCGGGGTCGGCTCTCCTGGTCCGCACGGGCACGGCGGTGCTCGCGGGCGAGGCGTTGCCGGCCGCGTCGCGGGCCTTGATCGTGATCGCGTGCTTGGTGCCCGGGTCCAGGTTCTTCAGGGTGACGGCGGGGACGCGGCCGGCCGTGCCCGCCACGCGCAGCCCGTTCACGTGTACGTCATAGCCGACGGCTCCGGGCGAGGGCCGCCAGGCGAGGGTGAGCGTCGTGGGGCCGCGCTTCACGGCCCTGGCCGGGCCGGGGCGCGCGGGCGCGGTCGTGTCCGGCGACCTGGCCGCGTCCAGCTCGGCCTGCCAGTAGTCCGGCAGCGTGTCCCAGGGGTTGGCCAGCACGTCGGGAGTGACGTACATGTGACCCGCGGCGCGCTCCCTGCCCAGGCGCAGCGCCTCGGTCATCTGGTCCTGGGTGGCGGTGGCGTGCACGAGGTGCCAGAACCGGCGCGGGTCCAGGCCGCGCTGCCAGGCGGGCGGCTGCCAGCCCTGGTAGGTCTCGTACGTGCCCTCGAACGTCAGGCTCACGTCGGCGATGTCGGCGTAGCACTGATCGGTGCCGATACCGGGGTTGATGACGGTGAACGCGCCACGGTGCAGGCTCTTGATCGACTCGTCCAGCGCCCGGTAGGTGTCGGAGTAGGCGTTGCCGGGGCCGCAGACGTTCTGCACCTCGTCCAGGAAGACGCCGCCGAGACCGTGCTCGCCGTACAGCTCGTACCAGCGGGCCACGTCCTGCTGCGCCTGCGCGAGCCAGGCGAGCGGGGTGGTCTCGCCGAGCCTGGTGGCGCGGCCGGTGCTGCCGAGGTAACCGGTGGCCACGTAGCCGAGCACGGTGACCCCGGCGGCGCGGGCGTCGGCGATGGCCTGGGCGTAGCCGGGGTCGAAGTCCTTGCCGGGACCGGAGAACGGGTTGGCCACGATGATCCCCACCCCGGGCTGGGCCACCTGCTCCCAGAGCTCGCCCGGGGCGAAGTACGCGGGCACGGCCAGGGAGACGCCCGCCGGGGCGTCGTCCGCGTGGGCGGTGCCGGATAACGAGGCCAGCAGGAGAACCGCCACCGCGGCGGTTCGGCGTGCATGCATAGGTCAGCCTTTGCTGCCGGTGTGGGCGATGCCCTGGATGAACTGGCGTTGCAGGAACACGAACACGGCGATCACGGGGAGCGAGGCGAGCAGCGAGCCGGCCATGAGGACCGGGTAGTCGGTCTGGTACTGGCCCTGAAGCGCCGCCAGCCCCGCCGACAGCGTCATCTTGTCCGGGTCGGTGTTGACCACGAGCGGCCAGAACAGGTCGTTCCACGCCCACAGCAGGGTCAGGATGCCCAGCGCCACCAGTCCCGGCCGGGCCAGCGGCAGCATGATCGACCAGTAGATCCGCACCGGACCGGCGCCGTCGAGGCGGGCCGCCTCCTCGATCTCGCGGGGCAGCGCGAGGAAGAACTGCCGCAGCAGGAACACCCCGAACGCGCTGAACAGCCCCGGCACGATGATCGCCTGGAGGCTGTTGAGCCAGCCGAGCGACGACATGATCTGGTACTGCGGGATCACGAACAGCTGCGGCGGCACCATGAGCACCGACAGGAAAACGCCGAACAGCACGTTCCTGCCGGGGAAGCGGAGCCGGGCGAAGGCGTAGGCGGCCATCGAGCAGAACAGCACCTGCCCGCTCACCCGCCCGGCGGCCATCAGCACGGTGTTGAGGAACTGCTCGCCGAACGGCAGCAGCTCGAAGACCTTGGCGTAGTTGTCCCAGCGGCCCTCGGGCAGGAAGGTCGGCGGCACCGCGGTGGCGCTGCTCAGCGTCTTGAGCGAGGTGATCACCTGCCAGACGAACGGCGCCACCATCGCCAGCGACGAGGCGATGAGCACCACGTGGACGCCGAACGCGCCGCGACGCTCAGACATAATGCACCCACCTCCGCTGGAGCCGGAACTGCACGATCGTCAGCGCCGCGATGAGCACGAGCAGCGCGATCACGATGGCGGCCGCGTAGCCGCGGTCGTTGGTGACGAAGGCGCGCTCGTAGAAGAGCTGCACGACGGTCTGCAGCCGCGAGTACGCCGGGTTGGCCCGCGCCGCCTGCCCGGACCCGGTCATCACGAAGACCAGGTCGAACAGCTGCAGCGAGCCGATCACCGAGATGATCGAGATGAAGAACGCGGTCGGCGACAGCATCGGCAGCGTGATGGTGAAGAACTGCCGGACCCGGCCGGCGCCGTCCATGGCCGCCGCCTCGTACAACTCCTTGGGGATGGCCTGCATCCCGGCCAGGAAGATGATCAGGTTGTAGCCGATGCTGCTCCAGATGCCGACCACGACCAGCGCGTACATGGCGGTGGCCGGATCGGCGATCCAGTTGGGCCCGTCGACGCCGACGACCGAGAGCGCCTGGTTGACCAGGCCGTAGTCGCCGTTGTAGAGCCAGCGCCAGAGCATCGCGACCGCGACCGGCATGGTGACCACGGGCAGGAAGAACGCCGTCCGGTAGACGCTCACGCCGCGCAGGCCCGGCCGGTTGATCAGCGCGGCGAACACGATGGCGAGAGGGATCCCGATCAGGCCGAGCGCGGTGTACATCAGGGTGTTGAGCATCGCCTGGCCCACCTCGGGATCGGCGAACAACCGGGTGTAGTTGTCCAGCCCCGTCCAGGTGTGCCCGCCGAACGCGCCCCACTCGGTGAAGGAGAAGTAGGCGGTCTGCAGGACGGGCCACAGGTTGAAGATCGCCAGGCCGAGCCCGGTGGGGGCGATGAACGCGTACCCCCACAGGGCCTGGCTGCGGTGTCCGCGCGGCTTCGCGGCGTGGGCCGCCCGGGCGGTGGTCATGTCACTCCTTGGCCAGCAGGTCGTTCATGCCGGCCGCGAGGTCGGTGGCGGCCTTCTCGATCGGCACCTCCCCGGTCCACGCCTTGGTGAGGTGGGTGAGCTCTGCCTCCTGCCAGGCCGCGGTGTTCTTGGAGACCGGGTACGGCACCGCGTAGGCGACGGCGTCGAGGAACGTCTGCAGCTTCAGCTCCGGATGGGCGGCCACCCAGTCGTTCTGCGTGCCGTTGTAGGCCGGGATAGGACCCTTCTTGCCCAGGATGTCGGCGGCCGGCTTGGAGCCGAGGAACTTGACGAACTCCCACGCCTCGGCCGGGTGCTCGGTCTTGGCCGACATCACGTTGGCCACGCCGTGGATGACGGTGGCCTGCTTCTCCCCCGTCGGCAGCGGGGCGACGTCCACCTTGTCCTTGGTGTAGTCGTTCTTGGTGAACTCCGCCACGTTCCACGACCCGCCCCAGTACATCGCCAGCTTGCCGGCCTCGAAGAGCTGGAGCGTGGCGGTGTCGGTCATGGTCTTGAGGTCGGGCGACTGCTTGGCGGCGATGAGGTCGGTCCAGAACTTCAGGCCCGCGATCGTCTTGGGGTCGTCGTAGCCGGACTTCTTGCCGTCCGGCGAGATCACGTGGCCGCCGGCCTGGTAGATGGTGTTGTACTGGTATTCCTGGAAACTCGTGAGCTGGGCGCCGACGGCGTACACGCCCTTGTCCGGGTCGGTGAGCTTGGCCGCGGCCTCCTTGAAGTCGGCCCAGGTCCAGTCGTCGGCCGGATACTTCACCTTCGCGGCGTCGAAGAGCGTCTTGTTGTACCAGACGCCCACCGTGTCCATGTCCTTGGGCAGGCCGTACAGCTTGCCCTCGAAGGTGTACAGGTCCACCAGCGGCTTGGGCCAGACCGAGGTGTCGACCTGCTCCTCGATCGGCTTGATCACGCCGTTGGAGGCGTACAGCTGGAAGTTGGGGCCGTTCATCCAGAAGACGTCGGGCGCCGCGCCGCCGCTCACCGCCGCCTTGAGCTTCGTCCAGTAGTCCGCCCACGGGGTGAGCTGGACGTCGACGGCGATGCTCGGGTGCGTCTTGGTGAACTCCGTGGCCAGCTCCTGCATGACGGCCTGCTGGGTGGCGTCCCAGACGCCGTAGGACAGCATCACCTTCTCCGGCGGCTGCGTGCCCGTGGCGGCCTGCTCACCACCCCCGCACGCGGTGGCGAGCAGCGCCGCGCAGAGAATGGCCGCACCTCTCCGTGCCGACTTCCACATCTCCCGGTCCTCTCCTAGAACGTGGGAGTAATCATGGAGTCCAGGGAAATTATTGGCAAGAGTCCATGTGTCACAGATGGCTCACGAGCGGCGCGCGGCCGTCGAGAACGCGTTCCTCGACGTCGTCGAGCGCCAGCCGCACGGCGCCGAGCACCACGGCCTCGTCGCCGAGCGCGGACATCAGCACCTCGGGCGTCCGGATGCACCAGCGGTCCAGCTCCCGCTTGAGCGGGTCGATGAGCACGTCGGCCGAGCGCGAGAAGCCGCCGCCGAGCACGACCATCTGCGGGTCCAGGGCCAGGACCAGCGCGGACACGCCGAGCGCCAGATCCTTGACGTAGCGGCGCACCGCCGTGGCCGCCGCCCTGTCACCGGCCCTGGCGGCGGCGAACACGTCGCCCGCCTCGCCGTTGGCGGCGCTCAGGTGCTCCTGCGCGCGGATCCAGCCGAGCACGGGCAGCGCGCCGATCTCGCCGGAGGCGTTGGCGAAGCCCCGGTGCAGCTTGCCGTCGATGACCAGGCCCGCGCCGGTACGCAGCCCCGCCAGCAGGAACACCATGTCCTTGGCGTAGCGGGCCACGCCGCGCCAGCACTCGGCCAGGGCGGCGAGCTTGCTGTCGTTCTCGACCAGCACCGGGGCCGGGGCCAGCCGGCGCAGGTGCGTGGCCAGGTCCACGCCGGTCCACTCGGGCAGCGCCTCCGACAGCACCACCCGGCCGACGCCGTCCACCAGGCCGGTCGTGCCGACGCCGGAGGCCCAGATGTCGCCGCCGGTCAGCCCGGCGCCCTCCAGGCACTCGGCGACCGCGCGGTCCACCGCCTCCAGGCGTTCGAGCCGGCCCATCTCGGGCGTGACGGCGACGCAGGCGCTCTGTTGCACGTCGCCGTCGAGGTCGGCGATCACCGTGCGGATCTTGTGGCCGCCGATGTCGACGCCGAGCACCCGGCCCGCGTCGGCCCTGAATCGGTAGCGCCTGGCCGGGCGGCCCACCCCGCCCGCCGTGGCCCCTGCCTCCGCGACCCAGCCCTTCTGCAGCAGCTCGCGGACCACGTCCTCCGTGGAGGCTCGCGACAGCCCGGTGCGCTTGGCGACCTCGGTGAGCGTGAGTGACGGCCGGCCCTGCAGTGCCTTGATCACGGCCAGCGCGTTGAGCTGCCGCAGCCGCGACAGGTCACCACCGCTCAGCTCCTCGGCCATCGGCCCCCCTTGCTGTCAGCTTCCCAAGACCGAATAATGACACTCTCCATGATAATTCTTCGGGGAAGGTTCCATGACTGAGGTGACTCTAGCCGTCGTCGGCGGCGGCCTGCGAGGACTCACGTACGCCCGCCGCGCGCACGCCACGAGAGCAGGGCGGGTGGTGGCGGTGGCGGAGCCCGATCCGCAGCGGCGAGCGGCGTTCGCGACGGAGTTCGGGATCGAGCCGGACCAGGTGCATCCGGGCTGGAAGGAGCTGGCGGCGGCCGGGCGGGTGGCGGACGCGGCGATCATCGCCACGCACGACCAGCTGCACACCGAGCCCGCGGTGACGCTGGCGGACCTCGGTTACCACATTCTCCTGGAGAAGCCGATGGCCACCGAGGAGCGGGAGGCGGTCATGATCGCCGACGCGGCCGGCCGCAACGGCATCATGCTGGCGGTCTGCCACGTGCTGCGCTACACGCCGTACACCCGGGTGGTCAAGGAACTGCTGGACGAGGGACGGATCGGGCGGCTGGTCAGCGTCCAGCACCTGGAGCCGGTGGGCTGGTGGCACCAGGCGCACTCGTTCGTGCGCGGGCACTGGCGGCGCGAGGACACCTCGGCGCCGATGCTGCTGGCCAAGGCCTGCCACGACGTGGACTGGCTCGTGCACCTGTTCGGCCGGCCGCCTGCCCGCGTGTCGTCGTTCGGCTCGCTGTCGCACTTCCGCCCGGAGGAACGGCCCGAGGCGGCGGCCGACCGGTGCCTCGACTGCCCGCTGGAGCCGTCGTGCCCGTACTCCGCGCCACGGCTCTACCTGGGCTGTCTCGGGGATCCGGACAGCGAGTTCTGGCCGCTGTCGGCCGTCACGCAGGGGCGGACCGAGGAGGAGGTGCTGGCGGCTCTGCGGACGGGGCCGTACGGGAGGTGCGTGTACGCCTGCGACAACGACGTCGTCGACCACCAGGAGGTGGTGATGGAGTTCGACGACGGGGCGACGTGCTCGTTCACCATGAGCGCCTTCACGCCGATGGAGCACCGGCGCACACGCCTGTTCGGCACCCACGGGTACATCGACGGCGACGGGCGTGAGCTGCGGGTGGTGGACTTCCGCACCGGCGACGAGGAGCTCATCGCAACGGGGGGCGCAGCGGGCCCGTCGGCCGCCGACGGGCACGGGGGCGGCGACGAGGGGCTGACGGACTCCTTCCTCGCCGCCGTGGCCTCGGGCGATCCGGCCCTGCTGCGCTCGGAGGCGGCCGAGAGCCTGATGACGCACCGCGTGGTGTGGGCCGCCGAGCGCGCACGCCGGACGGGCACGGTCGTGTCGCTCGACCGGTGAGGCGCTCACACGTTCTTGACCATGCCTCCGTCGATCACGTACTCGTTGCCGGTGATGTTGCTGGGCGCGGCCAGGAACGCGATGAGCCGCGCCACCTCCTCCGGCGTGCTGATGCGGCCGGTGGTCACGCCCAGCCCGCTGATCGCCTGCTCCACGAACGACTCGTGGGGGACGCCCTGCTCGCCGAACTGCTCGGCGATGACCTTGGTGAGCGCGTTGAGCGCGGCCTTGGAGACGTTGTAGTCGGCGGGGCCGGCGGCCACGGTGCGCGCTCCGACCGAGGAGACGTTAATGACCGTGCCGCTGCGCTCGATCAGGTGCGGAAGCGCGTGGTCATTCAGCCCCCTTCCGGGAATACGAGGTAGATCTTGACGCAAGGGCCTGTCTGGCGACACCACGAAAACTGCCGGTCACCGTCGTTTACCCGCCATGTTCAACCGGGGTTCCCGGGGGAATTTCTGGCGATAAGCGCGCGGAGAGATGCCGTGGCGTTTGGTGAATTGCTGGCGGAAGACCGCGACGGTGTTGTAGCCGACGTGATGGGTGATCTGCTGGATGGACAGGTCCGTGGCCTCCAGGAGCTCCGCCGCCCGGTGCAGGCGCTGGGCCGACAGCCAGGAGTAGGGCGTGGCGCCGGTGACGGCCTTGAAGCGGCGGATGAAGGTGCGCTCGCTCATCAGGGCGCGGGCGGCCAGGTCGGCGATCGAGATCGGCTGGTCCAGGTTGGCGCGCAGCCAGTCGATGACGCTGGTGAGGGAGGCGTCATCGCCGGCCGGGACGGGCCGATCGTGGTACTGGGCGTGGTCCCCCTCGCGGTGCGGGGCAGCGACCATCTCCCGGCCGATGGCGTTGGCCACGGCAGCGCCGTGCTCGCGGCGCAGCAGGTGCAGGCAGAGATCGATGCCGGCCACGCCACCGGCTCCGGTGATGAGGCGTCCCTCGTCGACATAGAGCGCCCGTGCCTCCACGCTCACCTCGGGGAACCGGGTGGCGAAGTCGTCCACCAGGCTCCAGTGCGTGGTGGCCCGCCGGCCGTCCAGCAGCCCGGCGCTCGCCAGCAAATACGCCCCGCCGCAGAGGGCGACGATGATCGCCTCCCGCCGGTGAGCGGCCCGCAGCGCCGCGGCCACGGCCGGAGACAGCCGCGGGATCGACGCGTCGCCTGGCAGCACCACGATCAGGTCCGCCTCGGCCAGCTCGGCCAGGCCATGCGTCACCCGTAACGGCAGGCCGAGGTCCGTCTGCACCATGCCCGGCACTTCCGCGCACACCCGGAAGTCGAACGCCGACAGCCCCAGCCGGGTGCGATCGGCGAACACCCAGCCGATCCCGCCCAGCGCGAAAGCGCTCACCCCGTCCATGACCAGCGCCACCACCGAACGAAACGGCGCCCTCACCCGGCGACGCCGACCACCGGAGGACGCTCCCGGACGATCAGTACCCAACGTACACAGCATGGACAGCACCCCTTCACCAGTCGGATCCAGCATCACCACGTCAGAGCAGGAACGGGTTCTCCCCGGACGCGACGGCCGAGAACAGCGCGGACCCGTGCCTGTCGTACAGGTGCCGCTGCAGGGCCGGACCGAAGCTCACCCGCGCGACGCCGAGCCCGGCGAGCTCGGCCCGCGACAGCTTCCCCTGCCCGTACGCGACGTTGATCGGCCCGGGGATGCCCTTGGCCAGGGCCCCGATCACCTCGGGGTCACCGGCGCCGATGGGATAGACGCAGTCCGCGCCGGCCGCGAGGTACCGGGCACCGCGGTCCAGGGTGGCGGCGAGCTGCTCCTCCGGCGACCCGGCCCGGCGTACGAACGAGTCCGTACGCGCGTTGACGACCAGGTCCACGCCCAGCGACACCGCCGCGCCGCGCACGGCGGCCAGGAAGTCGATCTGCTCGCCGACGTCGATCATGGCCCCGGTCGGCGGGTCGGAGTCCTCCAGGTTCAGCCCGACGGCCCCGGTCGCGGCGAACCGCTCGACCAGTTCGGCCGGCGCGAGCCCGTAGCCACGCTCGAAGTCGACCGTCACCGGCAGGCTCACCGCCCGGACGATCCGCGCGGTCGCGGCCAGCACCTCCTCGACCGGCGTCGCCTCTCCGTCGGCGTAGCCGAGTATCGCGGCCGTGGCGGCGCTGCTCGTGGCCACGGCCGCGAACCCGGCCGCCTCCACCATCCGGGCCGAGGCCGCGTCCCAGGCGTTGGGCAGCACGAGCGGATCACCCGCCACGTGCGCTTTCCGCAGCGTGGCGGCCTTCTCCTGTGCCGGGCGGGACAGCTCTGTCATCGAGTCCTCCATGTCATGAGTGATCCTCTGGGGCATCAGGCGCGCTCCCTCTGGGGTACGGCGCTCGCCACCAGGGATGGCGTGGCCGGTCGCCTGCCCGGCATGCCGAGCGCGACGAGCACGCCGGTGAACGCGAACGCGGCCACCGTGCCCATCGCCGCCGTGAATCCCGCGCTGAAGTCCCCGGCCGAGGCGTAGCCCCCGGTGCTCGCGAAGACGGCCACGGTGATCGTCACACCGAACACCCCGCCGAAGATCCGCAGCATCATGAACGCGCCGGACGCCTGGCCGATCTCCTGCGGCCGCACCGCTCCGACCACCGACTTCTGCGCCGCGGGCATGGCCATGGTCAGCCCGACCCCGCTTATGACGAGCGCGGGCAGGAGCTCGGGGTAGCCCGTGTCAGTGTCGGCGACCAGGGCGATCCAGCCCATGCCGACCGTCTGGAGCAACAGCCCGCCGACCACGAACGTGCGCTCGCCGTACCTGTCGGCCAGTCTGCCGGCGATCGGCGCGCAGATCATCAGGGTCGCGGTCCACGGCATCAGCCGCAGGCCGGCGCCGAGCGGCCCTTCGCCGTGCACGGTCTGGAAGTACTGCGCGAGAAAGAACAGCGTGCCGTACAGCGAGGCGAACACGCAGAAGTTGGCCGGGTTGGCCGTGGCGAACGCACGCACCCGGAAGAACCGCATCGGCAGCATCGGCGCCGGCGTGCGCCGTTCCCACAGCACGAAGGCGATCACCAGCGCGACGCCGAGCACCAGCGCGCCGAGCACCTCCGCGCTGCTCCAGCCCGCCGCGTTGCCCCGGACCAGGCCCCAGACGACGCCGAACGCGCCCAGCGTCACCAGCGCGACCCCGCCGAGGTCGAAGCGGTTGTTCGGGCCGAGGCTCTCGTGGACGCGCCGCGCCGTGAGCATGATCGCGAGCAGCCCGATCGGCAGGTTCAGCCAGAAGATCCACTGCCAGGCCAGCCCCTCGGCGATGACGCCGCCGATGAACGGGCCGCTGAACGTCGCCAGCCCGGTGATGCCCAAATACAGCCCCATCGCCTTGCCCCGCTGCCGTGGCGGGAACAGCGCGCTGATCAGGGTCAGCGACAGCGGCAGCACCAGCGCGGCGCCGGCCCCCTGCAACGCCCGCGCCGCGATCAGGACGCCGATGTCCGCCGACACCGCGCACGCCACCGACGCGACGGTGAACACCGCCAGCCCGGCGATGAACATCCGCCGGCGGCCGAACCGGTCCCCCAGCGCCGCCCCGGTCAGGAGCAGCACCGCGAACGTCAGGTTGTAGGCGTTGACCGTCCACTCAAGCGCTTCGACCGATGCCGTCAGATCCTGCCGGATCGTGCTCAGCGCCGTCGTGACGACCAGGCTGTCCAGGGCCATCATGAACGACGCCAGCGAAGCGAGCCCCAACGTCCACGCCTGCTCGGACGTCATCCGTCCCCCGTCGGAGCTCACCGTTCCCCCTTGC
This sequence comes from Nonomuraea sp. ZG12, assembly GCF_052068115.1. Classification (NCBI taxonomy): domain Bacteria; kingdom Bacillati; phylum Actinomycetota; class Actinomycetes; order Streptosporangiales; family Streptosporangiaceae; genus Nonomuraea; species Nonomuraea sp. ZG12. The sequence goes on from NZ_JBQHCW010000007.1 coordinate 72,816, forward strand.
CGTCGGTGTTCACACGCAGCGAGCGGGGCAGCCCGAACCGGGTCAGCAGCGAGTTGTCGTGGAACCGCGTCAGCGCGGTGATCCGGTCACCGGTCAGGGTGAGCACCAGCACGCCGTGCGCGTGCAGGATCGGCGTGCGCGGGTCACGGACGTAGCAGCCGAAGGCCGGTTGGCCGTTCGCCCGCGTCGGGATCAGCATCTCGCTGCGGCACGCACGCAACGCGACCGTGGTCAGGAAGTGCCCGATGGCGTCCTTGCCCTGGTACTCCAGCGGCATCGGCGGCATGGTCAGCCACGCGTCGTCCGTCAGCATGGCCACGATCGCCTCGACGTCCCCGGCCTCGAAGGCGCGGGTGAAGTCAGCCACGATCCGGCGTTCCTGGGGCGAGTCCGGCAGCGGGGCGCTCTCCCGGCCGGGCAGCTCCCGCCCCAGCACGCCCCTTGCTCGCTTCAGCGCGCTGGTCACCGCGTTCTCGGTGGTGTCGAGCATGGCCGCCACCTCGGCGGCCCGGAACCCCAGCACGTCCCGCAGCACCAGCACGGCCCGCTGCCTCGGCGGCAACCGCTGCAGCGCCGTCAGGAACGCCAGCGACACCGACTCCCTGGCCTCGTAACGCGCCTCCGGTCCGGGCAGGTGGTCGGCGATCTGGTCGAGCAGCACGTCGGGGTACGGTTCCAGCCAGCTGGGCTCCTCCCGGCGGTGCGACGGCTCGGGCAACTGGACCTCCGGCTGGTAGGCCGCGCGTTCGTGCGGACGACGGGCGCCGGAGCGCAGCGCGTTGAGACAGCGGTTGGTCGCGATCCGGTAGAGCCAGGTCCGCACCGACGCGCGCTCCTCGAAACCACCGATCCCCCGCCACGCCGCCAGCAGCGTCTCCTGCAGCAGATCCTCGGCGTCCTGCACCGACCCGAGAATGCGGTAGCAGTGCACCTGTAACTCCCGCCGGTACGGCTCGACCAGCCGGCGGAACGCCTCCCCGTCCCCGCTGCGCGCCAGCGCCGGCAGATCCTCGGCCGGGGCATCGGTCCCCTCGGACGGCGGTATCCCTCGCATATCGGCTCCTTCCAGCCAACGACCCCTCTCGAATGGATAGACACCGCCGATCCCGAAAACTGGTCGGCCGGGGCGCGGGGAATCAGCGTGGCGGGCGCTGGTCGATGATCCGGCGCATCTTGCCGACCGACCGCTCGATGCCGTCGGGCTCCAGGACGTCGACCCGCACGCTCACGCCGATGGCGCTCCTGACCAGGTGACGCAGCTGCTCGCCGCCGGCACGCGCCAGGTCCGCCGTGGCCGTCGGCCGCCGCTCGACCCGTATCGTCAGCGCGTCGAGCGGGCCTTCGCGCGTCAGGACGCACTGGAAGTGCGGGGTGAGCTCACGGACCCGGAGCAGGAGCTCCTCGATCTGGGTGGGGAAGAGGTTGACGCCGCGCAAGATGATCATGTCGTCGGTGCGGCCGAGGATCTTCTCGATGCGCCGCATGGGGCGTGCCGTCCCCGGCAGCAGCCGGGTCAGGTCGCCGGTGCGGTAGCGGAGGACCGGCATCGCCTCCTTCGTAAGCGAGGTGAGCACGAGCTCGCCCTCCTCGCCGTCCGGGAGCACCCGCCCGGTGAGCGGGTCGACGATCTCGGGGTAGAAGTGGTCCTCCCAGAGGTGCAGCCCGTCCTTCGTCTCCACGCACTCCTGCGCCACGCCGGGGCCGATCACCTCGGACAGGCCGTAGATGTCGACCGCGTGCATGCCGGTCCGCTCCTCCACCTCGCGGCGCATCTCGTTCGTCCACGGCTCGGCGCCGAAGATGCCGACCCGCAACGACGACTCGCGGGGGTCGATGCCCTGGCGTTCCATCTCCTCGATCAGCACGAGCATGTACGACGGGGTCACCATGATGACGTCGGGCCGGAAGTCGCGGATGAGGGTGACCTGGCGTTCGGTCATGCCGCCGGAGACCGGTACGACCGTGCAGCCGAGCTTCTCCGCCCCCGCGTGCGCCCCCAGGCCGCCGGTGAACAGCCCGTAGCCGTACGCGTTGTGCAGCAGGTCGCCCGGACGCCCGCCGGCGGCGCGGATGCTCCGCGCCATGACCGTCGCCCAGGTGTCGAGGTCGCCGCGCGTGTAGCCGACCACGGTGGGCCGCCCCGTGGTCCCCGACGACGCGTGCACGCGCGCCACCTCCGCGCGCGGCACGGCGAACATGCCGAACGGGTAGTTCGCCCGCAGGTCCGCCTTGCCGGTGAACGGCAGCAACGCCAGATCCGCGAGCTCCCGCACGTCGTCCGGCCGCGCACCGGCGGCGTCGAGCGCCGAGCGGTAGTGCCGCACGTTCTCGTACGCGTGCCGTACGGACCAGCGCAGCCGGTCCAGCTGGAGGGCGCGCAACTCGTCGACGGAGGCCGACTCGATCGGCTCCATCCACAGGTCGGGGGTCAGGGCTCTCATGGTGGCTCCTCCTCGTCCGGCATCCGCCTGGCCAGCGTGCCTCAGCCGTCCGCCCCGATCCAGCCTTTCCCCGACCGGTCATCGCCCCCCGAGCCTTCCCCGGACACGACCGTCAAGGGGGTCCGGCCGCAGGCCGTCCAGCCTCATGAGAGGCTGCAGTGGTGACCACGACCGGGCCCGCCGACCCCGCCCCGGCCCGCCGACGCGGCCGCCCCGGCTACGACCAGGCGGCGATCCTGCGCGCCGCCGTGGAGCTGTTCAACCGCAAGGGGTACGACGCCACCAGCATGGGAGACCTGGCCAAGGAGCTCGGGCTGACGAAGCCGGCCATCTACCACCACGTCACGAGCAAGGAGCAACTGCTCGGCCAGGCCCTGGACGACGCCCTCGACGAGCTCACCGCCGTCGTGACCGCGGCCTCCCAGGACGCGGCCGGGACGAGCGCCTACGAGCGCCTGCGCGAGGTGGTGCGGCGCAGCGTCGAGGTCCTGGTGGCGCACCAGCCCTCCGTCACGCTCCTGCTCCGGGTGCGCGGCAACAGCGAGGTCGAGCTGGCGGCCCTCCAGCGGCGCCGCTGGCTCGACGACCGCCTCGCCGCGCTCGTCGCCGACGCCGTCGCGGAGGGCGCCCTGCGCGACGACGTGCCGCCGACGCTGGTCAGCCGCCTGGTGTTCGGCATGGTCAACTCGCTGGTCGAGTGGTATCGCCCGGACGGCGCCTACGACCGGGCGATGGTCGCCGAGGCCATCGCCGCCATCGCCTTCGACGGCCTGGCCCGGCACGAGGCCTGAACGGGCGGGGTCACCACGTGTAGAAGCCCTGGCCCGTCTTGCGGCCGAGGTGCCCGGCGGCGACCAGGTCGCGCAGGATCCGTGGCGGCTCGAACCGGTGCCCGAGCTCGCGCGCCAGGTGCTCGGCGATCGCGAGCCGTACGTCCAGTCCCACCACGTCGGTGGTCCGCAGCGGTCCCATCGGGTGGCGGTAGCCGAGGGTCATCGCCGTGTCGATGTCGGCCGCGCTCGCGACGCCCTCTTCGAGCATGCGCATCGCTTCGAGCGCCAGGCAGACGCCGAGGCGGCTGCTGGCGAAGCCCGGCGAGTCCGAGACCGTGATCGGTGTCTTGCCGAGCGCCGCCGCCCAGTCCCGGGCCCGCGCCACGAGCTCGGGGTCCGTACGGGGCCCGGTGACGATCTCGATGAGCTCGCTCACCGGGACGGGGTTGAAGAAGTGCAGCCCGAGGAAGCGTTCCGGCGCGGCCAGGCCGGCGGCGAGCGCGCCGATCGACAGGCTGCTGGTGTTCGAGGCGAGCACCGCGTCCGGCGCCCGCCTCTCGGCCAGGGCGAGCACCCGGACCTTGAGCGCCGCGTCCTCCGGGACCGCCTCGATGACGAGCTCGCACGGAGCCAGATCGGCGGGGTCGGCCGTGGTCCGCAGCCGGGAGAGGGCGTCCTCGGGCGGGACGGCGCCGCCTTTCGCGCGGGCCTTGGCCAGGCCGTCCGCCACCCGGTCCCTGGCCTGGCCGGCGGCCTCGGGCCCGTCCTCCACGACGATCACCCGGCTGCCCGAGGCGAGGAACGCGTGCGCGATCCCGGCCCCCATCCGCCCGCCCCCGAAGACGCCCACCGTGCGTGGCAGGCTCGGTGGCGGGGTCACTGGCTGAGTCATGAGCGTCGTTCCTTCCGCCGGTCCAGGAATGCCGTCATCCGAGCGTGTTTCTCCTCGGTCTCGAACAGAACCGCCTGCGCGAGGTCGTCGACGAACGGGTGCGCGGCCCTCGGGGCGTGGAAGACGGCCTTGGTGAGCCGGGTCGCCAGCGGCGCCCTGGCGTTGATCCGGTCGGCGAGCCGATGACCGGCGGCGAGCAGGTCCTCGGGCTCCACCACCTCGTTGAGCAGATGCGCGGCCCGCGCCTCTTCGGCCGTGAGGACGCGGCCCGCGAGCAGGATCTCCTTGGCCAGGGGTTCGCCGACGAGCTCGGCGAGCCGCCAGGCCGCGCCCGCCGCCGCGAGGATGCCGAGGTCGGTCTCCGGGTTGCCGATCCGCGTCCGGGGTGTGCCGATCCGGAAGTCGCAGGCGTAGGCGAGCTCGGCCCCGCCGCCCAGGGCGTACCCGTCGACGAGGGCCACCGTCGGCATCGGCAGCCGGTGGATCCGGTCGAAGATCTTCGAGTTGATGCCCCGCAGCGCGTCGTCCCGGTCGCGCTCGCGGAGCTGGGAGATGTCGGCCCCCGCCGCGAAGGCCGGTCCGGTGCCGGTGAGCAGGACAACGCGCGGCCCCTCCTCGACGGCGGCGCACGCCTCGTGCAGCGCGGCGACCAGCTCGCGGTCGATCGCGTTGCGGACCTCGGGCCTGTCGAGCCGCCACACGACCCGGTCCGCCGCCTCTTCGACGATGAGGGTCATGGGCGCTCCGCCAGGAGGGCACGGGCGGCGAAGGCTTCGGTCACGTGGAGCTCCTCTGCGTAGGTGGAGGTCAGGCGTCGTAGTCGACGGTGACGTTCGCGCTGACCGGGAACGTCTGGCAGGTGAGGACGAACCCGGCGTCCACCTCATGCTGGTCCAGGGCGTAGTTGCGGCGCATGTCCACCACGCCGTCGCGGACGACGGCGCGGCACGTCCCGCAGACGCCGCCCTTGCAGGCGAACGGCAGGTTCGAGCGGGTCGCCTGGGCCCCCTCCAGCAAGGTCGTCCCCCGTGAGACGGCCGCCGTCGCCCGCAGGCCGTCGAGCACGGTCGTCAGCACGCTGGTCGCCCCGGCCGGCACCCCGTCGGCCCGCCGGGGCATCGGCGGCGGAGCATCGACGTAGAACAGCTCGACGTGGACGTTACGCGCGGGGACTCCGAGGCCGGCGAGCACCTCCCGCGCGTCCTCCACCATGCGCAGCGGCCCGCAGAGCCACACGTGGTCGAACGTCTCCACCGGCACCAGCTCGGTGAGCAGGCGGCGCAGCCGGTCGCCGTCGAGCCGGCCGGAGAACAGCTCGACGTCGCGCGGCTCGCGCGACAGCACGTGGACGACCTGGAGCCGGGCGCCGTACCGGTTCTTCAGGTCGCCGAGCTCCTCGGTGAACATCACGGTGCGGCTCGTCCTGTTGCCGTACAGGAGCGACACCTGGGCGGCGGGGTGGGCCAGCACGGTGGAGGCGACCGACAGCATCGGGGTGATGCCGGATCCGGCGGCGACGCACAGGTGCCGCTCGCCACGCGCCGGGTCGGCCTGCCAGGAGCCGGTCGGCGTCTGCACCTCGATGCGCGTGCCGGGCGTCACCTCGTGGACGAGCCAGGAGGAGAAGAGGCCGCCGGGGATCTCGCGGACCCCGATCCGCGGCGCGGCGCCGGCCGGGGCGCAGATGGAGTAGGACCGCCGGTGCTCCCGCCCGTCCAGCACGCGGCGCAGGGTGAGCGACTGGCCGGCCCGGAAGGCGTACGCCTCGCGCAGTTCGCCGGGGACGGCGAACGTGATCGCGGCGGCGTCCTCGCACAGCCGGTCGACCGCAGCCACGGTCAGCGGGTGGAAGGCGGTGGACGCCCGGGTCGCCACGGGGCCCCGGGCGAGCGTGGTCATCTCATATCTCCTTGACATGCTCGAACGGTTCAAGGCAGTCGTTGCAGGTGTAGAGGGCCTTGCAGGCGGTGGCGCCGAACTCGGAGGTCAGCCGGGTGGCCGGGGAGCCGCAGCGCGGGCAGGCGGGGGCGCGCCGGGGCGGCCCGAGCGTGAGCGCCACCGGCCCGGATGTCCGGCGAGCCGGGCCGGGGGGCGAGAGCCCGGCCTCCCGCAGGGCGGCCCGGCCGCCTTCGGAGATCCAGTCGCTGGACCAGGGCGGGTCGAGCACGACGCGCACCTCGACGCGGGGGAAGCCGGCGTCGTTCAGCCGGTGGACGAGGTCGTCGCGCATCGTGGCCATGGCCGGGCAGCCGGTGTAGGTCGGGGTGATCGAGGCGACGACGATCTCGCCGCCGTCCGCCGCCCGCTCCACGCCGACGCCCCGCAGCACGCCGAGGTCGGCGAGGGTGAGCATGGGCATCTCCGGGTCGCGTACCCGCGCCGCGACCTCGGCGGCGCGGTCGGGGGCACGGTCGGGGGCGCTCACCACAGCCCGCTCGGGTGGGCGCGGGCGACCACCTGCATCTCGGCGAGCAGGAGGGCGAGCGCGTCGGTGTGCCGGCCCTCGCGTCCGCTGCCCGGCAGGGGCAGGCGGCCGGGGCGGGGGACGTCGCTCATGGCGAGCACCTGGTCGAGGAGGGCGTCCACCTCGCCGCGCGTGGTGGCGGGATCGACGGCGACGCCGGCCCGCGCGAGCGAGAGCTCGACGGGATGTGCGGACACCGGCTCGGCCTGGAGCGGCCACAGGGCGTCGAGGGCGGTGACGAGCCTGCGGCGTGACTCCTCGGTGCCCTGGGCGAGGGTGAGGAACCAGCGGGCCGCCCAGTCCCGGTGGTAGGCGAGCTCCTTGACGCCCTTGGCCGCGACCGCCGCCAGCACCGTGTCCCTGCTCGCGCGCAATCGCTCCAGCAGCGCCAGCCGGGCCGCCGAGAACAGCAGCAGGCGGGCGACGACGTGCGCGAAGTCCCCGTTCGGGACCTCGGCGAGGCGTACGTTGCGGAACTCCCCCGCGTCGCGGAAGAACGCCAGCGCGTCCTCCGGCGGCACCGGTGAGCCCTCGGGGAGCGCGGGCAGCACGCCGGGGTCGGCGGCGGCGGCCCGCGCCAGCAGCAGGCGGGCCTGTCCGAGGAGGTCGAGGGCCATGTTCGCCAGCGCGATGTCCTCTTCGAGGTCGGGCGCGCGGCTGCACCACTCCGACAGGCGCTGCGACATGATCAGCGCGTCGTCGCCGAGCATGAGGCAGTACGCGGCCAGCTCGGCGTGGTCGACGCCGTCGGGCACCGTCGTGTCGACGCCCGCCAGTGGGTCCTCGAAGTCGATGCCGAACGCCCACTGCGAGGAGTCCCCGCCGACCAGGCCGTCGAAGATGCTGCCGTGATCGTCGCTCACGGTGGTCCGCCTTCCTGGAGGTCAGATGTGCGGCACGTTCCCGGGGATCTCGTAGAACGTCGGGTGCCGGTAGACCTTGTCGCCGTTCGGCGCGAACAGGGGGTCCTTCTCGTCGGGGCTGGAGGCCGTGATGGCGTCGGCGCGGACGACCCAGATGCTCACGCCCTCGTTGCGCCGGGTGTAGACGTCCCGCGCGTGCCGCAGCGCCAGCACGTCGTCCGGGGCGTGCAGCGAACCGACGTGAACGTGGTTGAGGCCGCGCTTGCCGCGCACGAACACCTCGTAGAGCGGCCATTCCCGCCGGTCGGCGCTCATCGGGCGCCCGCCTCGGCGGACCGGCCCGCGAAGGCGGTGGCCGCCTCGCGCACCCAGGCGCCGTCCTCATGGGCGGCCCGGCGGTGGCGCAGGCGCTGGGCGTTGCACGGCCCGTCCCCGCGCACGACCGCGGCGAACTCCTCCCAGTCCGGATCGCCGAAGTCGTAGTGCCCGCGCTCCTCGTTCCAGCGCAGGTCCGGGTCGGGCAGCGTGACGCCGAGGGCATCGGCCTGCGGGACCGTCATGTCGACGAACTTCTGACGCAGCTCGTCGTTGGAGTTGCGCTTGATGCCCCACGCCATCGACCGCTCGCTGTTGGCGGACCGGGCGTCCGGCGGGCCGAACATCATCAGCGACGGCCACCAGAACCGGTCGACCGACTCCTGCACCATGGCGCGCTGGGCGGCGGTGCCGCGCATCATGGTCATGAGCAGCTCGTAGCCCTGCCGCTGGTGGAAGGACTCCTCCTTGCAGACCCGGATCATGGCACGGCCGTACGGCCCGTAGGAGGTGCGGCAGAGCGGCACCTGGTTGCAGATCGCAGCGCCGTCGACGAGCCAGCCGATGGTGCCGACGTCGGCGTAGGACAGGGTCGGGTAGTTGAAGATCGAGGAGTATTTCTGCCGGCCGGCGAGCAGCAGTCCGGTCAGCTCGGCGCGGGAGACGCCGAGGGTCTCGCACGCGGAGTACAGGTAGAGGCCGTGGCCGGCCTCGTCCTGCACCTTGGCCAGCAGGATCGCCTTGCGGCGCAGGGAGGGGGCGCGCGCGATCCATGCGCCCTCGGGCTGCATGCCGATGATCTCGGAGTGCGCGTGCTGGGCGATCTGGCGTACGAGGGTTCTGCGGTAGGCGTCCGGCATCCAGTCACGCGGCTCGATCCGGTCGCCGCGCGCGATGGTGGCGTCGAACGCGGCCTGCAGTCGCTCGTCCACCTCCGGCTCCACAGGAGTCGTCATCATCCCTCCATATTTACTTATCGCTCGGTCAGTAATACGGTGACACGACCGGGGGCACGTACGCAAGAGGGCGTCCGCCCGGCCGCCGAAAGGAGACGACTTGACATCCTCCGCCCGCCTGAAGGCAGGGGATTCCAACGCCAACTACCCCATGAGGAGGAGGTCGCGTTGAGGTTCGCGGTTCGTCGGCTCGCCCAACGGCGGGCCTCCCCGCGCGGACACGGCATGCCCTGCCGCGTGTGCGATGTTTCTGGCCGCGTTCACGTCGGCGTTGCCGGCGTATCCGCAGGACCGGCACCGGAAGGACGCTTGGCTCTCGCGCGCCTGCCGGTCCACGATCCCGCACGCCGAGCAACGCTGACTCGTGTACGCGGGGCCGATCCTCACGACCCGGCCGGGAGCCTTCTGCTCCAGCCGCGCCACCAGCCGACCCCACCCGGCGGCCAGGATGCCCCGATTCAGGCCCGCCTTCTGCCGAACACTGCGGCCCGGCGCATCGATGGTGCCCTTGGCCGAGCGGACCATGTTAGCGATCTTGAGGTCTTCGACGGCGATCACGCCGAAGCGGCGGGCCAGATCGGTGCTGGTCTTCTCCACCCAGTCCTTGCGCCGATCCCTCTCCCGGGCCTTCATCTTCGCGATGGCCACCTTCACCCTGCCGCGCCGGTGCGACCCACGCTCGGCCCGCGCCAGCTTGCGGAGGAGGCGCAGGAGCCGGGCCTTCTCAGCGTCGCGGAGGGTGGGAGCGTTGAGCAGCTCGCCGGTGGACAGCGCCGCCGACACGGCCACGCCCCGGTCCACGCCCACCACCTCCCCCGCACCGGGTGCGGGGATCGGCTCAGGGATCGCGGCGAAGGCCACATGCCAACGCCCGGCCGTGTCGCGGGTGACCCGATACGACTTCACACCCTCAGGGACGGCACGGGACCAGCGGAACCGCACCCACCCCACTTTCGGAACCCTGACCTCGCCGACGTGGCGGGACAGACGTCGTACGTCACCCGTCTTGACCGCGACGATCCGGAACCCTTCGCCCTGCCCCCGCCTGCGCCACGTCGGCCTGCGGTGCGTCCCGCCGAAAAAGTTCGCCATGGCCTGCGCGAAGTCCTTGAGCGCCTGCTGCTGGACGATGATCGACCCCGCGCGCAGCCACGCGAACTCGCCCCGCGCCTGCGTGAGCTGCCTGCACTGCTCGGCGAACCCCGGCGCGCTCTTACGCCCCGGCCTCCAATGGGCGTGCTGCTCCACCGCCAGATTCCAGACGAACCGGGCGTGCCCGCAATGCTCCAGCAACGCCACCTCCTGAGCAGGCGAGGGCTGGAGCCGGTAACGGGACACGCCGATCAAACTACCGACCGTCACCGACAAAACCAGGAGGCCAAAGTGCCCCACTGTTCCGGCTTTACTCCCCGCCCTGAAGGACGGGGCATCCAGCCGGTAGGCACCAGATGAGCGCGCTGCTGGAGAGCTACGCCGCCGGACGATGGTTCCGCGCGGCGGACGAGGGACAACCCCTGTCGGACGCCGCCACGGGCGAGGAGGTCGCGCGCGTCTCGAGCGTGGGTCTCGACGTCGCCGCGATGGTCCGGCACGCCCGCGACACCGGCGGGCCGGCGCTGCGATCCCTGACCTTCCACGAACGGGCGGCCCTGCTCAAGGCGCTGGCCAAGCACCTGTCGGCGGGCAAGGAGGAGCTGTACGCCCTGTCGGTGCGCACCGGCGCCACCTCGCGGGACACGATGATCGACGTCGACGGCGGCATCGGCACCCTGTTCAGCTACGCGAGCAAGGGGGTCCGCGAGCTGCCCAACGACACGGTCGTCCTCGACGGCGCCCTGGAGCGGCTGGGCAAGGGCGGCACCTTCGTCGGCCAGCACCTCTACACCTCGCGACCGGGTGTCGCGGTGCAGATCAACGCCTTCAACTTCCCGGTCTGGGGCATGCTGGAGAAGCTCGCCCCGGCCCTGCTCGCCGGGCTGCCCACGATCGTCAAGCCCGCGAGCCAGACCGCCTACCTCACCGAGCTCGCCGTCCGCCAGATCATCGCGTCGGGGCTCCTGCCCGAGGGTGCGCTCCAGCTCGTCGCCGGCGGCGCGGGCGGGCTGCTCGACGAGCTGACGGTCCAGGACTCCGTGGCCTTCACCGGCTCGGCGCACACCGCGGGCATCCTGCGCCGCCATCCGAACGTGCTCGACGGCGGCGTCCGGCTCGGCGTCGAGGCCGACTCGCTCAACTGCTCGATCCTCGGGCCCGACGTGCGGCCGGACGATCCGGAGTTCGCCCAGTTCGTCAAGGGCGTGGTCACCGAGATGGCGGTCAAGGCGGGTCAGAAGTGCACGGCCATCCGCCGGGTGCTCGTGCCCGGGGCGATGGCCGGTGAGGTGCTCGACGCGCTCGCCGCCGGCCTGGCAGACGTCACCGTAGGCGACCCGCGCAACCCGGACGTGCGGATGGGCGCGCTCGCCAGCCTCGGCCAGCGCGACGAGGTGCGCAAGGCCGTCGAGGCGCTGACGGCGAGCGCCGAGGTGGTCTTCGGCGACCCCGAGGGCGGGGCCCTGCTCGACGGCGACGCCGAGCGCGGCGCGTTCATGACCCCGCTGGTGCTGCGCGCCCGCCCCGGCGCCGCCGAGCCCCATGACGTGGAGCCGTTCGGCCCGGTGGCCACCGTGCTCGCCTACGACGGCGTGGAGGAGGCGGTCGCGCTGGCCGCCCGGGGCAGGGGCAGCCTGGTCGCCTCCGTCGCCACCCATGATCCGGGAGTCGCGCGCTCGGTGGTGCTCGGGCTCGCGCCGTGGCACGGCCGGGTGCTCGTCCTGGACCGGGACGACGCCCGGGAGTCCACCGGGCACGGCTCGCCGCTGCCCGTCCTCGTCCACGGCGGCCCCGGTCGGGCCGGCGGCGGCGAGGAGCTGGGCGGTGTCCGCGGCGTGCTGCACCACATGCAGCGCACCGCCGTCCAGGCCTCCCCGGACCAGCTCACCGCCATCACCGGCCGGTGGACGACGGGGGCCGCGCGCACCGAGTCCGGCGTCCATCCCTTCCGCAAGTCCCTGGCCGAGCTGCGCGTGGGCGACACGATCAGGTCGGCGGCGCGAACGGTGTCGCTCGCCGACATCGAGCACTTCGCCGAGTTCACCGGCGACACGTTCTACGCGCACACCGACGCCGCGGCCGCCGCACGGAACCCGCTGTTCGGCGGCATCGTCGCCCACGGCTACCTCGTGGTGTCCCTCGCCGCCGGGCTCTTCGTCGACCCGGCGCCAGGACCGGTCCTGGCGAACTTCGGCGTGGACGGGCTGCGCTTCCTCACCCCGGTCAAGGCCGGGGACAGCATCGACGTGACGCTGACCGTCAAGCAGATCACCCCGCGCGGCGGCGCCGACTACGGCGAGGTCCGCTGGGACGCCGTCGTCGGCAACCAGGACGGCGTGCCGGTCGCCACCTACGACGTGCTGACCCTCGTCGCCAAGTCCTGGCCGTCCACCCAGGCCCAGGAGGCCTGACCTCCCTCAGCCCTCCCGTGCCGCCCACTCCGTGCCCAGGCCGCGCGCCTCGTCGAACACCAGCCAGGTGCGCGTGGCCTGGACACCGGGGATGTCCTGGATGCGCTCCAGCACCACCCGCCTGAGCGCCTCGTTGTCCGGCGTCCTGACCAGGACCAGGATGTCGTAGTCGCCGCCGACCATGGCGAAGTGCTCGACGTACGGGGTCTCCCGGAGCCGGGCCGACACCGTGCGCCAGGAGTTCTGCTCGATGGTGACCGAGACGTACGCGCTGGTGCCCAGACCCGCCTTGTGCGGGGCGATCTGGGCGGTGAAGCCGGTGATCACCCCGTCGTCCATCAACCTCGTGATCCGGGAGTAGACGTTGGCACGGGAGACGTGCACGCGCTCGGCCAGGGTGCGCATCGAGATCCGGCCGTCACGCAGCAACTCGGCGATGATCGCGCGGTCCACCTCGTCCACGTGGCTGGCCGAATGTCCCGGCCAGCCTCCTTCGGCGCCGTCGTGGGACGACATTTGGCCCTCCTCAAGTCCCGATATGACCCGCTTGTCGCACATCATGCCCGATGTCTTGAACAGATGGCTCCAGAAGCGCACGCTTCGCTTGTCAAACGTCCAGAGAAAGTGAGCGTCGCCATGTCCGTGAGGAGAACGGTCGACCGTTTGCTGCCCTCACCCGTGCCGGTGCGCTTCGTCGCCGAGGACGGCACGGCCGTCCAGCCGCCCCCCGGTTACCCGGCGCCGGCGGACGAGCGGCTGCTGGAGGCGTACCGCAGGATGGTGCTGGGCCGCCGCTTCGACCGGCAGGCCACCGCGCTGACCAAGCAGGGCCGGCTCGCCGTGTACCCCTCCAGCCTCGGCCAGGAGGCCTGCCAGATCGCCGGCGTGCTCGCGCTGCGCGAGGACGACTGGCTGTTCCCCACCTACCGGGACTCGGTGGCCCTGGTCTCCCGCGGCCTCGACCCCGTCGAGGTGCTCACCCTGCTGCGCGGCGGCTGGCACTGCGGGTACGACCCCGCCCGCACGCGGGTCGCGCCCCAGTGCACCCCGCTGGCCACGCAGGCCATCCACGCCGTCGGCATGGCCGACGCGCTGCGCCGCAAGGGCGAGGACCGGGTCGCCATGGCCTTCGTCGGGGACGGCGGCACCAGCGAGGGCGACTTCCACGAGGCGCTGAACTACGCCGCGGTCCTCAACGCCCCCGTGGTGTTCTTCGTGCAGAACAACAAGTACGCCATCTCGGTGCCGCTGGCCAAGCAGAGCGCCGCGCCCGCGCTCGCGTACAAGGGGATCGGTTACGGCATCCGCTCCGAGCAGGTGGACGGCAACGACCTGGTCGCGGTGCTGTCCGTGCTGACCACGGCCGTGCGGCACGCGCGGACGGGCGGCGGCCCCTTCCTGGTGGAGGCGCACACCTACCGCATGGACCCGCACACCAACGCCGACGACCCCTCCCGGTACCGGGAGGCGGCGGAAGTGGAGCGGTGGCAGGCGGCCGACCCCCTCGCCCGCCTGGAGACCTACCTGCGCGAGCGCGGCGTGCTCGGCCCGGAGGCCGTCGACTCGGCCCGGGAGGCCGCCGAGGAGTTCGCCGCGCGCGTCCGCGACCGGATGAACGCCGACCCCGTGGCGGATCCGTTCGAGCTGTTCGACCACGTCTTCGCCGAGGCAACGCCCCAGCTGCGCGAGCAGCGGGCGCTGCTGGCCGCCGAGCTCACCGCCCCGGAGGACTGAGATGACCGCGATGACGATAGCGCAGGCGCTGAACGCCGCGCTGCGGGACGCGATGCGGGAGGACGAGCACGTTCTCGTCTTCGGCGAGGACGTGGGCCCGCTGGGCGGCGTCTTCCGCGTCACCGACGGGCTGACCAAGGAGTTCGGCGAGGAGCGGTGCTTCGACACCCCGCTGGCCGAGGCGGGGATCGTGGGGCTCGCCGTGGGGCTGGCCATGGGCGGCTTCCGCCCGGTGACCGAGATGCAGTTCGACGCCTTCGCCTACCCGGCCTTCGAGCAGATCGCCTCGCACGTCGCCAAGCTGCGCAACCGCACGCGCGGGCGGCTGTCACTGCCGATGGTGATCCGGATCCCGTACGCGGGCGGCATCGGCGGGGTCGAGCACCACTGCGACTCCAGCGAGGCCTATTACGCGCACACCCCCGGGTTGAAGGTCGTGACCCCCGCGACCCCCGACGACGCGTACTGGCTGCTGCGGGACGCCGTCTCCGACCCCGATCCGGTGATCTTCATGGAGCCCAAGCGGCTGTACTGGTCCAAGGACGAGACCACGCTCGGGGACCGGCGGGCCGGCGGGTTCGGACAGGCGGCGGTGCGGCGTACGGGGCGTGACGCGACGCTGGTCGCCTACGGGCCGAGCGTCTCGGTGGCGCTCCAGGCCGCCGAGGTCGCGGCCCGGGACGGCATCGACCTGGAGGTGGTGGATCTGCGGACGATCGTCCCGTTCGACGACGAGACCGTGGTGTCCTCCGTGCGCAGGACGGGCCGCTGTGTGGTGGTGCAGGAGGCCCAGGGGTTCGCCGGGGTGGGCGCGGAGATCGCGGCCCGCGTGCAGGAACGCTGCTTCCACTCGCTGGCCGCCCCGGTGCTACGGGTCACGGGATTCGACATCCCGTACCCGCCCCCGATGCTCGAACGCTCCCACCTGCCGGACGCCGACCGGGTCCTCGACGCGGTCGACCGGCTCCAGTTCGGCGACGAGCCCGACCTGCTCCACCTGGCCGGGGAGGCGTCATGACGACCACCGCCACCGGGCAGGTGTTCCGCCTGCCCGACCTCGGCGAGGGCCTGACGGAGGCCGAGATCGTGGACTGGAAGGTCGCCGTGGGCGACACGGTCGAGATCGACCAGATCGTGGTGGAGGTCGAGACCGCCAAGGCGGCCGTGGAGGTGCCGGTCCCGTACGCGGGGACGGTGCTGCGACTCCACGCGGAGCCGGGCGCCGTCCTACCGGTGGGCACCCCCCTCATCGAGATCGGCCCCGCCGCCCCCACGGACGCCACGGAGGCCGCCGCCCCCGGTGACACCGCGCGAGCCGCGGGGGCCGCGGGGGCCGCGAGCGCTGCGGACCGCTATCGCGAGGAGGAACGGGCCGGCTCCGGCAACGTCCTGATCGGCTACGGCACCGCCCCCACCCCGACCTCTCGCCGACGCCACCTCTCACGCACCCCCACCCCCCAACAACCCCCCGAGCCCACCCTCCAGGCACCCGAGCCCACCCTCCAGGCACCCGGACCCGCCCGACAGGCACCCCAGCCGGCGCGCCGGCCCTCCGAACCCGCCCGACAGGCACCCGGACCCGCCAGACAGGCACCTGAGGCAGTGCGCCCGCCCTCCGAGCCCGCCGGACAGGCATCCGGCCCCCAGCCCGCTCCCGCACCGAATCGCGCGCCCGGCCAGGCGCCTCGTGTGATCTCTCCGCTTGTCCGCAGGGTCGCCCGTGAGCACGGGGTGGATCTCGCCGCCGTCAACCCCACCGGCCCACGCGGAGTGATCCTCCGCCGTGACGTCGAACGGGCCATCGCCGACGCCGGGACACCGCCGCCCACAGCCGAAGCGCCGCTGACGGCCGAATCGGCACCCACGGCCGAGGCGGCGCCGACGGTCGGAGCGGCGCCGACGGCGGAGCGTGTCCCGCTGCGTGGGCTGCGCCGGGCGGTGGCCGACAAGGTGACCCGCAGCCGCAACGAGATCCCCGACGCCACGACCTGGGTGGACGTGGACGCCACCGCCCTGCTCACGGTCAGGGACGCGCTGAGACGTGCCCGCCCGGACCTGGGCATCGGCCTGCTCGCGATCCTGGCCCGCGTCTGTGTGGCCGGCCTGCGGCGCTTCCCCGAGCTGAACTCCTCGGTCGACACCGGCCGCGCCGAGATCGTCCGGCACGGGCACATCGACCTCGGCTTCGCCGCCCAGACCGATCGCGGCCTGATGGTGCCGGTGGTCCGCGACGCCCACCTGATGACGACCGCGCACCTCGCCGCCGAGCTGGCCCGGCTCACCGGCCTCGCCCGCGCGGGCGAGTTGCCGCCCTCGGCACTGACGGGAGGCACGTTCACGCTCAACAACTACGGAGTCTTCGGCGTGGACGGATCCACGCCGATCATCAACCATCCGGAGGCGGCGCTCCTCGGCGTCGGCCGCATCATCGACCGGCCCTGGGTGACCGATGGCACGGTCGTGCCCCGCAAGATCGCCCAGCTGTCCCTCACCTTCGACCACCGGGTCTGCGACGGCGCCGCCGCCGGCGGCTTCCTGCGCTTCGTGGCCGACTGCGTGGAGAACCCCGCCATCCTGCTCGCCCACGTCTGAAGGATCCCGCGAGACTACTGAGAGGAGCACACCGGATCGGGCCACAGGAAGCGGGCGGCCAGGAGCGCGACCAGCCCTCCGGCGAGGTTCATGGCCATCCGGGCCAGGGACACGGTCCACGGCTCCGGATGGCTGAAGTCGGCGAGCAGGAGGTACATCATCGGCATCCAGATCGCCCAGCAGGTGTAGTTCGCCGCCCGGTAGGTGTGCACCAGCACGCCGGCGACGCCCACGAACAGGGCGGTCACCGGCGCGGACGGCCGGCCGATGGCCGGTGACCGGAGACCGGCGACCGCCCTGGGACGAGCCGGATCGGGTCGGCGAACAGCAGCTCGCCATCCGGCCCGCGCACCTCCAGGTCGTTGCGGTGGGCGGTGTAGGCGTGCCGTTCGCCACGCGCCAGCCGCCCGGCCAGCATGGTCTCGCCGACGATTTGACGAGATTCAATCGTGCCCGGGAGGGTCGCGTTCCGCTTGCTGCTCAACGTCGCCTACCGGCTCCTGGGCTCGCTGACCCGGAGGATGTCGTCCAGGACGGCGTACACCCGCTGGTACGCCATGTCCCCGCAGCAGCGGGGGCCATCGAGGCTCCTGGCGGCCGGCTGACGACTGCCCGACCGTACCGAGTGGAGCGCCTGGTTACGTCTCGCGCCTGTTCAGCAGTTTGGGCAGGGCCGCCAGCGTCGCCCCGCCCGCGCCGCCGCCGCCGAGCAGGGCGCCCGGCCATTCCGCGCCGGTGGCCAGGACGAGCGCGCAGGTGATCGCGGCGATCATGAACGTCACAGTGAGCGTGAGCAGCTGACGCGTGGTGAACATCGGTCCTCTTTCCTCAGATGCGGTCGTCGGCCCAGAACTCGATGAGCTCTTCGGGGGTCAGGTCGTCAGGACGCGCGGCGGGCGGCGTGCGTCCCGTCGCGAGCACCCAGGTCGTCAAGAGCGTGACCAGCAGGTGTTCGTCCGCCGGGCAGGGAGCGTCAGCGCAGTACGCGATGCTTGACGGACGAGCCGTGAGTAACGGCATGGGGGGACGGCCTCCCGGAGAGCGGCGATGAATGCGGCCAAGCATGCGTCGTCGTGAACGCAGTCGGCCAGCGGTCCAAACGCGCTCGGACGGAGCCGTACAAGACCGGAAAGGAAGTGCCGGGAGGTAAACGTCCGCTACCTTCCGACGTCGTCCGGATTTATCCTGATTCATCCGGCGACAGTCTCTTCAATAGGGACAAAAGCCCAGCAAGGTCCCCCAATCGGTGCCCAGTGCTGCTCTTGAGGCTGTTGTGTCAACGATCATCCGAAGGGGTTACAGCGACCGGACGAGATGGAATCTGCGAAGTGTCCTGGACTGCGAGACTATTTCTGAAAATATGGCGACACTAGATGACCTTCCGACGCCACCAAGGACGATGACTAACACACTCAGGTCAGGATCCCATTCCGCCTTCATAGCTGCGCTCATAGAGCTGCGGGAATCGGCCGGCCAGCCCAGCTATTCCCAGATGAAACGGCTGTCGCGCGCGCCGGCCGTCCCCAAGGAACTGCCTGAGAGCACGCTCAGCGACATCCTCAACGGCAAGCGTGAACGCCTGCCCGACTGGGAGCTGGTCGCCTCCTTCGTGATGGTCTGCCGGACCCACGCCGAGCGGACCGGCCTGGCCACGGACCCCCTCGGCACCGTGGAGCAGTGGCAGGCCCGCTGGCGTGCCGCCAGGACCGAACAGCCGAGGCCGCATGCCATCGGGTCGTACGATCTCTACGGCACACCCGCCGACGAGGCCGAGCGGCGCACCACCCGGACGGTCGCGCGCCTGGTCCGCCAGGCGGCCGGCGGCGACGCCGAGGCCGCCTACCGGCTGGCGATCATCCACGTGCTGACCGGTGAGGCCGCGGCCGCGCGGTACTGGATCTACGCGGCGGTCCAGCGCCGTCATCCCGATGCCGAGACCTTCGCCGGCGATCCACGCCCGATCGAGTTCGCCGCACACCAGTCCTTCTCCTACGGCCAGGCCTACGAGCAGGAGGGCCCGGCCAAGCGCGACATCGCCAGGTTCTACTACAGGCTCGCAGCCGACCGCGGTCACCCGCGCGCCGCCGAGTGCCTGCGGGCCCTGCGCGCCGTCCCGTTCGGCAAGCTGCTCCCCGCGCCCGTCGGCACAGAGCATCGTCCCGAGGCCGGATGACCTGAAGGCGAGCACTGATCGTCAGAGTAGAGTCCAGGAGAGTGCGCAGGCGATTCGGTGAGACTCGGACGGCGGATGTCCTGATCGTCCTCCTGGCGTGGTCACTGTCCACCCCGGGAGTCTCCGGGACGGCCTTCGCGGCCCAGCTCATCATCGGCGGGTCGGCCTCGGTCGCACTGCTCTGGCGCCGTGAGCGTCCTGTCCTGGTCCTCTGCTTCAGCCTCGCCTGCACGCTGGCGCTGTTGCTGCTCGTGCCACACCCGGTGTTACCCGCCGCGCTCGCCTGGGCCCTGTACTCCGTGGGCAGGCGCACCCCGTCGCGCGTCGCCTGGACGACGGCCGCGATCAGCGGGCTCCTCTACGGCGGCATGCTCGTGGTCCTGCACCTCACCGGCGCGCCGATGCTCGCCCGTGACGGGGACGGGCCGCTGCTCTCCGCCCTCCTGCTCGCCGTGCTCCTCCAGCTCCCGATCGTCCTGCTGGTCGCGCTGGGCAATCTGGTACGGCTCCGCCATGAGCTGAAGGAACGCGACCTGGCCGAGTCGGCGCGCAACGCCGTCCAGGTGGAGCGGGCGCGGATCGCACGCGAGTTGCATGACGTGGTGGCCCACCACATCACCACCATGAACGTCCTGCTCGGTATGGCGCGTACGGTTCTGCGGCAGGATCCCGGCCGGGCGGAGGAGACGATCGTCACGGCCGAGCGGAACGGCCGGGACGCCATAGCGGAGCTGCGGCAACTGCTGCACGTCCTGCGGGCCGAGCAACCCGGGGGGACTCGGGACGACGATCACGCCGCCGGGGTCGCCCTCCTGCCCTCCCTGGCGGACCGGGCGCGGGAGGCCGGTCAGCGCGTCACCCTGGAGGTGGCCGGGGAGCCCTTCCCCCTGCCGGCGACCGTGGACCACACGGTCTACCGGATCGTCCAGGAGGCGCTGACCAACTCCCGCAAGCACGCTTCCGGCGCCATGGTCACCGTCACGGTGAAGTATCTTGCCGGCATGATGGACGTGCTGGTCGGCGACGACGGTCCGGCCGGGCGGAGCACGACGGCGACAGAGGGCTTCGGCTTGCGGGGGATGGCCGAGCGGGTCGCCCTGTGCGGCGGGGAGCTGCGCATCGAGGCCGTTCCCCAGGGAGGTTTCCGTGTCCACGCGCGCATCCCGGCCGATCAGGGTGCTGATCGTCGATGACCTCGCGCTGATCCGGGCCGGGTTCGGCGCGATCCTCCGGACGCAGGAGGACATCACCGTCCTGGGCGAGGCCCAGGAGGGCGAGGCGGCGTACGAGTTCTGCCTGCGGTCGGCTCCGGACGTGGTGCTGATGGACATCCACATGCCCAACGGCGTCGACGGCGTCACGGCCACCCGGCGCATCACCGGCGAGCTGCCCGGGGTGCGGGTGGTCATGATCAGCACCTTCGATCTCGACGAGCACGTCATGGAGGCGCTGCGCGCCGGCGCCTCGGGCTTCGTGTCCAAGGAGGTCCCGCCGGAGGAGCTGGTCCGGGCGGTGCGCGTCGCGCACCAGGGCGAGTCGGTGGTGACCCCGCGCCTGCTGACCAGGCTGATCGAGACCTTCGTCCGGACGCCGCGCCCGCGCCGCCGTCCCCGGCTGGCCGGTCTCACCGAGCGCGAACAGGACGTGCTCGTGCTGATCGCGCGCGGCTACTCCAACGCCGAGATCTCCGCCTCGCTCCAGGTCGCCGCCTCGACCGTCAAGAACCACGTGACCAGCCTCTTCGCCAAGATCGGCGTCCGTGACCGCGCCCAGGCGGTGATCCTGGCCTACGAGACGGGTCTCGTACGGCCCAACGAGTAGGGGCCTGGGCGTGGAGCCCTGGGAGTAGGGCCCTGGACGCGCCGCTCCTGGGACCAGGCTCCCAGGGCGAGATTCGTCCCGGCGACGGACGAGACCCCGCCGGCCGGGCGAGACGCTGAGCACATGCTTGGAACGAGCCCCTTACCCACCGCGGTCCGCCTGACGCAGGTCTCCCACGTGTACGGCGCGAAGGAGACCGCCGTCACCGCGCTCAAGGACGTGAGCCGGGATTTCACACCCGGCACCTTCACCGCCGTCATGGGACCGTCCGGATCCGGCAAGACGACCCTTCTGCAGTGCGCGGCCGGGCTGCTGGACCCGACCTCCGGCTCGGTCTTCCTCGGCCCGCACCGGCTCAACGGCCTGACCGAGAAGAAGCTGGCGATCCTGCGCCGGGAGCTGGTCGGTTTCGTCTTCCAGGCGTTCAACCTCATGCCGGCGCTCACCGCCGCCGAGAACATCACCCTGCCACTCCGGCTGGCGCGCCGGAGCGCCGACCCGGCGTGGACGAACGAGCTCGCGGAGCGCGCGGGCATCGCCGACCGTCTGGGCCACCGCCCGCACGAGCTGTCCGGCGGGCAACAGCAGCGGGTGGCCATCTGCCGGGCGCTGATCACCAGGCCCCAGGTGCTCTGCGCCGACGAGCCGACCGGCGCCCTGGACAAGGCCGCGAGCCGGGCGGTGCTGTCGGTGCTGCGCGAGGCCGTCGACGACCTGGGGCAGACCGTGATCATGGTGACCCACGACCCGATCGCCGCGGCGACCGCCGACCAGGTGCTCTTCCTGGTGGACGGCAGGATCACCGACGTGATGGACGCGCCCTCCCCCGAGCGGGTGGCCGCCACCGTGACGCGGCTGGCGGGTGCGGAGTGATGCTGTCCATCGCCTGGACCACGCTGCGCCGCCGGCCGGGCGTGCTGCTCGGCGCGTTCCTGATGATCGTCATCGGGTCGGGCCTGATCAGCGCGTTCTCCCTGATCCGGCACTCGGCGGTCAACGCGGAGGCGCCGATCGAGCGGTATCGGGCCGTCCCGGTGGTCGCCGGGGGCGCCGAGGGGCTGTTCACCCGGGACGCGGTCGATCGCGTCCGGGGGCTTCCGGAGGTCCAGGAGGTCGTGCCGGAGCTGACGTTCACCGCGATCGTGCTGAAGGCGGACGGGCGGCCGGCGTTCCCGCTCACGAGGATCGCGCAGTTCGGCCATGGCTGGGCCGGCGCGAAGCTGACCCCGTTCGCGCTCAGCGCCGGGCGGGCGCCCGCCGGCGACGGCGAGGTCGTGCTGGACCGGCAACTGGCGGCGGCGGCCGGGGTCTCGCCCGGTGACCGGCTCCAGGTGCTGGTGGCGGGCGCGACCCGGACGTATCGGCTGGCCGGGATCGCCGAGCCGGGCTCCGGCGGCCCCCTGGCCTATCAGCGCACGCTCTTCTTCACCGAGGAGCACGCCGCCGAGCTGGCCGGACGCGGCGGCGGGCGGGTGGACGGCCTAGGCGTCCTGGTCGAAGCCGGATCCGACCCCGCGGCCGTCGCGGCCGCGATCCGTCCCCTGCTGAGCGGGACGATCCGGGGCGACGCACCCGGCCCGGCGGGGCTGCCGACCCTGCAGGTCCTCGCGGGCGCCGACCGCGGTGTGCTGGAGGGCAGCCTGCCCAGCGATCGCGCGACCGGCCAGACCATGGTCATGCTGACAGTGATCGTCGCGTTCATGGCCGTCACCCTGATCAGCGGCGCGTTGATCACCTCGATCCGCCGCCGGTCGAGGCAGCTCGCCCTGCTCAGAGCCGTCGGCGGCACCCCTGGTCAGATCAGGGTGCTCTGCTGCGCCGAGGCGCTGCTGCTGTCGCTGCTGGGCGGGCTGGCCGGCGGTCTCGCGGGGCTGGGACTGGCCGAGGTGCTCGTCGCCGCCCTGCGCTCCAGGGAGATCTTCAATCCGGCCTTCCGCGTCAGCTACAGCGCGGAGCCGCTGGTCCTGGCCCTCGTGGTCACCCTCGTGGCCGGTCAGGTGGCCGCCTGGCTGACCGCCCGCGCCGCGTTGCGGATCAGGCCCGCCGAGGCACTGGCGAACTCCTCGTCGGTGGCGGAGCGTACCAGGAAGAGCGCTTTCAAGATCATCGCGGGTGTTCTGGCGCTGGCCGGCGCGGGGGTCGTCCAGATCGTCGGCATGGCCGGGCTGATGCCGCCCGCCCTGCGCGGGGTCTACGGCGTGCTGGCGAGCGGGCTGGTCATGATCGGCATCGGGCTCGTCGGTTCGTGGATCGTCCATGGGCTGACCCGTCTCGGCCGCGCGCCCGTCGCCGCGCTCTCCCCGGTCGGCGGCTACCTGGCCGCCGCCAACGTGCGCTTCAGCCATCGCCGGTACGCCGGCGTCGTGGCGCCGCTGGCCGTGGGCGTCGCGATCGCGGGGTGGGCGCTGAGCAGCCTGCCGCTGTACACCCTCAGCACCACCGAGGAGACGGCCGAGCGGATCTACGCGGACCACATCCTCAGGACGCCGCTGATCCGCGACACGTATGTCGGCCTCGGCGAGGACGTCCGGCAGGCGGCCGCGAGCATCCCCGGCGTCACCGCCACCGCCGGCCTGTGGGAGGTCTGGGCGCAGGCCACCCCGCTGCGCCCCGGCCAGGACGGGACCGTCCAGGACACCGCCGCCACCTACGCCAGCGTCGTCACCGGAGCGGCGGACGACCTGCTCGACCTCCAGGTGCGGCAGGGGAGGCTCTCCGAGGAGGGCGTGGCCGTGGGCGCCTCCTACGCGCGGCAGCGCGGCATCTCACTCGGCGAGCGGGTGCAGGTGCGCGTCTCCGGCGCGGCGAAGCCGGTCGACCTGCCGGTCGTGGCCATCTTCGCGCGGGACAAGGGCGGCCAGGAAGGCTTGGTGATCCCCGGTGCGGCGCTCACCGATCAGGTGGCCGCGCCCGCCTACGAGCGCATCCTGGTGCGCGCCGGGGCCGACCCGGCCGTCGCCCGCCGGTTGCACGCTCTCGCCGGGAGGAGCGGCCTGGTCAAGGTGGAGACGCCGGCCGAGTTCCGTGAGCGGTTCGTGGCGGAGCGTTCCGCCGCCACGTCCGATCTCGGCGTCCTGTCCGTGGTCCTGGTCGGCGGCTTCCTGCTGCTGGCCGCGGTCATCGCGCTGGTGCTGGGCGCCGCCGACCGCGCCGGGGAGTTCCGCTCCTTCCGCCAGATCAACGCGGACCGGCGGCAGATCACCCTGATGGTCGTCTGGGAGATGGTCCTGACGGTCGTCCCGGCCTGGGTGCTGGGGGTGGCGGCGACCGGGTGGATGGCGTTCCTGATGGCCGGCGGAGATGTGGCGGAGGCCGTGCGGGCGCTGCCGACCGGCACCCTCGCCGCCTTCGGCCTGGCCGGGTTGGTCACCGCCGTCGCCGGAGCCCTGGTGGCCTCGCGTACGGCGATGACCGGCCTGAACCGGTTCGAGATGAACTGACGCGTGACACCGCCTCGGGCCCCGGCGCAACGCCGGCGCCAAGCGATCGTCGGCGCTGAGCGATCGTCCGGCGGCGGTCACGCGGGTGCGGGAGAGTTCAGGAGGCGGCCGAGCCAGTCGCCGCGCGTCCGGCGCGCGGCGGCCGACAGGCTCGCCTGCGGGAACAGCGCGTCGAACCCGTGGAAGCCGCCCGCCCAGATGTGCAGTTCGGCCTGGCCGCCGGCCGCCCAGATCCGGGTGGCGTAGTCGACGTCCTCGTCACGGAAGACCTCGGCGGTGCCGGCGTCGATGTAGGTGGCCGGCAGGCCCGAAAGGTCGTCCGCCACGGCGGGCGAGACGTAACCGGGCACATCCTGGCCGTCGAGGTCGCCGAGGACCGCCCGCCAGCCGAACGCGTTCATCTCGCCGGTCCAGGTGCCCGGCCCGTCGGCGTACTGCCTGCTGGAGGCGGTGCCGTCGCGGTGGTCGAGCATGGGGCAGATGAGCACCTGCCCGGCGATCGCCGGTGTGCCCCGGTCGCGGGCCAGCAGGACGGTCCCGGCGGCGAGGCCGCCACCGGCGCTGGCCCCCGCGACGACGATGCGGGCGGGGTCGACGCCCAGCTCGTCGGCGTGCTCGGCGGTCCAGATCAGCCCCAGGTAGCAGTCCTCGACCAGAGTCATGCCGGTGGCCTCCGGCGCGAGCCGGTAGTCCACGGTGACGACGACGGCGCCGAACTCGGCGAGCCACTCCAGCGGGATGTCGATCTGCGAGAAGCGATCCCCCAGGATCATCCCGCCGCCGTGGATCCAGTAGACGCACGGCGCCGCCGTGGAGCGGCCGGGCCCGGCGGGGCTGAAGATCGACAAGGGGATCAGCGCGCCGTCCGGACCGGGAACGGTGACCTCGCGCCTGTCCACCGTGAGACCTTCGAGGAAGGTCTCGACCGGTGCCGACGGATACTGGCGCAATTGGGCGAGCACCTCGGGGGTGAGCCGGGGCATGGACGGCATCTCGGCCAGAGCGGCCTGCAGTTCGGGGTCGAAGCCGGGGCGGGGCAGAGTCATGGGGAGCTTCCTTTCGTGGTGGCGGGCGGTGTCAGAAGGCGGCTTTGCCGCCGACCGGCACCGCGTCGACGTACTCGGACTCGCCGGCGAGCAGCGGCTGCAGCTTCGCGACGAGCGCCTGCGCCTCCTCGGTGGCGAAGAACCGGCCGTGGGCCTCCTCGGTGCTCCAGCCTTCGATGACGTGGACGAGATCCCGGTTGCCGGCCGAACGGCTCACCAGGAAGACGACGCAGTCCTCGTTCGACAGGGACGGCGCGTCGAGCAGGAACTCGACCAGCTCGTCGCCCTTTCCGGGCCGGGCGGTCAGGGTGGCGTGGAAACCGTGCTCGACGTTCATGGGGACTCCTTCGATCGTGGTGCTCCGGGGATGTCGATGAGTCCATGTAAGCAGCTCGACCTGCGGAAACGTTAGAACGATGCTGTCGGCTTCTTGCCCGATCCTCTCATTGCCTGGAGGATCGAGTACGTGTTTCAATCGGCGCATGAGCCTCGATGAGCTGCGTGTCCTGATCGATCGCCACGCCCGGCCCGACATGACGACCGCCATCGACGGCGTGCTGGTCTCGAAGGTCGGCCACTCGGCTCCGCCGTCGCCGGCGATGTCGGGCACAGTGCTGGCGCTCATCGCACAGGGCGCGAAACGGATCGCGCTGGGCGACCGGGTGTACGAATACCGCGCCGGTCAGTACCTCCTCGCCTCGGTCGACATGCCGATCACCGGCCACTTCACCGAGGCGAGCCCCGACCTGCCCGCCCTGGGGTTCGGCCTGGTCCTGCACCCGCCCACCGTCGCGGAGCTGCTGCTGCAGGCGGCCCCCGGAGACCTCCCGTCCGACAGCGGCACGCCGTCCGGCATGGCCGTCAGCGACGCGTCCGACGCGCTCGTCGACGCGGTGATCAGGCTGCTGCGCCTGCTCGACCGGCCACGCGACGTGGCGGTGCTCGCGCCGCTGCTCAAGCGGGAGATCCTGTGGCGGCTCATGACCGGCGAACAGGGCGCGGTCGTTCGCCAGCTGGGCCTCGCCGACAGCGGCCTGGCCCACGTCGCTCAGGCGGTGCGGTGGATCCGCGACCACTACGCGCAACCCTTCCGCGTCGAGGACGTGGCGCGGCTGTCCGGCATGAGCGTGTCCGCCTTCTACCGCAACTTCCAGGCGGTCACCGCGATGAGCCCCATCCGGTTCCAGAAGCAGATCCGGCTGCAGGAGGCCCGGCTACTGCTCGCCACCCATCCTCACGACGTCACCGGTGTCGGTCGTCGCGTCGGCTACGACAGCCCGTCGCAGTTCAGCCGTGAGTACCGCCGCCAGTTCGGCGCGCCGCCCAGCCAGGACGCGGCCCGCCTGCGTGGCTCGGCGCCCTCCCTGGTGTGAGGATTCACCCGTTCTCGCCGATGGCAGGGCGCGGGCCCGATGCTACGGTTAGCCCCCGATATACACATGAGGGGACGCATGTTTGGCATTGTCCGGCCGTGTCAGCACGTCATGTGCAAGGGGCTCTATGCGGACTGGATGGGCCACCTGTGCGGGCTCTGCCTGGCCCTCCGCGACGAGCACGGGCACCTGTCCCGCCTGGTGACCAACTACGACGGCCTGCTCGTGTCCGTTCTCACCGAGGCCCAGTCGCCCGCCGCCGCGCCGCGCCGGAGAGCGGGCGCGTGCGCGCTGCGCGGCTTCAAGGGCGCCGACGTGGTGGAGGCCGCAGGGGTACGGCTGGCGGCCTCGGTGTCGCTGCTCCTGGCGGCCGGCAAGGTGCGCGACCACGTGGCCGACGGCGACGGCGTGTACGCCCGCCGCCCGGTGGCCGCCGGGGCCACCCGCCTGGCGCGCCGCTGGTCGGCGGCGGGCGCCGCCACGGCCGGCACGCTGGGGTTCGACGTCACCCCGCTGACGGCGGTGGCCCATCGCCAGGCTCTCCTGGAACGCGCGCCGGCCCGGCCGGGGATCACCGGGTTACGTGAGCTGACCGGGCCCACCGAGGACGCCGTCGCCGCCGCGTTCGCGCACACCGCGACACTCACCGGCAAGCCGCACAACCGGGAGGCCCTGGAGGCGGCAGGGCGCGGCTTCGGGAGGCTGGCGCACCTGATCGACGCGGTGGAGGACCTGGCCGACGACCGCGCGTCCGGGTCGTACAACCCGCTGGCCGCCACCGGCACCGGCCTGGACGAGGCGCGCCGCCACTGCGACGCCACGCACGCGGAGTTACGCGCCGCCGTGGACGAGCTGGACCTGCCACGCCCGGCGCTGACCCGCGCGCTGCTGGTCCGGGAGACCGGCAGCGCCGTCTCCCGCGCCTTCGCCACCGCCGGGACGCCCGGCACCGGCTACCCGCCCGGCCACTCGCCCGGCCACTCGCCCGGCCACCCGTTCGGTCACTCGCCTGGCCCTCCCGGCTCCCCCGGCACCGGCTACCCGCCCGGCACCCCTGGCGCGCCTCCGGAAGGGCGGCCGCCGAAGCGCGACCCCGGCGGTCTGCTGTCGGCCATGTGCGCCGCGCTTACCTGCTGCACCTGCGGCCTGTACCGGCCGTCATGGGACGAGGAGCACCAGAGCTCCTGCTGCCAGCGCTGCGACTGCTCCGGCTGGGACTGCTGCGGCAATTGCAGCAATTGCGGCTCCTGCTGCCCCGGTGAGGACTGCTGCTGCGGTGACGGCTGCTCGTGCGACTGCAACTGCGGCTGACCGCCGTGTCTCAGGACCCGGCATCCGCGGATGCGGAGGCCACCAGAGTGACGCCGGCACGTCCCCTGGGGAGACCTGTCATCCCGCACTGCCCGTCAGGAGCCGACGCCGTGCAGGTCAAGGAGACGCTCACCGGCCTGTGACCTCGTCGCCGGCAAGGGGATCTCGAAGTGGACGGTGTGCGAGGTGGCCGGGTCTCCGTCGCGGTCGTCGTGCACCAGGGTCGCCTGGGAGCGCCAGAACTGTTCCGCGCCGGGCACTCGGGTGTCGGTGTGCAGGTAGAGGCGCTCGTACCCCGGCGTGGTCGCGACGAAGGCCTGGGCCAGCCGGACCAGGCGCCCGGCGAGCCCGCGGCGGCGGTGCTCGGGGTCGACGTAGACGCGGTAGAGCTGGGCGGTGCTGGGGTCGGGGTAGCGTTCGGCCAGCCAGGCCGGGTGGGGTGGGCTGTTGGGGGCGGCGGCGCGTACGCCGGTGGTGGCCACGACCTGCCCGTCGTGGACGGCCACGAAGAGCGCGTGCCGGGGTTCGCGCAGGTAGACGCCTTCGAGGTCGATGACGTCGGCGTGCCATTCGGGGCGGAAGCCGTAGCGGAGGTCGTGGTAGAAGGTGTCGAGCATGACCTTGCGGGCGCCGTCGAGGTCCGCGACTCCGGCCGGGCGCGCGTCGTACTGGTCGTTCATGGTGTGGGCTCCTGTTCGAGCGTGGTCAGGACGTGCGTGGCCGGGCCGTACTCGACCAGCCGGCCGTCGGCGACGACGGCGACGTGGTCGGCGAGCCCGGCCACCACGCCGAGATCGTGGCTGATGACGACGAGGGTGAGGCGGCGGCGGGCGGCGAGGCGCTGGAGGTGCCGGAGAACCGTGGCCTGGGTGAGGGTGTCGAGCCCGGAGGTGATCTCGTCGCAGATCAGCACGTCGGGCTCGGCGAGCAGGGCGCGCGCGAGGGCGGCGCGCTGTAGCTCGCCGCCGGACAGTTCGCCGGGCCGCCGCCGCGCGGTGCCGGGCGGCAGGGCCACTTCGGCGAGGGTCTCCAGGGCGGCGGCGGTGGCCTGCGGGGTGCTCATGCCGCGTAGTCGTACGGCGGTGCGGGCCACCTGATCGAGGACGGCGCCGTTCGGGTCGAACGAGGCGCGGGCGTCCTGGAAGACGTACTGCACCGCGGCCAGGTCGGCCTTGGTGCGGCGGCGCAGGGAGGGGGCGAGCTCCCGGCCGTCGAGCCGGACGGAGCCGGAGTCGGGGGTGTGCAGCCCGGCCAGGCAGCGGGCGAGGGTGGTCTTCCCGCTGCCGGAGCGGCCGACGACGGCCAGGCACTCCCCCGCGCCGACGCGCAGCGACACGCCGTGCAGGGCCTGCCGCGCGCCGTGCCGGGCAGCCAGCCCGCTCGCCTCCAGCCGAACGGTCGCGGCCAGGTCCCGTTCGGGCGTGGCAAGGTTCCGGGCGGTCGCGGCGGGCGGGCGCGGGTGCGTGGCGAGGTCTCGTTCGGGCGTGGCGGGCGGGCGCGGGTGGGCGGCGAGGAGGGCTCGTGTGTACTCGGCGCGGGGCGCGTCCAGCACGGACGCGGCCGGTCCGGCCTCGGCGACGTGGCCCTCGCGCAGGACGACGACGTGGTCGGCCAGCGCGCGTACGACGTCGAGGTCGTGGCTGAGCAGCACGATGGAGATGCCCTGACGGACCAGTGCCGACAGCTCGCCGACCACCTCGTCCCGGGTGAGGTGGTCCTGGCCCGTGGTCGGCTCGTCGGCGACGATCACCGCTGGGTCGCCGAGCAGGGCCTGCGCCAGCACGAGCCGCTGCTGCTGGCCTCCGGACAGCTGGTGCGGGTAGCGGCGCAGGAACGCCCGGTCGGCCGGCAGGCTGGCGCGGCGCAGCGCCTGCTCCACGGATGTGCCGTGCCGGGAGGCGATCTCCTTCAGCACGGCCCCGATGCGCCGTACGGGATTGAGCACGGAAGACGGATGCTGCGGGATGAACCCCACGGTTCCGGGCGCGGGCGGCCGGTCAGGACCGACCTCCCGCCCGCCCACCCGGACCGTGCCGGTCACCTCGACGCCCGGCGGGTGCTCGCCGAGGAGCGCGAGCCCGGTCGTGGTCTTGCCGCTGCCGGAGCCGCCGACCAGGGCGAGCACCTGCCCTGCGGGCAGGTGGAAGCTGAGCCCGTGCAGGATCGGCGCGGCGCGCAGGTCAACGACGTCGATCATGTACGGCCTGCCGAACGCGAGGGGCGACCGGCGGACAACGCGCGGTCGAAGGTGAGGTTGAGCCCGACCGACAACGCCACGATGAGCAGCGCCGGGACGACCACCGCCCAGGGCTGGAGGAACAGCCCGCCCCGGTTGCGGTCCACCATGACGGCCCAGTCGGCGGCGTCGGGCGCGACCCCGATGCCGAGGAAGCTGGCCGCGGCCACCAGATAGAGCGCACCGGTCATCCGGGTGCCGAGATCGGCGGCGAGCGTGCGCAGCATCGAGCGGCCCACGTACCGCACCGCGATACGCGCGCGGCTCTCCCCCTGCAGCCGCATGGCCTCCAGCGCGGGCCGGGCGGCGATCTCCAGGGCGGCGGCGCGGGAGATCCTGGCCACGTCCGGCAGGTTGATCAGCATGACGATCGGCGCCAGGCTCAACGCGCCCACCGGCGCGACCGTGGCCAGCAGGATGAGCAGCAGCAGGGACGGCACCGCGAGCAGCAGGTCCAGCGGGCGCATCAGCAGCTCGTCGAGGACACGGCGGCGGCTCATCGCGGCGGCGATGCCCCACGGGACGCCGAGAAGGTAGGCGCCCGCCGTGGCCAGCAGCGCGACGAGCACCAGGCTCCGGCCGCCGAGCAGCACCTGATGCCAGGTGTCGCGGCCGATGAAGTCCGTGCCGAGCGGGCCTGAGCCGGCGAACGCCACCCCCCGGGTGAGCTCGTCGGGCACGAACCACGGCCCGGCCAGGGCCACGAGCAGCGGGATCGCCAGCAGCAGCCGCCTCATGCGCGCGGCGCCAGCCGGAAGGCCGCCAGGTCGGCGAGGAGATTCACCAGCACGGTGGTGGTCGCGAAGACCAGCGCCAGCCCCTGCACCACCGGCAGATCACGGCCGTCGACGGCCCCGGTCAACGTCGTGCCCAGGCCGGGGATGACGAAGACCGCCTCGACCACGATCACGCCGCCCATCAGCCAGTCGGTGGTCCGGGCGACCTGCTGGACGGCCGGGGCCAGCGCGTTCGGCAGCGCGTGCGCGATCCGTACCCGGGAGACCGTCAGCCCGAGCCGGAGCGCGTGCCGCGCGTAGTCGGAGCGCAGCGCGTCGATCATGCCCGCGCGGACCAGCCGGCTGATCGAGCAGATCGGCCGGGCCAGCAGCACCACCAGCGGAAGCACCAGCACCGCGGGCTGCGCGAGCAGGCTCGGCACGCCCACGGCGGTGGGCGGCAGCCACCCCAGGCCCACGCCGAACACCGCGATCAACACGATGGCCAGGGCGAACTCCGGGATGGCGTACAGCGCGACGCTCACCGAGGTCAGCGCCCGGTCCAGCGGACGGCCCTCGCGGACGGCCGCGGCCACGCCGACCAGCACCGCCAGCGGCACCAGGACCAGCAGCGTGAGCCCGGCCAGGACCAGCGTGGGCTGCAGCCCGTCGAGCAGGATGTCGGCCACCGGCCGGTCCGAGACGATGGAGACGCCCAGGTCCAGCCGGGCCAGCCCGGCCAGCCAGTCGAGCAGGCGCTCCAGCGGCGGCCGGTCCAGCCCCAGCGCGGCGCGGATCTGCGCGATCCGCGCCGGATCGGGGCTGTCGCCGGCCATCGAGACGGCCGCGTCGCCCGGCAGCGCCTCGACCAGAAGGAACACCGCCACCGCGACGGCCAGCACCTGGCCGAGGCCGAGGAGCGTCCGCCTCGCGGCGTAACGGGGCAGGTTCACCCGAGGCGTACCTTGTCGAAGCGCGCCCAGTCGAGGGTGTTGGCCGGCGCGCTCGTCACGCCGGTGACGTTCGCGGCCGTGCCGACGATCCAGTCGGCGAACCCCCACACCAGCAGCCCGCCCTCGGCGTGCAGCATCTCCTGCATACGGTGGTACGCCTCGCCGCGGGCCCGCTCGTCGGCGGTGGAGACGGCCTTGTCGTACAGCGCGTCGAACTCCGGCCTGGCCCACCGGGTGGCGTTGGTCGTGGAGGTCGACAGCAGCCGCTGCGCGATGTGCGTCTCGATCGGCATCGCGCCGGAGCGGAAGCTGACCAGGGAGCCCTTGGTGAGGATGTCGGCCCAGTACGTGTCCTTGTTGCCGGTCACCACCTCGGCCTTGAGGCCGGCCTTGCGGATCTGGTCGGCGAAGACGCTCGCGGACTCCACGAAGCCGGCCGCAGCGTTGGAGGTGGTCAGCTGGACGGTGAGCCCTTCCGCCCCTGCCTTCCTGATCAGCGCGCGCGCCTTGTCCAGGTCGGGGACGCGCTGGGGAATGTCGTCGGCGTAGTACTGGTAGCCCTTGCCGTACAGGTCGTTGCCGACCTGGCCGGCGCCCGGCATGACGGTGTCGACGAGCTGCTGCCGGTCGGCGAGCAGGAACATCGCCTCGCGCAGGCCGGGGTCGTCGAACGGCGGGCGGTCCACCTTCATGGCGAACGCCTGCACGCCGCTGTTGGGCGAGCGGACCATGGTGACGCGCGAGCCGTGCTGCCTGGCGGTGGTGGGGGTGAGGTCGTGGGCGTACTCCACCTGGCCGCCGAGCAGCGCGTTGATCCGGGCGGACTCCTCGTTGGCGATGACGAACTCCAGCTCGTCCAGGTGCGGCGGGCCGTCCCAGTAGTCCGGGTTGCGCTTGAGCAGCGTGGCGCGGCCGGGCTGGAAGGAGACGAAGGAGAAGGCACCCGAGCCGACAGGCTTGGTGAAGTCCTCGCTCCCCTCGGGGACGATGTAGGCGCCGAACGCGGCCATCACGTTCGGGAACTCCACGAACGGCCGCCTCAGCATGAACTCCACCGTGCGGTCGTCCACCGCGCGGCTGTTCGCCAGGTCGATCATCGCGAGACTGGACCTGGCGCGGAAGGTGCGCTTCGGGTCGAGGATGCGGGCGTAGCTGGCCAGCACGTCCTGGGCGCGGACGGGGCGCCCGTCGTGGAAGGAGGCGGGCCGCAGGGTGATGCGCCAGCGCCGCAGATCGGCCGACGGCTCCCACTTCTCCGCGAGCCTGGGCTGGGGCGACACGTCGGGGCCCAGGTCGGCGAGCTTGTCGAAGAGGGCCTTGGACCTGGCCGCCTCGACGAACAGGTTCGCCAGGTGCGGATCGAGGACTTCGGTGGCGCCGCCTCCCGCGAAGGCGGCACGCAGCCTGCCCCCCGTCGAGGCCGACCCGGCGGACCCGGCGGTCGGCGTGGCGGCACAGCCGGTGAGGGCGGCGGCCGCGAGTGCGGCGGTGAGTCCGAGGAATCCCCGGCGGTCTGGGTGGTCGTTCATCGGGTGGCGCCTTTCCATCGGGCGGACGGCGGCGCGGTCAGAAGGGGCACCGGCGTGACCCCGTCAGGCCACGCCTGCGTTCGCAATGGAAATCATTATCATTCCTTGGCCTGTGCGCGCAAAGTTGACGAACGGTTGGCGGTACTGTCAATCGAGGAGCGGTGGCCGGGATTGCGGGCATCGTGGTGATCCGGATCTATCACCGGTCGGCCCGGCTGACCGAGGTCAAGGTGTCGGTTCCGCAGCTGAGCGAGTTGACGTTCGTGGTCGACGGCAACGAGAGCCGCAACGTCGCCAGGCAACTGTTCGTGGAGACGGTGACCCGCGTTGCCACGCAGCCTCTGAAGGACGACGAGGGCTTGACCCGAGAGGCGCTGACGTCGCTGTACGGCCTGTTCGCCACCACTCGCGACACCTTGAAGTCCAGCAGGCCATCGGTCCCGGCACCGGGCGGGCTGACGGTCGAGCACCTGGCGATCACGATGCTCAACCAGGAGCTCCGCCCGTTCCTGTCGAAGTGGCACCCGCGGCTCCGCGAATTCGAGCAGGCACGGCCGGACGCCACCGAGGCCGACTGGCCGGAGAACGCCGTGTGCCGCGCGGAGCTCCGTGAGGCGCAGCGACGCATCCATGCTTACGCGATGGGATTCGCCAAGCCGGCCGGCGTTCGCGAACCGGAGGCCATGGCCAGTGCGGTCCCCTGAGGAGTCCGGTACATACCGCTACGACGCCTTCCTGCCGTCCGGCGCACAACGCGACCAGCGGCGGTGGTGCGAGCCACCCGCCCTCAGGGCAGCGAGGCGGGCAGTCCGAGGGCGGTGAAGTGCTCGGGGCCGATGAACGAGGTGATCTCGCAGATGTACGCCTCCCGCAGCGTGAACACGTTGACCGCCCAGGCGAGGTACGCGCCGGCGTCGTCGTTCCAGAGGTAGCAGCCCACGCCGGGCTGGCCGTTCGCGCTGGTCGGGAGGTGCCGCCAGGCGCCGCAGCTCTTCAGCGGGACCCGCACGGCGAACTCGGTGACCGTCTCCAGCCCGCGGTACCAGTGCGGCAGCGGCGGCATCGACCAGGTGACGTCCTCGGTCAGCAGCGCGACGAGCGCGTCGGCGTCGTCGCGTTCGAGCGCGCTGGAGTAGCCGGTGACGATCTCCCGCAGGCGCGCGTCGCCGATCTTGCGCAACGTCTGCTGCTGCGTACGGGAAGGGACCTTCTCCGCGACGACCCGGCGAGCCCGCGCGAGGGCGGAGTTCACCGACGTGGCGGAGGTGTCCATCATCGCGGCGATCTCGGCGGCGGAGAAGCCGAGGACCTCGAAGAGCACCAGGGCCGCCCGCTGGTTGCCCGGCAGGTGCTGCAGGGCGGCGACGAACGCCAGCTCGACCGCTTCGCGCTGCTCGTAGCGCGCGGCCGGGCCGGCCGGGCCGCCGGCGAGGGCCGTGTCCGGGTAGGGGCCCAGCCAGGCGACGTCGGACAGGGGGACGGCGTCGACCACGGGATGGTCGCTGGCCGGGCCCAAGTCGACGGGCAGCGCCCGCCTGCCGCGGGCCTCGACGAGGTCCAGGCAGGTGCGGGTGGTCACGGTGTAGAGCCAGGAGCGCAGCGAGCTACGGCCCTCGAAGCGCGCCAGCCCGCGCCACGCCCGCAGCAGGGCGTCCTGCAGAGCGTCGTCGGCGTCGTGGGTGGAGCCGAGCATGCGGTAGCAGTGGGCGTGCAACTCCCCGCGCAACGGCGCCACGAGGCGGGTGAACGCCGCGCCGTCACCGTCGCGGGCGAGCGCCAGATCATCCTGCGCCGACGCGCCGCCCCCGTCGCGGGCCGACGTCAGATCATCCCGCGTCGGCGCGTCGTCCCCGTCGCGGGCCGACGTCAGGTCGTCCCGCGTCGGCGCGTCGGCAGGCCGTGAAGAATTCTTCTCCATAAGCGACGATTGTGCCCTCCGCAGGGAGTCCCTACTTCGACCGGACACCGATGTCCCCCTGCCAGGAGGCCCAGATGAGCCAGACGATGCCCGCCATCTCCGCGACGCTGGAGGTTCCCGACGCGCGCCTGTACTACGAGGTGCGCGGCGAGGGCCCCCTCGTGGTGCTCGTCGGCGCGCCGATGGGCGCCGACTCCTTCGCGCCGGCGGCCGACCTGCTCGCCACCGACCACACCGTGCTCACCACCGATCCGCGAGGCATCAACCGCAGCCCGGTCGACGACCCGGACCAGGACTCGACCCCGGAGCTGCGCGCCGACGACCTCTCCCGGCTCCTGACCCACCTGGACGCCGGCCCGGCCGCCGTCTTCGGCTCCAGCGGCGGCGCGGTCAGCGCGCTGGCCCTCGCCATCGCCCGTCCCGAGCAGGTGCACACCGTGGTCGCGCACGAGCACCCGGCCTACGCCGTGCTCGACGACCGCGAGCGGCTGCACGCGGGAGCCGATGACATGATCGCCACCTACTTCGCCGGTGACGTCGTCGGGGCCTGGACGAAGTTCATGGCCCAGGCCGACATCTTCCTGCCGGAGGGGTTGATCGAGCAGATGTTCGGCGGGGAGCGCGACCCGCAGCAGGTCGCGGACGAGCGCCGCTGGTTCGCCCACGAGTTGCGCCCGACCACCCGCTGGGAGCCCGACATCACGGCTCTGCGCGAAGTGCCGACCCGCATTGTGATCGGCATCGGCGAGGAGTCCACCGGCCAGCTGTGCGACCGCACGTCGACCGCGCTCGCCACGGCGCTCGGCATCGAGCCGACGACGTTCCCCGGCGACCACACCGGGTTCGCCGACGACCCCGAGCGGTTCGTCACCCGGCTGCGCGCGGTCCTGCGCGAGAGCTGAGCACCGGACGACTTGAGATGCCCACGCGGAAGGCTCCCGGAACGCGGGGATTCAGTCGGCGGCCAGGTTCAGCGGTGTGGTGACGATCAGGCGCCATTCGCCGCCGAACAGCGCGTCGTTGTCGTCCATCCAGGCGATCGTGGGTCTCCCCTGGTCGTTGAGGGTCATGGCCAGACCGTCGCCGGGGCCCCATCCGATCCTGGCCACGGCGGTGCGCACGCAGCGAGGTCCCGTACAGGTGGCGAGCATGAGGCGTGTCCCGTCGTGGCTCTGGTACGCGACCAGCGGACGGCCCGCCCGGTCCAGGACCATCACCGGGGTCGACCGGTAGGGGCCGCCGGCGTCCAGGGTGATCACTTCGGACTGGGCGCAGTCGGGTGTGCGGCAGTCGAGCAGCTTGGTCGCGCGATCGTTCCTGTCCCGGTAGGCGATCAGCGGCCGGCCGTCCGGCCGTACCACCAGGGCCAGGCCGGTGTCCCGGCCCCGCTCACTCTCGACGCTCGGCGGGTAGGGAGGGACGGGCCTGGTCACGCGGGTCCGCAGGCATGCGGCGTCCGCACAGGAGATGACATGGATCTGGCCGTTGTGGGTGTCGAACCGGGCGGCGACAGGCCGGCCGCCCGGTGCCGTCGTGACGGCCAGGCTGGGCACGCCGGGCAGGTACGAGGTGGCGTCCAGCCGTGCGACCCGCTTCTGCTCCGGGCGTGCGCAGGCCACGTCGGCGCAGAAGACGAAGGAGACGATGTCCTTGGTCGGGTCCGCGTCACCCTTCACCCGCTCCTTGTCGGCGAAGGCGACGACCAGGCCGCCCTGCCGCACGGCCATCGCCACCCCCGCGTAGAACGCCGGACGCTCCGCCTTCGCGACGATCCCACCGCCGGGGACGGGCACGCACGCACCCGCTTCACACGTCAGCATCCTGAGGGCCTCTCCCGACCAGGTGGTGAGCAGGAGCCGCCCGTCGGGCAGGCGGACGCTGACCGCGCCGGGAAGCGGATCCGTGCCGGCGACCCGCTGCTCCGCCCACGTGAAACTCGTCTTCTCGCAGGAGGTGTCGGCACAGGTCAGCAGGCTGGCGTAGTCGTCGTAGCCGTCGATGACCATGGCCAGGCTCCCGCCACGGCCGGCGTGCACGTCCCGCAGGTCGAAGGGCCGCAACTCCGGACCCTCGTCAGAGGAGCCCGAGGAACCGGACGGCTCCGCCTTCTGCCACGACTCGGTCACGTTCGTCTGGGAGACCTCCAGCCAGCCGAACGGATTGACCAGCACCACCCCGCTGAACAGCACCCCGGGCAGCAACACGGTCGGCAACAGCACGCGCCTGAACGGGCCCGGCGGGCTGCCGGGGAGGCCGCGTACCAGGTCCTCGTCCTCGTTCGAGTCCTCGGTGCGCCAGGCCAGGCAGTGCAGGAACTGACGGGTGACCACGGCCGCCTGGACGGGCGTGACGGCCAGGGCCAGCGCGAATCCCGCCACGCCCGATCCCACGGTCTCCAGGGCGCCGGGCAGCAGCCCCAGCCCCCGTCCCAAGCCCCAGGTCGCCGCGGCGGGGACGACGACCACGCCGAAGGCGAGCGTGAACGCCGTCGCCCTACGGCGCAGCCTGCTCAGCCGGTAGGCGTGGCGGATCGCGCCCAGCGGCGTACAGCCGTGCAGCATGACGCCCGGCACGGCCAGCAGCCCCGGCGTCGCCGTCAGCGCCAGCGTCACCATCACGGCGATGGCCATCCACTCCTGGCGGGTCAGCAGCAGGACGCCGAACCCGGCGGCCCCCACCGCCGCGTACGCCAGCACTCCCACCACGACCAGGAGCAGCGTGGACGGCAGCCGTCGAGCGGCGGCCCGCAGCGCCGCGACAGGCGACACCGGCCGGTCGACGAGCCGTCCAGCGGCCAGGACCACCGTCGCGGGGAACACCAGCGCCTGCCCCAGGATGCCGGCCGCCGCCGGCAGCCCCGCCCAGACCAGCAGCGAGCCGTCGGACCCGCCGATGAAGTGGAGCCGGTCGTTGATCACCGCCGCCGAGTCGTCCAGCGACACCACCAGCATCAGCTGGATGAGCACGGAGACAGGCACGTACACCAGCACGCCGGGCAGCACGAGGGGCACCAGGTGCCGCCCGGCGCTCAGGTAGCTACGCCACAGAACGCCGGACTCGCGTAGCTCGTCAGCGGAAGTCACGGATCGAACGGTGACAGGAACCTTGTCCAGATCGCTCCCCATTTGCCGGAACCGGTCTGGCCACTGCGGGCTACTCGAAGAGGGACGGGTCTCCGGTGCCCCGGCGGAGGATCTCCGGCTCGTCCTGGGAGAAGTCGACGACCGTCGTCGGCGTCGCGCCGCACTCGCCGGCGTCGATGACGGCGTCGACCTCGTGGTCGAGCCGCTCCTTGATCTCCCAGCCCTGCGTCAGGGGCTCGGTCTCGTCGGGCAGCAGCAGGGTGCTCGACAGCAGCGGCTCGCCGAGCTCGGCCAGCAGCGCCTGCGTGACGACGTGATCGGGGATCCGGACGCCGACCGTCTTCTTCCGGGGATGCATCAGCCGCCGCGGCACCTCCTTGGTCGCGGGCAGGATGAACGTGTAACCGCCGGGGGTCGCCGCCTTGACCGAGCGGAACAGCGCGTTGCTCAGATGAATGAACTGGCCGAACTGCGCGAAGTCCCCGCACATCAGGGTGAAGTGATGGTCGCTACCGAGGCTGCGGATCTCCCGGATCCGGTCGATCCCGTCCCGGTTGCCCAGCCGGCACCCCAGGGCGTAGCACGAGTCCGTCGGGTACGCGATCAAGCCGTCCGCCCGCAGGAGGTCGACGACCTGGCTGATCAGCCGAGGTTGCGGATTGTCCGGATGCACATCGAAGTACTTCGCCACACCTTCGATCTTAGGAGCGGCCACGACACCCCATGACACTCACCCCGAGCCGAGGGCGGTTCCGGCGGCCGGTGCCGTCCCGACGCGGAGATCGTCGAAGTCGACGGCCGCGCGGCCCGTGATGAGGTGCACGGATCCCGGTCCGGTGATCGGTTCCGGATCGGTGACGCTGACACGGGGTGTCGTCTCCGCGCCGACGAAGGCGCGGATCTCGGCCCCGCGCATCTCGACGCGGAGCTTGACCGGCCCCGTCACGGCGGCTCCGGCGCCCGTCGCGATGACGCCGACGCCCGCCCGGTGAACGTCGACCGAGCCGTCGGGGCGCAGGTAGACCAGGTATCCGGACTGGGTGTAGGCGTCGCCGGGCCTCGCCGTACGCACCTGGACGCCGGCGAACGCCGTCGAGGTCGCGAGCGTACGGAAGTCGAGCTCGGTCTCGACGAAGCCGTCGGTGATCAGCAGGTCGTCCACGACGGACTTCCAGCCCGTGCGCGTCGTGTCCCGCTGGCGGTAGGTCCCGTCGACCACGGCCCACGAGCCGTCGACGGCGGTCCACGCCTCCGACGTCGCGGCGACCGAGGAGAAACTGTCGCGGAAGACGACCCCCTGGGCGTCCGGCACGACGCGCAGGTCGACGGTGTCGATCTCGGCCGTCCCGTCGGCACGCAGCGTCTCCGCGCTGAGGCGGCACGCTCCGGGAAGCGACGTCTCACGTACGGTGACCTTCAGCTCGGCGGGGCCCGAGGCGGTGGCGTCACCGCTGAGGCAGCGGCCCGAGACCGTCACCTCGCCGATGCCACGTCCGATGCCGCGTCCGGCGACGCGTACGGCGACCTCCTGCCCCGCCACGACGTCGGTGCGGTCCGCGGTGGCGGTCACCAGGTCGCGGCCGACGTCGGAGCGGGCCGCGGCGGCGACCAGGCGGGCGGCGTCGCGCCGGGTGACCACCCGCTGGCGCGCCAGCGCCGCCGACGTCCTCGTGACATGCCGGACGAAGGCGGCGTGGCCGTCCCACTGCTCGCCGGCGCGCAGGAGGTCGGCGACCGTGCAGCCGGTGCCGTCGTCGGCGTTGGCGACCCCGGTGTCCCTGCCGCCGATGCGGACCGTCGCCGACTCGTCCGAGCCGGCGCACGCGTCGTCGAGGACGCGGATGTCGTACTCCAGCCTGCCCGTGGCCCTGACATCGAGGACCTGGAGCCTACGGTCTCCGCCCGCCACCGGGAAGGCGGAGGGCCACAGGGCCGCGCCGCCCGCGCCGGTCCAGCGGATCTCCACGCTGCGCCCGTCGCGGTTGACGACGACGCCGGAGACGTTCTCGGCGGTCGCCCGGGAGCCGACCTCGACTTCTCCGCCGCCGATCCACTGGACGGTGTCGTCCGGGTCGAGCACCAGCGGGACGCGTTCGAAGAACTCGCCCGAGCTCTCGACCCGCACCTTGAGGCGGTCACCGAGGGTGACGGACTTGGTCACCGGGCTGCCCGCCGCCGCGTAGCGGATCTCCAGAGCGTCGGAGCCGGAGACCGTCGCGGGATCGACGGGCGTCCCGTCGCGGAAGAACGTGGGGACCGGCTGGTCATAGGCGTCGACGTGCACGCCGTCCGCGGCGACCCAGCCGGTGCCCCAGGACAGCTCCGCGTCCGCCGGGCGGGTCCTGGGGGCGCCGGGGCTCGGCGCGTTCTGGCTCTGGATGACGACGCCGAGCCGGGGGTCGTAGAGGTAGCCGAGCCCGAACCGCTGGTTGTCCCAGAAGCCGTACTGGGTGTCGACGTGCTTGCCGAAGCCCATGCCCGCGACGTATGAGGGGCGCTTGGCGAACACGAACCGCTGGCCGGTGACCGAGTCCGCGCGGTATTCGGTGTACGGGGCGCCCGCGTAGGGGCGGAGGGTGCCGATCGCCTCGCGACGCTCGGCGGCGGTCGGGTGGTACTCCTGCTTCAGCGCGACGTCACGGATGACCGAGGGATCGAGGTAGGCCCACGTCGGCGCGATCAACGACTGGACCGAGGCCGCCCAGCCCGCCTGGGCGAAGGCCGCCCGGCGCTCCTGGAGCTCCTCGCGGGTGGCCGCGTAGGCACGCGCCTGCGGGATCACCGAGCCCCAGAGGTCGTTGGAGCCGATGGGCAACTCGTCGGCGTGGTTCCAGCCGCGGTGGCGTGAGTCGGCCGCCGTGTTGATGGCGTAGCCGTCGAGCCGCTCGTCGTAGAGCAGGTTGTACTGGGCCCAGTCCAGGTAACGCGCCTGCATCCGGTCGATCGTCGCCCGGGTCGCGGGGTCGCCCCAGCCGACGAGGTCTTCGGAGTGCACTTCGAGGCTGTACCGGTGGGCGACCGTCCCGTCCCGGTAGAAGCCGGCCTCGCTCTGCGCGATCCGCTCGTGGTCGGCGAGGCGCTGCTGGAACCGTACGCGTAACGCCGCGTCGTCGAGGCGGACGAGAAGGCGCGAGATGCCGACCAGCCCGCCCGCTACCTGGTTGGCGAACTGGGAGCCACGCGGCCCCCACACCTCCTCATCCTCCAGGAACCACCTCGCGGCCGCCCTCATGGCCTCGGTCAGGGAGGCGACCAGGCTCGCCTCGACCGTGCCGTCCGCGTCGAGCATCTCCAGCATGAAGGCGTACAGTTCGAGCGCGAAGCCTGTCGCGGCCCGCGAGTGCAGGTCGCCGCCGCCCTGGGGGAACGAGCCGTCGGCGTTCTGGGTGCCGAGCATGAACCGCAGGGCGGCCTCCAGGCGCGCACGCAGGCTCCGGTCCCGGTGGTACGGGTTCCATGGACGGTCGGCGGTGTAGAAGTAGGCGAGGGTGAGGACGTTCTCCATGACGCGCGCGTCGTTCGGACCCTGGCCCGGTCGCCAGCAGCCGCAGGTGATGAAGCCGTCGTCGTCGACGCTGTTGGCCAGCCGCGCGAGGTTGGCGAGGTAGGGGGCGATCTGCTGCTCCAGGCCGGTGAAGTCGCCCAGGTCGATCGTGCCCGCATCGAGGGCGGCGACCTTGGGCAGCGGTCCTGATGTCTGAGCCGTGGCCGGCGGGGTCGCTGTCAGGGCCAGCGCGGCGCTGACGGCCACCGCGATGATCCGGCGGCCCGCGCCGGGGGGTGTCAAGCTCATGATCGTGCCTCCAGGAGGCGCTGTGAATCGATTCACGGCGCGGTGTGCGCAGATCGTAGTGACGGCCTCGTCACGATGTCAACGGCCGTTACGCGAGGCCGCCGCCTGGGAGTGAGGTCGCCCGGATCACGAGCTCAGGGTCGAAACGCCCCTGCGTGTCCTGCTCTTTCTCCAGGCCGAGCAGGATGCGGACGGCGCTGGCGCCGAGCGCCGCCGAGGGATGCCGGATGGTGGTGAGCGGCACGATCGCGAAGTCGGCGAACTCTATGTCGTCGTAGCCGACCAGGGAGAGATCCTCCGG
Source organism: Nonomuraea sp. ZG12 (assembly GCF_052068115.1). Classification (NCBI taxonomy): domain Bacteria; kingdom Bacillati; phylum Actinomycetota; class Actinomycetes; order Streptosporangiales; family Streptosporangiaceae; genus Nonomuraea; species Nonomuraea sp. ZG12. The sequence continues at coordinate 115,042 of NZ_JBQHCW010000007.1, forward strand.
CACCCGGATCCCGGCCGTGATCAGCCCGTGCAGCAGGCCGAGCGCGAGCAGGTCGTTACCGGCCACGATCCCGTCGGGAAGGCCCGGCTTCGGCCTCCCGGCCAGCTCCCCCGCGACCGCCTCGCCGGCCTTCGCGGTCTGGACCCGCACCCGGATCACCTCGATCGTGGCGGGCGTCGCGGACTCGGCGACGGCTCGCTTCGCCCCTGCCAGCCGGAGATCGACGTGGGGGTGCGGGCCGCCCGCGAAGAGCAGGCGTCGCCGCCCCTGGGCCAGCAGGTGCGAGGCTGCGAGGTGGCCTCCCCGCTCGTTGTCGCCGGAGATGGCGGGGTAGTCGTGCGGGCCTTCGGCGATGCCGACCAGCACGAACGGCGTCCCCCGCTTCCTCAGCTCGATCAGCTCGGTGGGCACACCGGCCACCGGGACGGCCAGGATGCCGCTCACCTGCTGAGACTCGAAGAACTTGAGGTAGGCGCGCTCGCGCTCGCGGCTTTCGTCGCTGTTGGCGACCAGGATGAAGCGGCCATGGGCGGCGGCCTCCGCCTCGGCCCCCGCGGCGATCTCCGCGTAGACGGGGTTGCCCGTGCTGGAGACGAGCAGACCGAGCGCGAGACTGTGGCCGACCCGGAGCCGCCGTGCCGCGTCGTTGCCGACGTAGCCGAGTTCGTCGGCGGCGGCCAGGACCCGCCGGCGCAGCTCCGGCGAGACGCGGTCCGGCTGGGTGAACGTGTAGGAGACGGTCGCGCGGGACACTCCGGCGCGTGTCGCGACATCGCCGACCGTGGCGAGGGAATCCGCGGCCTTGGGCCGCCTCGGCGCCGGTTCGAGCGTCATCGATCTCCTCTTGGGTCAGGTCCGCAGGGTCACCGCTAGCCTAACGCGTCTGTGAATCGATTCACGCCACTCCATTGACACCGAATCCCGGCGACACGTAACCTGCCCGACACGCTGTGAATCGATTCACGAGACTTGCGAGAGGAGTCATACGGTGGCTTTGCCGCATGCGACCACGACGGCCGCGCCCGGGGCGCGGGACCCGGCCGCGCGAACGCCCCCCGCCGCACCGGGCGGCAAGAAACGCCGGGTGGGCGTACGAGCTCCCTGGTGGTTCCTCGTACCGGCCATCGCGGTCTATCTCTTCATCGTCGTGGCTCCCAGCGTGAACGGCGCGCTGTTCTCCTTCACCGACTGGAACGGGCTGCGCGCCGACTGGTCGTTCGTGGGCCTGGACAACTTCGGCGCGGTCTTCTCCGACCGGGCGGCCGGCGACGCCCTGGTCAACACCCTCATCCTGGCGGCGGTGGCCACCGTGGCGCAGAACGTCGCGGGGCTGCTCCTGGCGCTCGGCGTCAACAGCATGGTCAAGAGCCGGTACCTGCTGCGGGTGATCTTCTTCGCGCCGGTGGTGCTGACGCCGCTGGTGGCCGGATACGTGTGGAGCTTCCTGCTCTCACCCGACGGCGCGCTCAACGACGCGCTGCGCGCGGTGGGGCTGGGCGGGCTCGCCCATGACTGGCTCGGCGATCCGGACACGGCGCTGTACGCCATCGTGGCCGAGATCGTCTGGCAGTTCTCCGGGTACTCGATGGTGATCTACCTGGCCGGGCTGCAGGCCATTCCGGCCGAGGTGCTGGAGGCGGCGACGATCGACGGGGCGGGCGCCTGGAGCAAGTTCCGCCGGGTCGTGCTGCCGCTGCTGAACGGCGCGGTCGTGATCAACGTGATGCTCTGCCTGATCGGCGGGCTCAAGCAGTTCGACCAGGTGATGGCCATGACCGGCGGCGGCCCCGGCACCTCGACCGAGACGATCTCGACGGCGATCTACAAGAGCGCCTTCTCGCTCGGCGACTTCCCCTTCTCGATCGCGCTGGCGGTCGTGATGACCGTGATCATCGCGTTCCTGGCCTCGGTGCAGTTCCGCCTGACACAGAGGAAGAGCTCCTGATGCACCGATACTCCTGGCGGACGCTGACCCGTGAGGTCACGCTGATCCTGCTCGCGCTGGCCTTCCTGGTCCCCCTGGCCGGCCTGCTCAACGTGTCGCTCAAACCCCAGGACAGCCAGACCAGCGCGCTCGCCCTGGAATGGCCGCCCACGTTCGCCAACTACGCCGAGGCGTGGACCCAGGCCAACCTCGGGGCGGCGCTGGCCAACAGCTTCGCCATCACCTCGCTGAGCGTCATCCTGATCGTCGCCTTCGCGGCGATGGCCGCCTACCCGCTGGCCCGCGTGACCCGCGGCTGGTCCCGCTACACGTTCTTCTTCGTCATCGGCGGGCTGCTCATCCCGGGCCAGCTCGCACTGCTCCCGCTGTACGCGACCATGCGCGACGTGGGGCTGCTCGGCTCGCTCTGGTCGGTGATCCTGATCAACGTCGGGCAGCAGATCCCGTTCTCGGTGTTCCTCTACACGATGTTCCTGCGTGAGCTGCCCCTCGACTACGAGGAGGCCGCGCTGATCGACGGGTGCGGGCCGGTGCGCTCGTTCGTCAGCGTCGTGTTCCCGCTCCTGCGTCCCGTCACCGGCACCGTGGTGATCCTCAACTCGGTCGGCATCTGGAACGAGTTCTTCACCCCGCTGCTCTACCTGGGCGGCAGCGACAACACCACGGCTCCGGTGGCCATCTACGGCTTCGTCAGCCAGTACGTGTCGCAGTGGCCGCTGATCTTCGCCGGTCTGGTGATCAGCGTCATCCCGATCCTCGTCGTCTACTTCGCGCTGCAGCGACACATCATCAAAGGCTTCGCCGGCGGGCTCAAAGGCTAGAGCCGCCATCCCCCTTCACACCCCCTGGAGTTCTGTCATGAAGTCTGTGCGAACGATCGCGTCCGCGTGCTGCCTCGCCGTCGCGGTCACCGCCTGCTCGACCTCTGGCGGCGGCGCCACCGGCGCGGCATCGGAGGACAAGGTGTTGACCCTGGCCGCCGCGGGCCAGGGACCCGCCAAGGCCGCCGTGGCGGCGTTCGAGAAGGCCAATCCCGGCGTCACCGTGAAGACGATCTTCACCGAGGACGACGCCTCCTACCAGCAGCAGATCCGTACCCAGCTCTCCTCCGGAACGGCGCCGGACGTCTTCCGCATGTGGCCGGGCGGCGGCAACACGATGGCCGTACGCGACCTGAGCAAGGACGGCATGCTGATGGACCTGTCGGCGGAGAGGTGGGCCGGCGGCCTCGGCCCGGACCTCAAGGCGGTCACCAGCGACCCGGCCGGCAAGGTGGTCGCGGTCCCGGTGACGATCGGCGCCATCGGCGCGGTCTGGAACGACCAGGCGCTGCGGGCGAGCGGGCTGGCCAAGCCGGCGACCTGGCCGCAGGTGCTGGCGTTCTGCCGGGACGCCAAGGCCAAGGGGGTCGTGCCGTTCGCGCTCGGCCTGAAGTCGGCCTGGGTGACCCAGCTCGTGCCCTACGCGCTGACCGCCTCCCTGGTCTACGGTCCGACCCGGGACTTCACCCAACGGCAACTGGACGGCAAGGCCGCCTTCGCGGACTCCGCGTGGAAGCAGGCGCTGGAGAAGTATCTGGAGATGCGCGACGAGGGCTGCTTCAACGACAGTCCCAACGGCGTCGGCTACGACGAGCAGATGCGGATGTTCGGCCAGGGCAAGGCGCTCGGCGTGGTGCACGTGCTGTCGGCGGTCCAGTCCGCGATCGAGTACGCGCCCCAGGGCACCACGTTCTCCATGACCCCGTTCCCCGCCACCGACAGCGCCGACGGCACGTACGTGCCGGTGTCGGTGGGCATCGTCTACGGGGTCAACGCCAAGGCCGAGAACCCGGCCCTGGCCAAGAAGTTCATGGAGTTCCTCGCCTCGCCGGAAGGCCAGGCGCTGTACGCCACCGCCTCGGGCAGCAGCCCGGCGCTGACCAGCCCCGCGTTCAAGGCCGACGCGCTGCAGCAGCCGGTGCTGGACGCCGTCGAGTCCGGCCGCTCCACGCTCTACCCGGACCAGTCCTGGCCCAACGCGAAGGTCCAGCAGGAGCACCTGACCTCGATCCAGGAGTTGTTCAACGGGACGGTGGACGTGCCCACCGTGCTCTCCCGGATGGACAAGGCGTTCGCCGCCACCACGTGACCACCACACCGACCGGAGGAACCTCGGTGAGCGCCATGGAAGCATGCCTGTGGATCACCCCCAAGATCTTCGACGACCTGCGGGAGCCCGCGCCCGGTGTGGCGGCGTTCTTCGACCACCACGCGGACTGGCTCGCGGACCGGCCGGTCACACTGGTGTTCTGCGCGGGCAACGGCGATCACATCCTGAACTACCGGGGCCTGGCCGGCCGACGGGAGCGCTTCGACTGGGCCCGCTACAACTGCTTCGCGCTCGGCCCCGGCGGGCCCGCCGCCATGATGCGGGCCCACAACCTCGACTGGCTGACGCGGGTGCGCGACGGCGGTGAGCGATCGGCCAATCCGTACTCGGCCGGGCCGATGTTCGCCCTGTCCGAGCAGCCGATGGACTACGACGTCCTGGCCGGCATCTACGCCGCCGTGCGGGCCGAGGCGGGGCGGCGCGGGCACCGGGTGAACCTGCTGGAGTACCTGGAGCCCGGTCCCGAGTTCTGCCGTAGCGAGTGGAAGACCTCGCTGCATCCGGAGGTGGCCGCCAGCGCCGCCGACGCCGGAGGCCACCTGGTGCCGGGCGTCATCGACGTGACCGCCCCGCTGTCGGCCGACTCGCGGACCTACGCCGCCTATCCCGGCGGCATCCCGTCCGGGCTGCTCGCCGGGGACTTCGTCGCCGCCCAGACCGCCGCCTTCACCCGGGACTTCGGGCTGGACGGCGTCATGCTCGGCAACCAGTTCGGCCTCATCGGGTTCTGGCACCCGGACAACGCGCCACCGCTCACCCCCGGGCGAACGGCCGGGATCGAACGGTTCTTCCTGCGCCTGCGCGAGGCGATGGGCGAGCGCCTGGTCTACTGGATGGACACCTACTGGCGGGCCGACGTCGAACGCTCCGCCTGGGGCATGACCGACGCCGCCTACCGCAGCCTCGACGCGATCCTGGTCAGCACCTTCGCGGTGCTGGTCGAGCGGACCGAGATCGTCCCCAACCTGCTCAGCAAGGCCGCGCTCAACGGCCCTCGCCCGCTGCTCGGCCTGGACTTCGTCGACCCGTGGTACTGGTATCGCACCTACCTCGACGACCGGCGTACCTACCTCTACCAGCGGGAGGTCCTGGCGGCACACGCCACGTCCGTGGCCGGCGTCTCCTTCTTCGCCAACGACACCTTCGGCCACTTCGTGCCCGAGGCCGAGCTGAAGAGCACCCTCGACGTGGCCGTCCGGGCAAGCTTGATCGATAAGGGTGGGAGGCGGCGGGACAGCGACTACGCTTGCGGCACTTGATCTCCGAGCCTGACGTCGCATGCCGCGATCGTCCACAATGACGAGGTGCCGTGGTTACGCACGAAGAGCTGGTCGAAGCGTTCGGCGCCGACGGCCTCCTGCTGATGGACGCCGAGCGGCTCCGGGGCCTCTCGGAACAGGACGCGTCCATCCTGGGCCAGGTCGGGTTACCGGTGCGGGCGGACCTGGCGTTCACCACCTCGGTCGTCGGGGAGCCGGCGGTGGGGTCGCCGGCGGTGTTCCGGACGGGCGCCGGGGAGGTCGACGTCCTGGTGCTCGGCGGGACGCCGGGTGACCGGGGGACGCGCTACTTCCTCGACCTTCACAGCGGCGCCGTGGGGCTGCTCACGTTCGACGACGAGCCACGGGCGGAGCAGGTCAACAGCTCGCTGGGCCACTTCCTGACGTTCCTCCTCCGGCTGGAGCTGCGCCGGCGCGCCGTGGGCGGTGAGTCCCCGGACGCCGGGCGGCGGCACACCGAAGAGCTGTGGCGGTCGTTGCGGGCGCTGGATCCCGTGGCCTTCGCCGACGCCGAAGCCTGGTGGCCCATGGTGATGGACCACCAGCTCGCCGAGGATCGCCCGCACTCCGACCGGGACCGTTTCGAGCGGTCGCTCGGCCGGCTGGAGGACGAGGGCTGGCAGATCGTCGACGCCGAGCGGTTCGCGACCGACATCGGGACGAGCGGGCTGCTGAGCCCGGCCGTGGGTGACCACTTCACGCCCGATGGGGCGCTGGTGAAGGATGTCGCCCTCGCGTGGCGGGGCGGGCTGTCGTCCAGGATCCAGTCGGTGTTCGCCCGGGAGGGCCTGGTGCTCTCCGTTCCGGGGCAGTCCGAGCGGAACGACGACTATGACGCGCTGCTGGAGATGGACGCCGACGAGCTGAGCAAGCAGGCGGACGCCGCGATGGACGCGCTCTTCGCCGCCGTCCACGGCCTGGCCAAGCCGGAGGAAGGCGTCGTGACCTGCCTGGCCACGGACCGGTCCTCGGATCTGTGCCGGATCGTGAGCGCGCTGGACCGGCTGGCCGCGCACGGCTATCTCGCCGAACCCGATCTCTGGCCGACCTCCTCCGGCGGCTGGCAGACGGTCCACGACCTGACCGCGGCCGGGGAGTCGCCCAAGGCCCTCTTCTGGACCACCCAGGCGCACACGTCCTGCTTCGACGCCCGTGGCGACCTGGTCGACGAGCTCGCGCTGCAGTGGGCCGGCGATCGGGACCTGATCGCCGGCGTCCTGGCCGGCACCGGGCTCGCGATGGGGATCCCGGAGGACGAGGGCAGCACGTTCCTGCTCCGCCCGCTCCGGACGGGCAGATCGTACGAGGTGCGCTGATCAGCCGGCGTCCGGCTCCCAGACCCAGTTCCGGCGGCTGTACAGAGGGCGCAGGCCCGAGCGCAGCATGTTGTTCAGCGAGGGGTTGGCGCGTCTTTCCGACGGCATCCCGGTCTCCGCGACCAGCCAGCGGCAGCCCAGGTCCGCGGCAAGCTCGGCGCGCATGGTCAACAGGGCCGACTGCGCGCCCCGGTTGCGGTGCTCGCGCAGCGTCGCGCCGGAGTTGAGTGAGGCCACCTCCCCGCGGACGAAGAGATTGGCGGTGGCGACCATCGTGTCGCCGTCCCACGCGGCCACCGGGTGGAAGCCCGGATGGTCATAGGTGGCCGCCAGCATCTCGGTGAACCCCTCCTCGGGCATCCCGAACCCGCGGAAGGTGACCGCCGCCCACTCCCGCACGTCCTCGGGGCGGACGGGCTCGACGACCAGCTTGCTCTCGGCGGGCCAGAAGTCCTCCACCCGGCAGGCCAGCTTCACGTAATGCGAGGCCGGCCGGAGGCCGGAGGCGGCGCGGATCTCGTCCCAGTCGGGCGGCAGCACCGAATGAGCGATCTGGAACGTGGTCCCGGTGCTGCCCTGCGAGCGGTAGAAGTCCAGCACCCGGCCGATGAGATCGTGCGTGACCGGCTCCTCGAAGCCGAATCCCAGCGCCTTGTTCCAGAACCCGGTGACGTCGTGACGGATCGACAACGCCACCCCGCCGCCGATGCGCGTGGTGGCGATCCCCAGCTCCACCTTGACCGACGGCGCCGCCATCGACTCCAGCTGGTACATGAACTCCGCCTCGACGCCTTCGGCGAGAGCGCTCGACAGGTCTTCCATGCCCTTCCCCTCATGTCCCCTCATGCGCGATGTGCCCGCACGCTCTCTCAAGGGGTTGTCCACTCTCCAGCTCGTTTCCTGTCCACTTCCTGTCCACCCGCGCCGTACGTGGCCGCCCGGAACAGGAAGGACGCCCAGGAGCGGTAGGGCCGCCATGCCTCGGCCAGTTTCCGGTACGCGGCCTTGGGCGCGTCCTCCGGCAGCCCGTACGCCTCGCGCAGGATCGCGAACAGGCGCGGCTCGTCGCCCGGGAACGCGTCCGGCGCGCCCGCGCCGCGGATCAGGATGAGCCCCGCCGAGAACGGCCCCACGCCGGGCAGGGCGCGCAGCTCGGCCAGCGCCTCCTCCGGGGGGAGCGCGCGCAGGTGCTCGGTGGTGAGCACGCCGTCGAGCGCCGCGCGGGCCAGCCCGCGCAGCCACTCCTCCTTCTGCGCGGGCAGGCCGAGCCCGCCGGCCTCCAGCAGCGTCACGGGCGGCGGGAAGACGGCGTACGCCTGCCCGTCCATGGTGACCTCGGCGCCGTACCGCTCGGCGATGCGCTGCTTGATCCTGGACGCGACGAGCATCGACGATCGCTGTACGATCACCGCCCAGCAGGCCGACTCCCACGGGCTCCAGAAGCACACCGGTCGCAGGCCGGGGCTGCGCCGCTGCAGGTCGCCGAGCACCGGATCGCCCTCGCCGAGCCTGGCGAAGCCGCCGCCGTCCACGTCGAGGGAGAGGATCCGCGCCACCTCGCCCCTGATCTCCCGCCCGGTGGCCCGCGTGGTGGCCACGGCGACACCGCCCGGCGCGGCCGTCACCCGCACGCCGATCGGCAGCCAGTCGGACTCCGCGCAGTAGCCGAACCGCAGCGCCCGCCCGTCGGAGGGCAACGCGCTGGTGGCCGGCCAGTCCTCCACGAAACGCAGCGACGCGCCGAAATCGAACGGCCCGTCAGCGGAAAGCGCGAACTCATGCATCCTCATGCGCCCATGCTGCCCGCCCCGACCCCACCCGCGCACACCCACCTGCCGATGGGTGCGCCCATGCCGCCACCCACCCCACCTCCGGGTGCGCCCATGCCGCCACCCCCTCGCCTCCGGGTGCGTCCATGCCGCCACCCACCTCGCCTCCGGGTGCGTCCATGCTGGGGGTGAAGTAGTGTTCGGCCCACGAATCGCGTGGGAGGTGAGGATGGCACGCATCGTCTTCATCGGCGCCGGTGACGTGGACCTGATGCGGAGGATCGTCTCCGACCTGCTCCTCGCCCCCGCGCTGCGGGGCGAGCTGGAGATCGTGCTGTACGACGACGACCCCGGTCATCTGGCGACGGCCGAGGCGCTCGTCAGGGCGCTGGACGCCGAGGCGGGATCGGCCGCGGTGATCAGCGTCTGCCCGGTGCGGCGCAAGGCGCTGGAGGGCGCCGACTTCGTGGTCGGCTACCTCCATGTGGGCGGCTTCGAGGCGACGCTGCGCGACTTCGAGATCCCGCACCGCTACGGCCTGCGTCAGACGATCGGCGACACGATCGGCATCGGCGGCATCTTCCGTGGCCTGCGCACCATCCCGGTCTATGTCGAGCTGGGCCGGGAGATGGCCGAGCTCTGCCCGGACGCGTGGTTGCTGAGCTGCAGCGATCCGATGGCGATGACGGGCTGGGCGGTGCAGGAGGGCACCACGTTCGAGCGGTTCGCGGGCGTGTGCCACGCGGTGTGCGACACCCACGCCTACCTGGCCGACCTGGTGGGCCGTGGCCTGGACGAGGTGCGGTTCCTCACCGCCGGGGTCAATCACCAGTCGTTCGTGCTGCGCTTCGAGGCCGACGGCCGCTCGCTCTACCCGGAGCTCGACGCGGTGCTGGAGGCGGACCCGGAGCTGGAGCGGCACGTACGGGTGGAGATGTATCGCCGTTTCGGCCATTTCCCCACCCAGTCCAGCGAGCACGCCGCCGAGTACGTGCCGTGGTTCATGCGGCACACGGCGGAGACCTCCCGGCTCGGCGTGCCGGTGGAGGAGTATCTGCGCCGGGCCGGCCGGAGCCTGCACCAGTATGAGGAGACCAGGCGCGCGCTGTCGGCGGGCCGGCCGCTGCTGGTGCGCTGGCAGCATCAGGAGCCGGCCGCCGCCGCCATCCTGGCCATGCTGACCGGCCAGGAGAAGGAGGTCTACGTCAACGTGCGCAACCGGGGCCTGATCGACAACCTGCCCGAGAGCTGCTGCGTGGAGGTGCCCGCCCTGGTCGACGCGGCCGGGGTGCACCCGCAGCCGGTGGGTGAGCTGCCGCCCCAGTTGGTCGCGCTGAACCGTACCTTCCTCAATGTCGTCGAGCTGACCGTGCGCGCGGTGCTCGACGGCGACCCGCGCCATGTGCACCACGCCGCGATGCTGGACCCGAACACCGCGGCCACCCTCCCGCTGCCGGCGATCGAGGCGCTGTGCCAGGAGCTGATCGAGGCCCACGGCGACCTGCTCCCTGAGGCGATCCGTTCCACCGGCCGTTCCACCGGCCGTCCTGCTGGCCGTCCCACTGGCGCCCGCTCATGACCGAGTCGGTGCCGACGGAGGTGCGGCGCGAGCGCATGCTCGGCATGATCATGGAGCAGGAGTTCGCGCGGGTGGCCGAGCTGGCCGAGGCGTTCGGCGTGTCCAGCGTGACGGTGCGCGCCGACCTGGACGCGCTGGAGGAGCAGGGCCGCATCCGGCGGGTGCGCGGCGGCGCGGTGGCGGCGGGTCCGGCGCCGCGCACCGAGCCGTCCTTCGAGCTGTCGCTGGGCACCGCCGCGGTGGAGAAGGCGCTGATCGCCAGGGCCGCCGCGCGGCTGGTCGGCTCGGGCGAGAGCGTGATGATGGGGGCCGGCACCACGACCGCCTACGTCGCCAGGGAGCTGGTGGCGCGCGCCGACCTCACCGAGGTCACGGTGTTCACCAACGGCCTGCGCACCGCGCTGGAGCTGGAGCCGGCGCTGCCCCGGTTCGCCGTCGTGCTGACCGGCGGGAGCCTGCGCCGCCAGCAGCACTCCCTGGTGGATCCGCTCGGCGGGAAGCTCATCGAGGGGGTCCGGGTGGACACCGTCCTTCTCGGCTGCGGCGGCGTGCACCCCGACGACGGGATCACCAACGTCAACCTGCCCGACGCGGAGATGAAGCAGCGGATGCTGCGCTGCGGCGGGCGCCGGATCCTGGTCGCCGACTCCGCCAAGCTCGGGGTGACGAGCATGGCGCCGATCTGCGCGCTGTCGGAGATCGACCTGCTCATCACCGGCGAGGCGGCCGATCCCGCGCTGGTGGCGGTCCTGCGCGAGCGCGGCCTGAAGGTGGAGCTGGCTAGCTGAGCAGGCTCGTCCGCAGCTCCGGCGGCAGCAGGTCCCCGTGGGCCTTGGTCAGGTCGTCGCACATGCGCCAGATGGCGTCCAGTGACAGCGTGGCCGAGGCGTTGGGGTCGATCATGACCGCGTGCCGTACATGCTCGGGGCGTCCTTCGAGCGCCGCACGTACCGTGAGCTCGTTGACGCTCACGTAGGTGCGGTTGAGCGCGGCGAGCTGCGGCGGCAGCGCGCCGACGCGGGTGGGCCGGACGCCGCCCGCGTCCACCGCGCAGGGCACCTCGACGACGCAGTCCGGCGGCAGGTTGGAGATCAGGCCGCCGTTGACGACGTTGCCGTAGACCACCCGCGGGGTGCCGGTCACGATGCTGTGGATGATCTGCGGCGCGTACTCCTCGGTGCCCTCGACGGGCAGCTCGGCGCCGGTGCGGACGGCCTCGCGGGTCCGCTCGTACTCGCGGACGTTCTCCGCGCTGATCCCCACATAGTCATCCACGGGGATGCGCAGCCGGTCGATCTCGGCGTCGTGCCGGAGCAGCCAGGGCAGGTATTCGGCGGAGTGCTCGCTGGTCTCGGTCGGGTAGCGGCCCAGCCGCCGGTACATCTCCACCCGGACGCGCCGCCGCAGCTCGGCGTCGCGGTCGATGGCGGCGTCCAGCCGGTCGTAGAGGTTCTCGCCGTCCCGCTCGAACCGCAGCACCCACGCCTGGTGGTTGACGCCCGCCGCGAGATAGGTGATCTCTTCGTACGGCACCGCCACCAGCTCGGCGAGGCTCTGCATGGTCCAGTAGACCGAGTGGCACAGGCCGACGACGTTGCGCACCTTGCCGCTGAGGTACCAGACGTTCATCGCCATCGGGTTGGTGTAGTTGAGCAGCAGCGCGTCGGGGCAGACCGCGGCCATGTCGGCGGCGATGGCGTCCAGGACCGGGAAGGTGCGCAGCGCGCGGAAGACGCCGCCGACGCCGATGGTGTCGGCGATCGTCTGGCGCAGGCCGTAGCGGGCCGGGATCTCGAAGTCGGTGACGGTGGCGTCGTGCCCGCCGACCTGGATCATGTTGATGACGAAGTCGGCGCCGTCCAGGGCGATCCGGCGGTCCGGCTCGGCGGTAATCTCGGGGCGTGCGCCCCGCTCGGCGGCGATCCGGTGGGCCACGGCCTCGGCGACGCGCAGCCGCTCGGGGTCGATGTCGTGCAGGACGACGCGGATCTCCCGCAGCTCCGGGTAGGCCAGCAGGTCGGCGAGCAACCCCTGAGTGAACACCACGCTGCCCGCGCCGATGAAGACGATCTTCGGGTTTCTCATGCTGGAACGACTTCCTCCCAGGTCGGCTGTGCCGCTGTGCCCCCCGCGGCTCGGGTGCCGTAAATCACCGCCCCACGTAGCGGCCATGGGCAGGAACGCTCCCAGCATCTTCGATAACTTGTCAAGTCTTGCGAAGTGACCTCGCATAACGCTCGCATCGCGTTTCGCATCGAAGGTATTGACAAGGTTTTGAAAGTGGCGAAGATGGACTCCATCCCGCCGTCCAGGAAGTCTGGAGATGCCGCGACGATGACGGCCATGACACTAGAGAAGACAGCGACCCTCCGTAGACAGCGCAGGGACGGCAGGGTCGCGATCGGGTTCCTCGCCCCGGTGTGCCTCGCCTTCGCCGTCTTCTACCTGTACCCGGCGATTCGCGGTGCGTGGTACTCCCTCACCGACTGGAACCTGCTGTCCGACCCGGCCTTCGTCGGCCTGGACAACTACGCGACCCTGGTGAGCGATCCGCTGTTCTGGAACGCTCTCAAGGTCACCGGCTACTACGTGGTGCTGACCATCACGCTGCAGATCGTCGGCGGGCTCGGCCTGGCGGCGCTGCTGCACCGCCTCACCCGGTCGCTGCTGATCCGGTCCCTGCTGCTGGTGCCGTGGCTGGTGCCCAGCGTGACCACCGCCCTGCTGTGGATGTGGCTGCTGGACGCCAACCTGGGCTTCTTCAACCATGTGCTGAGAGGTCTCGGCATGGAGAACCAGGGCTTCCTGACCTCGCCCGACCTGGCGCTGCCCAGCGTGGCCGTGATCAACGCCTGGAGCGGCGTCGGCTACACCGCCCTGCTGCTGTACGCCGGCATGCTGCTGATCCCGCCGCAGATCTACGAGGCGGCGGCGATCGACGGCACCGGTGAGGTGCGCCAGTTCTTCTCCATCACGATGCCGCTGCTCCGGCCCATCCTGGCGTTCGTGCTCGTGGTGTCGCTGATCGGCTCCTTCCAGCTCTTCGACACCATCGCCGTCACCACCAAGGGCGGGCCCGTCAACGCGACCCGGGTCGTCTACTTCTACATCTACGAGCAGGCGTTCACCCACTTCAAGATGGGGTACGCCTCCGCGCTGGCGCTGAGCCTGGTGCTCATCCTCGGCGTGCTGACCTTCATCCAGCTGCGCCTGCTGCGCGCCTCCACCTCGGATCTCACGTGAACCTGCCCAAGATCGGCCGCCTGGTGGCGTGGCTCTGCCTGATCGCGGCCCTGCTGATCTCGCTGTTCCCGCTCTACTGGATGCTGCGCACCGCCATCACCCCGGGCCGGGAGCTCGGCGCCGACAACGCCACGCTGCTGCCGGACAACCCCACGCTCATCAACTTCCAGCGGGTGCTCGGCCTGGTGAGCCGGGAGGAGGCACGGGCCGCCGGCGGCTCCGGTGCCGACCTGAACTTCTTCCTCTACCTGCGCAACTCCATCCTCTACACCGGCCTGATCACCATCGTCCAGACGCTGATGTGCGCGATGGCCGGCTACGCCTTCGCCCGGCTGCGCTTCCGGGGCAGGGACACGCTGTTCGGCGTGTTCGTCGCGGCGCTGATGGTGCCGCCGATCTTCACCCTGCTGCCCAACTTCGTCCTGGTCAAGGACCTCGGCTGGCTCAACACCCTGCCGGGGCTGGTGGCGCCCACCCTGCTCATGACGCCGTTCGCGGTCTTCTTCCTGCGCCAGTTCTTCCTCGGCATCCCGCGCGAGGTCGAGCAGGCGGCGCTCATCGACGGCGCGGGCGCGTGGACCGTCTTCTGGCGGGTGGTGCTGCCCATGACGAAGGGCCCCCTGCTCACCCTGGCCCTGACCACCGCGGTCTGGACCTGGAACGACTACCTGTGGCCGCTGCTGGTGGCTCCGGGCGAGGAGTCGCGGGTGCTCACCGCGGCCCTCGGCGTCTTCCTCAGGCAGTCGCCGAACACGGCGCCCGACTGGACCGGCCTGATGGCGGGCTCGGCGTTGTCGGTCATCCCGGTCCTGCTGCTGGTGGCCTTCTTCGGCCGCCGGCTCGTGGACTCGATCCAGTTCTCCGGCATGAAGGGATAAATGATGAAAAAGCTGGTCATAGCGGTGAGTGCCGTGGTGCTCACCGCGTCATGCGGCGGGGGCGGTGGCACGTCCGCTGGCGACGGGGTCACGCTGAACTACGTGCTCTGGGACGACGTGCAGCAGGGGGCCTACCAGCAGTGCGCGGACGCCTTCCAGAAGGCCAACCCGGACATCACCATCAAGATCACCCAGAGCGCCTGGGACCAGTACTGGCAGAACCTCACCACCCAGATGGTCTCCGGCGACGCCCCGGACGTGATCACCATGCAGGCGTCGTTCTATCCCCAGTTCGTGAAGAACGGCCAGCTCCTGGACCTGCAGCCGATGGTGACCGCGGACAAGGTCGACCTCACCCAGTACTGGCCCGGCCTGGCCGAGCAGTGGGTCAAGGACGGCAAGAGGTACGGCCTGCCCAAGGACTGGGACACCATGGCCATCGTCTACAACGTCAAGCAGGCCAAGGAGGCCGGCGTCGACCTGAGCGACCTGACCTGGAACCCGGACGACGGCGGCACCTTCGAGGACGCCCTGGCCAAGCTCACCGTCGACACCGCCGGCAAGCGCGGCGACGAGCCCGGCTTCGACAAGACCAAGATCGCCGTGCACGGCTACGCCCCTGAGCTGAACGACGGCTCCCTGGGCCAGAACAGCTGGGGCAACCTGGCGGTCTCCAACGGCTTCTCCTTCATCGACAAGAACCCGTTCGGCACCAAGTACTTCTACGACGACCCCAAGCTCATCGAGACCGCGACCTGGTACAAGAGCATCGCCGACAAGGGCTACACCCCGTCGTACGACAAGACCAGCTCACTCGGCACCGACGCCGTGCTCACCTCCGGCAAGGCCGCGCTCGGCATCACCGGCTCCTGGATGATCAAAACGTACCTGGACGCCACCGAGCAGGAGTTCGCCTTCGCCCCGCTGCCGACCGGCCCGCTGGGCCGCAAGTCCTCCTTCAACGGCCTGGCCGACGTGATCTACGCCGGCACCGAGCACAAGGACGCCGCCTGGAAGTGGGTGAAGTTCCTCGGCTCCACCGACTGCCAGAACATCGTCGCCGACAACGCCGTCGTCTTCCCCGCCATCCTCAGCGCCACCGAGCGCGTGCTGGCCGCGCACGAGAAGGCCGGCCGGGAGGTGCAGCTGTTCGTGGACGAGGCCAAGGCGAAGGACGGCACGTTCCTGCTGCCGGTCAGCGACCACGGCGACGAGATCAACCAGATCGTGGGCACCGCGCTCGACGAGGTCTGGCTCGGCCAGAAGGACGCCAAGACCGCCCTGACGGCGGCGAACCAGCAAGTGAACGGCCTGTTCGCGGGAGGCTGAGATCATGAGTCCCCCCTAGCGAGAGGCAGAGCATGCGACTTCCCCGGCATCTGATCGCGGCGCTGGCCGCCTTCTGCACCATCGCACTGACCGGGACGGCCCAGGCGGAGACCCGGACACAGGCACGACCCGCGCCCACCGCCGCCTCCGAGAAGGTCAAACTGCCCGCCCCCGTCCCCTGTCCCGGCTGCTGGCGGCCCGCGCTGAGGACGAGTTGGCAGTGGCAGCTCGCGTCCGTGCCCAAGGAACCGTTCCGCGACGTCACGATGTACGACATCGACGGCTTCGACGCCACGAAGGCGACCGTACGACGTCTGCACGCCACCAAGGCGGGCCGCAAGGTCGTCTGCTACATCAGCGCCGGGTCGTACGAGGAATGGCGGCCGGACGAGGCCGACTTCCCCGCCTCGGTGCTCGGCGACCCGCTCGACGAGTGGGAGGGCGAGCGCTGGCTCGACATCCGCAAGTACACCGGCGCCCTGGGCGACGTCATGCGAGCCCGCCTGGACATGTGCAAGGCCAAGGGCTTCGACGCGGTCGAGTTCGACAACGTCGACGGCTACACCAACGAGACCGGCTTCGACCTCGACGCCGCCGACCAGCTGCGTTACAACGCATGGCTGGCCAACCAGGCCCACACCCGCGGCCTGTCCGCCGGCCTGAAGAACGACCTCGCCCAGATCCCCGCGCTGCTGCCCTACTTCGACTGGGCGCTCAACGAGCAGTGCTGGCAGTACAAGGAGTGCACGACGAAGCAGAACGGCGACTACGGCTACGACCAGTTCGTCAAGGCGGGCAAGGCGGTGTTCACCGTCGAGTACGAGCTGCCCACCTCGAAGTTCTGCGCCAAGTCCAACGCCCAGAACTTCAACTCCCTGAAGAAGAAACTGAACCTGGACGCGTACCGAGTCGCCTGCAGATAGCCCTTTCGCCCGGTCGTGCGCACCCATGCACGACCGGGCCTTCTTGACGTGATCCCCGGACGGCCGAGAAGATGGCGGCTTCATCCAGAGGATCCGAGGGACCTGGCCCGGCGACGATCCGGCAACCTGCCTGCGCGAAGGTGCCAATGCCAGGAACGATGAGGAGAGCCATGCGGCCGCGGCTTGACGTTCCCGTGCTCCACGGATCGCTCGTACGACTGGCACCGCTCACCGCGGGTCACACGGCGGATCTCGTACGGGCGGCAGAGGAGGATCGTTCCTCCTACGCCTACACCCTGGTGCCACGGGCCACCGAGATGGACGCCTACCTGGCGGCGCAGTTCGCCCGCGAACGCGAGGGACTGATCCCCTTCGCCCAGGTTCGAGTGGCGGACGGGATGGCGGTGGGCTGCACCGCCTTCTGGAACCCGCGCACCTGGCCGGCCCGGCCGGAGCTCCGCGCCATCGAGATCGGCTGGACCTGGCTCGCCGCCTCGGCCCAGGGCACCGGGATCAACGTCGAGGCGAAGCTCCTGCTGTTCACCTACGCGTTCGAGACGTTGGGCGTGACCCGCGTGGACCTCAAGACCGACGCCCGCAACGAACGCTCCCGCCGCGCGATCGAACGCCTCGGCGCGCGTTTCGAGGGCGTGCTGCGCAACTGGTCACCATCGTGGGCCCCCGGCGAGGAGGGGCGGCTACGCGACTCCGCCATGTTCTCGGTCATCGACACCGAATGGCCCGCCGTCAAGTCGTCCCTGCACGCCCGCCTCGAAGTCACCGATCCATGACGAAGCTGTGCACCTCTTTCCGCCTCGCGTACGCGCGCACGATCGCCGCCCCTCCCCCAGCACACCCACGAGAGAAACACCCAGCGGCCCGATCTCCTGCTCCTCCGAGCCCGGCAGCTCAGCGACTTCCGGTACGTCTGCCGATCTTGACGGTAGTCCAGCGACATGATCCAAAGGAGACACCGGCCCGTCCCGTCAGAGGGCGGATCGATGTCAACAGCACAGATCGCCCCAAGAAGGGAAGTCGTTATGGACGTCGGGAAGAGCAGGCGCCTGGCCACGCTCGCATCAGTGGGTGCGCTGACGGCAGCACTGTTACCGGTAGGAGGCATGGCTACCGCCTCGTCTGCCACGCCTCAGGTTCATGCCTGTGTCAGCAAGATCACCCGCGTTGCTCGGATAGTCGACCCGGGAGCCGGGTGTCTCTTCACCGAGGTTGCCGTCCAGTGGGGTGCCGAAGGACCGGCCGGCCCGGTGGGAGCCGCTGGACCGCAGGGCGAGCAAGGGCCCAGGGGTGACACCGGCCCCGCCGGGCCCCGAGGCGAGGCTGGGGAGACCGGCCCGCAAGGCCTCAAGGGCGACGCGGGGGAGACCGGCCCCCAGGGCGAACAGGGGCTCCAGGGAGCACAGGGACCCAGGGGCGAGAAGGGTGATCCCGGAGGAGTGAGAGGGGCCGAAGTAAAGGAGGCTCCCATCATCGGCGGCTCCGGCGCAGCCATGTGCGACCCCGGCCAGTCCGCGACCGGCGGCGGCTACAAGATCAACAACGGTACGGGCCACGCCTACCAGAGCCTCCCCGTATTCGGCGTGTCCAAGGACCCACGAGGCTGGGAGGTCAGGACAACCAACTCAGCCAACGGAACCGTCTATGTCATCTGCGCCCCTTGGGGCTGACCACCAGGCATGATCCCTGACTCTCGACATCCCCAGCCGGCCTTGGCCGCTCATCCAAGCGCCACATGATCGAGAAGGGGACAGCCTCATCGGCCTTGTCGAGGGCCACGGTGACATAGGACCGCCTGCACGGTTTCAGAGGATCAACCACACGGCCGCTTTCAGCGCACGGAGAGCTATCGTGATGCGCGAGCAGTTCGATCATCTGACACCCCCGCCGAATGGGACGCCTTCCTCAACGGCGTGAAAGCCAACGAATTCGGCTGAGTTCGTACATAGCCGTCACTACAGAATCCGAGCCGACCAGGCGGTCAGCGCACCGAGCCCCAAAGAGCCATTCGGGCAGAGAGTCAGAAATATCCTGACTCTCTGCCCGGCTGCCACCCGGCAGCCCAGCATGCCGGCGCATCGCGGTGTCGGCCTCATCTCGCCACATCGGACGCCATCCGCGACAGCGTGAGGGCCGGCGATTCAGCCGGGCGGGTCAGAGCGAGAATGCCGCCTTCGTCCATTGGTACTGGGCGTCCAGTGCCTCGCCCAGCAGCCCGAACAGCTCCCCGGGCAGCGCCTCCTCGACGCGGGCAGGTGGCCCGAAACGTCCCCGCGCGTCCCGCTCGGCCACCAACATCACCCGGCCGCCCGCCCGGTCGACCCCCAGCACCGTCACCGCGTCCCGGACATCCACGCATGCCTCGGCGTCGCCCTCGCGGTAATACCCCTCGGCCAGGTTGTGCAGCAGCGCGACGGCGGCGCGGCCCGGCGCCATCGACTTCGCCGGACAGACGAGCACCATCGCGTCCACACGCATGGTCGACGCCATCCGCTGGGTGGGCTCGTCGAAGGACCCCTTCGGCGGCACGGGCTGAGCCCGCATGGAGTCGGCGGCCATGGTGAGCAGGGACGCCGGATGGACGGCCGCCGCCTGCGACCCCAGGTCGAACGGCAGATATCCGACCATCGGAAAGGGCGGATCGGGCATCGTGTTGTAGCCGAGGAAGAGGCCGAGCGAATCGGGTGCGCCGGACAAGGCAGACAGCGCGCCTTGCGCCACCCGGCCCAGTCCCCCGCATCCGTGGTCGGGCAGGTCATTGGCGGAACGCAACATCGACATGCACATAGTGTCGCAGATCGATCACGAAGAGTTGCTTTCATCGCCGGCGAACGACCCCCGAAACGCGGCGCGACGATGAAACATGGGGTCGACCATCTACGCTACGCATCGCTAGTATCACAGTGAGTAGCCATGGACGGTCGGCAGAAACCGTCACGCCACTTGTGCACCCCCCGTCCTCACCCTGGCGAGGGTTTCACCCCAACTGCCGATGAGAGAAAGGGATCAACCCACTATGCACAAAGCTCTCAAGACCGCCATCGTCATGACCAGCGCCGGCGCCGCGATGAGCCTCCTGGCGCTCCAGGGCATTGCAACAGCAGCAGCGGCGATCCCCGCGGGTAACGCCCCGTCCTGCGTCACCGTCTGGCAGAACACGGGCACCATCACCAAGACCGGCTACGCCAGGAACGACTGTGGCGAGACGATGAACCTCAAGATCGTCTGGGCGCACGGCGTCGACGGAAGCTGTCAGACCGCACGCCCTGGCGACACCATCTCGAGCAAGGTGCCGCGCGGCCCGAGGAACTTCGACGGCGCCGGCCTGTGCTGACCTGAAACCACAGGCAGGAACAACTCCCGCTCGATGCGAACGGGGGTTGTTCCTCAGACCCGACCGGCCACTTGAGCTGCGAAGGGCGGCGAACATGATGTCACGCATTCGCCCTCAGTCCTACGCTATGCATCACTAAGGTCACGTGGCGTGGCCATTGATGTCGGCAGAAACCAGTTGCGAGCCCGCTCATCCGCTGGCGAGTGATGCCCTGGAGAAGGAACCATCAGCCGCGCTGTTGCTCTTCTACGGCGCCGAGTGCGGCCTCAAGGCGGAAATCCTCCACCAGCGTGGCCTGAGAACCACCGCTGACCTTCCTGACCACCTGCGCAACCATGACCTACAGCGCCTGGCCAGAGAGCTGAACCTACCGCCGGGGCTGTGCGCCCAGATGCGCCCCTGCGCCGCCCGGAGAAAACAGGAGTCGCAGGTCTCCTTCAGCGAGCTTCACGAGGCCTGGAGATACGGCCGGTCCCTCGACGAAAAGCATGAGCTCCAGGCAGTCGCGGTGTTGCGTGCATTGCTGGACTGGTGTGGACAAGAATCGAGGGCATGACCATGCCCACTTCTAGCGCCGGCGTCCCGGACCACATCTATACCTGGGTTGACATCAACGACCACCTGACGGTCTTGGCTGCGTGCCGGGCTTGGCCGACGTGGTTGTTGGAGTGCGACGCGTTCTGGGATGGGCTGGAACTGACGGTCATCCCCGGAACACCTCCCGAGCTCGCTCTGCAGTGGCTGGGAGAGTCGTTCGGCGTAGGGTCGATGGTGGGCGAGGCCGGGGAAGCGTCGCTGCGGCTCGACGGGGTGCCTGGGCGCCCGTCTGATCGTCTGCTCCCGGTCTCCATCAGGGAGCGCGAGGTCGCCCCGGCCCGCCGCGAACTGCGGTGGCGCGAACGGCACATCGTCCGGGCGCTGGGCGAGCCGCTGCCCGCGCCTGAGACGCAGTTCGCAGGCGGAGTGCAGATCGCGGCGCTGCATTCGTTCAAAGGCGGAGTCGGCAGGACTCTGCACGGCGTGGCACTTGCCCACGCGGTCGCCCAGCGAGGCGACAAGGTGCTGCTGGTGGACGCCGACCTCGAAGCTCCCGGTATCACCTGGATGTTCGCGGCACAGGGGCGGCGGATCGACTTCAGTTACGAGGACTTCCTCGCGCTCCTGCACTCTTCGGAAGACGGTCGTCCCGACGACGCCGTCACCCTCGGCGCGGCCTACCTGCCCAACCAGAGGGCCGGCAACGTCATCGTGCTGCCGACGAAGCGCTCGCTCCTCGATATGGCCCCACCTCGGCTGGAACCTGTCGATCTGCTCACTCCTGGCCGGTCGATCTACTTCCTCACCGAATCGCTCGCAGAGTTGGCCGTGCGGTTGGACGCTCGCACCGTGCTCGTGGACCTTCGCGCCGGGACCAGCGAACTCACCGCCCCCGTCCTGCTGGATCCGCGGGTCAAGCGGGTGTTCGTCACCACGATCAGCGATCAGTCGTTGCGCGGGACGGTGCGTACGATCAGAGAGCTCGGCCGCCGGGCGCCGACCCGACCGGAGATCGATCCGCCCGGTTCAGTGATCATCACCCAGTTCCGCGATCAGGGCCACGAAGATCTGGCCACCGACGCCGCAGCTCAGCTGCGTGACGCGGTCGCGTGGACACTCGCGCCTGACGATGGCGGCGCGGAGGATCGGACAGTCGACGACGACGTCGCTCTTGAGCCCATATTCAGCCCGTTCCAGGAACGCCTCCTGGCTCTTCCCGCGTCATGGGATGCCGTGGTCGATCTGATCCGCCGACACCAGTTGCCGGAAATGCTCTCGTCGCTCGCCGACGAACTGGGGCAGGTCAGTCAGGTCAACCTGAACGATGCCGCAACTGCCGCTGACGACATCCGGCGCGAGATTCATCTCGATGACCTGCCGAGCCGCCGAGGGGGCCTCAATCGTTTCAGCCGGAAGCTCGTTTACGCGGAGACGGCAGAAGACTCCGACTTTCTCGCGACCGAGTCCCTCCGGAATCTGCTCGCCTCACATCGCACCGAACCCCCACTTTGCGTGGTGGTCGGAGCCAAAGGTTCCGGCAAGACCTTCACCCAGCTCCAGATGTGTTTCCGCAGCACCTGGCACCAGTACGCGGAATCCGTGGGTGTCAACGATGTCACGCTCGAAGCCCTGTTGGTGCCGGTCTTCGTGTCGAAGAACCTGAAGACTTCCACCACGGATCGCCTCGAGAAATTGCAGCGAGACGCGAGCGCGTACCCCGACCATGCACTTGCGAGCCCGCTCGACCTCCGCGATCTGATCGCCGAAGCGCTGCGCTCGAACTTGTCAGACATCGAGTGGCGGCGAGTGTGGCTGACCTGTCTCGCCCGCTCGATCGGTCTGAAAGCCACACCGGACAACGTCGAAGCCTCTCTGGCAGGCTTCGCTGCCGACAACAGCCGGATCTTTCTTGTCGACGGGCTGGAGGATCTGCTCCAGAACTTCTCCCAGGACAAAGCGGAAAGCCAGGCTCTGCGGGTGCTTCTCGTGGATTGCCTGGACTGGCTGCGAAGTCTGCGCGGCCGGCCACTCGGGCTCGTCGTATTCGTCCGGCGTGATCTGGTCCAGGCTGCCATTCGGCAGAACTATCGACAGTTCTTCGCCCGATACAGCGAGTACGAACTCAAATGGAACCCGTCCGAAGCGCTGCGGCTCGCCCTGTGGGCCGCGCAGCGCTCTGGCGCCCTTCCCGACATCACCCCGGAGCAGGTGTTCAGGGCTACCGAGCAGGAGCTGGGACATATGCTCACTCAGCTGTGGGGCGAGAAAATGGGCTCGACCAGATCGCGTGAGGCTCGGTCGGTGGGCTGGTTCCTGGCCGCGCTGTCGGATTTCAACGGGCAGATCCAGGCCCGTGACATCATGACATTCCTGGCCGAGTCGGCCGCCCTGTCGGTGGACGATTCGCGATGGGCCGACCGTCTGCTGGCGCCGGCGGCCATGCGCAAGGCGCTTGTGGCGTGCAGTCAGGACAAGATTCGTGCGATCAGTGAAGAGAGTCCCCTCGTCGGAGCCCTGCTCAAGCGGCTCGATGAGCTGCCGGTCGAACAGAAACGCATTCCCTCCGGTCCCAAGGCCCTGCAACTGGCAGGCGATGATTTGGAGATCCTGGCCGCGAACGGGGTCGTCTTCCGTGAGGAGGACCAGTACTGGATCCCGGAGATCTTCCGGCACGGTCTCGGGTTCAAGGCGACAGTCCGTCCGAAGATCCTCGCGATCGCGAATCTGGTCCGGCAGCAGATCACGTGATCCCCCGCCCGTCGCGACGGGCGGGGGATCACGCTGTCAGTCCGCGACGAGGCGGGCGCGCTGTCCTTCGCGCTCGCGCTGCCGCCTGACCACGTACGTCCCCGGCGCGCATCCCGACGCCCCGTGCTCCGGATGCAGCAGGTAAACAGGGGTGAAGGCCTCGAAGATGCCGATCGCCAGCCAGTCGGGGTCGGTCACGCGGGTCGTCCAGCGGCAGGTGCCCGGTTCGGCGACGAGTGTGTGCGGGTTGCCGCCGGAGCCGCCGCGGAGCAGTTCGACGCCCTCGGGCGGCACGTCCGTCCAAGGGCCGTCCGGCCAGGCGCGCACGGACGAGGCGAGCATGGCCAGTGGGATGACGATGAGGTCGCCCTGGGCCTGGAGGCCGTCGACGACGGGGATGCGCACCGACTGCTCAAGGTGGTCGAGCACGGCGAGTCCGGTCTGCTGGGAGAGCGATGCGAGTGTCACGGTCATGGGGATCACCTCAGGTTCGGCGGAGGAGTTGGGAGTACTGCTCGGCGGACAGCCCGTACGTCCAGGCGGCGGCGTCGACGGGGTCGCGGAGGAAGCCCGGCACGGTCAGCCCGTACTGGCGGCGGCGCCCGTCGCGTTCGACCGACCCGTTGACCGCGATGAGCACCTTGGTCTCGGCGCGCATGTCGTACAGGCGCAGGTGTGAGCCGGGGTTGCCGGGGTCCGGTGCGGTGGCGACCAGGTGCAGCCCGGCCTGATCGATGTAGGCCGGCCAGCCGAGGCGCTCGATCGCGCACCGCCTGATCTCGACGTTGGGCTCGCGGGCGATCCGCTCGACGCTGGGATCGGTGATCACCCAGGCGGGCACCCGCCTGCCGTGCCAGGCGTGCGCGTCCCAGCCGTCGGTGTAGCGGATGGCAGGGCCGTCGGCGCGATGCAGCCTTACCTCGCCGATGTCGTCCCCCGGCTCGGTGTGCAGCGCGACGGGCCGCTCGGAGACGACGCACACGTCTTCGCGGGGCCACCACCAGCCGCACGATCGGACCGCCGCGGCCCACAGATCCAGCTGATGGGTCTGCTCAGGTGTGAAGACCACGCCGACCGCCCGGCGCAGGCCGTCGTAATGGGCGATCCAGGACGGTGACTGGGCCACGTACCAGCGGTCGGCCGGGTCGTAGCGGGACTCCCGCCTCTGCAGGAGTGCTTCCGTCAGCGCGCTGTCGACGGACCGCGCCAGCGGGGCGCGAACCAGCCTGCCGATCAGCTGGTCCAGCGGGCGTTGAGCCCAGGTGAGTCGGCCGTTGAGCCCCATGCAGAGCGTCTGCATAAGGGAGATCAAGGCGCGCGTCACCGGCCAGTCGGCCAGTCGTTCGATGCTCTCAGCAGGGCCGATGCCCGGCGGGACGGTCTCCAGGGCCATGAGCGGCGAGGAGACCCAGTGGAAACGGGGTGGGGCGTACCCGATCAGGCGGTAGAGCCCGGAGATGGCCGCCTCGGCGGCCGGACGGTCGGCGGGCCGCGTCGTCAGCGCGCAGCCCATCCATTCTTTCCGGATCTCGGCAGCTTCCCGCTGCACGAGCGTGTTCACCGGAGGGGGGCGACAGCGCCCCTTTCATTGATCATGCCGCAGATGGTGACAGATCGGCACGCCATCTGTCTAGTAGTAACCCTTCTCGCCGTCGATGAGCTCCCGGATGACGTCCAGGTGGCCGGCGTGCCGGCCGGTCTCCTCGACCATGTGGATGAGCATCCAGCGCAGCGACGCCTGGGCGGAGCGGAAGTCCGGATGTTTGCCCACGTCATCCATCGAGTGGGCGGCGACGATCTCGTTGGACACCGCGCACTGCCGCTCGTACTCCTCCAGAAGCCGGGCGAGCGGGACGCCGTCGGCCATCATGTCGGCGTCCTCGGGCCCGTCCTCGTCGAACTGGGGGCCGGTGGCGGGCCGGCCCAGGAACAGCACCTCGAACCAGCAGTGCTCGACCCAGCGCAGGTGGGAGACGACGCCCGCCATCGTCATCAGCGGGGAGTCCGGCAGGACGGGCCGGTGGGCGTCCTGCTCGGACAGGCCCTCGCACTTGTAGTGCACGATCGCGCGCTGCATGTCGAGCCAGCCGACCAACTGGGTGCGTTCGTCCGCCACGAAGGGCGGGCGGCTGCGAGGAGGTGTCATGGAGGCTGACGTTACTTCAACCGCCGTCACATCTCACCACGATTTCTACCGGCGGCAGAGGGTCCTGTCCTTCGGCGGGACGCGGCTGATCAGATAGCGGTCGACCGCGCCGTTCACGCAGGTGGAGGGGCCGCCGTAGGCGGTGTGGCCGTCGCCGTCGTAGCCGAGCAGCACGCCGGACGAGAGCTGGCCCGCCAGCGCTTCGGCGTCCTTGTACGGCGTGGCGGGGTCACGGGTCGTGCCCACCACCAGGATCGGCGGCGCGCCCTTGGCCCGCACCCGGCCGACGATGCCCTCGGCGCCCTTGACCGGCCAGAAGGCGCACGGTGAGAGCAGCCCGTCGGAGAAGTACTTGCCGAAGTAGCGCGACTCGGGCACGTACGTCACCTCCGAGCGGGTGGCCCTGCTCGTGGGCGGGTAGTCGGCGCAGTTGACGGCGGTGAAGGCCTCGCCGCTGTTGTCGTAGGAGCCGTCGGCCAGCCTGCCGTTGTAGCCGTCGGCGAACGTCAGCAACGCAGTCCCGTCGCCCTTGAAGGCGTCGCCGAGCGCGGCGCGCAGCGACGGCCACCGCTCGCGGGAGTACATGGCGGCCATCACGCCCCGCCACACGAGCGCCTCGTTGACCTGCCTGCCGTCGAGGTCGTTGCGCAGCGGCGACCTGTCGGCCCGCTTGAACAGCTTCGCCACCTGCTTGAACGACGCGCTGACCTTGTGCGTCCTGAACGGGCAGCCCGGCCTGTCGTAGCAGTCGCGCAGGAAGGACGTGAACGCCGTCTCGAAGCCGTGCGCCGCCGCGCCGGGAGCGCCGCCGCGCGTGGCGGGGTCGATCGCGCCGTCGAGCACCATCGCCCGCACCCGCTTCGGGAACAGCTCGGCGTACGTGGCGCCGAGCAGCGTGCCGTACGAGAAGCCGAGGTAGGTCAGCCGCCGGTCGCCCAGCGCCGCCCGCAGCACGTCGATGTCCCGGGCGGCGTCGCGGGTGCCGACGTGGGCCAGCAGCCGGCCGGAGTTCGCCTTGCAGCCCTGGGCGTATATCTGCTGGTACGCGTCGCCCTTGCGGACCTCGGACGGGGTGTCGGGGGTGGGGTCGAGCGCGTGGTAACTGTCCAGCACGCCGTACGAGACGCAGCGGACGGGCGAGGAGAGCCCGACACCGCGCGGGTCGAACCCGACCACGTCGAAGCGGGCGAGCAGCGCGGGCGACAGGAACCGCTTGGCGTTCCTGGCCAGCTCCACCCCCGACGCTCCGGGACCGCCGGGGTTGAGCAGGAGTGAGCCGATCCGCTTCGGCCCCTTGGCCCGCAGCCGGATCACCGCGATCTCGATGCGCTTCCCCTGGGGCTTGGCGTGGTCGAGCGGCACCTTGACCTTGGCGCACTGGAACCCGCCGCCGCAGGCGGACCAGGCGAGCCGCTGCCCGTCGTAGCCGCCCGTTCCTTCCGGGCCGCCGCCGGCCTGCGCCGAGGCAGGCACGGCGTCAGGCACGGCGGAGCCGAGCAAGCCGATGATCGACACTAAGATGACCGCGAATAAGCGTCGCATGTTCCCGTCTCCATCTGGCGGCCGCGTGGACTTTCCCTGGCTCCCAGATGGTCGGCGAAACCGGTTGCGACGCCCTTTAACCCGGCTGACGACAGGCGGTCACGATGAGGCCGCGCCCCGGGCGGAGAGCGGGACCCCGACGGTGATCTCGCCGCTCAGCCTGTAGGCGCCCTGAAGGTCCAGATCGTCGCCGCTCCAGAACTTGCCCGGGTCGTACCAGTTGGGGCGGCGGCCCGTCGGCAGCAGCCCCATCGCCTCGTAGGTGACGGCCACGACCTCCGCGCAGTAGGCGCTCTCCAGCGTGCGCTCGCGCGCCCGGCGGCGCAGCTGCGGGACACGGCCCCTGGCCCAGCGCGCGGCCAGCCGCGCCGTGGACGGGAACGGCGTGCCGTCCAGCCGGGCCACGGTGCGCAGCGCCGCGTCCTCCATCTCGGCGGTCGCCTGGGGTTCGAGCTGCCGCAGCCAGGGGCGCTGGCCGTAGCGGTCGGCCCAGACCGTCACCGCGTCACGCAGGTCGTGCAGTTGCACGCCGCGCTGGTGGGTGCCGGACCACAGGTCGGGCAGCGACCTGCCGAGCTCGGCATGCCACATCATGGGCGGCATGTCCTCGATCACGATCGCCATGCCCACATGGTTGACCGGGCTGTTGGTCATCGTCTGGATGGCGCGGTCGGGCACCGAACGCCCCCGGAAGATCCACAGATCGCCGGTCCTGGTCAGCTCAACGGCCTCGTCGAGAGTCAGCACACCGCTAGCGTAGGCACATGCGCTTGTGGAAGATAATCGGGCTGGCAGGAGCCGCGGGCGTCGCGGCCACCGGAGTGGCGATCGCGCGTGCCGAGCGCCGCCGCCGCGCCTACACACCGGAAGAGATCAGGGTACGGCTCCGCGAGCGGATCGAGGATCAGCCGGAGGGCCGCAGGTCGTAGACGAAGACCACGTCGGGATAGGCCGGGTTGTCGTCGTAGCCCTGGATCCCGCCGAGGTAGGCCCTGCGTGAGTTCACCACCCACGGGATCGCCGCGGCGGCCCGCTTGTCCAGCACCCGCACGGTGGCCTGGGCGAAGGCGCGCTGCGCGGCGGCCTGGTCGGTCACGATCAGCTCCGGCAGCGTCTCGAGCAGGGCGTCGGTGGCCGGGTCGTTCATGTACGACAGGTTGAACAGCGGCGGGTCCGCACTGTGGAAGACGTTGCCGAACCAGGAGTAGCCGTCGGCGTAGTCCGGCCACCAGTACATGAGGAAGATGTCCTGGCGCTTCTTCTTGCCCTCCTCCCACTGGGCGGTCCAGGGCATCGCCCTCGCCTTGAGCGTGACGTTGAGCGGGGCGAGGTCCCGGCGCAGCCTCCTGACGAGCAGCCGCTGGTCGGTGTCGCCCTCGGCGTAGGAGAGGGTCAGCGTGAGCGGCTCGCCTCCCGGGCCGTACCCGGCCTGCTGCAGCAGAGTGGCCGCGGCCTGCAGGTCCTGCCTCGGCACGCGGCCCCGGACGTGACCGAGCAGGCCCTCGGGCACGATGCCGCTGGCGGGCGCGACCCCGCCGCGCAGGGCCCTGACCACACCCCCGTAGTCGACGGCCTTCTGCACCGCCCGCCGCACCCGCAGGTCGGTCATCGGCCCGTTGGCCATGTTGAACAGCAACATCGCCGTCTGGAACGAGGGCTGCTCGGCCGTGCGGATGCCCGGCGTGGACACCGCCCTGGCGAACAGCCGGGAGTCGAGCCGGTACACGAAGCTGACCTCGCCGCGCAGCAGCAGCCGCCAGGCCCGGGTGGGATCGGGCACGACGCGGTACTTGACCGTGCGGTAGTGCGGCCGGTCCCAGCCTCCCCAGTAGTCGCCGTACGACTTGAGCGTGAGCTCGTGCTCACTGCCCTTCTTCCACGCGGCCACGGTGTACGGCCCGGAGCCGGCGTCCCGGCCCGCCGCGAACCAGGTGCGCAGGTCCGGCGCCGCCTCGGTGTCGTAGATGTAGGCCGCGTACGCGGAGGAGGCCACCAGGTCCAGCGGGACCGGGTAGCGCAGCGTGAAGATCACGGTCGACGGATCCTCGGCCCGGATGGAGGAGACGGCGTCCCAGATGTAGGAGGCGCCGGTCTTGGCCTGCCGGGTGCGCTCGATCGAGGCCTTGACCGCGCTCGCGTCGAGCGGCCGGCCGGTGTGGAAGGTCACGCCCTGGCGGATGGTGAACGTCCAGGTGCGGCCGTCGGGCGAGGTCCGCCACGAGGTGGCCAGCCGCGGACCGGCCCTCTTGGTGACCGGATTCCACAGCGTGAGCGTCTCGTAGACGTTCTGCAGCGCGACGACTTCGTTGGAGTAGGACCGGCTCGGGTCCCACTCTGTGATCATGTCCAGGTGCCTGACGTAGACGAACGCCGAATCTCCTGGCGGAGCCTGCCGCACCTCGGGCGGGACCGAGCAGGCCGTGATCAGCAGCACCAGCGCGGCGACCGCTGCGAGTCGACGGCGCAACCTATCTCCCTCAGTGACCGAATCTACCTGCGAAACCTACTGCATGATCATGGTTACGTGTCCAAAGCCGCTGAAAAATTGGGCATTCCGGAGATCCGATTGCTATCCTCTTGGCTTGTCCCGTCCGGGGTTGCCAGCAGGGGACCGACCGGAGTGAGGTGTCATGGGTCGTAGCCGCACGATCCGCACAAAGATCATCGGCCTGCTGCTGGTTCCGCTGGCTTCGATGGTCGTGCTGTGGGGAGTCATCACCGCGGTCACGGCCGGTGAGAGTCTGGAGCTCCGGCAGTACACCACGCTCTGGACCAACCTGCGTCATCCCGCGCACAAGCTCGGCAGCGAGTTGCAGCGTGAACGCCTCGCCTCGGTGAAGTTCCTGCATGCCGGAAAGACGGCCGACGACAGGTCGGCCATCTCCCAGCAGCGTGCTCGCAGTGACAGGGCGAGAGAGGAATTCAAGAAGCTCTCGGGCCGGTCCCGGGACACGTCGGAGGCGATCCGCACGCAGGTTGACGTGGTTCACACGCAGTTGAGCAGGCTCGACTCGGTCAGAGGGGAGATCGACGCGGGCCTGTCCGATCGGCTGCACACGGTCGAGGCCTACAACGCGGCCATCGACGCGCTCTTCGGGCTGCACCGGCGGGTCGGCTTCATCGACGACATCCCAATCTACGAGCAGTCCCGCCTGGTCATCGACCTCGGCTACGCCGAGGAGCTGCTGACCAGGGAGCAGGCCATCGCGATCGGCCCCACCACGGCGGCCGAGCGCAGGCTCTTCACCCAGCTCGTGGGCAACCGGCGCTTCCTCATCGACCACGCGCTGGGCGAGCTCGACCCCGCCCTGCGCGAGATCCAGGTCGCGATCATCACCTCGCCCGCCTATCAGCGGCTGCGGCTGATGGAGGACCAGATCATCGCCGGCGGCGCGCCGCGCGGCTGGCTCGCCACGACCGAGGCGCTGTCCAAGTCGTTCGCGGAGGCGCAGCTCAAGGCGAGCATGACGCTCTCGGCCCGGTCCGAGCCGGTGGCCGACGCGGTGCTCGTCCGGGCGCTCATCCTCGCGGGCACCTGTCTCCTGCTGATTATCGTGTCGATCGTCTTCACGCTGCGGATGGGCAACCGCCTGTCCAAGGAGCTGCTCACCCTCAGGGAGGCGGCGCTCGACGTGGCCAGGGAGCGGCTGCCGCAGGTCGTCGCTAAGCTCCGCAGCGGGGAAGCGGTGGAGGTGCCCGAGCTGTCGGTGGCCAGCACCACCGTGGAGATCGGCGACGTGGGCCAGGCCTTCTCCACCGTCCAGCAGACCGCGGTGGAGGCGGCCGTGGGCCAGGCGCAGCTGCGCGACGGCGTCGGCCACGTCTTCCGCAACCTGGCCAGGCGCAGCCAGACGCTGCTGCACCGCCAGCGCATCCAGCTGGAGGACATGCAGCACAAGGCCACCGACCCGGACGCGCTCGAAGACCTGTTCCGGCTGGACCACCTGACGACGCGCATGCGCCGCCACGCCGAGGGCCTGATCATCCTGTCGGGCGCCACCCCGGGGCGCGGCTGGAGCCGGCCGGTGCCGCTGCTGGACGTGGTCCGGGGCGCGGCGGCCGAGGTCGAGGACTACCAGCGGGTCATCGTCGAGCCGATGCCCGCGCAACGTCTGGACGGGCCCGTGGTCGGTGACGTGATCCACCTGATCGCCGAGCTGATCGAGAACGCCACCGTCTACTCACCCCCGCACACCACGGTCATGGTGCGCGGGGAGGCGGCCGCCCGCGGCTTCGCCGTCCACGTCGAGGACCGCGGGCTCGGCATGAGCGCCGAGGAACTTGCCGACTTCAACGGGCGGCTGGCCAGTCCTCCCGAGTTCGACCTGGCCGACAGCGAGCAGCTGGGTCTTTTCGTCGTTTCCCGACTGGCCGCCCGGCATGACATCCGCGTGACGTTGCGCGGTTCACCATATGGAGGGACCACCGCCATCGTGCTGATCCCGGCAGAGCATGTGACAGATCCCCCGGCCGAGCCGGCGGAACCCATCAGGCAGCCGGCACGCCCCATGCGGGTGGTGCAAGGTGAGTGACGAGCGCTGGCTGGACGAGGACGCCGGCCCCATCGTCCCGGCCTACTTACTCACCAGAGGCCGGACCGTCCCCGCGAGCGAGGCCATCGACCTCATCGCGGTGATCATCACCTCCGGCGGGCTCACCCCGCCGGTCGGGCTCGGTCCCGAGCATCTGATCATCCTGCAGAAGTGCACCAAGCCGACCCGGCTGGTGGACGTCGCGGCCGAGCTCAACCTGCCCATCGGCGTGGTGCGGGTGCTCGTCGGCGACCTCCACACGCAACAGCTCGTCCAGGTGGAGTCGCCGCCTCCGGCCCCCGACGCCACGGTGCTCCTGGAGGTGATCACCGGGCTGAAGGCGCTGTGACGCCCCCTCAAGGGCTCAGCACGGCTTCGGCCCGGTGACAGGCCCCCGCTCAGGCGCTCAGCACGTCCTCGGCCCGGTGACAGGCCACCCGCCGCCCCGCCACTTCACGCAGCGCGGGAGCGCGCTCACACTCGGGTACGGCCAGCGGGCAGCGCAGGCGGAACGGGCAGCCCGTCTCAGCCGGCCGCGTCTCGGCCCGCCCTCTCGCCACCGGCGGCTCTCCCCCCAGCTTCGGTACGGCCTCGCGCAGCGCCAGCGTGTAGGGATGGGCGGGTCGGGCGAGAAGGTCGGCCGTGCCTCCGGACTCGACCACGCGGCCCGCGAACAGCACGTGGGAGGTCCTGCACAGCCGTGCCACGATCGCCAGGTTGTGGGTGATGAGCAGGCGTTCGGTGTCGAGCCCCGCCAGCAGGTCGAGGATCTTGGCCTGCACCGTCACGTCCAGGGCGCTGGTGGGCTCGTCGAGGATGAGCAGGCGCGGGCGTACGGCCAGCGCCCTGGCGATCACCACGCGCTGGCGCTGGCCGCCGGAGAGCTGGTGCGGGCGGCGGGCGGCCAGGTCGGGGCTGAGGCCGACCTGTTCGAGCAGGCCGGGGACGCGGTGCCGGTCGCCGCGCGGCAGCGCCTCGGCGATGGAGCTGCCGACGCGCATCCGGGGATCCAGGGCCTCGGCCTGGAACACCGGCTGTACGTCACTGCGGAACTTCCGCATCTCCACTTTTCTCAGGTCTTGCTCGCCGTACCAGATATTTCCTGACATGGGGGCGAGGAGGCCGAGGAAGGCGCGCGCCAGCGTCGTCTTGCCCGACCCGCTCTCGCCGATCAGGCCGACCCCGCCCTCGGTGATGTCCAGGGTGACGTCGTGCACCACAGGCGTACGGCCGTAACCGAGCGTCACCAGCTCCGCCCGGAGCGACGTCCGCACCGACGTCCTCACGCCAGGGCTCCTTTCCGCCGCGTCTTCATGGGAGGGCCTCCAGGAGTTCGCGGGTGTAGGGGTGGGAGGGGCGGGCCAGCACCTCGGCGGCGGGGCCGCTCTCGACGACCTCGCCGTCCTTCATGACCAGCACCCGGTCGGCGATCGTGGACACCAGGGCCAGATCGTGGGAGACGAGCAGCAGCGCCAGGCCCCGCTCCTCCCGCAGCCTCCGCAGCACCCCGACGACCTCCGCCTGCACGGTCACGTCCAGGGCGCTGGTGGGCTCGTCGGCCAGGATCACCTCGGCGCCCAGCGCGATGGCCAGCGCGATGGCGAACCGCTGCGCCTGACCGCCGGAGATCTCGTGCGGGTAGCGGCGCAGGATCTCCGGATCGAGCATGACCGCCTCGACGGCCTCGACCATGACCCGCTCCAGCCCGTCTTTCCCAGACCCGGCCGCCCCAGGGTCACCGTCGCGGGTGCCGCCGACGGGCGGGCCGGCGATGCCGTGCAGCTTGAGGGCGCGGCGCATCAGGGTGCCGAGGCGGGTGGTGGGGCTGAGGGCCGCCTGCGGGGACTGCATGACCAGGGCCACGCGTGCGCCTCTGATCTCGCGGAGCCGCCGGGCGGAGGCCTGCAGCACCTCAACCCCACACACCCGGATATATCCCGAAATTTCGGCACCCTCCGTGAGCCCGAGCAGGGACAGCAGCGTCGTCGACTTGCCCGATCCGCTCTCCCCCACGATGGCCACGCACTCCCCCGCGCCCACGTCCAGCTCCGGCACCCGGGCGACGACCCGCGTCCCGTACCGCACCTGAAGGTCCCTGACCTCGATCACCTGATGACCCTCCGGGGATCCAGCGCGTTGCGCAGCCCCTCCCCCAGCACGTTGAACGCGAAGGCCGTCACCAGGATCGCCAGCCCGGGGAAGGTGACGACCCACCAGTTGGTGGTGAACAACGTCTGCCCCTGGTCCACCATCAGCCCCCACTCCGCCGTCGGCTCCTGCGCGCCCAGCCCCAGGTACGACAGCGCGGCGGCGGTGAGGATGACCCCGCCGGCGTCGAGCGACAGCTGGACCAGGACGGGCGTGATCGAGTTCGGCAGGACGTGCCGGACGATGATCACCGGCGCGGGCACGCCGAGGCAGCGGGCCGCGTCCACGTACGGGCGGGTGGCGACGGAGGCGGCCACCGACGCCGACAGCCGCGCGTACCACGGCCACCAGGTCACCGCGATGGCCACGATCACTGTCGTGACGTTCGGCTGCAGCACCATGGCCAGCATCAGCGACAGCAGCAGCGCGGGAAAGGCCAGGAAGACGTCCGTCACCCGCATGATCACGTCACGCACCCAGCCGCCGGCGTACCCGGCGACCAGGCCGAGCGTGACGCCCACGGCCGCCGACACCGCCAGCACGGACACGGCGATGAACAGCGACGTACGGCCGCCGTACAGCACTCTGGTGAGCACGTCGCGGCCGACCTGGTCGGTGCCGAACCAGTGCTCGGCGCTCGGCGCCAGCAGGGCGTTGACCGGATCCACCTCGTCCGCCGGGTACGGCGCGAGCCAGGGCGCGAGCAGCGCGGCCGCCGCGATGACCACGATGAGCACCGCGCCGGTGGCGGCGAACCGGTCGGTGATCCTGGGGAGGGTACGGCGCAGCCGCGCCTCGGGGAGTCCTGTCACCATGCTGCCATCCGGGCTGTCATCCGGCCCTGACCCTCGGGTCGATCAGGCCTTGAAGGAGGTCCACGACGAGGTTCGCCAGCACGTAGACCACCGCGACCAGCAGGGTCACCCCCGCGATGGCCGGGGTGTCGAGCGAGGAGATGGCGGAGGCGGCGTAGCGGCCCAGGCCCGGCCAGTTGAAGACGGCCTCGACCAGGAAGCCGTTGACGATCGAGTAGGCGAAGACCAGGGCGATCAGCGACAGCACCGGGTTGAGCGCGGGCCGCAGCGCGAACCTGGTCAGGATGGACGTCTCACCGAAGCCGAGCGCGCGTTCGAGCCGGGCGTGGTCCTGGCCGGCCTCCTCGATGAGCATGGCGCGGGTCATCTGGGCGATCACCCCCGTCGGGTAGGCGGCCACCACCAGCGCGGGCAGCACCAGGTGCCGCAGGGTGCTGGTGAAGATGGGCCAGTTGCCGGTGATGAGCGCGTCGACGATGGTGATGTTGGTCCAGAGGGTCAGCGGGCTCGTGGTGTCGAGCGAGGAGTCGTACTCTCCCGCGACGGGGAACCAGCCGAGGTTGCTGGCGAAGACCGTCTGCAGCGCCAGGGCCAGCCAGAACACGGGGACGGAGACGGCCAGCATGCTGGTGACCCGTACCCCTAAATCCGGAAATTTCGTCTTAAAGCGGGCGGCGAGCACCCCCACCGGAATGCCGACCACGATCGCGAACAGCAGCGCCGCCCCCACCAGCTCCAGGCTCGCGGGGAACGCCAGGAGCAGATCATCACGTACCGGCTGCCGGGTGTGCAGGCTGGTGCCCCAGTCTCCCGTCACGAGGTCCCTGACGTAGTTCCAGAGCTGCGCCCACAGCGGATCGTCCAGCCCGAACCGCTCCCGCGCGGCGGCGAGCTGCTCGGGCGTGGCCTTGGGGCCGGCGAAGGCCACCGCCGGATCGCCCGGCACCAGCCGCATGACGACGAAGGTGAGCATGACCACGCCGGCCACGACCAGGAGCGCCTGGCCGAGCCGGCGGATCAGGTAGCGCAGCACACAGGCCTCAGCTCGCGCGCTTGAGGTCGTAGAAGAAGACCACGTTCGGATAGGCCGGGTTGTCGGCGTACCCCTGCACGTCCGCCGTCAGCGCGCGCTGGTAGGTCTGCACGTACGGGACTGCGACGGCGGCCTGCTCCTGCATGATCTTCTTCGTCAGGTTCTCGTACGAGGTCTCCGCCGCGAACAGGTCGGTGGCCGTCAGCTTGGGCAGCTCGTCGATGGCCGCGTCGATCTCGGCGTTCTTCAGGTACGAGAGGTTGAGCTCCGGCTTGTCCTTGCTCCTGAAGACGTTCAGGAACCACGAGTACGCGTCGGGATAGTCCGGATACCAGTACATGACGAAGATGTCCTGGCCCTTCCCCTTGCCCTGGTCCCACTGGGCGTTCCAGGTCATCGGCTTGGCCTGCAGGGTCACGTTCAGCCTCTGCAGCGCCGAGGTGAGCAGGGTGACCAGCAGCTTCTGATCCTCGTCGCCCTGGGCGTAGGTCAGGGTGAGCTTGAGCTCCTCGTTGTCGGCGCCGTAGCCCGCCGACGCCAGCAGCTCCTGCGCCCTGTTCAGGTCCTGCTTGGCCTCCAGGTTGGCCACGTGACCGACCAGGCCCTCGGGCACCAGCCCGCTGGCCTTCACGCCCGAGCCCTTCAGCGCCGCGAGGAGGCCGTCGTAGTCGATCGCGAGCTGCAGCGCCTGCCGTACCCGCACGTCCTTGGTGGCGCCGCCGGCGGTGTTGAACAGCACCAGCAGGTTCTGGAACGACGGCGTCCGCGTCACCTGCACGCCCTCGGTGTCGCTCGCCTGCTCGAACAGCTGCGGGTTGAGCCGCTGCACGAAGTTGACCTCGCCCTGCTTCAGCAGCTGCCAGGCGGTGGTGATCTCCGGCGTGACCCGGAAGGCGACCTTCTTGTACTGGTCGGGCTTCCAGCCGCCCCAGTAGTCCTCGAACGCCTTCAGCGTGAGCTCGGTCTCCTTGCCCTTCTGCCAGCTGTCGATCGTGTACGGTCCCGTGCCGGCGTCGGTCTTGCCGTCCTTGACCTGGTCCACGGCCTCGGTGTCGTAGATATAGGCGGCGTAGCCGGAGGAGGCGACCACGTCGAGCGGCGTGGCGTACTTGAGCGTGAACTTCAGCGTCGAGGCGTCAGGGGCCTCGATCGTGTCGACCGCGCCCCAGATGTAGGCCGCGCCCGAGTTCTGCTTGATCGTGCGCTCGATGGCCTTCTTGGCCGCCTCGGCGTCGAGCGGGGCGCCGGTGTGGAACTTCACGCCCTGACGCAGCTTGAACGTCCACTCCTTGCCCTCGGCCGCCGAGCTCCACTCGGTGGCCAGGCGCGGCTCGGGCTTCCTGGTCTCGGAGTTGTAGCGGGTCAGCCCCTCGTAGATGTTGGACATCGCGACGATCTCGTTGGAGTACGAGGTCGCGGGGTCCCAGTCGGTCACCACGTCGAGGTTGGGGGCGTAGACGAAGGTGTCGTCGTTGGACGCGGCCGGCTGGGGGGCAGGCTGGGTCGCCGCCGTCTCGCCGGTGCTCGGCGCGGGTGACGCGGCGCCGCGTACCTGGCCGCCCGCGCACGCGGACGCGGCCATGGCCACGGCGCCGGCGAGCCCGGAGAGGAGCAGACGCTTGTGCCAGCGCATGTGGGGGGAGTCCTTTCGATCTGTCACCGGGTGAGGGGTCCGGCGGCTTTGACGTGCACCCGTACGGCGGGTTCCGACAGGTAGCTCAACGGCACCTCGAGGAGATCGACGATCTGGACGCCGGCCGGATCCGCGCCTGCCGCGACGGCCCGCGCCGCAGCCTCCTCCTTGACCCTTTCGATCGCTTTTGACCGGCTTTCACCTGCAGGCATGATCGTATCGACTCTGCCGCTCGCCAGCGCGATGGCGGCGCCGACGGCGTTGGCCACCGACGCGTGCTCCGGGCGGATGACCTGACTCACCCCGGGGATCCGCTCCGGCAGCAGGAACGCCCCGCCACCCACCGCCACCAGGGGACGGTCGGCCCGGCCGAGGGTCATGCGGTCCACCGCGTCCAGCGCCAGCTCGTCGGCGACGGCCAGCGCCCTTTGCAGAGTGTCGCGAATATCTTCCGACATGTCGCCCACCGCCGCCCGTCCCCCCGACGCCCGTCCCGCCGAAGCCCGTCCCGCCGTCCCTCGCGCCGCCAGCGCCGACAGCGCCGCCTCCAGTCGCTCGTGCCAGTCCGAGACGCCTCGGGGCAGGCGCCCGCCCGCCACGGCCGCGTCCGTGAGCGTCGCGGTGCCGCCGCCGAACACCAGCGCCTCCTCGGCGATCCGGTACCCGACCGAGTCCGGCCCGACGGCTCCCTCCCGCACCACGCTCCCGCCGCCCAGCGCGATGGCCAGGATGTCCGGCATGCGGAAATTCGTCAGCACGCCGCCGATCTCCACCGCCGCCGCCGACTCCCGGGGGAACCCGCCCACCAGCACACCGAGGTCCGTCGAGGTACCGCCCACGTCGGCGACGATCGCGTCCTGGACCCCCGACAGGAGCGCGGCCCCGCGCAGCGAGTTCGCCGGGCCGGAGCCGATGGTCGACACCGGCAACCGCGCGGCGTGCTCCACCGTCATCAGCGTGCCGTCGTTCTGGGCGAGGTACGGCCTGGCCGACAGCCCGCGCTCGGCCAGTGCGCCCGTCAGCGCTCGCGTGACGTGCCCGGCGACGGTGTACAGGGCGGCGTTGAGCACGGTCGCGTTCTCGCGTTCCAGCAGGCCGAGCGAGCCGATCTCGTGGCTCATCGAGACGGGCAGCCCGTACTCCCGCCTGACCAGCTCCTCGATCACCCGCTCGTGCTCGTCGTTGGCCGGGCTGAACACGCTCGTGACCGCGACCGCGTCGGCCCGCACCCCGTCCAGGAAGCGGCGGACCGCGTCCAGGTCGAGCGCGCCGATCTCCCGGCCGTCCACGTAATGCCCGCCGGGCACGATGGCCTCGCCCGCGGAGACGACCTCACGCAGGTCGGCGGGCCAGTCGGAGAGCGGCGGCACGGCGGTGGTCGCGGGCGCGCCGAGCCGCAGCACCGCCACCCGGCCGAGGTTCCTGCGCTCCAGGATCGCGTTGGTGGCGTGCGTGGTGCCCAGCATGACGCGGGTGACGCGGCTCCACGCCGCCGTTCCACGCTCTGTCCCGTACGGCGCGAGCTCGGCCAGGACGGCGTCCAGAGCCGCCCGCAACCCGCCGGTGACGTCCGGAGTCGTCGGCCGCTTGGCCTTGGCGATCACCCGCTCGGACGCGTCCAGCACCACCGCGTCGGTGTTCGTGCCCCCGACGTCGATGCCGACGCGCAGATCGCCCTCAGCCACGCGACTCCTCCTTGACCGGCGCCTCGATGGGCACGTACTCCAGGTCGTAGCCGAACGCCCGCGGCCCGGCCGTCTCCAGGCCCTTGGGCGTGCGCCAGAGCGGGTCGCACGGCCAGGCGAGCACCGCCACGCGCTGGCCGTACCGCAGGCTCTCGGTCTGGATCGCGGCGGCCGTCTCGGTGTCGACCACCGTGATGAGGTCCGGCACCATGGCCCGGACCTCGCCGTCCTCGACGGCGACGAGGTTCTCGTTCTGCAGCTCCAGCCGGAGCGTGCGGCCGCGGTCGTCGCCGGTGCCCTCGATCGTGGCCGTGCCCCTGACGAAGCCGCCGGTGGTGCGCCGCTCCACGTCGGTCAGCTTGCCGGTGATCAGCCTGGCCGCCCCGAGCTCACGCTGGAGGGCCGGCAGCGGCTCGGCCGCGCCCTCGGTGGACCGGCCGACCTCCAGCGCGCGGGTGACCGTACCCTCGATGACCGCGCCGCGTGCCCGCGCGGCGGTGATGACGTAGTCGGCCATCAGCGCGTGCGAGCCGGCCGCCACGCACACCGCCCGCGCCAGCCGCTCCGACCACAGCCCGTCGATGGGACGGATCGTCACGACGTTGCCCACGATGTCGGACATGATGACGAGGTCGGCGGGCAGCCCCGCGACGTACATGGAGACCATCTGAACCTCGGGGAACGCCCGTCCCATGCCGTCGGCGTCGAGCAGCGGCAGGCCGAGCTGGGCCGCCCAGGCCACCGGCGCCACGCCGTTCGAGCCGCCGATCTCCGACGACATGACGGCGGCGGGCGGCCTGCCGAAGATCCGTTCGACCTCCTCGGCGACGCGCCTGGGCTCGTCCTCGCTGTAGATCATCTCGTGGCCCACCGTCGGCGCGCCGATCCCTGACAGCGGCATGACCAGGGCGTCCTCGGGCAGGTCGGCCAGCCGGACGAGCGGCACCTCGCCGTACGTCTGGATCGCCCGCACGGCCGCCAGCGCGCCGGTGCGCACGTCTCCCCCGCCGCCGGTGCCGAGCACCGCGCATCCTCGCGCCAGCGCTGGAACGTCTTCCACTTCGATGCTGCTCATATGGCGACACAACCAAGCACATAAGACCGCATTACGCTACTTAATCGGTTGCCTTCGCTGCTCTCTCGGGAGTCGATTCCCACACCCGCCACCGTGCTCTGGTACATCTGGAGCCATGCGGATCTCAGTGGCGGCCGACAGCCTGGACGGGGTGGCCGAGCAGGTCGTGACGGCGCTGCGCGAGCGCGGCCACGAGGTCGTCCCGCACGGCGCGCTCAGCGCCGAGGAGCGCGACGACTGGGCGTGGGCCTCGGAGTCGGCGGCCCGCGACGTCAGCGAGGGGCGCGCCGACCAGGCGGTGGTGTGCTGCTGGACCGGCACCGGCGCCTCCATCGCCGCCAACAAGGTGCCCGGCGTGCGCGCCGCCCTCTGCGTCGACGCCTACACCGCCGACGGCGCCCGCAAGTGGAACGACGCCAACGTGCTGGCGATCAGCCTCCGGCTCACCTCCGCCGTGATGCTGGAGGAGATCCTCGACGCGTGGCTGGCCGGCCTGCCGAGCACCGACTCCGTGGATCAGGCGAACGTCGCGCATCTGGGCGAGATCTAGAAGCGTCGCTATCGTCGGGCAATGACCGACTTGAGGTGCACGTACTGCGGCGAGGACGGCTTGCAGGCCGGGTTCATTCTGGACGCCGAGAGCCCGAAGGGTTTCGGCAGGTGGGTGGAGGGCGCGCTGGAGCGGGGGATCTTCGGCGGCGCCAAGCTGGCAGGCCGCCCCAAGTGGGAGATCGAGGCCCACCGCTGCCCCAACTGTCAGCACCTGGAGATGTTCGCCAGAAGGCGTGCCTGACCCGCGCGTCCTGGGAATCGTCGGTGCCGCGCTCTAGGGTGCAGGCATGACCCACGTGCCGGTGCCGGCGAGCGCTCCCGCCGAGGCCTTGATGGTTCACCCTGCGCGGACTCTGGTCATGAAAGACGGCGTCGTCCTGCACAATTGACCGGCGGGACCATCGAAAGGCAGGCAAGTGCTCTCTATTCACCAGCGGATCGCCGAAGAGCTCGGGGCGCGCGAGGGGCAGGTGCGAGCCGCGGTCGACCTGCTCGACGGCGGCGCCACGGTGCCGTTCATCGCGCGATACCGCAAGGAGGCCACCGGCGCCCTCGACGACGCCCAGCTGCGCACCCTCGAAGAGCGGCTGCGCTACCTCCGCGAGCTCGAAGAGCGCCGCACCGCGATCCTGGAGTCGATCGAGTCGCAGGGCAAGCTCGACGACGAGCTGCGCGCGCAGATCATGGCGGCCGAGACCAAGGCCCGCCTTGAGGACATCTATCTGCCCTTCAAGCCCAAGCGGCGCACCAAGGCGCAGATCGCCCGCGAGCTGGGCCTGGAGCCGCTGGCCGACAAGCTGCTCGGCGACCCCTCGCTCGACCCCGCCGAAGTCGCCGAGTCCTTCGTCACCGAAGGCGTCGCGGACGCGGGGGCCGCGCTGGAGGGGGCCAGGGCCATCCTGATCGAGCGGTTCGCCGAGGACGCCGACCTCATCGGCGGCCTGCGCGAGCGGCTGTGGACCCACGGCCGCCTGGCCGCCAAGGTCCGCGAGGGCAAGGAGGAGGCGGGGGCGAAGTTCTCCGACTACTTCGAGTTCGCCGAGCCGTTCACCAAGCTGCCCTCCCACCGCATCCTGGCCATGTTCCGGGGCGAGAAGGAGGAGATCCTCACCGTCACGCTGGAGCCGGACGACAGCCCCGATTACGAGCTGCGCATCGCCTCCCGCTTCGGCGTCTCCGACCAGGGCCGCCCCGCCGACAAGTGGCTGACCGAGACGGTCCGCTGGGCCTGGCGCACCCGCATCCTCGTGCACCTCGGCATCGACCTGCGGATGCGCCTGTGGCAGGCAGCCGAGGACGAGGCCGTGCGGGTCTTCGCGGCCAACCTGCGCGACCTGCTCCTGGCCGCCCCCGCGGGCAGCCGCACCACCATGGGCCTCGACCCGGGGCTGCGCACCGGCGTCAAGGTCGCCGTGGTCGACGCCACCGGCAAGGTCGTCGACACCGCCACCATCTACCCCCACGAGCCCAAGCGGCAGTGGGACCAGTCGCTGGCGGTGCTGGGCGCGCTGGCCCAGAAGCACGGCGTCGAGCTGATCGCCATCGGCAACGGCACCGCCTCCCGCGAGACCGACAAGCTGGCCGGCGAACTCGTCACGCACATGCCGACCATCACCAAGATCGTGGTGTCCGAGGCCGGCGCGTCGGTTTACTCCGCCTCCGCCTACGCCTCCCAGGAGCTGCCCGAGCTCGACGTGTCGCTGCGCGGCGCGGTCTCCATCGCCCGCAGGCTCCAGGACCCGCTGGCCGAGCTGGTCAAGATCGACCCCAAGTCCATCGGCGTCGGCCAGTACCAGCACGACCTCGCCGAGTCCCGGCTCTCCCGCTCCCTCGACGCCGTGGTCGAAGACTGCGTCAACGCCGTGGGCGTCGACGTCAACACCGCCTCGGCCCCGCTGCTGACCCGCGTGTCGGGCATCGGCTCCACCCTGGCCGAGAGCATCGTCCGCCACCGTGACGCCAACGGCCCGTTCAAGGCCCGCAAGGCGCTCAAGGACGTCGCCCGCCTCGGGCCCAAGGCCTTCGAGCAGTGCGCCGGCTTCCTGCGGATCCCCGGCGCCGACGACCCCCTGGACTCCTCCAGCGTCCACCCCGAGGCCTACCCGGTGGTCCGCCGCATCCTCGGCTCGGTCCGTACCGACCTCAAGTCCCTGATCGGCAACACGGCGGCGCTGCGCTCCATCAAGCCGCAGGAGTTCACCGACGAGACCTTCGGCCTGCCGACGGTCACCGACATCCTGCGCGAGCTCGAGAAGCCCGGCCGCGACCCGCGCCCCGCCTTCAAGACCGCCACTTTCAAGGAGGGCGTCGAGAAGCTCTCGGATCTCAAGCAGGGGATGATCCTGGAGGGCGTCGTCACCAACGTCGCGGCCTTCGGCGCGTTCGTCGACGTCGGCGTGCACCAGGACGGCCTGGTCCACGTCTCCGCCATGTCCCACAACTACGTGAAGGACCCGCGAGACGTGGCCAAGTCGGGCGACATCGTCCGGGTCAAGGTCCTCGACATCGACATCCCCCGCAAGCGCATCTCCCTCACCCTCCGCCTCGACGACGACCCCGCCCAGTCCACCACCGGCGGCCCTCGCGCCGACACCGCCCAGCCCGGCGGATCGGCCGAGGGAGGCCGCCGCCCACGCGGCGGCCGAGGCGACGGCGACCGCACCGGCGCGGGCGGCCAGCGCGCTCGCGGCGACGGCGCCCAGCAGGGGCGTGGCGACGGCCCTCAGCGAGACGGCGGCCAACGTGACGGCGGCGGCCAGCGCGGCCGTGGCGACGGTGCCCAGCGAGACGGCCAGCGGCAGCGCGATGGCGGCAAGCGTGACACGGGCCAGCGCGGTGGAGGTCAGCGGCGCGCGGAGCCATCGGGCGCCATGGCCGAAGCCCTCCGCAAGGCAGGCCTCACCGGCGACAAACCCTGACCAACCCTCATCCCTGCACCTTCCGCCGCAGGCACCGCGAGGAATGCCGCCCACCGCAGGCGTTCCCTACGGGGGACGTATCGCGGCAGGCCACGTCACAAAGGACACACCGCCGCAGGCGTTCCCACGGAGGACGCACCGCCGCAGGCGTTCCCACGGAACGCCTGCGGCGGGCTCCTGTCTTCGGCGGCGGGACGGACGCCGAGGGGACTTCCAGGGCGGTTTAGGGCACCCGGCTCGGGACCCCGGCCAAGACAACGCTGACCGCCCGCAGGACGGCGCTGGAGCGATGTTTCCCGCCACAGGCGTCTGCGGCCCCCTGGGCGTGAAACGAAACACCGAGGCGATCTCGTACAGGATGGTGAAGAGCCACCCCGCTCGGGGACCCCGGCCGGAGGCGGCGCCGGCTGGTCTGCGGCGCTAGATGCCCCAGGCCGGGATCGTGGCGACGGTCTTGCGGGCGTAGTCCTTCATGTCGCTCACGATGATCGCGGGGGGTTGGGTGACCATGTCACCCAGGTCCTGGCAGTGGCCCCAGAGGTCGATGACGAAGGCGTCGGCGTTCCAGTCGGCGAGCTTGCCCTTGATGTCGCCGGTGGTCCGGCCGGCGACGAGGACGTAGTGGTTGTCGTGGCCCTTCTTGAGCTCGACGACCTCGATGGGGACGGTGAACGTCGGCGCGGTGCTCTTGAGCGCGTAGACGCACAGGTGGGCGAACAGGATGCACGTCAGCGGCCGATCGGCGTCCTGTTCGAGGGCTCCGGCGACAATCTCGCCACCG
Organism: Nonomuraea sp. ZG12; assembly: GCF_052068115.1. Taxonomy (NCBI): domain Bacteria; kingdom Bacillati; phylum Actinomycetota; class Actinomycetes; order Streptosporangiales; family Streptosporangiaceae; genus Nonomuraea; species Nonomuraea sp. ZG12. The sequence goes on from NZ_JBQHCW010000007.1 coordinate 158,949, forward strand.
GCGAACCAGTACTCGGGAGTGGTCGTCCAGGTCTTCATCTCGCCCGGGGTCCGGGAGACGCCGTCCGAGGGCCGGACGAGCGCGATCTTCCTTTCGAGCTGCCCGGCGAGATGGAGTTTCTGCTGGTCGGCGCTCTGGTTGACGGGATTGGCGACCTTTGACTTCGCGTAGGCACTCAGCACTTCGCGGGCGACCCTGACATCACTCATCCGCACCACTTTCGTCGTGCGCGGTGCGCCTCCCGGTCTGAGGCGACTCCGCGCAGACCCCCCATTCTGTGCCTGAGCGCCGCGACGGTGAGTATCCTCACGGACACAATTGGCTGGCATGAAGTGCCCGGTAGAAGTCCTTCCCGAGGGCGGTGTTGTGCACTTCAGCCGGCGCGGGCCGCCATGTCACCCCGACCGTCAGGACCAGCTTGCCGCGTACGTGTCCCACGTCGCTGCGGGCCGGCGGCACGCGGACAGCTCGCTGCCCTCCTGGCACGCCGCGCCCGGTCCCGCTGGGCCACCGCCGCCTCCGCCAGGGGGTATGTGGCCGCCACCGTGATGATCAGGACGCCCTCGGCGGCCGGCTCGGCCGAGCGTTCCTGAGGGCAGGCCGCGAAGGTGATGCCGAACCGCTCGGCGCGGAAGTCGGCGATGGTGACGATGCGGTCGGTGCCGCCGCGCGGGTCGACGGAGTCAGGGAGCGCGCCCCGGCCCGCGACGTCGAACACGCGTCGACGCCGTTAGGGCGAGCGCGCGTACCCGCTCGGTCAGCCCTGCGCCGTAGGTGGAAGCCGTACAGGATGGAGCCGCTACGGGGGCGCGGTCGTCAGTCGGCCGCGCGGGAGCGGTCCGCGATCGACTTCTCGATCACCTGGGCGAGAGCGACGAAGGACTCGATCTCGTCGGCGGACAGCCCCTGGACGGAGATGTCCTCAAGGGCGGACCACATGGCCTCGATGGGCTCGCGCATGGCGCGGCCTCGGTCGGTGAGCCGGACGAGCTGCACCCGCCGGTCGTGTTCGGCCGGTTCGCGGGTGAGCAGGCCTGCCTCCTGCATGCGCCGCAGGGACTTGGAGACGGTGGAGTGGTCGAGGCCGACGGCGTCCAGGAGCTCCGACTGCGTCTGGCCGTCCCGGTCGAACAGCCGCATCAGCAGCAACTCCTGGCCGGGGTGAAGGCCCAGATCCCGCAGCATCCCGGCCGCGTGCGCGCGGTGGGCGCGGGCGAGGGTGAAGATCGAGAAACTCAGGCGTCCGCCGCCTGCCGCGCTGGGCCGCCGGTCCGGTGGGGAAGTGGTCATGCCTCGCCTCTGGCTGACGCTCGCATGGAGCTCTGTGGTCGTCGGCTGGTGAAATGGTCGTCGAAGCCTCCGTGGGGAGATCCCGTCAAGGTATCACCAATTAGGTGGCTAGCCAATTAGTCAGGTCGGTGCAGCTCAGCGGCGATGTTCGGGGACTCCAGAACTCCGCTCGCAGCGCAACGCCCACACCGCCGGGGCGAGGCCGGGGGCGATACGGTCGAAGGGTGAGCACCACAGCTTTCGACACGACCATCAGTCAGGCCCGCGACCTGCTCAGGTGGCGTTCCCCGCTGCGCACAGAGCTCTGGGCCGCCCGGCTCACCACCGAGGCGCGGGCCGACGAGACGCTCCTGCAGCAGCTGGCGCGGGACGGCGGAGCGGAGGCCCGGCTCGCCCTCGCCGCTCTGGCGGCGGTCAATCCCGAGGAGCCCGCCACTCCGGGCGCGGTCAATCCCGAGGAGCCCGCCACGCCGGGCGAGGACGACGACGACGTCCTCGGGCCCCACCTGCGGGCCGGTCGCGAGGCCATCGGCTCACTTCCCGGCTGGGTGGCCCGCATGGGCCAGGTGACCTGCGAAGGAGCCTGGTACGGCAAGGCCGACCGCTACGGCGAGCAGACCCTGGCCGCCCTCTCCTTCCGCTACGGCAACGGCAAGGAGCCGCACCTCCTCGTGGTCGGCATCGACCAGGTCCACGGCGGCCTGGCGGTCGACGCCGTCGTCGAGGAGCTCAAGTTCCTCGACGATCTCGATCTCGCGCCCACCGACGCGGGGGTGGTGGCGGGGCGCATCCTGGACGCGTTCGAGCTCACCGACCTCGTCATGGGAGCGGAGGTCGCGCCGACCCTCCCCACCGTCCGCGCCCTCGCGCTCTCCCGCGCGCACGCCGTCCCCCACCCTGTACGGCATGCGGGCGACGACCTCGTGGCCCGTTTCCACGACCTGCCGGACGAGCCGGCGGCGCGGGAGGCGTTCGACGCGCTGGTGGACTTCCTCGGCGACCGTCCGCTCTGGTGGAGTCCGGCCAGGGCTTCGCAGTTCCTCACCGCCTGGCTGCCCCGGGAGGCCCTGCTGTCGGATGAGGCGATCGCGGCCATGCCCGAAGTGGTCCGGCTGTGGACCCGCCACCACGGCGAGCACCCCGAGATCCTGCGCCGCATCGACGCCGACGCGCCGGGGCTGCCCCTTCTCATGGCGGACGACTCCCTGGCCAGTGTCAACAAGCGCATCAGCCGGCACCGGGCCTGACCACCGCCGCCCGTTCTCGCGGCTACCGGGCCGGCGGTGGAAGCGAGGCATCGGGCAAGGGCGGCTATGCTGCGCAGTGACGTTCACGCCGCCCCAGCTCGGGCGTTCCAAGGGAGATCTACGCAATGTACAAGGAGTTCGCTGCCGAGGCCGTCGTCTGGCTGGTGCCCATCGTGGTTCTCATCGGTCTCGCCCTGATGGTGACCTCCTGACGACCGACACCGGATACGCCTGACGGGTTGGACGGCGGACGCCGTCAACGCGCCTGATGGTCGGCACCCTGATGGTGCCGGCCCTTCAGCGACGGCTCATCTGTAGTACTCGTAGCGCACGACGGTGTTCGCCTTCTTGTCGAAGCGGATCTCGCCATCGAGCCACCGGTTCCACAGGGTGGACAGCGTGCGGGTTTTGACCGTGCAGCCTCCCCAGCGGACGCGCTTGGGGCGAATCTTGCCGATGTAGTCGTAACACGATCCGGCCTTGCGGCCGTTGATCTTCAGGCGTGCGTTCACATTCACCGAATAGACGGTTGTCCGGGACTTATTGGTGATTCGCACCTTGATGCGACAGGTGTCCTTGCAACGGCCGAAGTAGATGGTGTATTTGATCAGCTTGGGCGCGGTGACCGTGGCTCTGTCAGCGGTGGCCGAGACGCTGGTCGCCGCCGGAGCAGCGGCCAGTTGCCCGGTGGCGGCACCCGCCGGAGGTGGTGCGAGGGTGACGGTGACCGCTGTCGCGAGTAAGAGCGCGCCGGCGCACTTCCTGATCATGTTGCCCCCATAGCAACGAAACCAGCCGCTTCCCCCTGATGAAAACGGCCTCCCGCTTTCCGATTAACCGCCAGGAAAGCGACAGGGTCAATGATTACCGACAAAAGTCAGACATACGCCTAATGTCCGGCCGAACCGGCCGAGCAGTGGACCGCTGTGCCTCGGCTGATCGTCTCGGGGAGCGCGAGTGTGCCGCGAACGGGCATCACTCGGCGAAGGGCGGTGAGTCCCCTGCCTCGTTGAGCTCGGCGATGGCGAGCTCGGCCGTGGTCCGGATGTCGAAGAACTTGTCGAGCGCGGTGATCGCGAACAGGTGCTTGCACCTGCCGTTGAGCCCGGACAGCAGCAGCCGCCCGCCGGACGCGGTGACCGCTTTGTGCAGGTAGACCAGCACGGACAGCCCTGAGGAGTCGCAGACGGCGACAGCCTGCATGTCGATGACGAGCAATGGTGGCTGGGTCAGGTCGAGAGCCTTGGTGACACGATCGCGAACCTCGGCCGCGGATCCGAAGTCGAAGTCTCCCGTCAGCCTTGCGATGACGCACGGGCCCTGAAGCCCGAGACTGATCGACAAGGCTTGATCTGAACTCACCCAGCTCCACCTACCCGCGTTTGTGCTGTCCTTCCCCACACTTTACGAGAGGTCGCGTCGAGGGTCGGACACCAGCATCTGCTCGATCTGCTCATCGGACACACCGAGTCGCGCAGTGCGGCCAACACGTCGTCGTGAATGTGATCGTAGCGGCAGTTGGCCCTGTCCCGCTGAGGCGCACGTCCCAGGCAGAGGCAAAACAGCTCCCACCCCGGCGAGGGCGCGGCTGAGCGCGATCCGACGGCGCGCCAGGGGCCACGAAAGTGGCCCCTGGCCGAGCCGTCGGGCCGGCGATGACGATCCGAAAACGGCCCATACCAAACACCGCCAAACCAACGGCAAATACTCCAAATCGTTACTGCCACTCGTCAGACCGACCGGCTCATCCCCCGAGCCGCGCGAACAACGGCTCCGGCCGCGGCAACCGCACCTCCCCCACCGCGCCCCCCGCTGCCTCCCCCACCGTGTCCCCCACTGCCGCCGCCACACGAGCCGCCGCAGTGGGCAGGAAAGGCGCAAGTTGTACGGCCAGCGCCCCGCAGGCGTGCACCAGAGTCGCCAGGGAGACCTCCCTGTCGGCCGGCGACTGGCGCCAAGGCTGCGCCGTTTCGACGTACTTGTTCGCCTCCTCGACGATGGCCCAGACGGCGCCGGCCGCCCGGCGGAAGTCGAAGGCCGCCAGCGCCTCGTGCACCAGCTCCGGCGCCCGCTCACAAGCGTCGATCCGCTCGGGAGGCACGTCCGGCACCAGCCCGCCGTGAAAGCGGTGGACCATGGTGACGACCCGGTTTACCAGGTTGCCGACGCCGTTGGCGAGGTCCTCGTCGGCCCTGGCGATCAGCCGCTCCTCGGTGAAGTCGGCGTCGCCCACGCGCGGCACCTCACGCAGCAGCCACCACCGCACCGCGTCCACGCCATAGGCGCGCACGAGCGCCACGGGATCGACGACCGCCCCGGACGACTTGCTGATCTTGTGCCCGGCCGCCGTCAGGTAGTCGTGCACGAAGATCCCGGTGGGCAGCGGCAGACCCGCCGAGAGCAGCATCGCCGGCCACGTCACCGCGTGGAAGCGGATCACGCCTTTGCCCATCAGGTGGATCTTGCGCGGCTCCCGTACCCACCAGCGTTCGTACCCGTCGCCGTCCAGCGCGGTGATGTAGTTGGCCAGCGCGTCCCACCACACGTAGATCACCTGGCTCGGATCGCCGGGCACCGGGATTCCCCAGCCGCGCGAACGGGCCGCGGAGCGCGAGATGCTGATGTCGTCCAGGCCCGCCTCGATGAACGCCAGCACCTCGTTCCTGCGGGCGGCGGGCTCGATCGTCAGCCGGCCGCTGCGGATCAGCTCCAGCAGCGGCCCCTGATAACGCGACAGCCGGAAGAACCAGTTCTCCTCCGACACCCGCTGCAACGGCGTCCGGTGACCTTCCGGGCACGGACCCTCCGGGTAGAACTGCTCGCAGCCGACGCAGTAGAGCCCCTCGTAGTGCCGCCGGTACAGGTCGTGCCCGATCGCCTGCCAGATCCGTTCCACCCCGGCGCGGTGCCCCGGATGGGCGCTCGTCCGGACGAACGCGTCGAACGACAGGTCCAGCGGCTCGCGCAGCCCCTCGAACGCGGCGGCGTTGCGATCCACGAGCTCACGCACCGGCACGCCTTCGGCCTCGGCGGCCAGCACGTTCTTCAGCGAATTGTCGTCGGTGCCCGTCTGGAAGCGCACCGGCTCGCCGCGCCGCCGATGATGCCGGGCGAGCACGTCCCCTTGCACGATCTCCAGCGCGAACCCCAGATGCGGACGGGCGTTCACGTACGGGATGGTCGTCGTGATGTACATCGGATGCCTCCAAAGGGCCCCGGACACGACGAGAGGCCCCGGTCGCAGGGCCTCAACAGAACGTCGCCGGTGAGCCCCGCTAGGGGGCCATCATCACCTGATGCGCCGTCATGCCCCCATCGTAACGCCCGTCATCAGACGAACCCAGCCAATTTGTAGAGCACGAGCGACCCGGCGACCGCCACGTTCAGGCTGTGCCCCGTACCGATCATGGGGATCTCGACCACGGCATCGAGCAGATCGACCGCCTCGGCGGGGATCCCGGCCGCCTCGTTGCCGAGCACCACGATCGTCGGCTGCCTGGCCATCGGCAGGTCGGCCAGCCTGATCGCCTCCTCGGCCAGCTCCACCCCCACCACCCGGTCACCGGCCGCCCGCCGCTCCCCGAGCCACCGCAGCGGCCGCACCCAGTGCACGCACGCCCCGGCGCGCAGTGTGTTGCCCTTGTCCAGTGCCTCGGGCACCCACGGCAGGCGGGGCACGGCCATACAGGCTCCGACCGCGTCACAGGTGCGCAGCAGGGTGCCCAGGTTGACGCCGTGCAGCGGCCACAGCGGCGCCACGGTCAGATGGCCGAGACAGCGCGGCGGGCGGTGGCGCCGTACAGACCTCAGATCTTTTCTCGTACGGACCCTGACCCCGCTCATGCGCGCGGGCGGATCTCCTCCGCGGAGGTCGTCATGTGGAGGGCGCTTTCAGCGGCACGCCCGAGCCATCGAAGGGAGCCCTCAGGGTAACCCTCCGGCCCGTCCGTTCCAAGGCCGATGCCGCACCGCCCAGACGACGGCCCCGACGGCGAAGACGGCCAGCCCGGCGAGCACCGACTGCCCCGGGAGGGTGGCGGCGAGGCCCAGACAGAGCAGCAGGCCCAGCCCCGAGACGACCTTGGGAGGCGCGCCCTCGTCGCGAGCGAGCGTCAGCGCGCTGGCGTTGGCGATCGCGTAGTAGACGAGCACCCCGAACGACGAGAACCCGATCGCCCCTCGCAGATCGGCCACCAGCAACAACCCGATCACCGCCACACTCACCACCAGCTCAGCCCGCCGCGGCACCTGCACAGCACCCCCGCCTACAGCGGAAGACCCTCCCGACACGTTCTGGGCACGGGCTGAATCGCCGGAACCGCCCGAGGCGTCCTCCGGCCGGCCGGAAGCGGGGGGACCACCGAGCGCGGGGCGGACTGGGGACAGGACGGCGAGGACGGCTGGGAGGTCGCGTTCGCGTGCCATGGCGAGGACGGTGCGTGAGACGCCCAGGAGCAGGGCGAGCAGCGCGCCGAGCGCGGCCACGGCCGCCCCGGCGCCGACGACCGGCCGTAGCCAGGCCGCGCCCGCCGCGTCCACCACGTCGGCGAGCGGCGCGGCGGAGTTCGCCAGCGCCCACGGCCCCAGCTCGGTCAGCGCGGCCGCCGCCACCAGCGCGTAGACCACCAGCGTGATGCCGAGCGCGAGCTGGATGGCGTGCGGGATGGTGCGGCCGGGGTCGCGGACCTCCTCCCCCATGGTGGCGATCCTGGCGTAACCGGCGAAGGCAAAGAACAGCAGCCCGGCCCCCTGCAGAACCCCCCAGAGTCCGGGGTCGGCGACCTCAGCCGTCAGGGCCTGGACGAAGGACCGGGTCGGGCCGTCGGGGAGACCTGCGAGGTCGGAAAGCTGGATGACCTGCTCTTTGTCGATGATCTTGGCGTTCGGCGGCAGTGTCTCACCGGCCCCATCGGACGGCATCGGCCGATCAGCCTGGTCCGACGCGACGGTGCTGGTGTCGCCGCTGGTGGGCGGGTGGCTCAGGAAGGCGGCGCCCACGACGGTGGCGAGGACCACGAGGACGAGCGCCACCATGACGCGGGCGGCCGTGGCCGAGCGCTGCACGCCGAAGAGGTTGAGCGCGGTCAGCGCCACCACGGCGGCGATGGCGAGCGGCCTGGCCAGGTCGGGGGCCACGTAGGCGCCGAAGGTCAGCGCCATCGCGGCGCAGGACGCCGTCTTGCCGACGGTGAACCCCCACCCCGCGAGGTAGCCCCAGAACGGGCCCAGTCGCCGCCTGCCGTACACGTAGGTGCCGCCGGACTCGGGATAGCGGGCCGCCAGCCGGGCTGAGGAGGTGGCGTTGCAGTAGGCCACGACGGCGGCCAGCGCCAGCGAGGCGGGCAGCCACGCCCCCGCCGCCCCGGCGGCCGGGGCGAAGGCCGCGAAGATCCCCGCGCCGATCATGGCGCTCAACCCGACGAACACCGCGTCGGCGGTGCCGAGCCGCCGCGCCAGCCCCTCCGCCATACGCCTCCCCCCGTTGTGCTCGCAGCAACTCTGCACCATCCGGCCGACACTTTGCCACGGCGGGTCCCGGCCACCCGCACCCAAGGTGGAAGTCCGTACGAGCATCCGGCGCGGCTACGCCGGGTAGGCGTGGGTCTCTGTGGCCTTGACGGAGGCCCAGACCGTCTGGCCGGGGGTGAGGTCCAGGTCGGCGAGGGCGGCGGCGGTGATGTCCGCGGCGACCGCGATCGGCCCGTCGAGGTGTACGCGGACGCTGTCGCCGTGGGGTTCCATGCCGTCGATGCGGCCCTCCCACAGGTTGCGCGGGGTGCCGTTGGGACGGGCTCGGTAGAGGGCCACGGCTGACGGCCGGAACGCCACGAACACCGGCCCGGTGGTCTCCTCCTGGGCCCGGAGCACCACCTCGGGCCCGAGCCGGACGAGGTGCCCGTCCGCGTCCCCCCGGTAGAGGTTCAGGCCGACCAGGCGGGCCACGTAGTCCGTACGGGGGCGGCGGGCCACCTCGGCGGGCGGTCCCTCCTGGACGACGGCGCCGTGTTCGATCACCACGAGCCGGTCGGCGAGCACCATCGCGTCCAGCGCGTCGTGCGTGACCAGCACGCACGCGCCGTCGAAGGCGGCCAGCCGCCGCCTCAGGTCCGCGCGGATCTCCAGCCTGGTGTGCGCGTCGAGCGCGGCGAGCGGCTCGTCCAGGAGGAGCAGTCTGGGCTGTACGGCCAGCGCGCGGGCCAGCGCGACCCGCTGCGCCTGCCCTCCGGACAGCTGTCCCGGCTTGGCGGCGGCGAAGTCGCCGAGGCCGACGCGTTCCAGCCAGGTCATGGCCGTACGGCGTGCCTCGGCCTTGGGTACGCCGCGCGAGCGGGGGCCGAAGGCGACGTTCTCCAGGGTCGACAGGTGCGGGAACAGCAGGTAGTCCTGGAACACCACCCCCACCGGCCGGGCGGCGGGCTCGGCCAGATGGAGCCGCTCCCCGTCCAGGTCGATGAACCCGCCGGCCAGCGGCTCCAGCCCGGCCAGGGCGCGCAGGGCCGTGGTCTTGCCGGCCCCGTTGGGACCGAGCAGCGCCACCACCTCGCCGGGCGCGACGTTCAGCGCCAGATCCAGCCGGAAGGCCGGCCGCTCGACCACGAGCCGTGCCCTCACGAGATCCACCGGTCCCTGAGCCCGGCCAGCACCACGATGGACACGGCCAGCAGGACCAGGCTGAGGACGATGGCGGCCTCGGGTTCGGTCTCCAGCGCGAGGTAGACGGCCAGGGGCATGGTCTGGGTGCGGCCGGGGAAGTTGCCCGCGAACGTGATCGTCGCCCCGAACTCCCCCAGCGCCCGCGCCCAGCACAGCACCGCGCCCGCCACGATGCCGGGCGCCACCAGCGGCAGCGTCACCCTGCGGAACACGGTCAGCCGCGAGGCGCCGAGCGTCGCCGCAGCCTCCTCGTAGCGCAGGTCGGTGCCCCGCAGCGCCCCCTCCACGCTGATCACCAGGAACGGCATCGCGACGAACGCCTCCGCCAGGACGACGCCCGCCGAGGTGAACGGGAGCTGGAATCCCAGGTACTGCCCGACGAGCCCGTTCCTGCCGAAGACCAGCAGCAGGGCCACGCCCCCGACGACCGGCGGCAGCACCAGCGGCACGGTGACCAGCGCCCGCACCACCCGCCTGCCCCTGAACTCCACCCGTGCCAGCACCCACGCCAGCGGCACCCCGAGCAGCAGGCACAGTCCGGTGGCGATGGTCGCGGTCACCAGCGACAGCCGCAGCGCGTCGAGCACCTGCGGCGCGGCGAGCCGGGCCCCGAGCGTCCCCCACGGCGCCTCGACCAGCAGCCCGGCCAGCGGGAGCACCAGGAACGCCAGTCCGACCGCGGCCGGCACCGCCAGCACCCACGGCACCCGTCCCCGGACCACCCCGGCCTTCACGCTCACCCGCTCCCGCACCGCCCGGCCTTCACCCTCACCCGTCACCGACGTCGAACCCGGCGTCGGTCAGCACCCGCTGTCCCTGCTCCGACAGGACGAGCGCGACGAAGTCCCGCGCCGCCTGACCGTCGCCGAGCGCCGCGATCGGGTAGTCGTTAACCGCCTTCGCCGACTCGGGGAACTCGATCCCCTCCACCTTCCCCTGGGCCGCGAGCACGTCGGTCCGGTAGACGAGCGCCGCGTCCACCTCGCCGAGCGTCAGTTTGGTGAGCGTCGCCTTGACGTCCCGTTCCAAGGTCACGGGCGTGACGCCCAGCCCGGCGAGCACGGTCGCCGCGGCGGCCCCGCAGGGCACCTGGGGCGCGCAGATGGCCACCTTCACCTCACTGCCGGCCAGATCCCGCAGCCCGGTGATCCGGGAGGGGTTGCCGGGCGGCACCGCGATCGTCAGCCGGTTGCGCGCGAACACCCGGGACGCCCCGGTGACCTGCCGCATCGTCGCGGGCGACGCCGCGGCGAACACGTCGGCCGGCGCCCCACGGCCGATCTGCTGGGCCAGGGTGGCACTCGACCCGAAGTTGAGCGTCACCTTCGTCCCGGGACGCGCCGCCTCGAAGGTCTCACCCAGCTCCGTGAAGGTGCCGGTCAAGGAGGCCGCGGCGAAAACGGTCAGCCCCGGCCCCGAGGCCGCACACGCCGTCGACACGGTGAAAAGGCAGACCCCGAGCAGGCAGTGGACAAGAACGCGGAGGCCCAGGAGGCGGGAGACGGGCGGCACACGACGCATCGGGGGCACTCCTAGGAAGCCAGCTCGATGACGACGTTCGTCGACTTGATCACGGCCACCGCGAGCACCCCCGGCGCCAGGCCGAGCTCGTCGGCGGCCTGGCGGCTCATCAGGGAGACCACTCTGTACGGCCCCGCGGCGAGCTCGACCTGAGCCATGACCGCGTCCTTGACGACCTCGGTGACGATGCCCCTGAACCGGTTGCGCGCCGAGGAGTAGCCCCACCGGCTCTCCTCGCCCACCTGGGACCGGGCGAAGACGGCGAGCTCCTCGCCCGGCACGACCCGGTGGCCCTGCTCGTCACGGGTGGCGGCGAGCCGGCCGGCGTCGATCCATCGGCGGACGGTGTCGGGGCTGACGCCGAGCAGCGCGGCCGCGTCGCCGATCCGAAATTCCGTCACAAAACCGTACGATATCCTGGCAGATACCAGGAGAGAACCCCCTAAGAGGTGGATTCTGCGCCTGGCACCACCAGCACGGGCCGGTGCGCGTGGTGGAGCACGCGGTCGGAGGTGCTGCCCAGGAGCAGCGACTTGACGCTGCCCATGCCCCGGGTGCCCGTCACGATCAGCGTGGCGTCGAGCTCGTCGGCCACGTCCACGATCGTGGCCCACACGGCGACGGAGTCGGGCTCGCAGCGGGGGGTGGCGTCCAGCCCGGCCTGCGTGGCGAGCTCGGCTCCCCCCTTGGCCAGCTCGGTCATGGCCTTGCCGACCGCCTCGTCCTCGGCGGCGGAGTTGTCGAGCGTCATGACGAGCCCCGCCGACGCGCGGGCGGTGGTCAGCGCCAGCCGCTCCCACACCGTCAGCACCACCGCCGACTGCCCCGGGAACAGCTTGCCTGCGAACGCGATCGCGGCCTTGGCGTCGTCCGAACCGTCATAAGCGATCAAAATGGTCATTTCCGGCCAACCTCCAGAAGTAAGCAGGCATTCCCTCTAACCCGGTGGGAGCCGTTCACGCCTGGATCAGGCCAGGACGGCCGAGATCCCGCTCTGGGAACGCCGGGCCAGCGGCTGTAGCATCGCCAGCCCGGCCAGGGCGAGCACGCCGAGCTCGGTGACGACCACGGTGCGCTGGATCAGCCCGGCGGGGATGTCGTCGTTGGACAGCGGGATGCCGAACCACCGCACCACGTACGGGACCACGACCAGCACCAGCGCGCCCAGGGCGATCACGCTGAGGATCCGCACGCATCTGGCGTAACGGATGCGGGCCCTGGCCAGCAGCAACCCGGCCAGCGGCATCACCAGGAAGGCCACGAAGGCGGCGTAACGATGGATGCCTCCGGACAGCGACAACGGCAAGCCGGGAGCGTCAGTGGGGAAGGCGCCGACCAGGAACATGCTCGCCCCCCACGTCAGCACCAGCGCCACGACCCAGCGATCCGCCCCCGACCGGCGCAGCGCCTCGGCGATCAACGCGGAGCCGAACGCGAACAACGTCAGGGACAGGGGGAGCATCCAGCCCGCCGCTTGGAAGGCGTACTCACTGATCACGGAGTGCAGTGGGTCGAGCCCCGCTTCCGTGTGCAGGGTGAGCATGGCGCCGGTTCCGGTGCCGATGGCGGTGAATCCACTTACGAGCAAAGCCTTCATGCCTCAAAGGTCGTGCAGCACGGCCTTTTCGAGTATCGGAGATATGCCCCAGCAGGCCCTGAACGATCCCCTAATACTTGAGTCTCACTACCCCTGAGACGACCGCCTGACCAGCGTGAATACCGTCTCCGGTAGGGAAGGCCCCCTCAGGGAGGGTAGGGGGGTCAGCGCGCGGGGACGTCGAAGTAGGTGCGGATGACCGTGGCGCCGGCTCGGGTGTGCACCCGGACCAGGTCGCTGAGCAGGTTGACGATGAGCAGCCCGCGCGAGCCGGCCACCCGCGGATCGACCGGATTGCGCCCGGCCAGCGGGTCGGTGATGTGGCCGGAGTCGCTCACCTCGCAGACCAGCCGGTCGTCCTCGCTCCAGATCCTGATCCGGCCGGAGCCGCCGCCGTGGTCGAGGCTGTTGGCGCCCAGCTCGGCGACCACCAGGCGGACGTCGTCGACCCTGACGGCGCCGAACCCCAGCTCGGCGGCACGGTCGGCGGCGAGGGTGCGGACCTCGGCGAGATTGGTGCGGTCGAAGTGGAGGACCATGAAGTCGACGGGGTCGGCGAGGGGTCCGTTGTGCCCGTCGACGACCCGCTGCGGGGCGTAGTGGTCGCTGACCCGCTCGCCGGATCCGTCGCGCAGCACGGGGTGCGTGATCGCGGCCTCGCGAATGACCTCGGGGTCGAGCCCCTCCAGGTCGTACGGGCACAGGATGGTGGCGTGGCGGCCCCTGAAGGCATAGTTGATCAGCGCCTCGTGCTGGGCGCACGCGGGATATTCGGCCTCGCTGCGGCCCGGCCAGATCGGCTCGCCGATGATCCGCACATGCTCGTCGGGGTGGCGGTCGGCGAACTCCCTGAGCACGCCCGGGATGATCCGCCCCGGATTGCGGCCGGCCTCGGTCATGTCGAGCAGCATGACCCGCTGCGCCTGAAATCCCAGCTCTTTCTCGATCAGCGCGAGGTTGCGCCCGGGAACCGCGACGGCCACGGGCTCGCCGGCTTCGAGGCCCTCGCGGACGAAGGCGGTGGTGGCAGTCACATACTCCCGGTCGCCTCTGTAGAAGAGTGCCGGGTGCGTGAACGGGTCCGCCAACATCGTCTACCACGCTACCCGTCGTTGAGGAGTTCAAGGCACACCGTTGGGTAGCTATTCACCGTGAAGACTCAACAGGTCGTCCAGCGCCCTCGGCCTCCCCGTCGGCCGCTCCCCCTCGATCTGCGCACTCCCACCGGCAAGTTGCTCCCGTTTTGAGACCCTTTTACCTATGCTCGAAGCATGTCGGACATGCAGATCCGCGCCTCCGACGCGGATCGAGAGCGCACCACCCAGCAGCTGCAACAGGCCTTCACCGAAGGCCGGCTGGACCACCTTGAGCTGGAGGACCGCCTGGAACGGGCGCTGACCGCCAAGATCAACGCCGATCTCACCGAACTGGTCGAGGACCTCCCCGCCGAAGCGCCATCGGCGGCGGAGGCCGTCCTGCTGGAGAGCGTGCACGATCAGGTGAAACGCACGGGCGACTGGGCGGTCCCCCGCCGCCTGCGGATCGTCGCCAAGCACGGCGGCGCCCACCTCGACTTCACGGAGGCGGTCATCCCGCACCAGGTCGTCGAGGTCGAACTCGACCTCAAGTACGGCTCCGCCAAGATCGTGCTGCCGGAGGGCGCCACCGCGAACATCGACGGCTTCCGCACCACCTACGGCACGGCCTCCTCCGCCGTGGCGGGCCGCCCCCGGCCCGGCGCCCTGCACCTGGTGGTGACGGGCGAGAGCAAGTACGGCCAGCTCGCGGTCCGCTATCCGCGCAAGCGCTGGTTCACCCAGTCGTGAAAGGCGGAGATGTGGTGCTCGCTGGGCACCAGCACGCCGCCCTTGCTGTAGGCACGTGACGACATGCCGGGCTGGGTCCGCTCGCAGGCGTCGAAGTCCTGCTCGTTGACCCGGTGGAACAGCTCGACCGACAGCGACAGGTCGGCCCCCGAGGCCACCACGTCGGGGTGGTAGAGCCAGTCGCACTCCACGATCGTGCGGTCGGCGGCCAGCGGGTACATCCGGTGCATGATCACATGGTCGGGCACCAGGTTGACGAAGACCTGCGGCTTGACGGTGATCGCGTAGTAGCGCCGGTCCTGCTCCTCCGACACGTCCGGCAGCTTGCCGAAGCCGGGACTGCCGTCCACCGTGAACCCCTCGACCTTCTTGGCGAACTCCGCCCCGTGGCCCACGTAGTACTGCGCGGCGTAGCCTCCGGCGAACTCGGGGAGCACCGCGGTCAGCTCGGGGTGGATGGTGGCGCAGTGGTAGCACTCCATGAAGTTCTCGACGATGAGCTTCCAGTTGGCGCGCACGTCGTAACGGATGCGCCGGCCCAGGGCGAGGGCGTCCACGTGGTAGTGCTCGATCGCGGCCAGGTCGCCCAGCCGTTCGACGGCCGCGTGCGTCACCGTCTCCTCGAACGAGGGCGGCTCGTCGGCCAGGCAGACCCAGGCGTACCCGAGCCACTCGCGCAGGCTCACCGGGATCAGGCCGTACTCGACGCGGTCGACGTCGGGCATCTTGACCAGGTTCGGGGCGGCCACGAGCGTGCCATCGAGGTCGTAGGACCAGGCGTGGTAGGCGCACCTGATGGTCCGCTTGACCTCACCGTCCTCCTCCAGGCACAAGCGCGCGCCGCGGTGCCTGCAGACGTTGAGGAAGGCCCGTAAGGCTCCGTCGCGGCCCCGGACGACGATCACGTTCTCCCTGCCCACCTGGACCGTCTTGAAGGCCCCCGGCTTGCTGAGCTGGTCCGATCTGACCGCGCAGAACCACAGCGCTTCGAAGATCTTCGCTTGCTCCTCGGCGAACACCGCCGGGTCGGTGTAGGAGCGTCCGGGCATGGTGGAGATCAAACTCGAAGTGCTGGTCAAGGGACACTCCTTGTTGCGTAATACGCACCGAGTTGCTCTATATGCGACATAGTCAGCTCGGCCCAGGAGGCTGTCAAGAGGGAGGTTCGCGCGCCGTCGTTTTACGCCCCCTTGATGCCGGTGGTGTTAGTGGGGTGCAAGCGACAGTCAAGAATGCGGCCATACTGTTTCCTCGTCTCCACAACAACGAAGGGCACGGAAATGACTCCCCCTCGCCGTCGCATCGCCATCGCGTTCGCGACGCTCACCCTTGCCGCGATGACCAGCGCCTGTGGCGCCGTCGGAACCGCGGTGGACTGCAACGCCGCCGCGCAAGAGGCAAGCAAGATCACCACTGACTGGTCCGGCACGGTTACCAAGAGCATGACCGACCCGGCGGCCATCGAGAAGGCCTCGCAGGACGCGGCCACGAAGACCAAGGACCTCGCGAGCAAGCACGACGGCGAGATCGCCGCCGCGCTGAACGACCTCGCCGCCGGATTCGAGAGCATGAAGGGCGACATGACCGACGTCAGCACCTTCACCACGAAGATCCAGGGCTTCCAGACCAAGATCACGGCTGCCTGCTCCTGATGAGTCCGGCGGCCGTTCCGCCTGCGGGGGGCAGGACGGCACGGCGAGCCGGGGCACGTTGATGTGACATCGGTAGTGTGATCACCCGTGAAGCGGGACACGCCGGCGGCGCGGTCCGGGGCGACCGTCGCCGCCGCCACCACCGGCCGGAAGGCCGGGCTCGGCGGACATCGCTCGCGCGTCGGTCTCATCTGCCTGGTGGCGGCCGCCGCCTACGCGATGATCGGCCTGGTCAAGCTGGCCACCTACCGGACCTCCACCTTCGACCTGGTCATCGTGGACCAGGCGGTGCGCAACTACGCCGCCTTCCAGCCTCCGTACGTGCCCGTTCTGGGGGCATGGCACGACCGGGGGCTGGACTACCTCCAGCTGGCCGACCACTTCTCGCCCGGCTACGCCCTGCTGGCGCCGTTCTACTGGGTGCACGACGGGCCGGAGTCGCTGATCGTCGCGCAGGCGCTGCTGTTCGCGGCGGCCGTTCCGTTCGTCTGGCTGTACACCCGGCGGGTGCTCGGGACCGCCCCCGCCTACCTGGTCGCGGTGGCGTTCGCGCTGTCGTGGCCCCTCGCGCGGGCGGCCTCGTTCGACGCGCACGAGGCGATGTTCGTCCCCCTGCTCTCCGCGATCGTGATCGAGCGCTACCACGCGGGCAGGCGCCTGCCCGCGTTCCTCGCCATGTTCGCCCTCCTGCTGGTCAAGGAGGACATGGGACTCATGGTGATCGGCTTCGGCGGCTACCTGTTCTGGATCGGCGACCGCCTGCGCGGCGGGTGCTGCGCCCTGGCCGGCCTGGCCGGGATCCTGGCGGCGCGCGGCGCGCTCATCCCCATGCTGGGCGGCGACCCCAAGGACTTCTGGGCCTACGGCCATCTCGGCGCCGACCTGCCGGGCGCGCTGCTCGGGATGGCGCGCGACCCCCTGGCAACCCTGCTGCTGCCGTTCAGCGCCGAGGCGAAGGTCGACACGCTGTTCCTGCTGGCCTGGCCCACGCTGCTGCTCTGCCTGCTGTCGCCGCTGTCGCTGGTCGCGCTGCCGCAGGTGCTGGAGCGCATGCTGTCGGACCGGCCTCTGTGGTGGCAGTCGGACTTCCACTACAACGCCTTCGTCGTGGTCATCCTGTTCTGCGCGGGCGTGGACGGCCTGGCCAGGCTGCTGCGCCGGCTCGGCCGGGGCGGCGACCGCTCGCTCGCGCTGACCTGGGCGGTGGCCGTCGCCGCCGTGGCCCTGACCCTGGTCCCCCGCTTCGGCCTGGAACAGCTCTACCATCGGGACTTCTACCGGGGCGACCCGGTCAAGACGGCCGCCGCCGCCGAGGCCGTCGCCAGGATCCCCTCGGGGGTGACGGTCGAGGCGGCCAACTCACTCGGCCCCGCGCTGACGCGGCGCACCACCGTCCTGCTGTGGACCGGCCGGCCGAACGGCGCTCCCTGGGTGGTGGCCGACACCTCCCGCTGGGAGTTCCCCTTCGGCGGCGCGGAGGAGCAGCTCGCCCAGGTGGACAGGCTGGTGTCGGAGGGGTACGCCAAGCTCTTCGAGCGCGACGGTTACGTGGTGCTCCACCGCGGCTGACCCCGGCGCAACAGGGTCGCGATGTCCTCCTCCCAGGACCGGAGGAAGGACGCGTAGCCCGCGGCGAAGTCGCTCAGCTCCCGCACGCCCTGCGGGGACAGGGCGGTGAGCTCGTAGGTGACCTGGACGGCGGCCCCGCCCCGGCCGTCGCCGTCCGCCGCCACCGTCACCTTGCCGGCCCGCGAGCCGGGGGTCACCCGTGCGTAGGCGATGCGGCGGCCCTCCTCACGCTCGGCCACCACCCAGGTGGTGTGCTCGCCGTCGGCGTGGGTCTCGAACACGGTGCCAGGGGCGGAGTCGTCGTCCGACGGCACCGGGAAGCGCGGCCGCCAGCCCGGCACCCACCGCTCCTCACCACGCGGCGTGAACAGCGCGAGCGCCTCGCCGGGCGGCAGCGCCACCGCGACCTGACCGGTGAGCGAGACCTGGGCCCCGCTCACTTCTCCACCAGCCGGTGGGCGTCGTCGGCGGTCAGCGTCAGGCCGTAGACGGCCTTGAGCTGGTCGATCTTCTCCAGCGTCTCGGGGGTGAACGGCGCGCGCCCCTCGAAGGCGTGCAGCGCGATGCCCTCGACCAGATCGCCCAGCGACATGTCGAGATACTCGGCGAGGCCCTTGAGGACCTTGAGCAGGTTCTTCTCTACGCGGAGCCCGGTCTGCGTCCGCTCGACTGTTACCATGGTAACAATGTACCGCTACATGCTCCTGCCGACGGCCTGGGCGTACGCCCGGTCGAAGCCGGCCAGGACGGTCGGCCACGAGCCCGCGGACGGGGTCGTGGACCGGTTGTGCGCGGTGATGCGCGCACGCAGGCCGGAGTCCACGCAGAGCCGGGCCACCGCCTCGGCCAGCGCGTCGAGGTCGCGGCCGAGCAGCCCCTCGGTGCCGTGCGTGACGAAGTCCGCGACGCCGCTCTGCGCCCGCGCGACCACCGGCAGCCCGGCCGCCCGCGCCTCCAGGGCCGCGATGCCGAACGACTCGCGCGGCGCGGGCGCCACGAAGACGTCGGCCGACTCCAGGACCTTGGCGATCTGCTCACGGGTGTAGCGGCCGGGCAGCGAGACCCACTCGGTCATGCCCTGTCTGGCCAGATAGCGCTCCATGGAGCCGCGGGCCGGGCCGTCGCCCACCACGGTGGCCCGGAGCTGGATCGCCGCCGGGACCCGGGAGCGCACCGAGGCGAGCAGCCTGAGCAGTCGTACGGGCTGCTTGCGCGGCGCCAGGCGGCCCACGGCGACCAGGTGGACGGCGTCCGTCCCGGACGGGGGCCCGGCGGGGGCGAGCCGCCAGCCGGACAGGTCGAGGCCGTTGGACACCACGTGCACCGGCACCCGGGGGCCGGCGACCGAGCGGATGGGGACGGCCGCGGCGTTGCTGACCGTGGTGGCCACCAAGGACCACCGCTGCCAGCCGTACCCGAGCCCGAGCAGGCGGTACAGGGCGCGGGTGAAGGGATCCCACATGCTGTGCACGGTGACCACGCACGGCAGCCCGGCGCGCACCGCGGCGCGCACCCCCATCCAGGCGAACGGCGAGACCGCCCCCGTGTGCACGTGCACCACCTCGGGCCGCGACAGCGCCAGCCGCCGCGTGAGATGCCTCACTCCGGCAGGGTGCACCGGCAGGTCGAAGGGCATCCTCGCGACGATCCTGTGCACGCCCGGCAGCGGCTCCCCACCGGTGGCCGTGGCCACCTCGACGTCGTGGCCGGACTCGCGCTGCATCCGGACGAGATCGGCCACCTGCACCTCGATCCCCCCGAGTCTCGGCAGGTAACAGTCACTCACGTGAAAGATCCGCACCCCTCCCAGACTAATCTGGCCCTGTGCCTCCACGTACCGCTGTGTTCTTCCATGCCCACCCCGACGACGAGGCCCTGCTGACGGCGGGCACGATGGCCATGCTCGCGTCCGAAGGACACCGCGTCGTGCTGGTGGTGGCCACCGCCGGCGAGCGCGGCCTGGCCGAGATGAGGCCGGGCGAGGCGCTCGGCGAGACCCGGATGAAGGAGCTCTACGAGTCGGCCGCCGTGCTCGGCTGCGCCCGCGTGGAGTGCCTCGGCTACGGCGACTCCGGGCTCAGCCCGCAGGGCGGGGTGGCCGACGAGCGCCCCGACAACGCCTTCATCGACGCCGACACCGAGAAGGCCGCCCAGGCGCTGGCCGCCATCCTGGAGGAGGAGGACGCCGACCTGCTGTCGATCTACGACCCGGCCGGCGGCTACGGCCACCCGGACCACGTGCAGGTGCACCGGGTCGGCAGGCGGGCGGCGGAGATCGCGGGCACGGAGATCGTCCTGGAGGCGACGGTCAACCGCGACCCGCTGGTCAAGCTGCTGAAGATGGCGGGCCGGGTCTACCGCTTCCCGCCCGAGTTCGACGTACGGACCTTCGAGAGCGCCTATTCGCCCAGCGAGGCGATCACGCACCGGGTGAACGTGCGCAGATTCGCCCGGCAGAAGCGGGCCGCCATGGCCGCGCACGTCTCCCAGGCCAGCGGCGGCGAGAGCGACCGCACGCTGGCCGTCATGCTGAAGGTCCCCAGCCCTGTTTACCGCCTCGTCTTCGGCACCGAGTGGTTCGTCCGCCGCGATCTGCCCCCGGGCACCCGGCTGGATCATCCGCTCGACCGATGGCCGAAATAGTCCGCAGGAAGGACTCCACGCCCGACAGACTGGTAGCGATGAAGAACAAGTGGCTCCAGATCGCCCTGTCCGTCCTGTCGCTGGGGCTGGCCGTGCTGCTCGTGGTCTACCTGCCGCAGATCGTGCAGGCGCTCACCGGCAAGCCCGTCTCCTGGCATGAGATCGGGGCCGTGTTCGGGGCGCTGGAGGCCGGCACGATCGCGCTGATGGCCGCGCTGTGGTTGCTGAGCCTGCTGGCCTACACGTTCGTGCTGACCGGCTCGCTGCCCGGGCTCAACAACCTGCAGGCGCTCACCCTCAACGCCGCCGGCAGCGCGGTGAGCAACCTGCTGCCGTTCGGCGGCGCGGCCGGGGTGGCGCTGACCTTCGCGATGACCAAGGGCTGGGGCTTCGCCAACCGGTCGATCGTGGTCATGACCCTGGTCAGCGGCATCTGGAACACGCTGTTCCGGTTCATCCTGCCGGCCGTGGGGATCATCGGGCTGCTCCTGGCCGGGCAGGTGCCCGACCGGACGGTGGCCAACGCGGGCTGGGCCGGCGCGGTCTCCATCCTGGCCCTGTGCGCGCTGGTCGCGGCCGCTCTCTACTGGGACCGCGCCGCCACCGCCCTGGGCAAGGGCCTGGACCTCCTCATGCGGCTGGTCCGGCTGAAGGCGCGGCCGTCGGCGGCCTTCCACCGGCTGCGGTCCGACACGGCCGAGATCATCAGGACCCGGTGGGGGCGGCTGTCGCTGGGCATGGCCGGCTTCCTGGTGCTCCAGTGGGCGATCATGGTGGCCTGCATGGTCGCCACCGGCGCCTACCCGGGGCTGGCGCAGTCGATCGCCGTCTTCGCGCTGTCGCGGGTGCTCACCTCCGCCCTGGTCACGCCCAGCGGGGCGGGGATCATGGAGGCCGGGGTGGTCTTCCTGCTCACCAGCGCCTTCGGCATGGCGGCCGCTCCGGCGACCGCGACTGCACTGCTCTTCGGCTTCTGGACTTACACTATCGAGATCCCGTTCGGCGGCCTCGCGCTGGGGGCGTGGGCGCTCCTGCGCAGGCGCAACAGCCGCGGCGCCGCCGCACAGCCACCATCAACGATCTCGAAGGCCCCCCAGTGACTATCCCGAACCGAACCAGCGATTATCGACCATGGGCCTTGTGCGTGATTCGGAAGCACGCATAGCGTGGCGGCTGACATGGTGGCGTTCCGAGTTCTGGGGCCAGTCGAGGCGTACGAAAACGACGAACTCGACCTCGGCGGGTTGCGGCAGCGGGCCGTCCTCGCCCGGCTTCTCGTGGCCAGGGGTCAGGTCGTGCCCGTCGACACGCTGCTCTACGACCTGTGGGCCGACGACACGGCCAAGGGCGCGCAGTCGGGCCTGCAGGTCTACATCTCACGGCTGCGCAGGGTGCTGGAGCCCGGCCGCCCGCGCGGCGGCCCCAACCGGCTGCTGGTGACGGTCGCCTCCGGCTACGCACTGCGGGTGGCCGCCGACCAGGTCGACGCGCTGCGCTTCGAGCAGCTCGTCAGGGCCGCGGGCGAGCACCTCGAAGAGGGCGATCCGCACTCCGCCAGGGGCCGTCTGGAGAAGGCGCTGGGCCTGTGGCGCGGCACCCCCTACTCCGACTTCGCCGACCAGCAGTGGGCCGAGGCCGAGGTCAACCGGCTGACCGAGCTGCGCCTGGTGGCGCGCGAGCGACACGCCGACACCGGGCTGCGCCTGGGTATGCACGCCGAGACCGTGCCCGACCTGGAGGCGCTCACCACCGAGCACCCGCTGCGCGAGGAGGGCTGGCGGCTGCTCGCCCTCGGCCTCTACCGGTGCGGCAGGCAGGGCGACGCGCTCGCCGCGCTGCGCAGGACCCGCGCCATCCTGGCCGACGAGCTCGGCATCGACCCCGGCCCCGCGCTGCGCAAGCTGGAGTCCGACATCCTCTCCCAGGCGCCGGAGCTAGAGCTGGCCGCGCCGCCGCGGACGTCCCGGCAGGTTCCGGCCGCCGACACCTGGCCGCCCAGGCCGGCCACCCCGGTCGAGCCACCGCCGCTGGACCCCGAGCCGTTCGTCGGCCGTGACACCGAGCTGGCCCGGCTCACCACGACCGCCGCCCGCACCGGCAGGTTCCAGGTGGCGATCGTCACCGGCGTGGCGGGCGCCGGCAAGACCACCCTGCTGCGCCGGCTCGGCCAGCAGCTCACCGCTGACGGCTGGATGGCCGCCTCCGGCGCCTGCCCCGACTCCAGCGCCACCCCGCCCGGCTGGGCCTGGGTGGAGATCCTGCGCACGCTCGTGGCCGGGACCGGCGCGGGCGAATACTCCCAGCTGCTGGCCCCGCTGCTGGACGACGCCGCGCCCGACCCCGACGACGACGAGGTGTCCGGCGGTTTCCGGCTGCACCGGGCCGTCGGCGGCTACCTGGCCGGGGTCGCGCGCCGGGCGCCGGTCCTGCTGACGCTGGAGGACCTGCACTGGGCCGACGACCAGACGCTGGCGCTGCTGCGCGCGCTGCCGAGCCTGCTGGCCACCAGCCGGGTGCTGCTCGTGGTGACGTGCCGGGAGAGCGAGCTCGACGACCGCCAGGCCGACGTGCTGGCCGCCCTGGCCAGGCTCGGCCCGGTCCGCGTGGGCCTGTCGGGGCTGGAGCCCAAGGCGGTGGCCGAGCTGGTCCGGGCCACCTGCGTGCGGGAGATCGACGAGGACGCGGTCGAGTCGATCGTGGAGCGCACCGGCGGCAACCCGTTCTTCGTCCGCGAGACCGTACGCCTGCTCGACGCCGAGGGCGCGGCCGACCGGGCGAGCGCGGCCGAGGTGCTGTCGCGGGTGCCGTCCGGCGTGCGTGACGTGCTGCGGCGGCGCATCTCCCGGCTGCCCGCCGGCGCGCAGCAGATCCTGCTGCAGGCCGCCGTGATCGGCCGCGACGTGGACGTGGACGTGCTGGTCGACGTCGCCGGCGACGAGGACGCGGTGGTGGAGGCGGTCGAGGCCGCGCTGCTGGCGGGGCTGGTGACCGAGCCGGGGCCGGGGATGCTCCGGTTCGACCATGACCTGGTCCGCGACACCATCTACTCCGACGCCTCCCGGCTGCGCCGTACCCGCCTGCACGCCGCCGTGGCGGCGGTGATCGAGCGGCGGGCGCCGTCCGACGTGGCCGCGCTCGCCCACCACTACTTCCTCGCCGACGCCGCCGAGAAGGCCGTCCACTATGCGGGGCTGGCGGCCGAGCAGGCCGAGCGGCGCTTCGCGCACCGCGAGGCGGCCACCCTGTGGGAGCAGGCCACCGCCGCGTTCGACCGCACCAGCGGCGACACCAAGCAGCGCCTGCAGCTCATGCTCCGCCGGATCAAGGCGCTGGCGCTGTGCGGCGACATGGCGGCGGCCAGGCTGTTGCGGCGTGACGCCATGGACGCCGCGCTGCCGCTGGGCGACCTGGAGCTGACCGCGCGGGTGGCGGCGTCGCTGGCCGTGCCGCACAAGGGCATCGCGCGCGACTTCACCCGCACCGCGTGGGAGATCGTCGACGTCACCGAGAAGGCGCTGATGGAGCTCCCCGAAGGGGAGCAGTCGCTGCGCGCGAGCCTGCTGACCACGCTGGCGCTGGAGCTGGAGGGCTCCTCCTCGCCCGAAAGGGGCCGTCAGGCGTCGCTGGAGGCACTGGAGGTGGCCAGGCAGAGCGGCGACCCGGTGCTCATCGCGGTGGCGCTGAGCGGGCGGCTGCGTCAGTCCTACGACATCCCCGCCGTCGACACCCGCGAGAGCATCGGCCGTGAGCTGCTGGACGTGGCGCAGCGGTCCGGTCAGATCGCCACCCAGGCGCTGGCCCATCTGGTGCTGCTGGAGTGCGCGGCGGCGCGCGGCGAGTTCGCCGTCGCCGACGAGCACGCGGCCGCGGCCGACCAGCTGGCCAGGCAGTACGACCTGCCCGCGCCGGCGGCCGTGCACGCCTGGTACTCCGGGCAGCGGCAGATGATCGCCGGCGACTACGCCGGCGCCGAGCGGGCCTACCGGGACGCCGCCAGGATGACCGCGCGGGCGGGCATGCTGGAGGGCCGCCAGGACCTGCCGCTGATCGCCGCGTTCTGCCTGCACCTGGTCTCGGGGCGGGCCGCCGAGATGGTCGACATGCTCGCCGAGAAGCACCAGCGCGGCGCCAAGTGGACCCTCGACGCCTACGCGCTGGCACTGGCCTCCGCCGGTCACCTGCCCGACGCCAAGGCGGTCGCCGCCGTGCGCCCGCCCGTGCGGCCGGACTTCCTGTACGAGCTCGCCATGACGTGGCGGGCGCTGGCCGGGATGCTGCTCGACGACCGGGAGCGGATGGTCGACTGCTACGACAAGCTCAAGCCGTTCGCCGACCGCATCGCGGGCGCCGGGACCGGGGTCGTGGCGCTCTGGCCGGTGGCGCTGACCCTGGGCGACCTCGCCGTGCGGCTGGACCTGCCCGACGCCGCCCGCGCCCACTACGACAAGGCGCTGGAGGTGGCCCAGCGGGTCGGGGTGCCCCGGTGGGTGGAGGCGGCGCGGCGCTCGGTCAGCAACTCGATCAGCAACTCACCTGAAAGCGATCGCTCCTGACGGTCTTGCGACCCTCGGCCTTGAGCTCGACGCGGTACCACCCGGGGTTGGCGGAGATCGTGTAGGCCCAGTCGGCGCTGTGCTCGGCGCCGGCGAAGCCCG
Source organism: Nonomuraea sp. ZG12 (assembly GCF_052068115.1). NCBI lineage: Bacteria > Bacillati > Actinomycetota > Actinomycetes > Streptosporangiales > Streptosporangiaceae > Nonomuraea > Nonomuraea sp. ZG12. Next base: position 183,603 of record NZ_JBQHCW010000007.1, read on the forward strand.
AATAGTCGACCAGGTAGGTGTGCCAGGTGTTGGTGCCGGGGTTCCAGCGTGACAGCCGCCAGTTGTAGGAGACCGTCTCCCGCGGCGCCGGGTTGACGATGAGGCTGCGGGCCACGAACGTCTTGAGGCAGCTCGGGCCGGTGGCCCGCGTGCTGATGCCGATCCGGCCGGCGGCGACGGCGGGCTCCTGGGCCGCCGGCGCGACGATCGGCCGCTCGTCGGTGGACAGGTGCGCGGCGGGGGCGGGGGCCGAGTCGGCGGTGCCGTAGGCGGACAGACCGACGTAGGCTGCGGTGAAGGTGAGAGCCGCCACGAGGAACTTGGCCGCGCTCGCCGAGCCGCCTGCCAGAATCGTGCTACCGATCTTCGCCATGATCTTTACCCCTCTTCGCTCATATACAGGGATAAGGCAGAGTGGTTGAGCACGGCTTGTCGGGCGGTTGCACCGCGCTGCGGGCCGGTGTGGCGACGGCCTGCCCGTTGAACTAAGGTAAGGCTGACCTTACGGATTTGCTGGGAGGAGTGGGCAGATGCGGCACCTCCCGCTCGCCGTCCCGGGCCCGGCCGACCCCTTCCTGCTCGGCCTGCCCTACTGGCTGGTCGGCGCCGTCCTGATCCTGGCGCTGTTCGGCGCGTTCCAGGTCTACTACTGGGTCGGCCGCGCGCTCGGCGAGAAGATGTACGACTCCCGCCTCGGCCTCAAAGTGGGCCGGGAGCGGATCGAGAAGGTCGAGCGGGTCGTCGAGAAGTGGGGGGCGTTCGCCGTCTACGGCTGCTTCTGGGTGCCGATGCTGCGGCACACGCTGCCGTGGGTGGCGGGGGCGTTGCGGGTGTCGTATCCGTGGTACGTCGTGGCCAGCGCGCTCGGCTGCCTGACCTGGGCGCCGCTGTGGTGGTTCGGCCTGTGGGGCTGGCTGCACCTGGCCGTCCGGTCGCCGGTCACGGCCGCGGCCGTGGCGGTCGTGGTCATCGCGGGGGTGGTCGCGCTCGTCGTCCGGCGCAGAAGGAAGCGGGCGCGCGTCGCCGCTTGACCCGTCCCAAACCATCCGGATATGCCCGATTTGCCCTATTTGCCATTACTTTACTGCGACTAGTGCGTTGTTTCCGCGTCGCGAGTAATTTTCCCCACCCGGCGGCTCCGCCGGGATGCCACCATGTCCGGCATGCGTATTGCCGCTCTCATCAGCTCCACCATCCTCGCCCTGGCCATCGGGGCCTCCTCAGCCGCGCCCGCGACCGCCGCGGACGCCCCGGCCGTGGGAGCCAGGATCGCCTACGTGGTCGACTCGGCGGGAACGATCCACTACGACAAGCGCGAGACGGCCCGCGTCCCGGTCGCCAGCCTGGTCAAGGTGATGACCGCCTACGTGGTGCTGCGCGAGGCCGAGCCCGGCGACATCGTCAGGGTCACCGCCGAGGACGTCCGCTACGCCGCGAAGAACGGCGCCGCCACCGCGTCACTCCGGGCGGGCGAGCGGTTCACCGTCAGGGATCTGCTGTACGGCCTCATGCTGCCGTCTGGCGCGGACGCCGCCAACGCCCTGGCCCGCACGTACGGCCCCGGCAAGCCGGCCTTCATCCGCAAGATGAACGCCGCCGCCCGCTCGCTGGGCCTGGACGACACCCGCTACACCAACGCCGACGGCATGCCCACCCCGTCGCAGGGCGGCTACTCCACCGCCGTCGACCAGGCCAGGCTGGCGCAGCTGGCGCTGTCCGACCCCATGTTCGCGGAGATCGTCGGCAGCCGGGCGCACGTCGTGCGCAAGACCGCCGCGCACCGCGCGCACACCTGGCGCAACACCAACAAGCTGCTGACGCGCACGGATGACGTGCTGGGCGTCAAGACCGGCTACACCCGCGCGGCGGGGCACTGCCTGCTGTTCGCCGGTGAGCGCAACGGCAGGCTGGTGGTCGGGGTGCTGCTGAACGACCAGAACGAGCGCCGCTTCAGCACGGCCGAGAAGCTGCTCGACCATGCCGGCGACCAGATCGCCTTCAGCTGAGGATCGTACTGAAATTTCAGTGAAAAGGAAGTGATCGGGTACCGTATGCGCGCCCGGAGTGGACCGTCAAGTGGCGCGGGAGGCAGGAAAATCGCCCATCGCAACCCATTGACCTCATGAGCATCGCGTCGTAGTTTCACTGAAAATACTGCGAAAAGTGTGATTCGCGAGGAGACGTGTGAACACGATCGCGTTCATGGGCGCCAACTACGTCACCAGAGAGACCGGCTACCGCATGCCCTCCGCCGGATGGGGTGAGGCCGACCGGGTCACCAACGAACGGTTCGCGCCGCTCGACGGGTACGCCGAGCGGTTCGGGCAGATCGTCGCGGAGGTCGAGGAGCTCGGCTTCGACTCGATGGACGTCTGGACCGCCCACCTGAACCCGCGCTGGGCCACCGACGAGCATCTCCGGATCGCCGCCGGACTGCTCGCCGAGCACAAGCTCACCGTGCCGAGCCTGGCCGGGTCCGCGGGGGCCGACCTGGACTACTTCCGCGGCCTGTGCAGGATCGCCCGCGCGGTCGGCGCGCCGGTCATCGGCGGCATGGCGCCCGTGCTCGCCGCCGACCGGGCCGGCGTGGTGGCGGCACTGGAGGAGTACGACCTGGTGCTCGGCGTGGAGAACCACCCCGAACGCACCCCGCAGGAGTATCTGGAGTCCATGGGCGACGCGGCCGGCGGCCGGATCGGCGCGGCGCTGGACACCGGCTGGTTCGGCACGCACGGCTACGACGCCGCCGACGCGATCGAGGCGGTCGCCGACCGGCTCAAGCACGTGCACATCAAGGACGTGGCCGCGCCCGGCGGGCACGACACGGTGTCACTCGGCGAAGGCTGCGTCCCTGTTCAGCGATGCGTGGAGGTGTTGCGGCGCATCGGCTACGAGGGCACGATCAGCATCGAGCACGAGCCCGAGGACCGCGATCCGGTCCCGGAGGTCCTGAGATCACGAGAACTGCTGCGCCAGTGGCTGGCCGCCTGATCCGCTCAGAAGGGATGCCATCGTGACTTCCGAGACCACCGGCGTGGCCGTCGTCGGCTGCGGCAACATCGCCCAGGCCTACGCCCGCCAGCTCGCCGGCTACCCCGAGATCGACCTGCTCGGCGTACAGGATGTGGACGCCGGGCGGGCGGAGACGCTCGCCGCCGCGCACGGGGTGCGCGCCTACGGCTCCCTGGACGAGCTCCTGGCCGACCCCGGCGTGGAGATCGTGGTCAACCTGACCGCGCACCGCGCCCACTACGAGGTCATCCGCCGCTGCCTGGAGGCCGGCAAGCACGTCCACAGCGAGAAGCCGCTCGCCCTGACGCACGAGGAGGCGGCGGAGCTGGTCCAGCTGGCGGACAAGCGCGGCTTACGGCTCGGCGGCGCCCCCGCGACCTTCCTCGGCGAGGCCCAGCAGACCGCGCTCAAGCTCCTCCGCGAGAACGCCGTCGGCCAGGTCAGGCTCGTCTACGGCGAGGTGAACTGGGGGCGGATCGAGGTCTGGCATCCGGATCCGGTCGGCTTCTACGAGGTGGGGCCGCTGTTCGACGTGGGCGTCTACCCGCTGACGATGACCACCGCCGCGCTCGGCCCAGCCCGGCGGGTGACCGCGTTCGCCTCGATCGTGCGGCCACGGCGCGTGCGCCTCGACGGGGAGCCGTTCGCCATCACCACCCCCAACTACGTCGTCGCCCACGTCGAGTTCGACGGCGGCGTGCTGCTCCGGCTGACCTGCGACTTCTACGTCGACAACCACAACACCCACCAGCACGGGCTGGAGTTCCACGGCGACGACGGATCGCTGCTGCTGCACAGCTGGCAGAACTTCGACTCCGCCCTGGAGATGTCCGCCTTCCGCGAGGAGCTCCGGCCGGTCCCGCCGGTGCGGGAGCCGTACCCGGGAGTGGAGTGGGGCAGGCCCGTGCGGGACCTCGCGGCGGCGATCCGGGAGGACCGGCCGCACCGGGCCGCCGGGGAGCAGGCCGCGCACGTCGTGGAGATCCTCTGCGCCATCCGCGCGTCCTACGAGACGGGCAGGCCGGTCGACCTCGTCTCGTCGTTCGTCCCGGCGGCGCCGATGGAGTGGGCGCTTTGAAGGCTCCCCCGCCTGAAGGCGGGGGATTCCCGCCCGGCCTTGCGGCCGGACGCCGCTTGCGCGGCACCTTCGGGCGTGCGTGGGGATTCCAGGCTCAGGCAGCCTCCGGGAGCAGCGCTCCCGGAGGGCTTACGCCCTCAACACCTGCCGGGTTCCAACCTGCCCGGACCAGCATCACGCGGGCGCTGTTCTTGTCCCTGGGGGAGACAGCGCCGCACGCGGTGCAGGCATAGGTTCGTTCTGAGAGAGGTAGTACGTGCTTGGTTCTCGCTCCGCACTGCGCACAGTCCATGGTGGTGTGCGCGGGGTGCACGAGGCGGACGTCCCGCCCGTGCTTGCGGCCCATCTCGATCAGGGCGCGCTTGGTCGCCGAGATGGCCGCGTCCGCGGCCTTGCGTGCCATGCTCGACTTGGCCAGGAACTTCGGCCGGAAGTCTTCCACCGCGATCCGGTCGTGGTCGCGAGCAACGGCCTTGGCCCACTTTCGTCCGGTGTCCTGCCGCTGGGCTGCCACCTTCCGGTGCAGCTTCGCGGTCTGCCGCTTCACCTCGCGGTAGCCCTTCGATCCCGCCTGCCCTTTCGGGGGCTTGCGGCGAGCCATCATCCGCTGATAGCGGGCGAGCCGCCGCGCGGCCGTGCGCCCGTGCTCGGCGTGTGGAAGATCGTGGGTATCGCTGGTGGTCGTGGCCGTCTCTTTGACGCCCCAGTCGATACCTATCGCCCGGCCGGTTTCGGGCAGGGGCTCGGCCTGTACGCAGGCAACGAAGGACGCCCACCAGTGCCCCACCGCATCGCGGTACACACGCACCGAGGAGGGGTCGGCGGGCAGTTCCCGCGACCACACAGGGCGCAGCACGATTCCGCCCGCCAGATGCAGACGGCCGTCCTTGAGGCGAAACCCGCGCTTGGTGTAGTTCAGGCTCGGCACAGCCTCGCGCTTCTTCTTCCAGCGCGGCATCCCGGCCCGCTGCCGCATGGGCAACCGGTCCTTGATGTCCTTCTGGGCCTTGGCGCGGGACTTCCCGAAGTCGCGTATCACCTGCTGCTGCGGAACGCTGGAGCCTTCCGCGAGCCACGGCGTGCGCTTGCGGGCCTCGGTCAGCATCTTGTCGAGCTGCGCCGGGCCACACGTGCGCTTCTCGCCGGTCGCCTTGTTGTGCTGGTGCACCTGCTTGGACTTGGCGACCGACTCATTCCAGATCCACCGGCACCGGTCCCACTCGGCCTCAAGCTGACGCCGGGCCGTGGACGACAGGCGCACGTGGAAGGTGTACCGGGCGTGCCCGGCGTCCTCCGTAGCCGCTTCTGTCGTCATGCATCGGGAATCTACCCGGGAGGACTGACAGTTGAGGCTCTATTGATTTTTGGTGTCCCTCACCTGCGAGATGGTGGACGCCGGATCGCCCTGGCGGCGATCCGGCTACCTCTGCCCCGCTCCGCAGGAGTCCGATTCCTCCCCGGGCCTGAAGGCCGGAGCCTCCTCGGAGGGAAACGGTGACTGGGTAGGCCCTCACAGGACAAGAGGTTCCCAGGAAGGAATGCGATGCCGATCAGGGTCACGGTCTGGAGCGAGAACTACCACGAGCCACGCGAACCGGACGTGCGGCGGCGCTATCCGGACGGCATTCACGGCGCCATCGCGGCCGGGCTGGCCGAGCACCTCGGCGAGCGCGTCCGCGTGCGCACCGCCGTGCTGGAGGATCCCGAGCACGGCCTGTCGGACAAGGAGCTCGCCGAGACCGACGTGCTGACGTGGTGGGGGCACATGGGCCACGAGGACGTGGCCGACGAGGTGGTGGAGCGGGTACGCCGGCGCGTGCTCGGCGGCATGGGCCTGCTGGTGCTGCACTCGGGGCACTACTCGAAGATCTTCCGCGCCCTGATGGGCACCACCTGCAGCCTCAACTGGCGGGACGCGGGCGAGCGGGAGCTGGTCTGGACGGTGGCCCCCGGCCATCCCATCGCCGCGGGCGTCCCGCACCCGCTGATCATCGGCGAGCAGGAGACCTACGGCGAGCCGTTCGGCATCCCGCAGCCCGACGAGCTGGTCTTCATCAGCTCCTTCAGCGGCGGCGAGGTGTTCCGCAGCGGCTGCTGCTACCGCCGGGGCAAGGGCAGCGTCTTCTACTTCAGCCCCGGCGACCAGAACTACCCCGTCTATCACAATCCAGATGTACGCCGCGTCCTGGCCAACGCGGTGCTGTGGGCCGCCCCGGCCCGCGGGGTCGGCGAGCCGCTCGACAACGCGCACACCCCCATCCAGTGGTAGGAGATCCATGACCTTCGACACGGTCGACACGGACCGGCCGCTGCGCGGCGTACTCGTCGGGGCCGGGTTCATCGGTGGCCAGTGGGCCCCCGAGCTGCTCGCCCACCCCGGCACCCGGCTCGTGGGCTGGGTGGACGTACGGCCGGAGCGCGCCCGCGCCGCCGCCGCCGGGCTGGGGCTGACGGGCTTACCCGTCGGCGCGTCGCTGACCGCCCTGCTGGACGGCGAGGAGCCCGACTTCATCGTCAACTGCACCGTCCCGGAGGCCCACCACGAGGTGACCGTCACCGCCCTGGAGCGTGGCGTCTCGGTGCTCAGCGAGAAGCCGATGGCCGTCACGCTCGGCGAGGCCAAGAGCATGATCGCCGCCGCGGACCGGGCCCGGCGGCTGTTCATGGTCAACCAGAACCGCCGCTACATGCCTGCCTTGGCGGCCTACCGCAGGACCGTGGCCGACCTCGGCGAGCTGGGGCTGCTGGCGTCGGAGTTCCTCATGCCGTACAAGGGCGCCGAGTTCCTGTCCTCCCTGGAGCATCCGCTGCTGCAGGACATGGCGATCCACCTGTTCGACGCGGCCAGGGCCGTCTCCGGCGCCGACCCGGTCTCGGTCTACTGCGAGTCCTTCCGGCCGCCGTGGACCTGGTACCCCGGCGCCTGCTCGGCGATGGCGATCTTCGAGATGACCGGCGGGCTGCGCTACTCCTTCACCGGAAGCTGGTCCGCCCCCGGCCTGCCGACCTCGTGGACGGGAAGCTGGCGGGCCTCCGGCACGCGCGGCACCGCCCTGTGGGACGGCCAGGACGCCATCACGGTCGGCGCCGCGTGGGGCGAATCACTCAAACCCGCCGAACCCGAGCCGGACCCGTACCCGGAGCGCCGCCGCTACACCGGCCTGGCCGAAGGGCTGGCGGAGTTCGTCACCGCCCTGCGGACGGGCGACCGCCCGCAGGGCGAGTGCCACGACAACCTTCGCAGCCTCGCCATGGTGACGGCCGCCCTGGAATCCGCCCGCACCGGGAATCGGGTGCCGATCTGACCCCGGTGCGGTAGGTCAGCGCAGCTGGGAGGCGGTCCAGCAGTCCACCGCCCCCGGCTGCCCGCAGTCGCGCAACGTGTCCAGCGCCGTGGCGAGCCCGGCCGTCCCGGCGTGGTCCGGGTCGTTGTTCTCCTGGTGGGGATCGGCGACCGTGTCGTAGTACTCGGGCGTCGCCTCGCCCTCGTACTCGACGTACAGCTCCTTGGCCGTGCGCAGGGCCGCGTAGGTGGGCGGCTGTGCGTTGCCTGCCTGGCGGACGTCGGCGTCGGGGTCCGGCTCGCCCTGCGCGGCGGGGTCCGGCTTGACGTGCTCGATCAGCGCCGCGTCGCGCCAGTTCGCGACCTTACGGCCCTGGATGAGGGGCAGCAGGCTGCGGCCGTCGCGGCTGTCGCGCACCGCCCTGTCGACGCCGGCCATGTCGAGGAAGGTCGCGAACAGGTCCACGTTCTGCGCGACGGCCCCCGTCACCAGGTCGCCCTGCCGGCCCGCCGCCGGACGCTTGACCAGCAGCGGCACCCGGACGTCGTGGTCGTAGGCGGTGGACTTGCCGCGCACCAGGCGGTGCTGGCCCAGGTGGAAGCCGTTGTCGCTGGTGAACACCACGTACGTGGTGCGCTTCTCGTGCTCCGTCAGCGTGGACAGGACGCGCTCGACCATGTCGTCGATCGACTGCACCATCCGCACCCGGTCGCGGAAGTCCCGGCGCAACTCCTTGACGAGCTTCGCGCCGATCGGGGCGCGGCGCACCCAGGAGGGCTTGTCAGCGGTGTCTTCGTTGAAGCCGGGCAGCGTGGTCACGTCGAGGTCGGCACAGTCGGGGCCGCCGCAGTCACCGTGCGGGAACTCTCCCGCGGGCCACTGGGTCTTGGGGCGGTCCCGGCGCGCGGGCGGGAAGAGCGGCTCCTTCTCGCCCGGCTTGGCGCCGACCCTGGAGTGCGGCGAGAACGGCGCGACCTGGAGGAAGAACGGCTCGCCGGGGGCGTGCTCACGGGAGCGCTCGATGAAGGCGGTCGCCCGCCGCCCGAGCTCGTCCACAAGGTACGTGCCGTCGGAGGGGTCGAGCGGCTTCTCGCCGGCCGTCTCCTCCTTGATGTAACCGGTCAGCTTGTACTTGAACTCGTTGTAGCCGCCGCCCGCCGCCACGTGCCACTCGTCCCAGCCGGACGGCACCCGGTAGTCGGCGCCCACGGGGTACTCGTTGATGTACTTGCCCAGGTAGCCCGTGCGGTAGCCGGCCCCGTCCAGGGAGACGGCGTAGGTGCGGCCCTCGTGCTTCTCGAACGCCGGATAGCCGCCGCCGTCGGAGCCCTTGTTCGTGGCCACGCCCGTGTTGTGCGGGAACTGGCCGGTGAACGTGGAGGCGCGCGAGGGGCAGCACAGCGAGTTGGACACGTAGAAGTCGGTGAAGGTGGTGCCGCCGTCGGCCAGGCCGCGCACGGTGTCCATGTACTGGAGCAGTTCGGCGGACAGGTCGTCGACCTGGAAGAAGATGATGTTCGGTCGCTTGGGCGTGGAAACCGTGCCGGCGGGCGCCTGTGACGTCATCGTCAGGGCCAGGGCTACGGCCGGCGCCACCGCCAGATATTTCCGGATATTTCCGCTTAAGGCCATGACTGCCCCTTCAACACCGATTCGAGATCAAAGTTGCGGAAACGCTATTCTCCGGCCCGAGGGCAGGGCAACCGATCCCTCCTGCGGGTTCTCTGGCAAGCCTCCGGCGCTTCCGGAGCGGCCCGTCAGATCCAGGCCTTGTCAGATCCAGGCTCGTCAGATCCAGGCCCGTCAGATCCTCGCTCGTCAGCCCCTGGCCCGGCTCTCGATCGTCCGGCGCCGGAAGGTCTGCGCGCTCGCGCGGTGCACGGCGGCCTTGACCAGGCCGAAGAGCGCACCCTGCATCGCGGCGGCGACGAGGATCTCCGTCCAGCCGCGATCGAGGTCCTCGGCGTCCGGCGCGTCGTCCTCCCCGGACGACAGCTTCCACATCCTCCTGAACATCGCGGTCGCCAGCGCGGCGCTGACCAGGCTGATCCCCAGCGAGGTCACTTTCTCCACGGGGTGCATGTCGTCTCCTCACAGTGGTGTCCGACCACCCCTGGGCCACAGACCCACGGTCTGTGGCCCAGGGTCAGACGACACGCACTACCCCGTCCGGCGAAGAAGATTCGATCGCGGCCGGCTTGGACGAATGCGCCCTATGAACTCGAGAAGCAGCTCAGCAGTTCCTTGATCGCGGTGATCACCGGCACGCCCACTTCTCCGAGAAGGGCCGCGATTCCCGCGATTCGCTTCAGCGGCCCGTCGAGCTCCGCCGCGGTGCCGTTCGCGTCGAGTTGCCGAACCGCCGAATCGACCGCGGCCCGGTCCGTCTCATTGAGATGCCCTTTCAGAACCTGGACCGCCGCGAGCACATTCGCCATCGCGGCCGACGGCGATTCCGGGCCGTGAACGCGCTTGTCTCCGGCCACATTGTCGCCCGATCCGGTGTGCTGCTGCTTGCCGACGCTTCTGTCGCCGTACTGGCGAATGTGGTCGCCGCCGGTCATCTGCCGACCGTGTTGTTTCCGGAGCCGCTGTGCTGCTGCTTGCCGACGCTGCCCGCCCCGTACTGCTGGATCAGGTCGCCCTGGACGGCGTGCTCGACGTTGTAGATCAGCTGGGCTACGTCGGGCCGGCCGATCGCCTTGGCGACCTCGTTGACCAGGTAGTCGACCTCGGACCAGGCCGTGCTCCAGACGGCGTCGCGTTGCGTCCCGGAGGTGTTGACCACCAGGCCGTACAGGTCCGGCCTGGTGATCACCGAGATCAGCTTCCAGGTCAGCAGCGCCAGCACGGCGAGCAGGACGACGAGCCCGGCGGTGTCGAAGAACGGCACCAGAACGCCACCGACGACCAGGGAGATCAGAACACGGACGAGAAATCTCCGCCAGGCGGCCCCCTTGTCCACCTGGAGTATCCGCTGCCCGACATGAGAGATATTCCGCAATGGATAGGCTTCGCCGCCCACCCATAGTATTCCACCCTCGACCCTGACCTGGACCACTGAGTGGTTGATGGCCATTACCCCGCCCCTTTCTTTTGGCAGTGAAAAGAAATGTAGGCAGAGCCAAGACCACAAGCGCACAACAAACGATAACGATGCCATAACCCTAAAAAGCCAAAGAACCGCAAATCCCCCGTACGCCCCTATTGAATTATAATTACTTTGCATTTCGGCTTTTTCAGCAAAAATCGGTATAAGTGAGGAACTCAGTTCTCCTGGCTGGACCTCATCAGCCCATGGCAGGCGATGGCCGCCGCCGCCACGACGTTCAGGGAGTCGACGCCGTTGGCCATCGCCGACGGGCTCATCGGGATGCACACCGGCTCGTCGGCCTCGTGCAGCCAGCGCGACGACAGCCCGTCCCCCTCCGCCCCGAGCAGCAGCGCCACCCGGTCGCCCATCTTCACCCGGTCCAGCGGGGTGGCCGACTGGTCGGGGGTGAGCGCCAGCGTCTGGAAGCCGGCGCCGCGCAGCTCGTCCAGGCCGGTGTACCAGTTGTCCATGCGCGCGTACGGGATGGAGAACACCGCGCCCATGGACACCTTGACCGCCCGCCGGTAGAGCGGGTCCGCGCAGCGGGGGGACAGCACGATGCCGTCCACGCCCAGGGCCGCGGCGCACCTGAAGATCGCCCCGACGTTGGCGTGGTCCACGATGTCCTCCAGGACCACGACGCGGGCGGCGGGGTCGAGGACGGTCTCCGTCGAGGGCAGGGGCAGGCGCTCCATGGAGGCCAGGGCTCCCCGGTGGACCTGGAAGCCGGCGACGCCCTCCATGGTCTCGTCGCTGACCACGTACACGGTCGCCTCGCCGAGGACGTCGGCGAGGGAGGCCACCCAGCGGGAGGTGGTCAGGACCGAGCGGATGGGGTAGCCCGCCGCGATGGCGCGCCTGATCACCTTCTCGCCCTCGGCCACGAACAGGCCGCGCTCGGCTTCGAGGCTCTTGCGGAGCTCGACGTCCCGCAGCCGGGTGTAGTCGGCGAGTCTGGGGTCGGCGGCGTCCGTCAGATGTTCAAGCACCTTCCGATACTGCCACGAGGCGCCTGACCTGCCAGACCGCCGCGTAGCAGGTGAGCACCAGGCACAGGCCGACGACCGTGCCCGCGCCGACCTTGGTGATCACGCTGGCCAGGCCGAACGCCGGGTTCGGCTCGTCCACCAGGGGCCACAGGAAGGCGCCCGCGACGATGCCGGCCGAGCCGCAGCCGATGACCGCGCCGCGGACCCGGGCGGAGATCATGAGAGGGCCGGGCACCGGACTCGCGGGCATGGCGCGCAGGCCGCGCCAGGCCCACCGGACGACGAGCGCCAGGCCCACCGCCGAGGAGACGTACTGCAGGAGGCGGAAGACGGGCAGCACGCCGAAGATCATGACTCCGAGCCAGTGGCCCCACTCCGCGGCGGCGGTGGAGTGGGTGAAGGAGTCCCACAGGACATGGCTGGCCGCGCCGATCAGGGCGCCCGCCACGATGGCGGGCAGGCTGCGCGCGAGGTGACTCCACGAGGGCCGCAGGGTGGCGGCGCGGCCGGCCAGCGCGGGCGGCAGCAGTGACAGCAACGGGTCGCGGAAGAGGCCGTGGAACAGCACGAGCAGGATCAGGACCGAGGCCAGGTCGACCGTGACCACGCCCTGCCAGGAGTGCCAGTCGCTGTAGTCGGGCAGGATCGGCAGGAAGATCGGCAGGTCGGGGACCATGGCGCCGATGGCCAGCGCCCACGGATCGGCGAACCTGCGCAGCCGCGGCGACGATATGAGTGGCAGCACCGCCGCGATGTGGCTGGGCGTGAACGGCATCGGCCCCCGCTTCTCCCCGTCGTGATCATTTAACCCTACCCATTCTTTGCCACCACCCCCTAAGCGTCACGATTGGTAATGGGTAGGTTACGTATCGCTGTCGACGGCCGGAAGGCGGGAATGCGGAGGTTCAAGGTGCCTGAGCAGCGGGTTCATGCGCATCCGGCCGCGTCAGCCGATTGGTTCAGGGCTGCCCGCCTGACGCGGTCGCTGTCGCTGCTCACGCTGGCCTGGCTGGCCGTGGAGAGCTCGCTCGGACTCCTGGCCGGACTGTCGGCGCACTCCGTCGCGCTGATCGGGTGGGGGCTGGCGGCCCTGGTCGAGGCGGCGGGGAGCCTGATCGTGCTGTGGCGCTTCACCGGGGCGCGCACGCTGTCGCCGAACGCCGAGCACCGGGCGCGGCGAGCGATCGCGGTGAGCTTCTGGCTGCTCGCCCCCTACCTGATCATCCATGTGTGGTACGACCTGGACGCGGGACATCGGGCGGCGCCGACCGTCCTCGGCATCGTGGTGACCGCGTTCAGCCTGGTCAGCATGCCGGTCCTGGGGACGATCAAGCGGCGACTGGCGGTGCGACTGGGCTCCGGGGCGACCGCCGGCGAGGCCACCCAGAACTTCATGTGCGGCGCGATGGCGGCCGGAGTGCTGGCCGGCCTGTGGCTCAACACCATCGGATGGTGGTGGGTGGATCCGGTGATGGCGGTGGCGCTCGCGGCGGTCGCGATCAGGGAGGGAGGTCGCGCCTGGAGCGGTCACGGATGCTGCCACTGACCGTAACAGAGGGTCATCACTGCACCAAAAGGGCTGTTTTGCCACAGCAAGCGTACCGAGTATCGTTCCCCGAGTATCGCGGAGCATCTCCGGCTATGGTCTCCGGAAGGTCTCGAAGTCACCAAGCTCACACCAAGAGGACATCGTGGGGCGACACCGCACAGACGAGTTCGAAGGCGGCTACCAAGCCCAGGATCCATCCCCTCGCCGGCGCTCGCGTGCCGGCCGCGGCCGGGTGCTCGTCCCGCTCGCGGGAGCCGTGGCGCTCGCCATGCTGCTCGGTGTGGCCGCATTCGTGATCTTCAATCGGGAGCATGACTGTTCGAGCGGGAAGCTGCCGCTCCAGATCGTGGCGACGCCTGACATCCAGCCCGCCCTCGGCAAGATCGCGGATACGTACAACCAAGCCCTGCACTCGATCGACGCCAAGTGCGTCGAGGTCGCGGTGGCCAAGCAGGCCGCGACGCGGACCGAGAACTCACTGGCCGCCGGCAAGTTCGCGGCCGACGTCTGGGTCGCCGACTCGAGCCTCGTGGTGAACCGGGTGCGCAACCATCCGTCCGGCGCGGTCGAGCTCCCGGAGTCGTCCGGCTCGATCGCCAGCTCGCCCGTGGTGCTGGCGGCCGCCAAGTCCTCGGCGGCCAAGCTCGAAGGCAGCCTCAAGCCGAGCTGGTCGAGCCTGGTGGCGGCGGCCAACGTGGCGAACGTGGACGGTCCCGGCAAGAAGGTCCGGGTGCTGGCCCTCGACCCGCAGAAGAACTCGGCGGGGCTCGCCGCGCTGCTGGCCGCCGCCGGCACCGCCAAGGCGGCCAAGCAGGACAAGGCCCTGGTGGGCGCGCTCAAGGAGCTTTCGGGGCAGCTCGTCTCCGACCCGACCGCGCTGCTGGCCAGCCTCACGGTGAAGGGCGGCAGCAAGATCCCGCTCGGCGTCACCTCAGAGCAGGCGATTCACGCCCATAACGCGAAAAAGCCGGAAACGCCGGTCGTAGCGCTCTATCCCGGCGAGGGCACGCTGAGCCTCGACTACCCCGTCACGGTCGTCACCAAGGATCCCGAGGTGCGCAAGGCCGCCGCCGCCTTCAGCCAGGAGCTCGCCAAGGAGTCCGCGCAGCGGGTGCTGCGCGGGCAGGGCTTCCGCAGCCCGAACGGCGAGGCGGGCGAGGTGCTGACGGCGGCCAAGGGCTTCGTCCCCAGCCCTCCGAAGGCGCTGCCCGCCCCCAACGTCAAGACCGTGGCCACGCTGACCCAGACCTGGACCCGGCTGAACCTCGGCACCCGGCTGCTCACGCTGCTGGACGTCTCCGGCACCATGGCGCTGCCCGTCCCCGGCACGAACCTGACCCGCATGCAGGCCATCGGCAAGATCGCCACCGAGGGCCTGGGCCTCTTCCCCGCCGACTCCGAGATCGGCGTGTGGAAGTTCTCCACGCACCTCGACGGCCGGGGCAAGGACTGGCGGGAGGTCGTCTCCATCGGCCCGCTCACCGAGAGCATCGACGGCGTGCTGCGCAAGGACGCGCTGGCCCGCCAGATGGCCACCGTCCAGGCCAAGGCCACCGGCGACACCGGCCTGAACGACACGCTCAAGGCCGCCTACACGGAGATGACCAAGACCTACCAGCGGGACAAGATCAACACCCTGCTGATCCTGACCGACGGGGCCGGCAACGACGACCCCGACGGCGGCGTCACCAACGCGCAGATCCTGACGTTCCTCAAGAAGACCTACAACCCCGAGCGGCCGGTGAGCATTCTGCTGATCGCGTTCGGCCCCGAGGCGCAGTCGGGCAAGCGGCAGATGGACGCGGTGGCGCAGGCCACCGGCGGCGAGGCCTACATCGCCAAGGACCCGCTGCAGGTGCGCGACTTCTTCCTCCAGGGCATGGAGCGGCGCCTCTGCTCCCCCAACTGCGACGGCTGACGTCATCAGTCACATCTGACCCAGTTTTCCCTGGTCAATGCCTGTTCGGCATGATCTAGACGCGTATGTCAACCTGCCTGCCGCAGGCGGCGTCCTCTACGTCGAGGGGCCGCCGAACCTGCGGGGAGGGAATTCGTGGCTGGATGGCCGACCGTCGAACGCGCCGACGAGCTGGAGCTCGTCAAGGCGCTGCGCCGCGCCGACACCGGCGCCCCTGACAGGTTGTACGGCGCGTACGCCGAGCGGCTGTTCGACTACGCCTCCTCGCTGCTCGGTGACCGGGACCGCGCGGCCGACTGCGTGCACGACGCCCTGGTCACCGCTCAGGGATGCGTCGACCGGCTGAAGGACGCGGGCAGGCTGCGCCCCTGGCTGTACGCGCTGACCAGGTTCCAGGCGATGGCCCGGCTGGGACACCGCGGCCAGGACCGGACACCGCCGCCGGCGATCGAGGACCCGGAGGATCCGGAGCTGGCCGAGCTGGTACGCGAGACGCTGGGTGAGCTGAGCAGGAACGCGCGCGAGGTGCTGGAGCTGTCCCTGCGCCACGGGCTGACCGCGTCGGAGGTGGGCTCGGTGCTGGGGCTCACCTCGCGGCAGGTCGCCGGCCGGCTGGGCCGGGCACGCGACACCCTGGAGAACGCCGCGGCCGCCGTGGTGCTGGCGAGGACGCAACGAGCGCACTGCCCGGACCTGTCGGCGATGGTGGACTCCTGGGAGGGGCCGCTGACCCCGCTGCTGCGCCGGCGGCTGTCCGGCCATATCGGCCGCTGCGAGGTGTGCACCGAGCGGCGGCACCGGCAGGTGTCGGCGGGCCGGCTGCTCGGCCTGGTGCCCGTGCCGCTGCCGCCGCTCTCGCTGCGCGGCAAGGTGGTCGGGACCTGCGTGGACCCCGGGCTCGACCAGACCCGCACGCTGATCACCGACCGCGGCGACAGCTTCGACCGCACCGGTTTCCCCGTCGCGCACGAGGATCGCTCGCGACGCCGGGGCCGGCGCGGGCTCGCTCCGGTGGTGCTGGCCGGCGCGTGCGTGCTCGCGGGGACGAGCGCGCTGATCGTGCTCAACGCCGGCGAAACCGCCACGAGCGCGCTGCACGTACCGCCGAGCTCCCTCCCCACCGAGGACGAGGACTACGCCTTCGAGAGCCCCGAAGGCACGCCGAGCACCGAGCCGGTCGCCACGCCCACGCCCTCACCCTCGGGCGGCGAGCCCACCGGCGCGACGCCGAGCAGGCGGGCCGCCGTCACCGGCGCGACCACCCGGCCACCGGCCGTGCCCACGCCGACCCGCCGGCGAGCGGCGCCCGCCGCCCGGCTCTCCGTCGGCTGCCCGTCCGGGATCGAGGACGCCGCCGAGGTGGGCCTGAGGGCCCGCAACGCCGCCGTCACCTGGAGCGCCGGCACGTCGAGCGGCCTCAACGTGTCTCCCGCGACCGGCTCGATCAAGGCGGGCGGCTCGGTGGTGGTCTTGGTCACAGTGGACGACCCCGGCGCCGCCGGCAGCGGCACGATCTCGTTCACCTCGAACGGGGGCGGCGCCACCTGCTCGCTGTCGTGGCCCGGCGACGATCCGCGGCCGCAGACCCCGCCGTCCGAGGAGCCGCTCCCGGACCTGGACCCGACCGGGACACCCCGTGCTTCCTCGGAGAGCACGCCGGTTGAGAGCGCCGCGGACACGGCGAGAGACACGACCGGAGACGGTGTCCGAGAGGACGCCGGTTCCGAGTCGTTGCACGCCACCGACGGGCATTGATCACCATCGGATCGGCAAGCGCCGGTAGATAATGATTTACGCGACAAAGGGGTAGGTATCGGGCCCCGGGTCGCTACCTCTGCGACAAGTAGGGCATCCTGGGGTGCTTGGGAATGATGTCGGGGACCGGAACCTCTTTTCCATGTGTTGAACGCCACATGGAAAAATCTGCCTACCGGTAAACCAGATGACGCATCCAAGCGTCGGCGTTGACGTACACACGCGAGGATTGATCCCATGAATGCGATCGATCGTCGCTTCGTCCAGCGGGAACGGGAGAGAGACAGTAGATGCTCAAGCACCGCAGAGCGCTCACGTGGCTGCTCGCGCTCGCCTGCATCGCGGGAGCGGTGATCGCGCTCGTCGACATCGACACGCCACTGCGGCCACTGCTGATCTCCCTGTTCCTGCTCGTGGTTCCCGGGGCGGCCGTCGTGGGACTGTTGCGTGATCGTGATCCGCTTGCAGCACTATCTGTAGGAGCCGCGGCAAGTCTCGTCATCAACGTGCTGCTCGCCCAGGCCATGCTGCTCTTCAACGCGTGGTCGCCTCGGGCCGGCGTGGCGACGGTCGCCGTGCTCGGAGGATTCATGTACGTGCTTCGGGTGCTGTACCGGGGGAAGAACATGCAGACCGAACAGGGGGCCAGGGCAAGGTGAAGATCAACGTCATCCGCCCAGGAGAGCTCGGCGCTTCTGAGCGAGCCCGATGGCGGGAGCTTCAGAAGGCCGATCCCAGCCTGGACAACCCGTTCCTGTCGGTGGAGTTCGCCATCGCGATGGACCGTCTGCGCGACTATGTGAGAGTGGCCGTCATTCAGGACGGAAACCGCATAGTCGGCTTTCTTCCGTACGAACGGCACAGCTTCGGCATCGGCAAGCCGCTCGGCGGCTTCCTCACCACCTGCCACGGATTGATCGCGGTCCCGGATCTGAAGATCGACGCGCGGGTCCTCCTTCGGGCCTGCAAACTCACCGTCTTCGACTTCGATCACCTGGTCGCCGGCCAGCCGACGTTCGCGCCCTTCGAGAGCGACGTCCGCCCCGCGCCGGTGATGGACTTCACGCTCGGTTTCGACGCCTGGCTCGACCAGGTCAAGACCAACTCCCCGAAGAACCTGAAGACCGTGCGCTACAAGGAGCGCAAGCTCGGCAGGGAGCATGGTGAGCTCCGCTTCGAATGGTCCTCCGCGGACCCCGAGGTGCTGCGCACACTGCTCAACTGGAAATCGGACCAGTATCAGCGGACCGGCCGGGTCGACCGGTTCGCGCAGCCGTGGATCGTCGAGCTCATCGACCTCATGCACGCCGAGCGGTCGCCCGACTTCTCCGGCGTGCTCACCATGCTCTACTCGGGTGACGTGCCGGTCGCGGGCCATTTCGGACTGAGCACCGCCACCACCCTCGTCGGCTGGTTCCCGGCCTACGACACCGAGTTCGCCAAATACTCCCCCGGCATCGTCCACCACATGCAGATGGCCGAGGCCGCCGCCGCGAGCGGCCTGCACATGGTCGACATGGGCAAGGGCGGCAAGGAGTACAAGGACTGGCTCAAGAGCGGAGTCCTGTACGTCGCCGAAGGACGCGTCTCCCGACCGTCTCCCGCGGCGGCCGTTCACTGGATGGGCCGGACTCCTTTCAACAAGGCCCGAACAATTGTCATGGACCGACCGTCTCTCTATAGGGCGGCCGATCGCGTGCTGAAGGGTTTCGGCCGAGTACGCCGCTCCATGCAGCAGGACAACGCAGTCGCCAAGGATCCGACGGGGGCGGGCTGAGCCCGTCTCCGCCCCGGCACCACGGCAACGCGGCACCACGGCACCACAGCACCACAGCACCACAGCACCACGGCAGCACAGCACCGAAGCAGCACAGCACCAGCACAGCCCTCACCTCAGGACCCACCCGATGCACCGCTCGCCTCATCAGCCATTCCCTCAGCACCAGGGAGTCGCTGACCACGCGGTGCATCGGGAGGTCTCGGAAGGATCAACCTCGCCATGAGTCCCGAGATCACGAAGTACAACGGCAAGACACAGATCAAGCCGCTGCGCTCCATGCCCCCTATCGAGCGGTTCACCCCGGTCACACCTCACCTGGCCATCTCTCCGACGGTGAGCGTCGTGGTGCCCGCGATGAACGAGGCGGAAAACCTGCCTCACGTGTTCGCCACCCTGCCTCAGTGGCTCGACGAGATCGTGCTCGTGGACGGCAACTCCGTCGACGACACGGTGGCCGTCGCCCGCCGCCTCCGGCCCAACATCAAGGTCGTCACCCAGACCGGCAAGGGCAAGGGCGACGCCCTGGCCGCCGGTTTCGCCGCGTGTACCGGCGACATCATCGTGATGATCGACGCCGACGGCTCGACCGACGGCCACGAGATCATCTCGTTCGTCGGCGCGCTGGTGACGGGCGCCGACTTCGTCAAGGGCTCGCGCTACGCCGCGGGCGGCGGCAGCGATGACCTGACGTTCAACCGCCGCTTCGGCAACAAGGTCCTCACCGGCATCGTCAACACGATGTACGGCACCCAGTACACCGACCTGTGCTACGGCTACAACGCCTTCTGGGCCCGCCACCTCGACGTGCTCGACGTCGACTGTGACGGCTTCGAGGTGGAGACCCTGCTGAACATCAGGGCCGCCAAGGCCGGGCTGCGGGTGCACGAGGTGCCGAGCCACGAGCGCAACCGCATCCACGGTGAGAGCAACCTGCACGTGGTCCGCGACGGCCTGCGGGTGCTCAGGACCATCCTGCGCGAGTGGCGCCGCCAGCCCACTGTCTCGCAGCCCGAGCCCGCCGCGACACCGGCCGCTGACCGGGGCGTCGCGTAGGTCGTCCGAGTCGCTCGAAGGAATCGTTGTGAACACGTCTGTTGTCATCTGCGTCTACACCGAGGACCGGTGGGAGGACATCAGGCAAGCCGTGGAGTCGGTCGAGCGGCAAACGCGCCGGCCGTACGAGCTGATCCTGGTGGTCGACCACAATCCGGACCTGCACCTGAAGCTCAAGCGTGAGTATCCCGACGTGATCGTCGTGGAGAACACGCATGAGCAGGGGCTGTCCGGCGGCAAGAACACCGGCGTGGCCACGGCCACCGGTGACATCGTCGCGTTCCTCGACGACGACGCGGTCGCCGACGCTGGGTGGCTGGAGGCTTTGGAGGAGGGCTTCCAGGATCCCGGTGTCGTCGGAGTGGGCGGTCGCACCGAGCCGATCTGGGCGTCGAAGCGCAGGCCGCGCTGGTTCCCGTACGAGTTCGACTGGACGGTCGGCTGCACCTACCGGGGCATGCCCGAGGTGCGGGCGCCGATCCGCAACGTCATGGGAGGCAACGCGGCCTTCCTGCGCGAGGTGGTGTCCGAGGTGGGCGGGTTCCACAGCGGCATCGGCCGCAGCGTGCAGGGCCGTAAGAGCAGGCCGCTGGGCTGCGAGGAGACGGAGTTCTGCATCAGGCTGAGCCAGCGCAGGCCCGGCTCGGTCATGCTGTTCGAGCCGCGGGCGCTCATCGGGCACAAGGTGTCCGGGCAGCGGGAGACGTTCGGTTACTTCCGCTCCCGCTGCTACGCCGAGGGGCTGTCGAAGGCCCTGGTCACGCAGGAGGTCGGCACCCAGGACGGGCTGTCCAGCGAGCGGGCGCACGCGCTCAAGACGCTGCCGCTCGGCGCGCTGCGCGGTGTCGGCGAGGCGCTCAAGGGCGACGTGGGCGGGCTCGGCAGGGCCGGCGCGATCGTGGTGGGGCTGGCCTGGACGGCCTGGGGGTATCTCGTGGGTTCGGTACGGCTGAAAGTGGTGCGGTCATGATCCGGGTGCCGATCCTGATGTACCACTCGGTCAACGACAAGCCCAACGAGGAGACCAAACCGCATTCGGTACGGCCGTCCGACCTGGCCGAGCAGCTCGCCTACCTGAAGGAGAGCGGCTTCACCCCGCTGACCCTGGGCGATCTGGTGGCCTCGTTCAACAACAACAACGGCCGGGTCCTGCCCGACAAGCCCATCGTGCTGACCTTCGACGACGGCTACGCCGACTTCCACAGCCAGGCGCTGCCGCTGCTGGAGCGCTACGCCTTCCCCGCCACGGTCTTCCTGACCAGCGGCTGGGTGTCCGACGCGGGCAAGGACGCGGCGGGCAGGCCGCTGGACGACATGCTGTCCTGGACCCAGGCCCGCGAGGCCGCCGGGGCCGGCATCGAGATCGGCGGCCACAGCCACAGCCACCCGCAGCTCGACCAGCTCCCCAGCGAGGAGCTCCGCCAGGAGCTGCGCCGCAACAAGGCCCTGCTGGAGGACAAGATCGGCGCACCGGTCGCCACCATGGCCTACCCCTTCGGCTACAGCAGCGCCCGTGTCCGGCGTGAGGTGCGCAAGGCCGGCTACTTCGCCGCCTGCGCCGTGGCCAACTCGATCGCCGCCGACAAGCACGACATGCTCGCCATCCCGCGGCTGACGATCTCCACGCACACCACCACCGCCATGTTCAGGCGCGCGGTCGAAGGCACCGGTGTGCCCCTCATCTATCTGCGCGAGCGCATCCTGACCAAGGGGTACGCGGTCGTCCGGCGAACACGGTACGGGCTGCAACGGGTCCGCGGAAATGTCTAGCCTCTGGCAGAAACTGCTCCGCGACCTCCGCAATCCACTGTTCAGGAACGGCTACGCGTTGATGGCCAACACCGGCATCACCGCTGTTCTCGGCATGGGGTACTGGCTGCTCGCCGCGCACTACTTCTCCGAGGAGGAGTTCGGCCGCGGGCAGGCGGTGATCGTGCTGATGCGGCTGTTCGCGTCGCTGACCGCGCTGGGGCTGGTGGGCGCGCTGGCGCGCTTCCTGCCGGTGGCGGGCCGCCGCACCCCGGAGCTTATCCTGCGGGGGTACGGCATAGCCGCCGCCACCGGTGTGACCGCGGCGGTCGGCTTCCTGCTGACCCTGCCGCTGTGGGGTGAGACGTACTCCGTGCTGGCGGGGTGGGGGCCCGGCCTGTTCTTCCTCGCCGCGGTGGCGGTCTGGGCCGTCTTCACCCTCCAGGACGTGGCGCTGACCGGGCTGCGCCAGGCGACCTGGGTGCCGCTCAACAGCGTGGTGTTCGGCCTGGTCAAGATGGGGCTGCTGGTGGCTCTGGCCGGCGCGCTGCCCAACGGCGGGATCTTCGTCTCTTGGATCGTTCCCACGGCCGTCGCGCTGATCCCGATCAACTGGCTGATCTTCGGCGTCGTGGTGCCCCGGCACGTCAGGCAGACCACCGACATCGGGCAGAACCCTCCCGGGCTGCGCGAGGTCGGCAGGTTCCTGGCCGGCGACTTCCCGGGCGCCCTGTCGGTGCTGGCGATCGTCTACCTGGTGCCCGTGGTCGTCGCCACACAGGTGGGCGAGGCCACCTTCGGGCGCTTCTCGATGGCCCACACGCTGGGCTGCATGATCGAGGTGCTGGCGATCAACATGGCCGTGTCGCTGACCGTCGAGGGCTCCTTCGACCGGTCGCGGCTGGCCGCCAACTGCCGCCACGCGCTGCGGCGGGCGATGCTGATCATCGTACCGATCGTCGCGGTGGTGATCGTCGGCGCGCCGCTCATCCTGCAGATCTTCGGGTCGAAATTCGCCGACGAGGGAACTATGCTGCTGCGGCTCATGGCGCTCGCCGTGCTGCCACGGGTGCTCATCGAGGTCTACCTGAGCGCGCTCCGGGCGCAGAGCCGGGCGCACACGCTCGCGCTGGTCCAGATCGGGCTGGCGTCGCTCGTGCTGGCGTCTATCTTGGTCCTTTTCCCGTTCACGAACGTGAACGCGGTGGGATACGGAATGCTGCTCAGCGAGACCGTGGTGGCACTTTTGATCTTCGGAAAGCTACGTAAAATTCTCAAATATGGCGAAACTACGCGAACGGAAGTCGCTCAGGGGTCGCCCGGGGCCGCATGATGGTCAACGTGAGGCAACGGGACGGCGATGGTATGACAGCGGGGACCGGCTCTTCCGGCGTACGGGGGGACGCGGGAGAGGAGTCAGAGGTGCCATTCGATCCGGAGGCGACGGGGATCATCCCCCGGCTGGATCTCGAATCCGCCAAGGAGGCCCCACCGTCGGGCCCCGCCAAGACGCCGCCTGACTCGCCCGAACCCGAGCCTCAGCCCGAGCCCGAGGACGGCTCGAAGGCCGAAGCCGAGGCGGACTCCAGCGCCACCATGACCTTTCGCATCCCCGAGTCCGCAGCCGTGCGCATCGGCGGTCCGCCGACGCTCGAAGAGGCGGAGGAGACGGCCAGGCCCGCCCCCGCCGACGAGCAGGCCAAGGAGACCCGGCCCGCCCTCCCCCGCCCGGGCACCGGCAAGCGGCCCGCCCGCAAGCAGGCCACGCCCGGTGCCGGCGTTGCGGGTGGCGCCGAGGAAGTGACCGCCGTCCAGCCCACCCCGGTCGCATCCCCGGGCGAGACGGTCCAGGACGCTCCCACGGCGGATGCCACCGATGACACCGACGTGCCGCCGAAGCCCTCAAGCGGGCCGGCCCCCAAGGCGGGCGCCAGGCCCCACGCTCCCCCGCTGTCACCGGCCCCAGATTCACCAAGCGCCACAGAAGCCCCAAAGCCCGGCCCAGGCCAGCAAGGCCCCCGAAAGCCCGACATGACCCCGCAGAGCGCCCCAGGCGACGACCCTGAGGCGACCACGGCACTGCGAAGCACCACAGGCGACACCGACACCAAGACCGGCGCAGCATCACAGAGCGCCACGGGCGACACCAAGACCGACACGTCGCCCAAGAGCGCCTCGGCGGGCTCGGCGGGCTCGGCGGGCTCGGCGGCGGGAGTTTCGCCGCGTGGCGAGGATTCTCCGCCGGCGCGTGCGGGCGGCTCTCTGGGCGCTGCTTCTGAGGTCGACGACGCGTCGTCGAAGTCGTCCGGCGCTGAGTCACCCGCGGCCGACACCGACCCTGCGGGCCTCGGTACGGCTCCGGCATTCCCCGGGACGAAGCCCACCGAGCCGGGCACGATGCCGGCTGGGCCGCAGACGACGCCGATCGGACCGGGCGTGCAGCCGACTGGGCCGGGCGCGATGCCGATCGGGGCGGACGCGATGCCGTCCGTGCCCGGTGAGGCGGGATCGGCGGCCAGTGGGCGTACGCAGGTGCGGGAGCCTGCCGCGCGGGCGCAGGCGCCGGCAGTGGGGTTCAGGGGGAAGGTCACGGCGCTGATCGCCAGTGCGCCCAAGTGGCTGCCACTGGTGCTGGTGCTGGAAGGCCTGGTCATGTACGTGCTGGCCCTGAAGGTCAGCCCGGGGCCGCTGCGCGGGGTCGATCCGGCCGACATCAACGGCCTGGGCCTGATCGCGGCCCTGCCCACGAGCGCGTTCGTCGCCATCCTGATCATGCTGGTGTCGTTCTTCGTCACGGTCGCGCAGAGCACGGACCGTAAGTTCCTGCTGCTGTTCCAGATCGCCGCGATCACCTTCGCGTTGCACGGCGCCGGTGCGCTGGTGGCCGAGGAGCCCCGGTTCCCGACCGCGTACATCCACGCCGGTTTCGTGGAGTTCATCGGCAGGACCGGCGAGACGGCGATCAACATCGACGCCCGGATGGGCTGGCCCGGCTTCTTCGCGCTGTTCGCGTTCGTGACGAAGGCGGCGGGGATCACCGACCTGACGCCGATCCTGAACTGGACGCCGCTGCTGTCCAACCTGCTCTATCTGCTGCCGTTCGTGCTGATCCTGCGTCAGGTGGTGGCCACCACGCGGGCGCGCTGGTTCGCGGCGCTGCTGTTCGTGCTGGTGCAGTGGATCGGCCAGGACTACTTCTCATCGCAGGGTTTCACCTTCGCCCTCTATCTGGCGTTCGTGGCGATCCTGTTGCGATGGTTCGGGCGGGTGGAGCCGCGAAAGAAGCCCATCGCGCCGAAGGGGCTGCGCAGGCTGCTGGGCCGGCTGGACGCGATGACGCCGGGCGAGCTGGCCAACACCGGCATGTACCGCGCCGACAAGCTGCTCATGCTGATGTTGATGGTCGCCCTGTTCGTCGCCGCGACGGCCTCGCACCAGATCACCCCGTTCATGATGCTCGGGGTGATGACCGCATTTCTGATCGTGAAGCGGACCTCGCTGACGTGGGCGCTGCCGTTCTCCCTCGGCATGGTGGTGCTGACCTGGATCAGCTATCAGGCCGTCGGCTTCTGGGCGGGCCAGATCGAGGCCATCTTCGGCGGTCTGGGCAAGATCCTGACGAACCTGCAGACCAACACCGGTGACCGCATCGAGGGGACGGACCCGCTGCACGCGCTGGTGCTGCAGGCGCGGCTCGGCATCCTCATGGTGATTCTCACGCTGGCGGCGGTGGGCCTGTTCCGGCGGATGCGGCGCGGGGTGTTCGACCGGGCCGCGCTGATCCTGCTCTGCGTGCCGGTGCTGGCGCTGGGGCTGCAGAGTTACGGCGGCGAGATCGGGCTGCGGATCTACATGTTCGCGCTGCCCGGAGCCTGTTTGCTGGCGGCGTTCGCGTTCTTCCCGAACCTGCCGGCGGACAGCACCGACGTGCGGGAGGAGACCGTTCCGATCCGCAAGCGGAACGTGCGCTTCAACCCGGAGCTGACCAAGAAGGTGTCGCTCGTGCTGGCGGCCTGCTTCGCGGTGGCGTTCTCGATGGCCTTCCTCGTCGCCCGCTACGGCAACGAGAAGTTCGAGCGGGTGACCGCCGGCGAGGTCGCCGCCATGCACTACGTGTACGAGCACGACAAGCCGAGCGCCCGGGTGGTCTACCTGACGTCGCAGCTGGGCCCGGAGGTCACACCGACGCTGCCGTGGGGCGAGAAGGACATCGAGCTGGTCAACTTCGCCGGGCAGGCGCTGGTGCACAAGGACCCGACGATCGTCAAGGACGTGGTGGAGCGGCTGAAGCCCGGACCGGAGAGCCCGCGCAACACCTATCTGGTCGTGAACCGGGGACAGGTCAACTTCCTGCAGCTCAACGAGAACTTCCCGGAGGGCTGGGGGGAGAAGTTCCGGGCCGCGCTGGACGCCACGCCTCAGCTGAAGAAGGTCTACGGCAACAAGGACGCGGCCCTCTACACCTGGGGGTCGTTCGTCAGAGGGACGGAGACTCCGGATCCGCAGCCGTACCAGACGCCCGGCGACCCGAGCTCGCCGTGGACGCCGGTCGGCATCGTGGCGCTGATCGTGATGTGGGTGACCCTGTTCGGCTACGAGGTCATCCGGCTCAACGGGGCGAAGCGTGCGCCGCGGGCCCGCAGGTGGCTGCTGTTCATCGGCATCCCGGCCTTCGTGGTGGCCGTCGGAGTGATCGCCGAGCGGTTCGTCTACATCGCCGCGGGCGCCTGAACCGTCCCGATCGTACGGCGAAGGTCCCCTGTCACGCCGTGACAGGGGACCTTCGCCGTCCAGAGATGGCCGTCAGGCCGTCCAGAGGAGGCCGTCAGGTCGCGCCCCGGCCGCTCGCCGTCAGGTCGCGCCCCGGCCGCTCCACTGGATCTCGTACGGTTTGAGCGTCACCTGCTTGCCGTCGACCGTGGCGGTCAGGGCGGCGTCTGTGGTGTTGACCATGACCATCTGGCGGGCCTGCGCCAGCACCTTGACCCGCTGGTCGGAGACCTCGACCTGCTCGATCGGCACGCCGGCGGGGAACCACTTGGTGAAGCCGCTCAGCAGCCCCGCCATCGGCAGCTCGGCGCCGCTTCCGCCGTCCCACAGGCAGCCGGCGCAGGGGCCCGGGTTCTTGGTCTGGGGGCTCCAGTAGAGGGCCGTCGTCACCCCGGTCCTGGCGAACTCCATGAGCGTGGCGGCCTGCACGGCCATGCGCTTGTCCTCGGTCCAGTCGGAGCTCTCCGGCTCGACGTACCACTCGGCCCACCAGACCGGCATGTTGCCGCTCTTCTCCTTGAGCCAGGCGGTGATGGCGCTGAACTTGGCCGTGGCGGCGAAGTCGTCGGGGATGTTGCCCTTGTCCTTCGTCAGGGTCGCGCCGTCGACCACGATGAAGTCGGCGCCCTTCTTGTGCTCGATCCAGTACTCGATCGCGTCGAGGGTCCGCTGGTCGATCGTGCCGTAGGTGCCGGACAGCTCGGAGGGCGGGCCGCTCTGGTAGCTGTCGATGGGCACGTACGGGCCGCCGACCTGGATCTCCGGGTCCACCTTCTTCAACGCGTCGTAGACCTTGTTGTAGAGCTCTGTGTAGCCTTCGGCGTCCCAGCGGTTGGTGGCCGGGTTCCAGAAGCCCTTGAACTCGTTCCACACCATGTAGTGCTTGACCGTCGGGTACTGCTTGGCGACCTTGACCGCGAGCTTGGCGTAGTCGTCGAAGTGCTCCGGGTCGGGGGCGACCGTGTGGTTCTTGCTCCAGTCGGTGTAGCCCGCCCTGCCGCCCTTCATCCAGTCGGGCGCGCAGCACAGCGTGATGATCGGCAGCGCCCGCGACGACGCCATGAACTCCAGCCGCCGGTTGAGGTCACGGAAGTTGTACTGGCCCTGGCTGGGCTCGGGGTTGCCGGCGCCCCAGCCCATGATGTGCTGGTTCTGCAGCATCGGCACCCGGCCGAGGATCCCCTCGGCGGCCTCCCGTACCTGCTCGGCGGCGTTGTCGGCGCTGTACTGGGTGTGCGTGACACCCCAGCGGGGCCAGTCGTCGACCGGGGGCGGCGGCTCCAGGCTGGGCGCGGGCTCACTGGGAGCGGGCTTGGCCGCCTCGCCGCCGCTGAACTCGGGCCGGGACGCCGATCTCATGCTCGCGTACACCATGATGCCCGCCACGAGCAGGACGGCGAGGACACCGGCCCCTACGGCGATCGGCCAAGGCGACCGCCTGCGGGCATGTCGGCCGTCCGTCGGAATCACGGAATCCACCCCTCACGCGACGTTCAAAAGGCCGGGCGAGATCGCCCGGCCTATATAACCGTATAGGCACTACTTGCGCGCCACTTGCGACCGGTCAGGAAGATGGCGGGCGCTGGCCCGTCGCAGGACCGGGGACCCCCGCATAACGGTACGGCACCGGCTGCCTGCCCGGCTGCACGATGAGCAGGGTGCCCGTCTCCTCCGAGTAGAAGGCGGACTCCACGGCGGCGGCCACGTCGTCGGCGTCCAGCAGCGGGAATCCGGCGCTGGTGAACAACTCCCTGGCCTCGGCCACCAGCGGGGTGTCGGTGAAACCGGGGCAGACGGCGTCGATCCTGATGTTCTCCTTCGCCAGCGGGGTGGCCAGGCCTCTGACGAGGCCGACGACGGCGTGCTTGGTCATGGTGTAGATCGGGTCGCCGTCGTAGCCGACGAGCCCGGCCAGCGACGCCGTGACGACGATCGCGCCGCCGCCCGAGCGCTTGAGCAGCGGCAGGCTGGCGGCGACGCCGAAGACCACGCCGTCCACGTTCACCCCGACCGCCTTGCGGTAGGCGGCGGCGTCGAAGGCCGCCAGGTCCACCCCGCTGGTGATGCCGGCGTTGAGGTGCACCAGGTCCAGCCGGCCGTACTTCTCCTGGGCCAGCTCGACGGCGCGCAGCGAGGCCTCCTCGGTGCTGACGTCGGCGGCCAGCCACGCGCCGCCGACCTCCTTGGCCAGCCGTTCGGCGCCTTCGGCGTCGAGGTCGACCAGGACGCAGGTGGCCCCGCCCGTCGACAGGCGCCTGGCCACGGCGGCCCCGATGCCGCTCGCCGCTCCGGTGATCAGTGCAACAGTGCTCATGACGCTCCTCAGGGGTCGGACATGATGGGGATCACGACTCGTCGAGCATGCGGTGGGCGCGGGTGATCAGAGTGGGCACGGCGGCCCCGATCTGCTCGAAGCCCTCACCCACGGTCTTACCCTGCCGGAAGCGGGCGTGGATACCCTGCACGATGACCGCGAGCTTGAAGTTGCCGAAGGCCGTGTAGAAGCCGAGGTCGGAGATGTCGCGGCCGGACACCTTGCCGTAGTGGGCGGCGAACTCGGCGGCGTTCATGAAGCCGGGCGCGACCGTCACGTCCCCGGCCACCGGGATCCGGGCGCGCTCCTCGTCGCCGCGGTCCTGCCAGTAGGTCAGCGTGAGCCCGAGGTCGGCCAGCGGGTCGCCGAGCGTGGACATCTCCCAGTCCACCACGGCCATGATCTCCAGCTCCGCCGGACCGAGCCGGACGAGAGTGTTGTCGAGCCGGTAGTCGCCGTGCAGCAGCGTGCCGGCCGAGCCGGACGGCAGGCGCTCGCGCAGCCGGGTGCGGAGCCTGTCGTACTCGGGCAGGTCGTCGGTCCTCGACCGCTCCCACTGCTGGTTCCAGCGTTCGAGCTGGCGGGTCAGGTAGCCCTCGGGCCGGCCGAAGTCGGCCAGGCCGACCTCGCGGTAGTCGACGGCGTGGATGGCGGCCAGGATCTCGGCCAGCCGCTCCGACAGCCGCCGGGTCCGCGCGGGCGCGGGCTCGCCGAGCTGCTGCCTGCTGCGTACGGCCTCGCCCTCGACGTGGCCCATCAGGTAGAACGGCGCTCCGATGACGTCCTCGTCGGCACAGAACGCGATCGGCTCCGGGACGGGCACCGGGGTCGGGGCGAGCGCCGAGATGACCCGCCACTCGCGCCGCATGTCGTGCGCGGTCGGCAGGACGTGCCCGAGCGGCGGGCGGCGCAGCACCACACGCTGCTCGCCCATCTCGATCAGGTAGGTCAGGTTCGACCTGCCACCGGAGATCAGCGACACCGACAGGGGCTCACCGGCGTCGGGCACGTGCCGGCCCAGCCATCCGAAGAGCCGGGTCCGGTCAATCCCTGGTACGGTCATGGATCACCATTAGAACGTTATTCGGTCCTGAATGCCACCTGGGAGTTGGATAACGTTCTGAATCATGACCGGCCTACCACCGGCGCATATCCTCTAAGCTGGTCGAACATGTCTGCCCGCATGCTGATCCGAGTTCCGAGTAAGGCATGTCGACAGTAGGAGCCCATGCACGTCACGCTCGTTCGCCCCAGCGAGTTGGGAGCATCCGAAGTAGGCCGCTGGCGCGCGCTTCAGGAAGCCGACCCAGCTTTCGACAACCCGTTCCTGTCTCCCGAGTTCACGATCACGGTCGGCGAACTCCGCGACATGGTATGGGTAGCGGTCGTCTATGACGGACCCGACATTGTGGGATTTTTCCCCTTCGAGCGTCATCCGCTGGGCATCGGCAGACCGGTGGCCGCCGGCCTGACCGACGCGCAGGGCATGATCCACGTCAAGGACGCCGACATCCATCCGCAGCGGCTGCTCAAGCTGTGCGGGCTCGCCGTCTACGAGTACGACCATCTGGTCGCGGACCAGCCGGTGCAGGGCGCCATGGCGGACGCCTACCCGTCGCCGGTCATCAACCTGCGCGACGGCTACGGTCCGTACACCGAGTTCCTGCGCGAGCACTCCGGCAAGACCTACAAGAGCACGCTGGCCAAGTCGCGCAAGCTCCAGCGCGACATCGGCGAGGTCCGGCACGACTACGCGACCCCCGACCTGGCGCCGCTGCGCACGCTGCTGTCCTGGAAGACCGACCAGTACCGGCGCACCGGCCGCACCGACCGCTTCGCCCACCAGTGGATCGTCGAGCTGGTCGAGCGCCTGCTCGACACCCGCACCGACAGCTTCGCCGGCGTCCTCGACATGGTCTACGTCGACGGCACGCCGGTGGCCGGGCACTTCGGCATCCGCACCCGCACCACCCTGGCCGGCTGGTTCCCCGCCTACGACACCGCCTTCGCCAAATACTCCCCCGGCCTCATCCAGCACCTGGCCATGGCCGAGAAGGCCGCCGAGTCCGGCATCCTGGTGGTCGACATGGGCCGCGGC
Source organism: Nonomuraea sp. ZG12 (assembly GCF_052068115.1). Taxonomy (NCBI): domain Bacteria; kingdom Bacillati; phylum Actinomycetota; class Actinomycetes; order Streptosporangiales; family Streptosporangiaceae; genus Nonomuraea; species Nonomuraea sp. ZG12. Next base: position 214,046 of record NZ_JBQHCW010000007.1, read on the forward strand.
CACAAGGAGTACAAAGAGAAGCTCAAGAACGGCGAGCTCATGGTGACCGAGGGCCGCATCGCCCGGCGCAGCCCGTCGGCAGGCGTCCACTGGATGCTGCGGGTGCCCGCCCGCAAGGCCCGCGCCACGGTGCTGGCCAACCCCCTGCTGCACCGGACCGCCGACAAGGCGCTGAAAACGTACGGACGGTTGCGTGCCGTCCTGCCCCTGTGAGACTGATCGCGGAGCGCACCGGTAGGCACTGCTTACTGCTGCCCTCCAACCGCCTCGGCCTCTACCTGGCGCTGCGCCACTGGTGCACGCCCGGCCAGCGGCTCCTCATGTCGCCCATCTCGGCCGACGAGATCCTCTTCCTCGTGCTGGCGGCGGGCCTGCGCCCGGTGATCGCGCCGCTGTCGGCGCGTGACGGCAACATCGACGCCGCCCAGGTGGACCTCTCCACGGTCGACGCGGTCCTGACCACCAATCTGTACGGCCTGCCGGACCAGGTGTCGGCGTTCACCGGCAAGATCCTCATCGAGGACGTGGCGCACGCCATGGAGACCAGCGTCGACGGCCGGCCGCTCGGCACCTTCGGTCAGGCCGGGGTCTTCAGCCTGTCCAAGCATCCCGGCGCCGGCTCGGGCGGGGTCCTGGCCGTCGAGCACGCGGCGGACCTGAAGGCCCTGGAACGAGCCCGCGACCAGCTGCTCCAGCCGGGCGCCTTCCGCGCCGATTTGCTCAGTGTGGCCACCTCGATGGCCCGCCAGGCGGCGCTCAGGCTCGACCTCGTCCGTCCCGCGCTGCGGCTGGCGCGGGCGCTGGGGCTGCAGGAGCCCCGTGACGGCTACCGCATCCCGCTGCTGGCCGAGGCCCTGTCGAAGGCGCTGCCGCACGCTCCTCTGCTGCCGCCCTTCGACCCGTGGGTCCAGGCCGACCTGCACTCCTACCGCACCGAGCGGGGCCGACTGGCCCGGTGGTACCAGGAGCGGCGGGTGGCGGCGGTGCCCAGGGAGCGCTCGCGGAGGCTGGCGGGCGTGGCCCGGCTCGCCACCCTGCCGTCGGCCGCCTCAGCCGTCCGCGACCACCTCGATCAGCCGCTGTTCCGCGTCCCGCTGCTGGTGCGGGAGCGCGACGCCGCCATCGCCGAGCTGGAGCGGCACGGGGTGGCGACGGGCTATCTGTACGACCCGCCGTACGACGACTACGCCGAGCCCTTCACCCAGCCCTCCGACGACCCGGCCGCGGCCCGCTGGTGGGCGCGGCACGTCCTGCCTGTCGACCCGCTGTTCGCCTCCCGCTCGCTGCCGGTGCTGCGCAGCCTGGAGCCTGCCTGGGAACGCGTCCGATGACCCGGCTCAGGCCGCGCTGCCGATCAGCTCGGCGAGGATCCGGCACCCGCGCCTGACGTCGGTGAGCGACGCCGAGCCGTAGCCGATCACCAGGCCGTGCAGCCGCTCGGGGCCGAAGTGGTGCCGTTCGACCGTGTCGAGCAGGACACCGCGCTCCGCGGCCCGCTCCACGATGTCCGGCCCGGTCCCCGGCGCCAGCTCGGCCAGGACGTGCAGCCCCGCCGTGTCCCCGCGCAGGCGGCAGACCTCGCCGAGGACCTCGACGACCACGGCGCGGCGGCGCGCGTACTCCAGACGCATCCTGCGCAGGTGCCGGTCGAGGTCGCCGCGCTCCAGCAGGGTCGCCACCGCGTGCTGCACCGGGCCGCTCGTACGGTCACAGACGGCGCGCCTGATCTCGGCGATCCGGTCCAGCAGTTCGGGGGCGCCGACCAGCCAGCCGACCCCGATGTCCGGCGCCAGCGACTTCGACAGCGTGCCCAGCAGCACCACACGGGCCGGGTCGAGGCCGTAGAGGGCGGGCAGCGGGGCGACGTCGTAGCGGAACTCGGCGTCGTAGTCGTCCTCCACGACGATCGCGCCGGTGCGCCTGGCCCAGGCGAGCAACCGCTCCCTGCGCGGGATCGGCAGCCGCCCGCCCACGGGATACTGGTGCGCCGGCGTGGTGTAGAGCAGGCGCAGGTCGTCGGGCAGCCCTTCGGCGATCACCCCGTCCTCGTCCACCGGGCACGGCACCACCTCCGCTCCCCTGGCGGCGAACACGGTGCGGGCCACGTGATAGCCGGGATCCTCCACGCCCGCCCTGGTGCCGGCGCCGAGCAGCGCCAGCGCGCAGAGGTCGAGCCCGTTGCCGGTGCCCCTGGTGACCAGGATGTTCTCCGGCCCCACCGGCACGGACCTGGCCCTGCGCAGGTGGTCGGCGAGCAGCTCTCTGAGATGCGGCAGGCCGTAGGGGTCGGGGTAGTCGCCCGGAGGCAGCTCGGCGGCCTTGCGCCAGGCCCGCTTCCAGGCCGCCCGGTCGTAGTCGCGGACCCACGGGTGGCCCGGCGTCAGGTTGATCTCCTTCTCGCCCGGCACGACCCGACGCCGCATCCTGGGGCTGGGGGTCTCCGGCACCGAGCGGCGGGGCGAGTCCAGCGTGGCGACGAACGTGCCGGAGCCGTGCCGTCCCTCCAGCCAGCCCTCGGCGTAAAGTTGCTGGTACGCCTCCGTGACGACCGTCCGGCTCACGCTGAGCTGGTCCGCGAGCCCACGCGAGGAGGGCAGCCGCTCCCCGGGCGCCAGCGACCCGGACAGCATCGCGCCGCGCAGCCAGTCGGCGAGCTGCGTGGTGAGCGGGACGGCCGCCTCCCGGGACAGGGAGATGGGCAGGTCAACAAGGGAACGCACGGAAGTGGTCTCCGGAAAGTGTCCGATAGTGGCTCTCCAGGATAGGTCCACTTTCCCGTTACGGTCGTGCTCATGCTCTCCACCACCGCCCGGACCCGCCTCGGCCGCGAGAAGAACCGGGGCAGCGCTGACCGGAACGATCTGTACGACGTGCTCGACGCCGGCCTGATCTGCCATCTGGGCGTGGTGGTCGACGGCCACCCGATGGTGATCCCCACCGGCTACGGCCGGATCGGCGAGACCCTCTACCTGCACGGCTCGACCGGCGCCCGGTCCCTGCGCGCCGCCGGCTCAGGCGGCTCGGACAGCTCGGGCGGCTCCGGCGGCTCCGGCAGTGACGTGTGCGTCACGGTCACGCACGTCGACGGCATCGTGCTGGCCCGTTCGGTCTTCAACCACTCGGTCAACTACCGCTCGGCGATGATCTACGGCCGGGCCCGGCCGGTGACGGACGAGGAGGAGCGGATGGCGGGCCTGCGGGCGCTGACCGAGCAGCTCGCCCCCGGCCAGTGGGACTACGCCAGGCCGCCCACGGCCAAGGAGCTCGCCGCGACCGCCGTGCTCGCGCTGTCTCTGGAGGAGGCGTCGGTCAAGATCCGCCGGGGCGCGCCGATTGACGACGAGGCCGACTACGCGCTGCCCGTATGGGCGGGAGTGCTGCCCATTGACACCAGATGGGGCGAACCACAGCCAGACCCGGTGCTTCCCAAAGAAATCGGTATACCTGTTCACATATCAAGCCGGTAGTAGTTCCATAAACACGGGCCGCCAGGCAAACCCGGCCCCCGGATCGAACGTCTCATCAGGTGGGCCGACTTCTGATGGGAGAGCCAAATGGAGTGGGAAGCTCCTGGTTACACGGAAGTCAAGCAGATCGGGGCCGGTGTCAGCGGCCGGGTCGTGCTGGCGGTGCACGACGAGACGGGCATCAAGGTCGCGATCAAGTACCTCTCGCAGAGGTGGCGGCACGATCCGGTGGCCCTGGCACGGTTCCGGTCCGAGGCCCGGCTGCTGACCACGCTGCGCGACCCGAACGTCGCCACGCTGTGGGAGTACATCCAGGACCAGCACGGCGCCGCCATCGTGATGGAGTTGGTCAACGGCGTCTCCCTGCGTGCCCTGCTGCGCGAGAACGGCACCACCGGGCCGGAGGCGGCGCTGGTCGTGCTCAAGGGCTCGCTGCTCGGCCTGGCCAAGGCCCACTCCCTGGGGCTGGTGCACCGGGACTACAAGCCCGAGAACGTGATCGTCCGCGAGGACGGCGCGAGCAAACTGGTGGACTTCGGCATCGCCGTACGGGAGGGGACGATCTCCCAGCCCGAGGGGACGCCTCCGTACATGGCGCCCGAGCTGTGGTCCGGGCAGCCCTCCACGGCCGCCACCGATGTCTACGCCGCCACGGCCGTGTTCTTCGAGTGCCTGACCGGGCACCGGCCCTACCGTTCGACCGAGCCGACCGTCCTCGGCTACCAGCACGTACACGTCCCGGTGCCCGCCCACGACGCGCCCGAGCCGGTGCGCGAGCTCATCCTGCACGGCATGGCCAAGGACCCGGCGGCCCGCCCCGCCAGCGCGGAGGCGTTCCTGGCCAAGCTGGAGGCGACCGCCAGGGCCGCCTACGGCGAGGACTGGGAGGAGCGCGGCAGGCGCCGGCTGGGCGCGCTGGTGGTGCTGCTCGGCCTGCTCTTACCGGTGCCGCAGACCTCGCCGCCCGCGCAGGTCACCACGTCACTGGCACAGACGGTATTCCGGAGCGGGCGCGGCGGCGCGGTCAAGGCGGCGAAGGGCGCCACGCGCGGGGTGCGCGGCGGCGCGGTCAAGCTGGCGATGGGCACCACGCTCGCCGCCCTGGTGGCCGCGACGGTGATCATCGTGATGGCCAACCGTGACCGGCCGACGCCGTTCAACCCGGTGGCGGCCGCGCCCTCGGAGTCGAGGCCACCGGCCGGGCTGTCGTCGCCGCCCTCCGCCGCGCCGAGCCGGACGACGGCCGAGACCCCGGCGGCCGTCCCGCAGGTCGGCCCGCAGCAACTGATCACCGACAGTCCGTCCCTCGGCCAGCCGCCCGCCTCCGACTCCCTCTCCCCCACGACGACCACCGGCCCCCCACCCGCCTCGACGCCCCCCTCCACCTCGACCCCGACGTCGAGGTCGACACCGTCGTCGCCCCCCACCGCGACGTCCACCCGCAGCACACCGCCGAACTCGGGCCCGCCCACCGGCACCCCGACCACCCCGCGGGTCACCACCCCGCCCGCGACCACCCCACGAGTCACCACCCCGCCGGTCACGACACCACCCGTCACCACCCCACGAGTCACCACCCCGCCCGTCACCACGCCGCCGGTGACCACGCGGCCCGTCACCGCTGTGTCGCGGCTCACCGTGGACCGCTTCACGGTGGACCGCGCCGTGGCCGGTGGGACGTACACCGTCGGCGCCACCGGCACCGCGCCGATCGTCCTGACCGCCGCCTGGCGGGTGGGCGGCGAGACAGTCCACAACGAGCGGGTACGGCTCAGCGGCGCCACCTCCTACACCGGCTCCCTGCGGCACGTCCTGCGGGAGCCGCCGTGCGGCGAGCGGGTCACCTTCACCGTCAGCACCACCCCGGCGGCCCCCGGCGGGGCGAGTTCGTCCACGGTCAGCGTGCCCGAGTGCCCGACGCGGGTGACCGGGCTGCGCGTCGGCCTCCGGATGGACGCCGCGTCCGGCGTCGCCCGCGCCCAGGTCACCATGACGACCAGCGGCACCGCGGCGGTGCCCGTGACGGCCGCGTTCGCGGTCAACCGGGATCAGGTCGGGACACGGGAGGCGACCCTGTCCGGGCGGACCTCGTACAGGCAGTCCTTCACGCACACCTTCAGGTCCCGTCCGTGCGGTGCCGTCGTCACGGTGCGGGTGCGCGCGGGCGGGCGCACGGCGACCGGCCGCGCGGAGGTCACCTGCCCGGCTGAGGTGAAGCGGGTGTCGATCTCACGCGCCGTGCTGGACGGGAACACCGCCACCGCGTCGATCGCGGTGACCACCGGCAACACACGGCCCGTACGGGTGAACGTGGTTTTCGCCCTGGACGGCAGGATCGTCGGCGCCAAGGCGGTTACCCTGTCCGGCGAGACCTCGTACCTCACGACCGTGAGCCACGCCTACGGCGAGGTGCCGTGCGGGGCGTCCTGGCGGGTACGGGCCGGCACCCGGCCCGCGGCGGGCAACGGAGGCGACTCGGCGGGCGGCAGGACCCCGGCCTGCCCGCAGCCCGAGGAACCCACGAAGAGCCCCCGGCCAGAGAGTTCGGATACGGGCGAAACCATTAACTGACCTGCCCTTACTTACTTATCGGGATATTACCTGTCATAGGTCTGTAGCGGCTGGATAAACTACGCTCCTTCTGTATAGGGCGGGGGCCCAGAGGACTCCAGGAGGAGACCGTATGTACGGGGATAGTCAGTGGGGGGTTCCCGGATACACCGAGGTTCGCGAACTCGGCAGCGGAGCGACCGGCAGAGTGGCCCTGGCCCGGCGGGACCACGACGGGGCCGAGGTCGCCATCAAGTACCTGTCCGACGAGCTCAGGGCCGACGTGGGCTTCGTGGCGCGCTTCCGGCACGAGGCCAGGCTGCTCGGCACCATGCGCAGCCCGCACAACGCCCGCCTGATCGACTACGTCGAGACGGGCTACGGCGCGGCCATCATCATGGAGCTGGTCAACGGCGTCTCGTTACGCGAGTTGGTCAGGTCGCAGGGCCCGACGGGCCCCGAGGCCGCGCTGACGGTTCTCAAGGGCTCGCTGCAGGGTCTTGCGGCCGCTCACGCGATGGGCGTCGTGCACCGCGACTTCAAGCCGGAGAACGTGATCGTCCAGGGCGACGGTGAGAGCAAGCTCGTCGACTTCGGCATCGCGGTCATGGCCGGAGAGGGCACGAGCGCCGCCGGCACCCCGCCGTACATGGCGCCGGAGCAGTGGGCCGGCCACCCGGCCTCGCCCGCCACCGATGTCTACGCCGCCACCGTGGTGTTCTTCGAGTGCCTGACCGGCGCCCGCCCCTATCGGGCCCCCAACCTCGCCGCGCTCGCGCGGCAGCACCAGAGCGCGCCGCCGCCGGTCGAAGAGGTGCCCGGCCCGCTGCAAGGACTGGTCGAGCGGGGCCTGGCCAAGCACTCGATCGAGCGCCCACCGTCCGCCGAGGCGTTCCTCACCGAGTTGGAGGCCATCGCGGCCGACGCGTACGGGCCCGATTGGGAGGAGCGCGGCAGGCGCCGGCTGGCCAGTCTGGCCGGTCTGCTGCTCCTGATGTTCCCGAACGCGCCCGAGGCTCCCGCCGAGGTGGGGACCACCCTGGCGGAGACCCGCTTCAGCGAGCCGGCCAAGGTGATGGGCAGGTTCCCGGCCAAGGTCGTGATCAGCACGGCGTGCGCCGGCGTGGTGATCGCGATCGGGGTCGTGCTGGTGAACACCCTCGACGAGGAGCCCGTGCTGCGGGCGCAGACCTCGCAGGTGACGCCGAGCGCGCTCCCGCCCGAGACCGAGCCACCCGGGGCGGAGCCGACCGAGACCGAGCCACCCGTCGAGCCCGAGGAGGAACCGACACCCGAGGCGACCCCTGCGGAGCCGACGGAGACCGCGAGCGTCGCCCCGCCCGTCGTGAACCCGACCACCACCAAGACTCCCATCAGGAGCCCCAAGGTGAAGACCCCGGCGGCCAGGCCCACCCGCACGCGGGTGAAGACGCCCGCCCCCACCACCGCCGGGCCCTCGGACCCGGTGCTGAACAGCAAGCCCCGGAACGACGACGACGGCGTGCCGATGGTCACCCGGACCCCGCAGCCGACCCGATCGCCGGTTCGCACCCCCGACACCCGGCCCACCCGGTCCGAGATCCCCACCACGAATCCCGGTACGCCCACCACCTCGTCCAGCGGGGGTTCCACTCCCCGCGACACACCTACCGACTCCGACGGGAACCCGGTCACCCCGCGCTCGACGAACGTTCCCGAGATCAAGCGGGTGCGGGAGTCCGCGGTCGCGGCCCCGGCCGCGCTGCTCGCGCTCGGCCTGATGACGTCCGGCGCGGTTCCGGTCACACTGGCGGTGAAACGTCGCATGGCGGGACGGCACCGCACGAAGCGCTAGACGGGCCGGGGGAATCGTCGATGACCAATCCGAGAAACGGCATCGCCGGATTCCAGTTGACCGAGCACACCTGGATCACCGAGGTGGGCAACTGGATCGACGCGATCTCGCCCGATGGCCGCCGGGCGGGAGCGCTGCTGTTCGACGCCCGCATCATCGACACGCCGGGCGTGCGCGACCGGGTCGTGTCGGCCGTGCTGACCGACCGCGGGCTGGCCCTGGGCGGGCTGCCCGGCCTCATCCCGGTCGCCGACGTGGTGGCGGCCGGGCCGCAGGTGTGGCTGCTGACCGCGCAGGCCGTCACCCCGACCCTGACCGGCCTGCTGGCCACCGGGTCGGTCGACGCGAGCGGCGCGGCGTCCGTGCTCGCCGAGACGGCCCACACCCTCGTCGCGCTGCACGCGGCGGGGGTCACGCACGGCTCGGTGCATCCCGGCACCGTGGTGATCACGGCCGAGGGCGGCGCGCTGCTGTCGGAGCGCGGCCTGTCGGACGCCATCCACGGCCGGCTGTCCACGCCCGAACGCGACGCGTCCGGATGGGCGGCGCTGGCCCGCGGACTGGCCGCCTCGTGCGCGCGCGACGCTCCCAGGGCCGCCGACCTCTTCGAGCGGGCCGCCGTGACGGCGACCACGCGGGGGCTCGCGGCGGCCAGGAGCATGCTGCTGGCCGAGCGTGACCTGCTGCCCGGTGGCGTGCTCAGCCGGCACGGGCTGGCCCAGGCGGCCCGCGGCCAGTCGGTGTTCGCGCAGCCGGCCGCGTACACCAGACCGGAGGACGCGGCCGGTCGCGGCCGGGAGGCGGACCGCGACGAGGGCGACATCGTCACACTGCTACGCGTCCCGGGCACAAGCACCGGCCCGGGCCTGGGCACCGGCCCCGGTGCGGGCGCGGGGGCCGGGATGGGCACGGGACCGGGGGGTCAGTATCCCGGCTCGGACGCCGGTGGGTTCGGGCAGGCGTCCACCGGGGGGCAGGCGATGCTGGGCAGCCAGGCGTCGACGCACCCCAGTCCCGGCGACCAGGGCGGGGTGCGCTTCGGGCCCGGCGTGGGGGCCGGGGCCGACACCGAGACACCGGCCGAGCGGATCTGGCGCGAGGGGCGCGACGGGCCCCGGCGGGGCTCGGCGAGGCGTGCCAAGGCGCGCCGCCGCCGGACGATCCTGGCCGCGGGCATCCTCGCGGTCGTCCTGGCCGGCGCGGCCGTCGCCTGGCTCAGGCTGGGCGACTCGCCGGACCTGGCGGTCGCGTCCGTCGCCGTCAAGGCCCCGAAGAAGACCCAGCGCTGCAACAGCTCCGTGCTCATCACCGGCACGATCGTCACCAACGGCGAGGCCGGCGAGATCACCTACGAGTGGCGCAAGAACCTGGACAAGGAGGTGGTCAAGGCGACCCTGGAGACCACGTCCGACAAGACCTCCTACAGTGTGCCGCTGAGGTGGTCGCTGCAGGGCAAGAGCACCGTCAAGGCCACCGCCACGTTACGGGTGCTGTCGCCGGGCCCGGCGCGCACCGGGAAGGCGAGCTTCACTTACCGGTGTTGAACCACGCAACAATGCATCTCAAACCGGTTCTTACTACTCTGACGGACATGACCACGCAGACCCCCGCGGGCTGGTACCCCGACCCCTACGGTTCGCCACAACTCAGGTGGTGGGACGGCTCCCAGTGGACGGACGCCACCCACCCCTTGGAACAGCAGGGACCCCAGCAGCAGCCGCCCGCCGGCCCCCAACCGGCCTCGGGCCCGCAGCAGCCCTACGGCAACCACCAGCCCGACTGGTCGGCCACCCCCGCGAACCCCACGCTCGCGTACGGCCAGGCGCCGCAACCTCCCCACGGCCGGCAGCAGCCCACCCAGTGGGGCGGCGCCCCGCTGCCCGGCGCCGGCTACGGCCCGCCGCGCAAGCAGAGCAATCCTCTGCCGTGGGTGTTCGGCGGGCTGGCGGCGGTGGTCGTGATCGCGGTGATCGTGGTGGCCGGCGTCTTCGTGGTCAACAACAGCTCCGCCCCGGTCGCGATGCCCTCCGAGTCGCCCTCGCAGAGCCTGGAGGAGACGCCGGAGCAGACTCCTGAGTCGACGCCTGAGCCGACGCCGTCCGCCGAGCCGCCCACGGCCTCGGCCGAGCTCCCCGCGCCGGAGTCAGGTCGCGTCACCGACCCGAAGGCGGAGGTCTCGTTCGAGGTGCCCGAGGGCTGGGAGGTGCCGAAGACCCCGATCAACGGCAGCGACCCGCGAAGCCAGCAATGGACGAGTGGCGTCCAGAAGACCTCGCACGACAACTACGACGGCAAGAATGCCAGCTGGATCGGCAACGTCTACACCGGGACTCTGAGCGAGAGCTATCCCTACGCCGGGGCGTCCGGGCTGAGCGCCACGGCCAAGACCATCTTCCTGGACTTCAACGCCAGGTACTACGGCCTCCCGCACAAGAACAAGATCATCGCCGACAAGGCCCTGAAGATCGGTGACCGGGACGCCTGGGTGCTCCAGTTCGAGCTCGACTTCACCGAGGAGTCGGAGAAGAACGACTACAAGTGGAAGAAGGAGAACGGCGCGATCGTGCTGATGGACCGGGGGGAGGGCCAACGACCGGCCCTGGTCTACATGTCCGTCCCGGACAATCTCGGCACCGACGTCGTCAGCGACGTTCTGAGCTCGCTGAAGCCCGCCTGACCGGTGGCACTAGGCTGGTGGGACAAGCAAGCGGGCGGATCGCTCCGAGCCGCTGCGGCGAGGAGAACGAATGAGTGACGTGCTGGTCTGGATCGACTGCGAGATGACGGGGCTCGATCTCGGGCGCGACGCGCTCGTCGAGGTGGCGTGCGTCGTCACCGACAGCGAGCTCAACCAGCTGGACGAGGGCGTCGACGTGGTCATCAAGCCGCCGCCGGAGTCCCTGGAGCAGATGTCGCAGGTGGTCCGCGAGATGCACACCGCCTCCGCGCTGCTGCCCGAGCTGGCGGGCGGCGTGACGCTGGCGGAGGCGGAGTCCCTGGTGCTCGACTACATCCGCCGCCACGTTCCGGAGCCGAAGAAGGCGCCGCTCTGCGGCAACTCCATCGGCACCGACCGCACGTTCCTGTCCAGGGACATGCCGGCGGTCGACGGCTACCTGCACTACCGCATGATCGACGTTTCGTCGATCAAGGAGCTGGTGCGCCGCTGGTATCCACGCGTCTACTTCGCCGCGCCGGAGAAGCAGGGCGGCCACCGGGCGCTGGCGGACATCACCGAGAGCATCAGGGAGCTGCGCTACTACCGCGCGGCCGTGTTCGTGGGTCAGCCGGGGCCCGACTCGGCGACCGCCCGGACGCTCGCCGAGCGTGTCACGGGTTAATCAGTGGCGTAAAGGGTCCCGAAGACCGCTACACTTTTCCTGTGCCGCTCATGCGGGTGGCTCGTGGTGGGTGTAGCTCAGGCGGTAGAGCGCCAGGTTGTGGTCCTGGATGTCGAGGGTTCAAGTCCCTTCACTCACCCCAAGGCGTAACGGCCGGTCCTTCGGGACCGGCCGTTGCCGTTTTTTCCAACATTGTCCCCAAAACATGACAATGCGAGTTATGCTCGCTGTCTACCGCTAACGCCGGAAGCGCGGGGGCCTCGGCGATCTGACCGTCTTCGTTCCGGAGGCCGGATGAGAGTCGACGATGCAGCGTTTGACAGCGTGTTCACGTCCTTGAGCAAGCGCGAGGCCGAGGTCATGGATCTGATCGCCACCGGTCAGTCCAACGGCCAGATCGCGCAGCGATTGTTCCTCAGCGAGAAGACGGTGAAGAACCACGTCAACCGCATCTACGCCAAGCTCGGCGTGGACTCGCGGGTCACGGCCATCGGCCTGTGGCTGTCTCGCTCCTCCGAATAGCCGGTACGCCCCCCGCCGGCGCCGGAGATGTCCCGCCAGGGCTACGAGCGCTGTTCCAGGGACGTCGACAGGGCCGCGAGGCCGTGGTCGAGGTCGTGCTCGGAGATGTTCAGGGCCGGGCGCAGCCGGATGGAGCGCGGGCCGCACGGCAGCACCAGGACGCCCGCCTCCTCCCTCAGCTGGGTGACCAGGGCGTCGCGCTCGGCGGTGCCGGGCAGGTCGAAGGCGCACATGAGGCCCCGGCCGCGGACGTTGGAAACGGTAGCCGGGTGCTCGGCTTCGAGCTTGGTGAGCCGTTCGAGGATAAGAGCGCCCAGCGTGCCGGCGCGCGGGATCAGGCCGTCCCGTTCGACGATCTCCAGCAGGCCCCTGCTGCGCACCATGTCCACCAAGCCGCCGCCCCAGGTGGAGTTGATCCGGCCGCTCTGCCGGAAGACGTTGTCGGACACCTGGTCCAGGTGCCCGCCCGCCATGATGCCGCCCACCTGGACCTTCTTGGCGAAGGCCACGATGTCGGGCGACAGGCCGAGCTGCTGGTAGGCCCAGGGGGTGCCGGTCGTGCCGCCGCCCGTCTGGACCTCGTCCAGGACGAACAGCGCGTCGTGCTCGTGGCAGAGGCCCTGCATGGCCTGCAGGAACTCCGCGCGCATGTGGTTGTCGCCGCCCTCGCCCTGGATGGGCTCGGCGATGAAACAGGCGATGTCGTACGGATACCGCTCGAACGCGGCGCGAGCCTGGGCGAGCGCTCGTTCCTCGGCCGCCTCGACGTCGCCGTGGTGGATGGCCGGCACGTCGATGCGCGGCCAGTCGAAGACGGGGTACCGCTCGGTCTTGACCGGGTCGGTGTTGGTCAGGCTCATCGTGTAGCCGCTGCGGCCGTGGAAGGCCTTGGTGAGGTGCAGGACGCGGGTGCCGAGAGCGGGCGATCTGCCTTCGGCCTCGTTGCGGCGGCTCTTGTAGTCGAAGGCGGCCTTCAGGGCGTTCTCGACGGCCAGGGCGCCCCCCTCGACGAAGAACAGGTGCGGCAGGGCGGGGTCACCGAGCACCCGGGTGAAGGTGTCGACGAAGTCGGCCAGATGCTCGGTGTAGATGTCGGAGTTGGCGGGCTTGTTCCGCGCCACCTGGCCGAGGAGCCGGGTGAAGTCCGGATCGAAGGGCGGGTTCACGCCGAGGGGAGCTGAGGCGAAGAAGGTGTAGAAGTCCAGATACCGGCGGCCGTCGCGGGCGTCGACGAGCCAGGGCCCCTGGCTCAGCTCCAGATCCAGCACCAGGCGGTAGCCGTCGACGAGCAGGTGGCGGGCAAGGCGGGCGTGTACGTCCATGTCTCCTCCACGTATGGCCGGACATTCAATACATTCCCCTCCTCAACCCCGATATATCCGTAAAATTTACGGATATTGGCTCTTTGGCACCATCTTCTTCACCCGGAACGACAGCGCGACCAGCGCGATGCCGTACAGGATGGCGAAGATCGCGATCAGCCAGACCAGGCTGAGCATCCCCGCCCCCGGCCAGATCAGCAGCAGGATGCCGAAGATCACCGACAGGGCGCCGGCCAGGATGAGCGTCCACTCGTTGTCGATCACCTTGCGAAGCCGGATGCCGTCCATGATCTCGGCCACCCCGGTGAAGATCGCCCAGAAGGCGATGACGTACAGCAGCGCCAGCGACGTGATCCCCGGCCAGATGAATGCCACCAGACCCGCCAGTATCCCGAAAATTCCGGAAATGATGAGCCAGGCCCGCGACCGCGCCCCATGCCGGAACGCCGAGAAGAGCGAGAAGACCCCGTCCACGATCGCGTAGGCACCGAAGAAGATCACCAGCACCAGCAGGGTGATACCGGGCCAGATCAGCGCCAGGATCCCGAAGATGATCGCCGCGATGCCGCGGATGAGCACCAACCACCAGGTGCGCGCGAGTTGCTCCATTCCGGACTGTTGTCCGCGCCGAGCACCCGCCCAACCCCTGACAAGGTCAAAACTGTGTGACTGGTGATGGACAAGGTCAAAACTGTGCGGTTGGGGATAGACAAGGTCAAAACTGTGCGGCTGGGGATGGACGCGGTCAAACGCGTGACGCGAGCACGTGGTCAGAACCGCGTCACTGGGAGTAGACGACGATCGACACCGCGATGTACTGGACCAGGTAGGCGGCGATGGTGAAGGCGTGGAAGACCTCGTGGTAGCCGAACCAGCGCGGCGACGGGTCCGGACGGCGCAGCCCGTACACGATCGCGCCCGCGCTGTAGAAGACGCCGCCGACGGCGACCAGCACCACGGCGACCATGCCCGCGCCCTGCAGGAGTTGCGGCATCACGAAGACGGCGGTCCAGCCGAGCGCCAGGTACAGGACCGTGTAGAGCCAGCGCGGCGCGCCCATCCACAACACCCTGAACAGCACGCCCGCCAACGCCCCGCCCCAGGTCACGGTGAGCACGGCGACCCTGGGGATCCCGTCGAGCGCGAGCAGCGCGAACGGCGTGTAGGTGCCCGCGATGATCAGATAGATGTTGGCGTGGTCGAGGCGGCGCAGGACCTCGGCCAGGCGGGGGCCGAGCGTGCTGCGGTGGTAGGTGGCCGAGATGCCGAAGAGCAGCGCGGAGGTGATCGCGTAGATGGCGGAGGCGAGCCGGGCCTGCAGGGTCGGCCCGAGGGCCACGAGCGTGAACCCCGCGATCAGCGTCACGGGCAGCGCCCCCGCGTGCAACCACCCCCGCAGCCTGGGCTTAACGGTGATCGTCGTCATATAACCTACGGTACCGTAGGTTAGAGCCCCTTGAGGAAGCGGGTGGCGATCGGCACGGCCGCCGAGCCGCCGGATCCACCGTGCCGCACGAAGACGCAGAAGGCCAGGTCGTCGCGGTAGCCGACGAACCAGCCATGTGATCGCCGGCCCTCCACCTCGGCCGTTCCGGTCTTACCGGACACCCCGTCGGGCAGTCCGCCGCCGCTGGCCGTGCCGTGCGCCACGACGGCCCGCATCATCTCGCGCAGCTTGGCCACCACGCCCTGGTCCAGCTCGACCGGCGGGGACGGCTCGCCGTCGATGCGGCGTACCTGCTTGTCCGACAGCAGGCGGGGCGAGCGCCAGGTGCCGTCCTGCACCGCGGCGGCGATCGCGGCCATGCAGAGCGGGCTGGCGACGACCGTGCCCTGGCCGATGGCGTTCGAGCCGAACCAGTCGGCGTCCGCGGGGTCCTCGATGATGCCGCACACGCCCTGCGCGCCGGTCCGCATCGGCCTGCCGAACCCCCACTCGTGCGCGGTCTCGCGCAGGTCCTGGCGTTGAAGGCGGGTGAGCGCCTGCTCGACGAAGGTGGTGTTGCAGGAGTAGGCGAAGGCGTCGGTGAAGGAGACCAGGCCGCGATCCGCCCCGCCGTCGTTGGTGAAGGCCCGCCGCTCCGGGAAGCTGTACGTGGCCGGGCAGGGCACCTGGGCGGCCGGTTCGAGCCCGGCCTTCATCAGGGCGGCGGCGGTGATCATCTTGAACGTCGATCCCGGGGGGAAGAGGTCGTGGAAGGCGCTGTAGTTCTCCTCCAGCCTGTCGGCCACCGCGAGCACCTCACCGGTGGCGGGCCTCAGCACGACGATCGCCGAGTCCTCCACCCCGTCCAGTGACCGGGCGGCGGCGGCCTGGACGGAGCTGGACAGTGTGGTGCGCTCCACGTCGGGCTTGGGCTCGGCCGTCATGACCCGCTGCTCCGGCCGGCCCGGCGCCTTCGCCACCAGCGCCCACCCCGCGTTGTCCTCGTCCAGCTCCGGCCGCAGCCGCGCCAGGATGGACTCGGCGTAACTGTTGTTGGGGATCTTGTGGCCTTCCCTGGTGAGCAGCTCGACCGGGGGCCCGTCGAAGTCCACGACCTCCACCGTCCCGCCGTCCTTGAGCAGCGGGTGGAGCGTCTCCGGCGTCCACAGCACCTTCCACTGCCGATTCCGTACGGCCAGCCGCAGCGTGCTGTCGAACGGCCAGGCGCCGAAGGTCTCCAGTGTCCTGCTTCCGCTGAAGGGCACCTCCGCCGTCTCGTCGCCGGTGGCCTTGATCGTCCCTGGCCGCAGCTCCAGGCTCTCGACACCGAGTTGGGCGCTCATCGACAGGTGGCGGGCGCGGAAGTCGCCGGGCGGCTCGTGCACCAGGCCGGCCATGGCGTCGACGTTCCCCGCGCGCCAGGCCGTGAAGTACGCGGCCGAGGTCTCTGCGGCGCTGCCCTTGACACCGCCGGCGGCCGCGACCGCGAAGGCGACCGCCCCGAATACCGCCGCAACCGCGCTAACGAGCACAATCAACCTTCGACGTCGCATACGGTTCTCCCAGGAGGGATCAACGTGGCACGTGGACAGCGAGAGCCGATGCCCGGGCAATATCCGGTGACCTTCGGCGAGGTCGAGCTGCTCCGGGATCTTGATAGGCAGGACGGCTGGGTGCTGTCCAAGGATGGCGTACCTCAGTCATATATTGACCTACAAGACCCGACATTTCTTGAATTCGAGTACGTACGCCTCATGGCGGATGTCATCGACCTGCTGGACGAGGGGCCGCTGAGCTGTGTGCACGTGGGGGGCGGCGCCTGCACCATCCCGCGCTACGTCGCGACCACCCGCCCCGGCTCCCGGCACATCGTCATCGAGCCCGACGGGCTGCTCATCAACCTGGTGCGCGAGCAACTCGACCTGCGCTCGGTGCCGCGCCTGAAGGTGATCGTGGCCGGCGGCCGCGAGGGCACCGCCAAGGTCTGGGACGACACGGCCGACCTGGTGGTCCTGGACGCCTTCATGGGCGCCACGATGCCGGTGGAGCTGGCCACGACCGAATACCTGGGCGACCTCGCCAGAGTGCTGCGGCCCTCGGGCACTCTGCTGATCAACCTGGCCGACGGCAAGGGACTGGCCTTCGCCAGGCGCCTGCTGGCCACCGTCACCGGCACGTTCGGACACGTGGCGCTGCTGGCCGAGCCGGGCGTCATGCGCGGCCGGCGCTTCGGCAACCTCATCGTCGCCGCCTCGCGCACCGAGCTGCCCCTCGACCTGCTCACCCGCCGTGCCGCCGGCGGCCTCACCCAGGCCAGGTGCGTGCACGGCACGGCGCTGACGAACTTCATCGCCGGTGCGGCGCCCATCAAGGACGGCGACGCGGTCCTCGCGCCGGTGCCGCCGCCCGCCGTCTTCGGATAGCGCCGTCTCCGGTCTGTGCCGTCTTAGGTCAGGGCCGTCTTAGGTCAGGGCCGTCTTCGGTCAGGGCCGCAGGTAGGCCAGCACCGCCGCCACCCTGCGGTGCACGTCGGCGCTGTTCTCCAGGCCGAGCTCGGTGAAGATGGAGTTGACGTTCTTCCCCACCGACGACACCGACAGGTGCAGCGCCCTGGCGATGGCGCCGTTGGACCTGCCGTGGGCCATCTCGCGCAGCACGTCACGCTCGCGCGTGGTGAGCGCCTCGTGCTCGCCCCGCACGTCGTGCCGGTCGGCCAGCGTCGCCGGCCCACGACGCGCACCGGCGCCGAACCCTTTGCCGTCGTCGACCACCGCCACGCTCAGCCGACCGGCCGCCCTGTCCAGCCGTACCTCTATCGTGGTCGCCTCGGCGTGCTTGAGCGCGTTGGCGTCCGACGACGGCCGGACCTTCGTCGTCACCGTGATGGGCGTCGACCCCGCCAAGACGCACGACGCCGGGAAGCTCGGCCAGGAGTTCGCGGCGCTGGTGCGAGGGGGGTTCGCGCTCGCCAGGAATAGTTGAAACATAAACTTGGTTGTCCCCGGCACCTGAAGCCGGAAGGAGCCCGACATGCCCGCCGTAACCGTCGAAAACCCGCTCACCCTCCCCCTGCTGCCCGAGCCCGCACCGGGCACCCTCCAGCGCAAGGTGCTCGCCGTGGAGTCCGCGCCGAGCGGGTTCGAGGGCGAGGGCTTCCCCGTGCGGCGGGCGCTCGCCGCGATCAAGCCCGCCTACCTGGACCCGTTCGTGATGATGGACCAGATGGGTGAGGTCGACTACGCGGCCGGTGAGCCCAAGGGCACCCCCTGGCACCCGCACCGCGGCTTCGAGACCGTCACGTACATGATCGACGGCGTGATGGACCACCTCGACTCCAACGGCGGCGGTGGCACCATCACCAACGGCGACACGCAGTGGATGACCGCCGGGGCCGGGATCCTGCACAAGGAGGCGCCGCCGGAGTGGCTCGTGCAGCAGGGCGGGCTGTTCCACGGCATCCAGCTGTGGGTGAACCTGCCGGGCGCCAAGAAGATGACCGCCCCGAAATATCAGGACATCCGGAGCTCCAGCGTCGCGCTGCTCGGCAGCCACGACGGCGGCGCGCTGGTACGGCTCATCGCGGGCGACCTGGCGGGCCACAGCGGCCCCGGCAGCACGCAGACGCCCATCGCCCTGCTGCACGCCACCGTCAGCCCCGGTGCCCGGCTCGCCCTGCCCTGGCGCAAGGACTTCAACGCGCTGGCCTACGTGCTGTCGGGCAGCGGGACGGTCGGAGCCGACAACCGTCCGCTGAAGAGCGGTCAGCTCGCGGTCTTCAACGGCTTCGGCAATCGCCCGGGGCTCAGCACGGACGGCGAGTTCATCACGATCTCCGCCACGGAGAAACTGGAGGTCGTCGTGCTGGGCGGCGAGCCGATCGGTGAGCCGGTGGCCCACTACGGCCCGTTCGTCATGAACACCCAGGCGGAGCTCGCCCAGGCCATGGAGGACTTCCAGAAGGGCAGGCTCGGCACCATCCCGGCCGGGCACGCGTAACCGGTGAGAGGCCCGCGCGGCAGTGACCGCGCGGGCCCCGTTGCCGTTGCCGTTGCCGCCGGTGCCGCCGGTGTCGTCGTCAACCTCGTCGGCAGGCGAGGATCACTTGAGCGTCAGGCAGGCGGCGCGGTCTCCGGCCGCGCCGATGTCGGGGCCCGAGGTCGTGGTGGGCTTGGCGTGCACGATGAGCGACCTGGGCAGCCTGGCCGAGTCGAGAACCCAGTCGTTGCGCGCGGTGGAATGGCCCGCCCCCGAGGCGTCCGTGGTGAAGTCGAGCCAGACCTCGCTGGCGGCGCTCACCTGGCCGGGCACATGCTGGTAGTGCGGGCCGGCGTCCTCGCCCTTGGGACCGCAGGGCTTGGTGTGCAGGTGGGCGCCGTAGGTCCGCTCCGGCCGGAAGCCCTCGACCACCAGGGACGTGAGCGTCCGGCCGGCGGTGGACTCGGCGGTGAGGTTGGCCTGGGCGCCGACGGGCACCAGCTTGCGGTCGTAGGTGATGGCGTCGGGGCCGCTGGTGGTGAACTCACCGCTCCCCTTGAGCATGATGCCGTCCTGTGCCGCCGGATGCGCGAGCTGTGCCGGAGCGCCGGAGCAGCCCGCCGCGAACAGGGCGAGCAGAAGTGCGGGCAGGCGCATGTGAACCCCTCAGGAGCACGAGCCCGTACGAACGCGGACTCTCGGGGCACCTACTCTATAGAGTAGCCGCTCGGCTACGCATCGTATTCGGCCGCGATGGCGTCGATTCGTGCGGCGAGGGTGAAGTCGAGCTCGGTCAGGCCGCCCTGGTCGTGCGTGGTGAGCGCCAGGTGCAGCTCCCGCCACCGGATGTCGATGTCGGGATGGTGGTTGAGCTCCTCGGCCCGGACCGCGATCTCGTCGACGATCCGGATGGCCGTGGGAAAGTCGGGGGCGGTGATCGTGCGGCGGATCTCGTCGCCTTCGCGCCGCCATCCGGGCAGCTCGCGCAGCTTCTGCTCGACGTCCATGCGGCAACGTTACTTCAACGTCCCGGCGCCGAGCCCGGACTGGATCTGGCGCTGGAAGATGATGTAGACGAACAGCACGGGCAGGATCGCCATGCTGAGCGCCGCGAACAGGCCCGGCCAGTCGGCCTCGTAGCCGGCCAGGGTGGAGATGTTGGCGATGCCCTGGGTGATGACCCAGTCCTCCTGGTCGCGGGCGAGCAGCACCAGTGGCAGCAGATACTGGTTCCACTGGCCGAGCACGTTGAAGATGGTGATGCTGACCAGGCCGGGCCTGGCCATGGGCACCATGATCTGGAAGAACGTGCGGGTGTGCGAGGCGCCGTCGATCCTGGCGGCCTCGGCCACCGCCTCCGGCAGCGTCCTGAAGAACGCGGCCAGGAAGAAGATCGTGAACGGCATCGAGTAGGCGATGTAGACCAGGATCAGCCCCGCGTGCGTGTACAGCAGGCCCAGCTGGTCGACCACCAGGAACAGCGGTCCCAGCGCCAGGAAGACGGGGAAGGCCATGCCGGCCACGAAGAAGTAGTAGATGAGCCGGTTGCCGGGGAAGCGGTAGCGCGCCAGCACGTAGGCCGCCATCGAGCCGAACAGCATCGTGCCCAGCGTGCCGAAGAAGACCACCACGACCGTGTTGAGCAGATACTGCCCGATGTGCGCCTTGTCCCAGGCTCTGCCCCACGAGTCGAGGCGCAGCGCGCCGGGCAGTTGCAGCGCGTCGCCGAAGAGCTCGGCGTTGCTCTTGAACGACGCCAGGAACGTCCACAGCAGCGGCGCGATGATCAGCAGCGCCCAGATGAACAGCGCCACATGGGACAGCCCGCCGAGCACACTGGGCCGGGGCTTGCCCTGACGAGGCGAGGCCATATCAGAACTCGATCCTTTCGCGCCGGGTGGTGCGCAGCGTCAGCACCGCGAACGTCACCGTGAGGAAGAACAGCGCCACCCCCATCGCCGACGCGTAGCCGTAGTCGGTGTAGCTGAAGGCGGTCTTCCAGATCTGCACGGGCAGCACGCTCGTCGTCCCGTCGGGCTCCCCCTTGTCCCCCACGAGGACCTGGATCAGGGCGAACCCGTCGAACGCGGCGATTCCCAGATAGACCCAGCCCACTTGGACGGTGTCCCGCAGCAGGGGCAGCGTGATGGAGAAGAAGAGCCTGAACCGCCCCGCGCCGTCCAGCGCCGCCGCCTCGAAGTAGTCCTTCGGAATCGCCGCCATCCCAGCCGAGAACAGCACCACGTAGAACCCGACCGCCTGCCAGACCATCACCGCGATGATCGACCACAGGGCCAGGTCCGGCTCCACCAGCCAGCCGACGGGGTCGAGGCCCAGTTTGATCAGCAGCCCGTTGACGACGCCGTACTCGTCCGGCCGGTAGATGGCCCGGAACAGCACCCCGACCACCGCCACGGCGAGCACCTGGGGGAAGAAGAACACCACCCGGTAGAACCTCGACCCCCAGATCCCCTTCATGCCCGCGCCGCTGGACCCGCCGCCCAGGTTGAGCAGGTAGGAGAAGAACAGGGCGATGACGATGGTCAGGATCGGCAGGACGAGCAGGATGAGCCCGTGGTTGCGCAGGGCCTGCCAGAAGTCCTGGTCCGCCAGCAGCTCGGCGAAGTTCTCCAGCCCCACGTACGTGAGCTCACTGGCGTAGCCGTCCCAGTCCGTCAGCGAGATCTGGAACGCCTGAACGTACGGACTGATCACGAAGACCGAGTAGAGGGCGAGGGGAACGAGGAGGAATCCGGCGACGAATCCGTACCTGCGCAGCCGCTCCATCGGCTACTGGCTCCGGATCTGCTTGGAGACCGAGGAGTCCTTCTTGATCTCGTCGGCCCTCTTCTGCAGGTTCGCGCAGAACTCCTCCGGGGTGATCCGGCCGGCCATGACCCGGTTGACCTGCTCGGTGGCCTGGTCGAACAGCTCCTTGTACCAGCCTTCGAAGCGGGCGTCGGTGATGATGTTCTGCCCGGCCGCGTCCTGGGCCTTGGCGGCGCTCTTCAGGGCGGCGGGCAGGTCGATCCCCTCGGCCGCGCCGTTGACGACCGTGAGGTTCTTGGTCTGCTCGGTGAAGCCGCGCGCGCCTTCCTGGGAGAGCATGATGCGCAGGTATTCGAGGCCGCCCTGCGGGTTCTCGCCCTTGGCGGCCACGATGAAGTTCTCGCCGACGCCGACCTGGATGGCGCCGTACGGCATCTTGTCGGTGGCGGTGACGTCGGGGATGGGGGCGATGGCGTACTCGAAGTCGTCCGGCTTGTCCTTGGCCATCTCG
The DNA here is from genome assembly GCF_052068115.1 of Nonomuraea sp. ZG12. Lineage (NCBI taxonomy): Bacteria > Bacillati > Actinomycetota > Actinomycetes > Streptosporangiales > Streptosporangiaceae > Nonomuraea > Nonomuraea sp. ZG12. The sequence goes on from NZ_JBQHCW010000007.1 coordinate 235,763, forward strand.
TTCTCGATCCAGGAGCCGACCGGGTAGAACAGCAGCCTGTTCTGCAGGTGCTTGACCTGGGTCTGGGTGTGATCAAGGCCGAAGTACGATTTATCGCCGTATTTGCTTTGGATGTCCACCCAGGCGGCGACCGCCTGCTTCATCGGCGCGGCGAGCCAGGCGCCGTCGACCAGATTGTCGACGTCGATGATGACCTGGTTCCCGCCGATCTTGGCGGCGGTGTAGAGGATGTTCCAGAGCTGGTAGTACGGGCCCTTCTGACCTGGATAGGCGAACAGGAGGATGCCCTCCTGCTTCGCCGTCTCCCCCAGCGCCGTGAACTCGGCCCACGTCTTCGGCAGCGCCCAGCCCTTGTCGGCGAAGAGCCTGGCGTTGTACCACAGCGCCCGGTGCGACACCGTGTAGTTGAGCACCAGGTCCTTGTCACCGATCTTGGCATTGGTGATCACGGCGGGCGTCAGCGTGTCCCGCACCTTCCTGGCCGGATCGTCGAGCGAGGGTGCGTCGAACAGCACGGACAGGTCGGCCAGGTGCCCCTGCCCGGCCAGCGCCACCAGGTCCATCGACTCCGGGCCGGAGTTGTTGACCACGTCCGGCACGTCGCCGCTGACGAAGCGAGGGCGGAGCTGGGTGCTGATCTGCTGGGTCGCGTTGTGCTTGACGGTCGCGCCGGGGAAAGCCCTCTTGTACGCCTCCTCGTGCAGATTCTTCGCGTACGCGTCGCCGTACCCGCCGCTGAAGATCGTCACCTCGAGCGGCTTGGCCGGATCGACGCCGAACGGGTTCTTCCCGTCGGCGGAGGCGGCGAGCGACGTGGCGGGTGCGGCCGACGATCCGCCGCCCGCGGTGGCGCAGGCGCTCAGCAGGCCCGCGCTGGGACCGGCGGCGAGCGCGGTGATGCCGATCCGGCGCAGCAACTGGCGTCGGGTGATCTCTCCCGGGTTGGACATGGGGGGCTCCTGAAGAGAGGACTGATTAGGAAAGTTTCCTAATCATGGGCCCGAACGTATGAACGCCCGCCGATGCCCGTCAAGAGGCCCCCATGGAGACGTGACCTTGCCGTGATGTCCAACCCGGCTCCGCCGTCGCTCAGCCCGCCGGCGAGGACGCCAGATCGCGCTTCACGGTGCGGGTCAGTTCGTCCGCGAGGATCTCCGGCGCGCCCGACTCGACCGCTTCCAGCGCGGCGGTCGCGACCGTGGCCGGGTCGGTCTTGTCCTCCGGAGCGACGAACGCGGCCATGGCGGTGTCCATGTACCCGACGTGCAGGGCGGTCACCTGAATGCCCTTGGGAGCCAGCTCACCGCGCACCGCGTCCGTCATCGCCCAGCTCGCGGCCTTCGCGGCACTGTAGGCGCCGGAGCTCGGCAGGTGCAGCCAGGACAGGATGGACAACACATTGAGGATCGCGCCGCCGCCGTTCGCCTCGATGATCGGTGCGAAGGCGCGCGTCACGCCAAGGGTGCCGAAATAGTGGGTCTCCATCTCCAGGCGGATCTGATCCAGATCGCCGGTGAGGAGCGAGCTGCGGGTGGAGATCCCGGCGTTGTTGATCAGCAGCGTGACGTCGGCCGCGACCCGGGCAGCCTGTGCCACCGACTCCGGGTCGGTGATGTCCAGCCGCAGCGGAATCGCGCCGGGCACGTCGACCGACTCGGGGTCGCGGGCGGCGGCGTACACCTTGGCGCCGCGCTCGATGAGCTGCGTGACGAAGTGCCTGCCCAGCCCCCGGTTCCCGCCGGTCACCACTGCCACAGAACCGTTGATGTCCATGCCATGTCCTCCTTGTTTGTCACGATTCGTACCCATTAGTGCTGATTTATAGTTTTTGTCGGCTTTCTTGAGCGCCGCCTTCCGGCAGCCCGGTCAGGCCGCCGCGTCCAGGACGATGCGGAACCTGGCCCGGCCGGACATCATGCGCGCGTATGCCTCCGGCGCCCGTGACAGCGGCATGACCTCGACCATCGGGCTGATCCCGTGCCGCTCGCTGAAGGCGAGATTGTCCTCGTTCTCGATCGACGTGCCGGTGAGGCTGCCGCTGACCGATCGGGAGCCGAAGATCAGGTCCGCGGGGCTCACCGGGATGGGGTCCGGAGCCGCGCCGACGACCACCATGCGGCCGCCCGGCGCCAGACCCGCCGGCAGCGGTGCCATCGAGGCGCCGGTGGTGGCCGTCGCGACGATCAGGGCGGCGCCGCCGAGCTCTCGCAGCGCGGCCCCCGGGTCGGTCACCGAGCTGTCGATGTAATGGTCGGCGCCCAGGCTCCCGGCCGCCTCCGCCTTGGCGCCGCCCCGGGCGACGGCGGCCACCCGGTAGCCCAGCTTGGCGGCGTACTGCAGGCCGAGGTGCCCCAGGCCGCCGATGCCCTGGATCGCCACGAGCGCCCCTGGCCGGCCGTGGATCTGCTGCAGCGCCTTGAACATGGTCAGGCCGGCGCACAGCAGCGGCGCGGCCTCGACCGAGCTCACCCCCTCCGGGACGCGGACCAGCCCGCTGCTCCTGGCGAGAATCGCCTCGGCGTACCCACCGTCGGCCGTGATCCCGAGCTGCGGCTGGTCGGCGCAGTTGACGAAGTCGCCGCGCCGGCAGGGGTCGCACTCGCCGCACTGGCCGCCGAGGAAGCCCACTCCGACGCGCTCGCCGATCCGCCATCCCCGCACCTCGTCACCGATCGCGTCGATGACGCCGACGATCTCGTGGCCGGGGACCATCGGCAGGCTCGGATCGGCGCGCAGGCCCTCTGCCGCGACGGCGTCGGTGTGGCAGACCCCGCAGGCCTCGACCCGGATCCGCACCTGGCGGGCGGCCGGCTCGGGCAGCCGCCGGCTCACGAGCTCGAACTTCCGCGCTCCCGTCACCTCGAAGGCGCGGTAGGAGCCGTTCTGACTGGGCATCTTGCTCTCTTCTCTGGCTGACGACTTCTTCAATATGACCGGTCGTCTTAGATACGTCAAGTCGCTGTACGAGCATTGACAACAGGTGAGACGACCGGCCATATTGGACGCCATGGCCAGGCGGAGCATGCGCAACGAGATCGTCACGGCGGCGCTGGAGCAGTTCCACGCGCACGGCTACAACGCGGCCGGAGTCAAGACGATCACCGACGCGGCCGGCGTACCGAAGGGGTCGTTCTACAACCACTTCGACAGCAAGGAGACGCTGGCCGTCGAGGTGCTGCGTGTTTACGGCGAGGGGCGTCTCGACGAGCTGCTCAACGGCGCGGGCGAGCCGCTGGACCGCCTGCGCGCCCACTTCGGGGCCCTACGGGACGAGGTCGTACGGCGCGAGTTCACCCGGGGGTGCCTGCTGGGCAACTTCGGCGCCGAGATCGCCGACCACAGCGAGGTGATCCGGGAGACCGTCGCGGAAGGCTTCCGGCAGTGGGTCGAGGCGATCTCGACCGTCCTCGCCCAGGCTCAGCGCGGCGGCGCCGTGCGGGCCGGGCTCGACCCCGAGCTCACGGGCCGGTTCCTGCTCAACGCCTGGGAAGGCACCCTCCTCCGGGCTCGGGCGGACCACTCCGCCGAGGCCCTGGACACCTTCTTCGCCATCGCCTTCGGCCCGCTGCTCGTCGAGGGCGCCTGAGCGACTTCGCGCACGCGCGGGCCTATGCCGTTCCGGTCAGGCGGAGCCGGGTGCGGGCCGGCGCCGAGGCGGGCAGGCTGTCGAGGATGTCCGCGAGAGTGACGGCGGCGAGGCTGCGCCGCCACGCCTCGTGCGCCTGCGCCATCTTCTCAGCGAGGACGCAGGTGCGGCGACACTCCTCAGCGGGTAGCGCTCCGCGCCCTCGCCGGCGGATCTCGCGGCACTCATAGGGCGGGGACGTGCCGTCGACGGCCTCGACGAGCTGCAGGAGCGTGATCTCGGAGGCGGGCCGCGCGAGCCGGAACCCGCCCCGCGGGCCCGTGGTCGCGGCCAGCGCGCCGGCTTTGACGAGCGCCTTCAGCTGCTTGGCGAGATAGGGCGCCGGCAGGTCGTAGTACTGCGCGAGCTGTGTCGTCGACGCGCTGGCCCCCGGATCGAGCTGGGCCAGCGTCGTGGCGCAGTGCAGGACCCATTCAGTGCTCACCGGCAGCTTCACGCCCTCCAGCCTATCGTGGATATCATGGACCCGTTTAGTCCGTAATATTTTGGAGAAGAAGGAGATCATCGTGCGGATCGCCATTGCCGGATCCACCGGGAACATCGGCGCACGCACCGTCGCCGTCCTCGAACGGGACGGGCACGATGTCGTGCGCATCAGCCGCTCGCTGGGTGTGGATCTGTCGACCGGTGACGGCCTCGACGACGCCCTGGCCGGTGTCGAGGCGGTCATCGACGTGACCAACGCGTCGGCGGCCGACCGGGACGAGACGGTGGCGTACCTCGGCGGCACCACACGGAACCTGCTCGCCGCCGAGGAGCGCGCCGGGGTCCGGCACCATGTGCTGCTCTCGATCGCCGGCATCGACCGGATCGACGGCAACGCGCACTATGCCGGCAAGCGGGAGCAGGAGCGTCTCGTCGCCGCCGGGCCGGTGCCGTGGACGATCGTCCCGGCCACACAGTTCCACGACTTCGCCGAGATGGTGGCGGGCTGGACCGAGCGGGACGGCGTCGCCACCATCGCGCCGCTGCTCGTGCAGCCGATCGCGCCCGCGGACGTGGCCGTCGTTCTCGCCGAGATCGCGACAGGCGAGCCGCAGGGGCGTTACGTCGACGTCGCCGGGCCCGAGACGCAGGACCTGGTGGACATGGCCCGGCGCACCCACCGGACGCGCGGCCGCGCGGTGAAACTCGTGCCGACCTGGTCAGCGGTGTTCGGTCCCACGATGGCCGGCAACGTGCTGCTCCCCGGCGAGGGCGCCCGCATCGCCGACCACCTTCGACGAGTGGCTCGCCGAACAGCGGTGATGCCGCCCGGTCCAGCTCTCCGGCGACGTTCAGGCGCCGCCGGTCAGGGCTTTCAGCAGGTGGCGCAGGGCCGGCGTGGGCGGGCCCTGCGGAACGGCCAGTGACGTGGTCAACGTGGGGCCGGTGAGCGGGCGGACGGCGACCCGGGGGATCTCCGGCAGGCCCGCCACCTCGTAGAAGACGGTCCAGGACGCGGCGCCGACACCGATGTCGGCGAGCGTTTCCTGGAGTGTGGTGAACGGCGGCCCCGGCTGTGGCGCGACCCCCGCCGCCCGGCATGCGCCGGTGATCAGGTCGTGGAAGGGCGGGTTGGCCTCGCGCGGGGCGAGCCGCAGGGGGAGGTTCGCCAGGTCGTCGAGCCTGAGCGCTGCCGAACGGGTCAGCGGATGCTCGGCGGGCAACGCCACGTACAGCGGATCGGTCCAGATCGGGAGCAGTTCCAGGCCGGGCGCGTCGGTGAGGGCGCGGACGAGCGCCGCGTCGAGCTCGCCGTAGCGTACGGCGGTCAGCCGGGCGGGGATGGGCAGGCGGCGCGGGCGGACCTGGAGTCGCGGCGCGACGGCGGCCAGTTCGGCGAGGGTGCGGAAGACCCGGTCGCCTGGCCCCTGCACGATCCCCAGGCGGAGGACGCCATCGGTGCCCGCCCGGATGTCGGCGGCGACCTGCCGGGTGCGCTGCGCGTCGGCGAGGACGGCACGCGCCTCGGGCAGCAGGCGTTCACCCGCGCCGGAGAGGTGCACGTGCCGCACTGTCCACCGAGCTGTTCTACGTCCTGGACGGCACGATGGAGTTCGTCCTCGGTGAGGAGACGGCGACCGTCGCCAAGGGCGGGTTGGTCGTCGTGCCTCCAGGGCTGCCTCATGCGTTCGGCGCGGCGCCGGGGGTGGGCGCCGACCTGCTCGCCGTGCTGACGCCGGGCGTCGAGCGCTTCGGCTATTTCCGGCAGCTGGGACGTATCCAGCACGGACTGGGGCCCTTCGGCGGCCTGCTGCCGGAGCAGGAGCGCTACGACGTGCACTTCGTGGCCATGGCCGCGCCCTGACAACCCGCCCGGAAGGCTCAGCCGAAGTGGGCGCGGGTCTCCGCGAAGGCCAGGTCGGTGCCCTCCAGGGCGCGGGCCACGTCCTCTTCGGTGTGGGCGGCCGACATGAACCAGTTGTGCCAGGGGTGGAGGTAGACCCCGTGGCGCAGGCAGGCCTCGCTCCAGTGCAGGGCCGTCGACAGGTCGGTGTCGCCGTCGAAGCTCAGCCAGGGGATCGTCACCGGTCCCGTCTGGTTGACGGTGAAGCCGTGTGCCTTGGCCTGGGCGTACAGGCCCTCGCGCAGTTGGGTGCCGGCCCGTTCCATGGTGGCGATCCCGCCGGTGTCGCGCAGGGTCTCGATCGTGGCCTTGGCCGCCGCCATGGCGACCGCCGAGAACCAGAACGATCCGGTCGAGTACAGCGTCTGGGCGGGGCCGCGCAGCGCGTCCGTGCCGGTGACGGCGGCGATCGGGTAGCCGTTGGCCATGGCCTTGGACCACGCCGTCAGATCCGGACGGACCCCGTACTGCTCCCAGGAGCCGCGCAGGTCGATCCGGAAGCCCGCGCGCACGTCGTCGATCACCAGCGCGGCCCCGAGCCGGTCGGCCAGTGCCCGCGCGCCGCGCGCGAAGGCGGGCTCCACCAGCTCCTGGTCCTCGAACGCGTCGTGCTTGAACGGCGTCACGATGATCGCCGCCACGTCACCTTCGACGGAGGCCGCGGCGGCCTCCAGCGACTCCAGCGAGTTGTAGGCGAACTCCACCAGGTCGGCCCGCTCGTTCGGGGTCGTGCCGGCCGTGGAGGGCGTGCACCAGGGGTCGGCACCGTGGTAGGCGCCGTGCGCCATGAGGACCTTCGTCCGGCCGGTGGCCGCCCTGGCGACCATCAGCGCCTGGGTGGTGGCGTCGGTGCCGTTCTTGGAGAACATCGCCCAGTCGGCGCTCGGCACGGTGTCGACCAGCAGCTCGGCCAGCTCGACCATGACGGGACCCGGCCCGTTGAGGCAGTCGCCCTGGGCGAGCTGGCGGGCCGCCGCCTCCTCCACGCGCGGGTGCCGGTGGCCGAGCACGACGGGCCCCCAACTGCACATGAAGTCGATGTACTCGCGCCCGTCCACGTCCCACTGCCTGCACCCGTCACCTCGCGCGAAGAACTGCGGGTAGCCGGGGGCGAAGATGGCCGCGTTGAGATGCCCGTACATGCCGCCGGGCACCACCTTCATGGCCCGCGCGCGGAGATCGGCGTCTGTCATCGGAAAGCTCTCTTCCACGAGAAGGTCAGCTGAGAAGGGCCAGGGTGGCGGCGAGGTCCGTCAGGCCGGCGTCCGAGCCGAGGCCCGTGGCGACCTTCGCGGCGGCGGCCGTGCCCCAGCGGGCGGCGGTCAGCACGTCCTGGTCGTGCAGCAGGCCGGTGATGAACCCGGCGCAGTACGCGTCGCCGCAGCCGGTGGTGTCGGCCACGTCCGTCTTGAGCGCCGGCACCGTCTCGGCTCCGGCCTCGGTCACGACCAGGCTGCCGGCCGCCCCCAGGGTGACCAGCACGCCGCGGGGTCCGTCGGCCAGCAGGGCCGAGGCCGCTGCCGGTACGTCCGCCGCGCCGGTCATGAGCAGCGCCTGGGAGTCGTTCGGCAGGACGTAGTCCACATGCGGCAGGAACGCCCGCGCCATGCCGAGCAGGTCCGGCATCTCCGATAACAGGTCCATCGTCACGATGACGCCGGTGGCCCGGACGGAGTCGAGCAGGTCGAAGAAGGCCGGGTCGCCGAGGCCGAAGGTCACGTCCATGCCGCCGAGGTGGATCGCCCGCATGCCGCGCAGCGCCTCGGTGTCGAGGTCGGCGAGGGTGACGCCGAGGTTGGCGCCGGGGACGTGGAAGCTGGGACGGCCACCGTCGGGCCGGATGGGCAGGATGGAGGCCGCAGTCTGCTCACCGGCCCGGCGCGCCAGACGGGACACGTCCACGCCCCGCTTGGTCATCACCGCCACCAGGAAGTCGCCGAGCTCGTCGTCGCCGATCGCGCCCATGGAGACGACCTCGTTGCCCAGCTTGACCAGGTCGACCGCGGTCCCGGCGGCGGCGCCCGCGGCGGTCAGCCGGATCTGGTCGACCAGGACGGTGTCCTGCCCGTCGGGGATGCGCTCGACGGGCCTGGCGAGGATGTCGACGATGTGCACGCCGACCGTGGCGACGGTCATGGTCTAAATAGACAGACGTCCGAATAAAAAGTCAATATGCTGAGGCGAGCACGAGAGGGGGCCGCCGATGCCGAAGATCGTCGACCATGACGAGCGCCGGCGCGAGGTGCTGGCCGCCGCCCGCCGGGTGATCGTCAGGGACGGCATCGACGCCGCCACCACCCGCGCCATCGCCAAGGAGGCGGGCTACTCCAACGGCGTCCTGGCCCACTACTTCACCGACAAGGACGAGATCCTGCTGTCGGCGCTGCGCCAGTCGCACCAGCGCATCCGCGAGCGCCTGGCCGGCAAGGTCGACGCCGCCTCCGGGCTGGCCGCCCTGCGTGAGCTGCTGCTGGACAACCTGCCCCTCGACGCCGAGCGCACCCAGGAGACCCGCCTTGAGGTGAGCTTCTGGAGCCGCAGCCTGGCCTCCGAACGCCTGGCCGAGGTGCAGCGCGCCGAGGCGGCCGAGCTCCGGACCGCCGTACGCGACCTGCTCGGCCAGGCCGGCGCGGCGGGCGAGCTGACGACGGACCAGAGCCTCGACGACGTCACCGAGCAGCTCCTCGCCCTCGTCGACGGCCTCAGCCTGCACCTGCTCCTCTACCCCGACCGCCTGCGCCGGGCGGACCTGGAACGCCTGCTCCTCCGGTTCCTCGACCGGCTCTGACGGTCAGGGCCGGTCGTCGCCGATGACGAAGCCGGTGTGGGTGTCCACGTCCACCGCCGAGCGGGCGATCACCGCGCCGTCGCTGACCAGGGCGAGGTGCAGCCGCCCGCTCGACCAGCCGGCCGGCAGCTCGGCGCGGACCTCGGCGGGGCCGCTGAGCACGTACGGCTTGGCCTCGATCCACGGCCCCTCGACGCCCGGCGCGGCCGGTGCCGGGCCGAAGACGGGGGTCCAGGCCGCGTGCAGGCGGCCGTTGACCGGCTCGGTCCCGTGGTGCGAGACGCGGACGGGCACGGTGACCTCACGCTCCGGGCTGAGCAGGTCACGGCCGGGCGCGACCGGGACGACGTCGAGGACGAGCGCGGTGGCGGCGTTCACGTCCGCCGGGCTCACCCCGGCCAGGTCCTTGGCCCGCCGTTCGAAGTCCAGCAGGCCCGCGGACTCGTGCTCGACGTCGTACAGCTCGGTGTAGACGTAGCCGGCCAGCCGGTCGTGGCGGCGCAGCTCCTGGGTCTGCCAGCGCAGGTGCCAGGCGCGTTCGACACAGGTGAAGCCGCCGCCGTACTCGCTGTTGAGGTTCGGCAGGCCGCGCAGCGGCTGCGACGGGACGCCCGCCAGCTTCTTGCGCACCACGTAGTCGGGGCCGAGCCGGACGGGGAAGTCGTCCTGCTCGCCGTCGAGCAGCGCGGCGACCGTCCGGCCCCAGGAGGCGGCGGACTCGTCGTAGTAGTGCCAGTCGAGCAGGTCGGTCCTGACGTGCGTCCAGCCAGAGTTGTCCACTGCGGGCCTGGTCGGGTCGAGCGCCTTGAGCAGGTCGTACGCGCGCGCCGCCGCCTCCTGCTTGGCCGGGTCGCCCGGGATGTCCCAGTCCAGGCCCCATTCCTCGTTGTACAGGCCCCAGATGACGATCGCCGGGGAGTTGCCGTCACGTTCGACCATGGGCGCGATCTGCTCCTCGAACGCCGCCACCGACTCAGGCGAGAAGCGGCCGGTCGCGGCGGGTTCGGCCCACACCAGCATGCCGAGCACGTCGGCGTGGTGGACGAAGCGCGGATCCTCCAGCTTGAGGTGCTTGCGCACCAGGTTGTAGCCCGCCGCCGCGGCCAGCTCGATGTCGTGGCGCAACGCGGCGTCGTCGGGAGCGGTGATGCCGGTACGCGGCCAGTAGCCCTGGTCGAGCACGCCGCGCACGAACAGGCGGCGGCCGTTGAGGTGGAGGTCCTCGCCGATCACCTCGATCCGGCGCAGCCCGGTGTAGGCGGCGACCCGGTCGGTGCCGTCGGCGGAGACCAGCTCGGCGTCCACGTGGTAGAGGTACGGGTCCTCGGGTGACCAGAGTCGCGGCTCGGCCACGGGGAGCACGATCGGGTCCGTGGCCGTCGCGGCCTCCGAGCCCGCGACGGCGCCCGTGCCGATGACCGTGCCGATGACCGTGCCGGTGACCGCGACGGCGCCCGTGCCGGTGACCGGGAGCTCGACCGTGGTGCCCGTCTCGCGGACGGTCAGGCGCAGGGTCGCCTCCGACGGGCCCTCGACCCGGGCCGTCACCTCGATGGCGGCCAGCCCGGCGGAGGGGCGCAGCCGCAGCTCGGCCAGGTGCGTGGCGGGCCGGGCCTCCAGCCACACGCTCTGCCAGATCCCCGACGACGGGGTGAAGCACACGCCGTCGAAGTCGTCGCGCGGGATGCTGCGCTGCTTGCCGTGCGCGAGCTCCCGCTTGTCGAGCGGCGCGGAGACCCGTACCAGCACCTCCTGCTCGCCCTCGCGCAGCGCGTCGGTGATGTCGGCCTCGAACGGCGTGTAGCCGCCCCGGTGCGTGGCCACCTCGATGTCGTTCACCCACACGGTGGCCTCGTGGTGGACGGCCCCGAAGTGCAGCACCACCCGCTGTCCCGTCCAGGCGGAGGGGACGGTGATCCGGCGCCGGTACCAGGCGAGGGGCAGCCAGTGGGCCTCGATGCCCGACGCCGGGGTCTCCCAGGCGAAGGGCACGGTGATGGTGGCGGTCCAGTCCTGCTCGGTGTCGGCCCGGAAGTCCCAGTCGCCGTTCAGGCTCGACCAGGTGTGCGACCGGTCGAAGTGGGGCCGGGGGTATTCCGCACGCGGCGTCATGGTGCTCCGTTTCGTTGGGATGGCGAGGTTTCGTGGGTTTCGTGAGGATGGCGGGTCAGCCCTTGACGCTGCCCGCGAGGATGCCGTTGATGAAGTGGCGCTGCAGCAGGACGAAGATCACCAGCAGCGGCAGCATGGCGATGCTGCCGGCGGCCAGCAGCTCGCCCCAGACGGTGGCGAAGTCGGCGCCGATCCGGTTGCCGGTGATGTTCTGCGCCAGCGTGGCCAGCACCACCTGGAGCGTCTGGTGGGAGGTGTCGTTGACGGCGACGACCGGCCAGACGAAGTCGTTGTAGACGTTCATGGTGGTCAGCACGGCCAGCGCGGCCATCCCCGGCCGGATCACCGGGAGCACGACCTTGGCGAAGATGCCGAACTCGCCGGCCCCGTCCACCCGTCCGGCGTCGATCAGCTCGTCCGGGATGGCGGCGATGGTCTGCCGCATCCAGAAGATGCTGAACGCGTCGATGCTGCCCGGCAGGATCAGCGCCTGGTAGGTGTTGACCCAGCCGAGCGCGCTCATCTCCAGCAGCAGCGGGATGATCAGCACGAGCGTCGGCAGCATCAGTGTCAGCAGCACCACGCCGAACAGTGCGTTCTTGCCGGGGAAGGTGTACTTGGCGAAGGCGTAGCCGGCCAGCGGGCAGAAGAACATCGTCATCGCGCCCTTGACCGCCAGCACCAGCGCCGTGTTCGCGAACCCGGTGCCGATCGGCACGTCGGCGAACATCGCCCGATAGTTGTCCAGCGTCGGCGCGCCGATCGACAGCGGACTGGTGATGATCTCGGCGGCCGGCTTGACGGAGGAGCTGATCGCCCACCAGATCGGATACAGGAAGGCGAGGGCGAGCAGCGTCAGCAGCACGTACTGCGCGACGCCCGGTCTGGTCCGGTTCATGACACCTCGTCTTTCGGCCGCAGCAGCCTGACCGCGCCCAGCGACAGGCCGAAGACCAGCAGGACCAGCAGGAACGAGTTCGCGGCGCCGGTGCCCAGGTCGGAGGCGGCGATGTGCTCGTACAGGTAGAGGCCGGCGGTGGTGGTGGAGCCGTACGGGCCGCCCTCGGTGACCACGAACGGCTCGGCGAACATCTGGAAGACGGCCAGCGTCTGCACGACCACCAGGAACGCCATGCTCCTGCGCACCAGCGGCACGGTGATCGACCAGAACTGCCGCCACCGGGACGCGCCGTCGAGCGCGGCGGCCTCGTACACACCGCCGGGGACGGCCTGGAGGCCCGCGAGCAGGATGATGATCGCGAACCCGGTGGTCTTCCACAGGAAGAGCAGCGCCAGCGTCGGCTTGGCCCACACCGTGGACGTCAGCCACCCCACGTCGGGCAGCCCCACCAGGTTGAGCAGGTAGTTGACCGGCCCGTGGTCCTCGTCGAACACCACGATCCACACCTGCGCCATGGCCACCAGCGGGGTCACGAAGGGCGCGATGAACGCCACCCGGTACAGCCCCCGCAGCCGCAGCCTGGCGTTGGCCAGCAGCACCGCGCCGCCCAGGCCGGCCACGACCTGGATCGGCACGATGAGCACCCACATGACCGCGCTGTTGCCGAGCGAGCCCCAGAACTCCGGGCTGGTCAGCAGGTAGAGGTAGTTGTCCACGCCGACCCAGTGGGCCGCGCCCGCGCCCCGCCAGCGCATGAAGCTGAGCTGCAGCGCGTAGATCAGCGGGTAGACCCCGAACGCGGCGAAGACGACGAAGAAGGGGGCGACGAACAGGTACGGCGTCAACCGCACGGACCTCATGAGCGGTCGATCAGGTTGCGCTGGATCTTCTCGCCCGACTCGGAGATCACCTGGTCGGGCGACATCTTGCCCTCCATCAGGCGCTGGAGGTTGTTGCCCAGGTAGTCCACCGACTCGGCCCACCACCACGGGATCGGCGCGGCGGCCGGGATGGTGGCGGCGGCCTCGACGGCGACCTTCCACAGGTCCTGGCCACCGAGCGCCTCGATCGGCTCGAACAGCGGCTTGGCCGGGTCCAGCGCGGGCTTGAAGCTGGGAACCGAGGTGGACAGGCCGCCGGGGTAAATGTCGTTGGGGCCGTACACCGCGGTGTAGCCGGGCTCCTTGAAGCAGAGGAACTCGTACAGCAGCCAGGCCAGCTCGGGGTTCTTGGCCTTGGCGGGGATGACGAAGCTGCTGCCGCCCATGGCGCCGCTGCGCGCGCCGCCGGGTGTCCAGGCCGGCAGCGGCGCGGCCCGCCACTTGCCCTTGGTCTGCTTGAGCAGCTGCTGCGGCGCGAACGACCACCAGATCGCCCACGGCACGAACACCTGCTGGCCGTTGTCGAGCGTGTTGACGTCGGCCGGCTTCAGGTAGGGCGCGTGGGTGACCAGGCCGTCCTTGACCGCGGTCTCGATCCAGGTGAGGATCCGCCGGTACTCGGCGGAGTCCAGCCTCAGCTTGCCCTGGGCGTCGGTCAGGCTGGTGCCTTGCTGGTTGGCGAGCATCTCCAGCCACAGCTGGCCGAGGAAGGGGTCCTTGTCCAGGTGGATGGGCTTGGTGGCGGGATCCTTCTCCTTGACCGTCCGGGCGGCGGCCACCAGGTCGTCGTACGTGGCCAGGCCCGCCGGGTCAACCCCCGCGTCCTCCAGGATGTCCTCGCGGTACCAGAGCAGCCCGGGGTCCAGGTCCCACGGCACCCCGTAGATCTTGCCGTCCACGGTGTTGACGGACAGCTTGTAGGGCGCGGTCTGGTCGCGGTAGGGCGAGATGAGGTCGGTCAGGTCGAAGAGGTGCTCCGCCTGCCCGCTGATCTTGGCGTCGTCCCAGAAGCTGCCGTCGGGCACGCCCGTGCCACTGATCAGCGTGTTGGCCAGCTTGGCGTCGATGTCCACGGCCTGGTGGTTCACCTTGACGCCCGGGTAGGCCTCGCGGAACTTGCCGATCGCCGCGTCGAACACCTTGAACAGGTCACCCGACCGATTCCAGATCGTTATCTCGCCCTTGGCCGACGACGCCGAGGCGGTCGGTTTGGCGAGCTTGCTCGGCGCGGCGGTGGTGCCGCCGGGAGCGCACGCCGCGAGTGAGCCTGTGGCGGCGAGAGCGCCCATGCCGAGGGCTCCCTTGAGGAAACCGCGACGGGCGAGCGGGGGTGTGGACATCTTGGGACTCCTCGGCATGGCAGCTCTGCAACGATGCAGACATCATGCATACTTGTCTGCAACGATGCAAGGGCGGGTTTGGGATCTTCCCAGTCCCGGTGGCGGGAGGTACAAGAGACGCATGTCCGGTCCTACCCTGCGCGACGTCGCCAAGCGGGCGAACGTATCGATTCGCACGGTGTCCAATGTGGTCAACGGTTACGCGCCGGTCTCCGACGAGCTGCGCGCACGGGTGCAGGCCGTCCTGGACGAGCTCGACTACCGTCCCAATCTGATCGCCCGCAACCTCAAGCAGGGCCGTACGGGGATGATCGCCCTGGTGGTGCCCGAGCTCGACGTGCCGTACTTCGCCGAGCTGGCCCGCGAGGTGATCACGGCGGCCCGCGCCCACGGGTACGTGGTCATGATCGACCAGACCGACGGCGCGGTCGAGCGGGAGCGCGCGCTGCTCGGGCGGGACTCACGGGCCATGATGTTCGACGGCCTGCTGCTCAGCCCGCTCGCCGTCTCCGCCGAGGAGCTGCGCGAACGCGGCAACCGGATCCCGATCGTGCTGCTCGGCGAGCACATCTTCAACGGCAGCTTCCACCACGTGGCCATCGACAACGTGGCCGCCGCCCGCGAGGCCACCGCACACCTGCTGGGGCTGGGCCGGCGCCGGGTGGCCGCGATCGGCGACCAGCCGTACGCGACCGGGGAGACCGCCCAGCTGCGCACCGCCGGCTACCGCCAGGCGCACGCCCACGCCGGCCTGGCGGTGGACGAGAAGCTCATCGTCGCCACGCCGCACTTCCACCGGCGGCTCGGCGCGCAGGCCATGGAGCGGCTGCTCGCGCTGCCGGACCCGCCTGACGCCGTGTTCTGCTACAACGACCTGCTCGCGCTCGGCGCCATGCGGGCGCTGACCAGGGCGGGTCGCCGTGTCCCCGGCGACGTCGCCGTGGTGGGCGTCGACGGCATCGAGGAGGGCCAGTACAGCACGCCGAGCCTGACCACGGTCGCCCCGGACAAGGGCGAGATCGCGCGCACGGCGGTGGACACGCTGATGGAGTCGATCAGCGGCGGCGCGGCCAACCCCACCGAGATCGTGGTGCCGCACAGGCTGATCATCCGCGAGAGCACGGCGGTCATCCGCGAGAGCACGGCGGGCGAGGACGACGCGCGATGGTGACGGGCGCCCGCGCGTCGAAGGGCCTGCCTTCTGGACGGGCTCGGGGCCGGCTGGTGCGGATCCGGCCGACCGGCTACATTGCCGTCGCATGAGCCTGCGCGAACAGCTGTGCGAGTACGGCCGGCGTGCCGTCGAGCTCGGCCTGGTCATCGGCACGTCGGGAAACCTGAGCGTGCGCGACGGAGACCGGGTCGCGGTCACCCCTTCGGGCGCGGCGCTCGACCGGCTGACCCCGGAGATGTGCCCCGTCGTCGACACCGACGGCTACCTCCTGGAGGGCGAGCTCCAGCCGTCCTCGGAGACCCCGATGCACCTGGCGGTCTACGCCGCGACCGGCGCACAGGCGGTGGTCCACACCCACTCGGTGTTCGGCACGGTGGTGGCCACCACGATGACCGAGCTGCCGCCCGTCCACTACAACGCGCTGCTGCTCGGCGGGGTGGTCAAGGTCGCCGAGTACGCGACGTACGGGACCGCCGAGCTGGCCGCGAACGTGCGGGCGGCGCTGGCGGGCAAGCAGGCGGCCCTCATGGCCAACCACGGCGGGGTGACCGTCGGCGCGACGCTCGAGCAGGCCTTCGAGGCCACCCGCCTGCTGGAGTGGCTCTGCGAGGTCTACGTGCGCGGCCTGAGCGTCGGCAAGCCGGCGATCCTCACCGACGAGCAGCTCGCGGCGGTGGTCGAGCGCTCGCTCAACCCGCCGGAGTTCCCCCGCCGCCCGTCCCCGTGACGGTCATCCTCTGACGGCGGCCTCCGCGAGGCCGAGCGGCAGCCCGCCCGCGCCCGCGATCCGGTCGTGGAACGACTTCAGCGACCCCTGGTATGACTCCCGGATGCGGTCGATCTCGATGGCGCCGGTGAGGTACGACGGCGCCTGCGTGGGCCAGGCGCAGTAACGGTCCACCTCGCCCTGGGCGGTGCCGGGAGACAGGGACGCCTTGGTGGCCATGAACGTCTCGGCCTCCTCGATCGGCAGGTCGTCGCAGTGCAGCGCGGTGTCGACCACCATCCGGGCGGCGCGGAAGATCCGGCAGTCGAGGTGGGCCAGCTCGGTGGCCGGGGTGTCGAAATAGCCCTGCTCGTGCAGGAGCTTCTCCACGTACAGGGCCCAGCCCTCGGTGAAGTACGGCGTGCGGAACACCTTGCGGACGGCGCTCGGGTGACCCGCCATGTAGGACAGGTGCCAGTGATGTCCCGGATAAGCCTCGTGGACGGCCAGCGAGGGCATCACGGCCCGGGAGTTCGTCCGCAGGCGCTGCCGTACCTGCTCCTCGGTGAAGTCGTCCGGGGTGTAGGGGACGAAGAAGACGCCGGTGCGCGAGGTGCTGAGCGGCGGCGGCGCGAGGTAGTGGGCGACGGACAGGACGGGCCGGGTGTAGACGGCCGACGGCAGCACCAGGCACTCCTCCCCCTCGGCGAAGGTGACCAGGTCGCGGTCGCGGACGAAGTCGCGGGCCCGCCGGGTCTCGACCTCGTACTCCGCGCGCATCTCCGCCAGGGTCGCGGGGTGGTCGTCCATCAGGGACTCCATCGCGGCCCGCCAGTCCGGGGAGCCGTTCACCCGTGGCGAGACCTCGCGCATCCGGTCGTTCAGCGCGTCCCAGGCCGCCCGGCCCTTGGCGTGCAGCTCGGCCGCGCCGTACCCGAGGAGTTCGCGCTCGCGCAGCAGTGTGGAGTAGAGCCGCTCGCCCATCCGCCAGGTGCCGCCGCACCGGAAGCCGTCGAGGAAGGCGACGAGCTCGTCGAACGCGACGGCGGCCGGTTCGGCGGCGTCGGCGAGCCGGGCGCGCAGGACGGGGTCCTCGATCATCGAGGGGACGGTCTCGGTGAGGAAGCCGCGCCCGGTGCGGGCCTGCCGGAGCCCGCGCTGGACCAGCAGCGGCGCGGCGAGGTCGGGGTCGAGGTTGGCCTGGCAGGCGGCGAGCACGCCGGGCACCTCGGCCAGCAGGGAGAGCGCGGCGGCCACCAGCTCGGGTTCGGGCTTGAGCCGCCGCTGGAGCGGGGTGTAGAGGGCGCTGAAGACGGTCCCGAGGTAGCCGCCGGGGTCGCGGCGCCACTCGGGCCAGGCGGCCATCGCGATGGAGCCGCGCAGCTGGGACAGGACGAGGTCCCGGTCGATCGCCTCGTCGGGAGTCCCGATCTCGGCGGCGGACAGGCGCTCCAGCCAGCGGAGCTCGTCGCGCTCGCGGTCGGTGAAGGCGGTGGCGGAGAAGTCGCCGAGCGTATGGTCATAGCCCTCGGCGCCCAGGGTGGCGGCGACCACCGGACGTCCGGAAAAGTACCACTTGAGAAACTCGTCCACCGATGCACAATATCCTGGTGTAATGCCCCTTCAGATCACCGGCGCGCTAGGCGATTCCGACCTGATCCGGCTCCCCTGGGAGCTCCCGCTGGAACAGTGGCCGCAGCGCCATCTGGTCGATCTTCCCCGCGGCATCTCGCGGCACGTCGTGCGCTTCGCCCGGCTCTCCGGCAAGGTCTACGCGATCAAGGAGATCAGCGAGCGGTACGCCAAGCGCGAGTACCAGCTCCTGTGGGACCTGGCCAGACTCGACGCCCCCGCCGTGGAGCCGATCGCCTACGTCACCGGCAGGGACGAGGGGCTCGACGCGGCGCTGATCACCCGGCACCTGCAGTTCTCGCTCCCCTACCGGGCCGTCATGTCGGGCACGCTGCGCCCGGACACGCTCACCCGCCTGCTGGACGCGCTGGCCGTGCTGCTGGTGCGGCTGCACCTGAACGGCTTCTTCTGGGGCGACTGCTCGCTGTCCAACACGCTGTTCCGCCGGGACGCGGGGGCGTTCGCCGCCTACCTGGTCGACGCCGAGACCGGCGAGATGCACCCGATGATCAGCGAGGGCCAGCGGGCCGCCGACATCGACAGCGCGCACACCAACATCTTCGGCGAGATGCTCGACCTGGAGGCCGGCGGGCTGCTGGACCCCGCGATCGACCCGATGAACACCGCCGAGGACGTGGTCAACCGCTATCACCGGCTGTGGAGCGAGATCACCCAGGACGAGATCATCGAGGAGGTCGACTGGCACCGGGTGGAGCACCGGATCCGGCGGCTCAACCTGCTCGGCTTCGACGTGGCGGAGATGATGGTGCGGCGCAAGGTCGGCACCGGCCGGCTGATCGTCCGGCCCAAGGTCGTCGACTCCGGGCACCACCAGCGCCGGCTGCTCCGGCTGACCGGCCTCGACGCCGAGGAGAACCAGGCGCGCCGGCTGCTGAACGACCTCGACGGGTTCAGGGTGGCCAAGGGGCTGCGGCACGAGGACGAGGCGATCGTGGCCCACCGGTGGCTGGCCGAGGTGTTCCAGCCCACGCTCGCGGCCATCCCCGCCGAGCTGCGCGGCAAGCTGGAGACCGCCCAGCTGTTCCACGAGATCCTGGACCACCGGTGGTATCTGTCGGAGGCGGCCGGGGGCGACGTCGGCCTGAGCGCGGCCGTCAAGTCGTACGTGGACAACGTGCTGGTGTTCAAGCCCGACGAGAAGGCGCTGCTGCCCGCCGAGCCCACCGATCAGCAGATATGAATCGAATTCCGAGACCTCGCGAACTGTTCCCAT
Source organism: Nonomuraea sp. ZG12 (assembly GCF_052068115.1). NCBI lineage: Bacteria > Bacillati > Actinomycetota > Actinomycetes > Streptosporangiales > Streptosporangiaceae > Nonomuraea > Nonomuraea sp. ZG12. The sequence goes on from NZ_JBQHCW010000007.1 coordinate 254,506, forward strand.
AAATCACGGGATTCTGTATCACGGTGGGGTTTTTCTTCGCCTCAGCGATATACATCTCCATCTCTGTACGACTCCTGACAAGTTCCGGCATTCGGTACTCCTTTCGTCACTCCTAAGCTGTCCCAGTCCCAGGACGGCGAGGGAGGCCAGATGCTCGGACTAGACACCTGCCTGACCGCGGTCATGGCCATACCGGGCGCGCTCGACGCGATGCTCGTGGACCACACGAGCGGTATGGCCGTGGCCGTCAGCGGGCAACCGCACGGCGTGGACGCCGAGAAGTCGGCCGCGGCGCTCACCGAGACGCTGCGCGCCACCGTGGAAGGGCTGGCGCACTCCTGTCCGGGCGACACGGTCCGCGTCGACGACATGCTCATCACCACCGACAAGGGCCACCATCTGCTCCGGATGCTGGACACCCTGTTCGAGGGCCCGCTGGTGATCTACGTACGCCTCGACCTGGAGCGCTCGAACCTGGCTCTGGCACGCCACCGCCTGCGCGCCCTGTCCGACCAGTTGCTGGCGTGAGCGCATGCCACCGCTCGACACACTGCTGGCCGGCCTCGCCAAGGAGCGATCCACCGGCGCCCTGCGCGTGGGCAGGGCCGGCACCGTCTTCCTCGATGAGGGGCGCGTCACGTACATGGACTGTGCGCAGACGCCGGGCGTCGAGCGGCTGCTGGCCGCGCGGGGACGTGTGCCGGAGGCAGCGCTGCGCGCGCTGCGGGCGGACGGCGGCTGCGAGCGACTGCTCGAACAGGGGCCCGTCACCCTCGGCGAGCTGCAGTACTGCGTGCTGGGCGCCGTCCTGGACGCCGCGTTCTTCCTCCTGCCCACCACCGGGACCAGGCCGAAGTTCCGCCCCGGCGAGCGCCACTGGCTGGGCGGGCGGTGGTACTTCGACGTGCCCGGCCTGGTGCGCGAGTGCGCGCGCCGCCGCGCCCGGCTCGCCCAGATCTGGCCCGCCGCCGACGTGGACACCGCTCCCGTACGGCCCGCTCCCCGGCTGGCAGGACGGGGTGTGGCGCTCAGCGACGTGGAGTGGGAGGTCGTGGTCCGCGCCGACGGCGAGGCCACCTCGCTGGAGCTGGCCAGGCGGCTCGGCAGGTCCGGCTACTCGGTCATGCTCGCGGTGCGCAGGATGGCGGCGGCGGGCCTGCTCGTCACGGGAGAGCGGGCCGCCGCGCTGCCCAAGCGGGACAGGCGACCCGAGTCCCGGCGGGAGGCCGGCGGTCCCCGGCCCGCCGGGGCGCTGGGCCCGCAGGTGAACGCCGACCCGACGGACATCGAGCTGCTGCTGCGGCTCAAGAAGGCGCTGGAGGAGCTGTCGTGAGGTTCCCCTCACGCAAGAGGAGGCCACCGGTGGAGCTGCGTGACGAGGTGCGCAAGGAGATGGTCCTCCTGCGCGAACGCACCCCTGATGTCAGGGGCAGCGTCGCCTCGACCGTCGACGGACTGACGATCGCGTGCGACCTCGTGATCGACAGCGGCGAGCAGGTCGCCGCGCTGGCCTCGGCGCTGCTCGCGATGAGCAGGCGCATGCTCGTCCTGGCGGGGAGGGGCGAGCTGGAGGAGACGCTCATCTCCGGCTCGGCCGGCCACGCCGCCCTCTACGCGGCCGGCCCCACCATCGTCCTCACAGTCCTGGCCAAGCCCGGCGCGAACCTCGGGCTGCTCCGGCTGGAGGGCCGCAAGACGGCGTCCACGGTCGCCGAGGTCGCCCGACACGTTCATTCCCGATCGGAGGAAGCATGACCAGCATGGACATCTCGCTCAAGGAGATGATGACGATCGACGGCTCGCTCGGGGCCGCGATCGTCGACCACGGCAGCGGCATGGCGCTGGGCTCGCTCGGCAGCTCGAAGGACCTGGATCTCCAGGTCGCCGCGGCCGGCAACACCGAGGTCGTCAAGGCCAAGCTGCGGACGATGGACTCGCTCGGGCTCAAGGACAGCATCGAGGACATCCTCATCACCCTCGGCGGCCAGTACCACATCATCCGGCCGATCTCCGGCCGTGGCGGCAAGGGCCTGTTCCTCTACCTGGCCCTTGACCGCAACCGGGCCAACCTGGCCATGGCCAGGCACCAGCTCAAGACCATCGAGGAGAGGCTCGAGGTCTGACAGATCGCGGCGGCTCGCGTCCGGGCGCGGCGGGCGCGAGCCGTCGTCACAAACCTACGCTTTTCCGGCCGAATTTGAGGTCAGCTTCGTGATGGAATCGGCGATCTCCGGCCACAGGGGCTGCGGCAGGTCGTGCCCCATACCGGGGAGGACCAGGAGCTCGGCTCCCCGGATGGCCGCCGCGGTGGCCTGGCCGCCGGCGAGCGGAACCAGGGGGTCCGCGTCACCGTGGATGACCAGCGTGGGCACGTCCACCCCGCCGAGCGGCTCGGTCCTGTCGGGGGAGGCCATGATCGCGGCGAACTGCCTGGCGGTGCCCGCCGGGTCGTGGCAGCGGTCGTAGGCCAGGGCGGCCAGCCGCAGGAAACGCTCCCGGTCGAGCTCGAAGCCGGGCGAGCCGATCACCGCCCGGTTCGCCAGCGCCTGGGCCAGCACCGCCTCCCGGTCGCCGGCCGGCGGGGCGAACAGCACCGCGCCGGCCGCCTCGGTGGGCGGGGCCGCCGACGGGCCCGTGGTGGACATGATCGAGGTGAGGGTGAGCACTCTTTCGGGGTGCCTGAAGGCGAGGGTCTGGGCGATCATGCCGCCCATCGACGCGCCCACCACATGCGCGGCGGGCCAGCCGAGCACCTCCATCAGCCCCGCCGCGTCGTCGGCCATGTCGTCCAGCAGATACGCCGAGGGCGTCCCCGGTAGGGGGACGCCCTCGGCGTGCAGATGGGTGGACAGGCCCGCGTCGCGGTTGTCGAATCTGACGACGTGGTGACCCTGCTCGGCCAGTAGCGAGCAGAATTCGTCGTCCCAGTGTATGAGCTGGGCGCCCAGCCCCATGATCAGTAGGAGAGGGCGCCCGTCAGGCGAGCCGAAGCTCTCGTAGGCCAGTTCGATGCCGTTGACCGATGCACGCGAGATCACAGATGACAATTACCGTCAAATGCTCCTGGCGTAAAGCCAAACCCAAGGACGGCGGGGGGGGGTCGACGGAGGTCGGCGCAGAACCATCCCCAGGGGTCGGCGGGGGGTGTCGCGTGCGGTGAGGGGTGGGTCAGCGGGTCATGAGGCGGCGGATGCGGTCGCGGCCGAGGATGGCGCCGCCGCCGACGAGGGCCAGGCCGCCGGCGAGGGCGGCACCGGCGACGCCGCTCGGCTCTTCGGTCGCGGCCGCGGCGGCGGGGCTGGAGGGGCCGGCGTACGCGGTCGCCTTGACGGAGACGGCGGAGCCGCCGGAGCCCGAACCGGCGCGGGCGGAGGCGTCGGCGAGAGGCTTGCCCTCCACGACCTTCGACTCGCCCTTCTCGATCTTCTTCTCGGCCAGGATCTGCGGCGGCTTGGCCGGGTTGGCGTCCTTACGCGACCAGGCGCCGGTCGAGAAGGCCACCGGGTGGTTCTTCTTGCCCACGCCCTTGCCCCACTTGGTGATGACGTACTCGACCTTGATGTGGCCCTTGCCACCGTTGTCGTCGACCATCAGCGTCCGGGAGTTGAACGTGCCACCGGTCAGCTCGGCGAAGGTCTTGGAGTCCAGGTCCAGCATGACGCCGCTGCTGGAGGGAGCGCCGGGGCCGCGGTCACCGACGAAGAACGGCATCTTCTTGCCGTTGTAGACCACGTAGCCCTCGGTCAGCAGGGGCCAGCTGGGGCTGGCGGCCATGCCCTTCTGCATGGGCTTGCCGCTGGCGGGCAGGCCGGTGTCGCCGGCGCGGCCGGAGTTGTCGTCCCAGAAGTACGAGGCCGTGGTCGAGCCCTTGAGCAGGACCTTCTGAGTGTCGTCGACATCGGCGTGGGCGGCGGGGCCGGCGCCGAAGGCCAGGACGCCGGCAGTGGCGGCGCCGGCGAGCAGGGTGATGGAACGCATGCCGAAGCGAGCAGACATGAAAAAGGGAATCCTTCGTTAGGTATGGGGAAGCGCGCGCTCGCTTGAGGGCGTAGCCGGGCAGCGAAAGGCCGACGGACGCTACGCGGAGCGCGGAGAAGCTTGGGGGAAGTCGCCGCTCAGTGGGCGGCTGGTGACGTTACGCGGGCTGGGGGTACGCGGGAACGGAGCACAGGTGAGTTCGTCCTCTCCATCTCGCCTACCGGGTTAGCTGACGGGTTCGGACGTGGAGATGTCCTACCGGCCGCGAAGGCCGGATTCACCCCAGGAGATGGGTCCCCGGTTCCCGCGGAGGCGCGGGATTCGGCGCCAGGCGGCCGCCTCTTCCTGTTGAAGGGCCAGGTCACCGCCTGGTAACGCCACTCAACTTATAGGCCAAACCGGACAAACGCAAAGCAAATGCCATGAATCGGTCGAAGATCTACCTAAGAAGGTCAAGAAAAAAGGGGGTACGGCATGCCGTACCCCCGCGAATCCCCCGATTCAGCCGCCGCTCTTACGCCTGAACGATCGCTTGCTGGCAGCCGGCCCGTGTGCTCCGTGGATCTTCGAAGCGTCGGCGCCCCTGCCACCCGCACCCGTGTCCGCCTGCTGGTTGCGCTTGCGATCCAGCGCCTCGCGGAACTTGCGCTTCATCTCGTCCTCGGGGGTTTCGCTGACTTCCGGCTCCGGTGATTCCGCCATGAGGACCTCCTGGTGTTGGGGACATACACAGCTTGGCATGACGCTCCTTACAGCGCGAAACCGGGGATCGGCGATTCCGGGTCACAGCGGCGTGGAGCAGGTGCCCGAGCGGATGAAGGCGAGGCCGTCGTAGTCGTCCGCGAGCACGGTCGGGGCGAAGCGGAACTTGTAGGTGAGGCGGCTGACCACGGCTCCGTAGGCGCGCACGTGCAGACGGCTGCCGAGCCAGCGCGCCACGCCCTCCGACCGCTCGCCGGTGCGCAGGTCCAGCAGGTGGTCGTCCGGGCAGGCGGCGGCCAGCCTGGCCTCCACCATCGTGGCGTTGTCGACGCTCGGCACCCGGTTCCGCACGGGCGGCTTGCGCGTGTCGGGCCTGCCGAAGCGCATCCGCCTGGCCCTGAACTCCCCCTCCCCCATGAGCAGCCCCAGGGCGTAGTAGGCGGCGCCGTGCCGCTGCCGCAAGTGCCGGCCCATGGCCGGGACGGGGCCGCCGCCGTGGTTGCCGGACATCACATGGCCGTTGTGCGCCCACACCGCGACCTTCACGGCGGGGTCGCCCAGCAGCCGGTCCACGTTGTCGGCGAGGAACAGGTCACGGACGGCGCCGACGGTCTGCTGCGGGTCGGCGTGCCGCATCGGCCGGGACGCCAGGACGGCGCTCTGCCGCAGCGTCCTGGCATGCGCGATCGCCTCACCCGCCGATCCGGGCCCGGTGGCGAGGAAGTCCTCCAGGCGGCGGGCGGCTGTCTCGACGGCCGGGTCCAGGGGGCCGTCCACCCCCAGCCGGGTCTGCCCGAGCGCGGCCAGCGGCTCCAGGAACGCCGGGGCGACCTCCCCCAGGTATCGGGCCAGCCACTCGATCGAGGCCGCCGGATACTGCGGGTCGATCCCGGCGAAACGCACCTTACGCTCCGGGGGCGCGGCGCGGTTGTACTCGCGCATCCACTCCACCACCCCGAGCATCTCGCGCGTGTGCCAGGTCCAGAAGACCATCCCGCCCAGCGCCTCGGCCGCGTCGCCGGTGCCGTGCAGCACGTAGTCGTTGACCGCCTCGGCGGCGGAGACGCTGGCCTCCATCGCCAGCACGGTGAAGCCCAGCTCCTCCACCAGGAAGCGCAGCAGCCGGTGCTTGAGCAGGAAGAACTCCCGGGTGCCGTGGGTGGCCTCGCCGAGCCCCACCACGCGCACGCCGTCCAGAGCGGGCCGCAGCGGCTCCAGGTCGGCGACGGGCGCGCCCGGCTCCAGCGCGGCCAGCCGGATGGCCCGCCCCGCCAGCCAGCCGGTCAGCTCTTCCGGGACGGCGACAGCGGTCATGACTTCTTCGCGCCGCGCCGTACGGCATCGCCCAGGAGCACCAGCCCGAGCAGGCCGAGAACGAGACTCAGGGCGGTGTGCGCGCTGCCGTCGAGCCAGAGATGCAGCAGACCGAAGTGCCGGTCGAAGGAGGTGGCCACCAAGCCGCCGAACCCCTGAAGCATGAGAAAGAAACCGAGAATCCCCATGGGCTACACCTTGCCATGGCGACGTCGGCGGCACAGGCGACCAAAGTATGCCCACAGCCGACCATCGAACGTTTCTTATTGCCGCCCAAGAAAGTGCCGATCATTTTTCTTTCGGCAAAGATCCACACAGTCCGGAAAACTCGTACTATTTCTGGCAAAGCACCGGAAACGAGGCGAGGGCATGACAGGGGACGAGCAGCTTCCGGCACACATCGATCCGACCGTGCCCAGTGTCGCCAGAATGTACGACTACTACCTCGGCGGGAAGGACAACTTCCCGGCCGACCGGGAAGCCGCCGAGCAGATCATCCAGCTGGGCCGCCGGATGGGCTCGGACATCAGGGAGGTCGCCCTGGCCAACCGCGGGTTCCTGATCCGCGGCGTACGGCATCTCGCCGAGTCCGGGGTGCGGCAGTTTCTCGACCTGGGCACCGGCCTGCCCACCCAGGACAACATCCACCAGGTCGTCCAGCGCGTCACGCCCGACGCCAGGGTCGTCTACTCCGACAACGATCCCATCGTGCTGGCCCACGCGCGGGCCCTGCTCGCCGACAATCCCGGCACGGTCATCGTGGAGGCGGACGTACGCGACCCGGAGGCCCTCCTGGCCGCCGCCGCCGGCCACCTCGACTTCACCCGGCCCGTGGCGGTCGTCATCGCGGCGGTGCTGCACTTCCTGCACGACGACGCGGAGGTGGCGCGGATCATCGAGACCCTGCGCCGGCCGCTGGTCCCGGGCAGCCACCTGATGGTCTCCCACGGTTACATCGAGACCGGCCAGGCCGACAAGGAGGCAGTGGACGTGGTGCGCGGCGTCTACCGGCGCAGCACGTCCGGCGCGATCGCCTGGCGTGACCGCGAGAGCCTGCTGGGCTGGTTCGAGGGCCTCGAACTGCTGGATCCGGGCGTCGTCCCGGCCCAGCGGTGGCGCAACCCCGACGAGGACCCGTACGGCTGGCCCGGCCTGGCCCGCGGCGGCGTGCTGGCCGGGGTCGCCCGCGTCGCGTAGCTGTTCACCCGCATGGCGAGGAGAGAGCGCATGTTCCAGGTGGGGGCGGTCACCGTCACCGAGATCGTCGAGACCCGGATGTCCGTCCCCGTCACCCTGGCGTTCCGGGGGCTGAACGGCGAGAACCCCGCCGACCTGCGCCCCCGCTTCCCGGCGGCCCTCTTCGACCAGGCCGGAGACCCGGTGCTGGTCTTCCGGAGCCACGTCCTGCGCACCCCGCAGAGCGTGATCGTCCTGGACACCGGCTGGGGCAACCACAAGGAACGCCGCCTCGACCCGTACGGCCACCTCCTCGACACCGGCTACCTGGACACCATGACGGCGGCCGGCGTCGACCCCACGGACGTGGACTACGTCTTCTGCACCCATCTGCACCAGGACCACGTCGGCTGGAACACCCGCCTGGTGGACGGCGCCTGGGTGCCCACCTTCCCGAACGCGACCTACCTGTTCGTCCGGCAGGAGTACGAGCACTGGACCACGTCGGCGACCCCCGGCTCCTACGGCCACGACTCCTTCATCGACAGCGTCCTGCCGGTCGTCGAGGCCGGCCTGCACCGCCTGGTCGAACCGGGCCACGCCATCGACGACACCGTGCACGTCGAGCTCCTGCCCGGCCACACCCCGGGACACAGCGGCCTGCACGTGACCTCGGGCACGCAGGAGGCGGTCTTCACCGGCGACCTGTTCCACATCGTCCACCAGTTCGCCCGCCCCGACTGGCACATCGTGGTCGAGCACGACGTCCAGCAGGGCGTGGCCACCCGCAGGGCCTTCGTGGACCGCTACACCGGCACCGGCGTCCGCGTGGTCCCGGCCCACTTCAACCTCCCGGCCGGCGGCTACCTCGAACCCCACGGGTTCACCGCCGCTTCCTGACCTCAGATCGGCGGCTGGGGATCGTACTGGATGTACCGCCGCACCTCGCGTGCCCGGTCCACCCCGGCCAGGCGGCTCACCAGGTGGAGTGCCATGTCGATGCCCGCCGACACGCCCGCCGAGGTGATGATGTCGCCGTCGTCGACGTACCGGTCGTCGGGCCGGACCTTGATGCTCGGGTCGAGCTTCCCGAGCAGGTCCAGGGAGCCCCAGTGGGTGGTGGCCGGGCGGCCGGCCAGCAGCCCCGCCGCGGCGTACACCAGTGAGCCCGTGCACACGCTGGTCATCAGCGAGACGCTCGCGCGCTGCTCGCGGATCCAGGCCAGGTGGGCGTCGTCGTCCAGCAGCGACCTGGTGCCGAACCCGCCGGGGTGCAGCAGCACGTCCAGCGGGCCGACGTCGGACAGGCCGTGCTCGGCGAGCAGGCGCAGGCCCTTGGCCGCCCGGATCGGCCCGGCCTCGCGGGCGAACGCGACGACCTCGGCCTCGGCGGGGTGCGACTTGGCCCAGGAGGCCAGCACCTCCCACGGGCCGACGGCGTCCAGCTCCTCCACGTCGTCGAACAGCATGATCCCGATGCGCATCAGTGACTCCTCACAGCTTGGAAGTGACGGCGGTACTGGCCCGGTGTGACGTCGAGGGTTCGTCTGAAGGTGCGGTGCAGGGTCTCGACCGTGCCGAACACGCAGGTGCGGGCGATCGAGTCGAGGGTGGTGCCGGTGGTCTCCAGCAGGCGGCGGGCCGCCTCCAGCCGGGCCGCCTCCACGTACGCGCCGGGCGTGCGGCCGGTCTCGGCGGCGAAGACGCGGGTGAAGTTGCGCTCGCTCATGCCGGCCCGCCGGGCGAGCGCCGGAACGGTCAGGTCCGCATCGGGATGGGCCGCGATCCAGGCCGGCAGGTCGCGCAGCGCCTCCCGCACCGGCCGCTGCACGGCCAGCTGCGCGGAGAACTGGGCCTGCCCGCCGGGCCGCTGCACGAACATCACCAGCATGCGGGCGATCCGCCGCGCCGTCTCCGCGTCCAGGTCCTCCTCGACCAGCGCGAGCGCCAGATCCATCCCGGCGGTCACCCCCGCCGAGGTCCACACGTTCCCGTCCTGCACGAAGAGCGGATCGGGGTCCACGATGACGGCCGGATACAGCTCGGCCAGCAGCTCACACCCCGACCAGTGGGTCGCCGCCCGCCGCCCGTCCAGCAGCCCGGCCGCCGCCAGCAGGAACGCCCCCGTACAGACCGACGCCACCCGCCGCGCCCGCCCCGCCGCCTGCCGAATCCACCCGACCAGGGCCGCGTCCTCGCACGCCTCGATCTTCCCCCGCCCCCCGACGACGACCAGCGTGTCGATCGGCCCGCCGTACTCCCCGACCGTCGCGGTCGGCTCGACCACCACCCCACCCCCGCTACGCACCGGTCCGCTCCGCGCGGCCACGATCTCCATGCGGTACGGCCCGGCCTGCTGGAACACCTCATGCGGGCCGGTCAGGTCGAGAATCTGGAAGCCGGGATAGATGACGAAGACGACGTGCACCCGTTCATCGTCAAGCCGGCGCCGCCCCGGCGGCAAGGACACGAACCTGACGATCCCCGCCACTCCCCGGCCAACGCCTTGCGCGCGTCGGCGGGTTAGAACCCGAACCGCACGATGCGGGTGGACCGTTTCATGCCCGGCAGCAGGTTCATGAGGCGGTACCTGCGGCGTACGTTCGTGGGTGCCTTGGCCATCAGCACCGGTGAGTCGTTCATCGGCGCCTCGTCGATGTATTCGAGCCGCGGGTGCCACTCGGCCAGCGCGGCCGGGTCGTCGAAGCCGCAGCGGAACTGGGTGCCATATCGGCGCAGCGTGGGATCCCATTTCGAGGTGCGCCACGCCCAGACCGCCACCGTGTCGAACTGTATGCGGCCGGTGGGGAAGGCGTCGACGACGCTGGTCAGCAGTTGCCGGACGGCGGTCTCGGTCAGGTAGGGCACCAGCCCCTCGGCGATCATCAGCATCGGCCGGCCGCGCGGGACACGTTCCAACCAGGTCAGGTCGGTGACGCTGGAGTCGATCAGGGTGTAGTGCTCGCGCGGCGGCAGGAATCGTCGCCGCAGTTCGATGACGGACGGGTAGTCCAGGTCGTACCAGTCGACGGTGGCGGGCGGGTCGATCCGGTACACCCGGGCGTCGAGGCCGCAGCCCAGGTGCAACACCACCGCGTCAGGACGATCGGCGAGGAAGCTTCGGGCCCAGTCGTCGTGGGCCTTGGCGCGCGCCACGGCGACGAGGCCCATCTGGCTGGTGCCGAATCTGCGCTTGTCGTAGCCGGGGTCGAGGCGGCGCATCACCCGCTCGGCGTACTCGTCGCCGAGGATCGGGTCCGGCAGCCGGTTGTCCAGTGCTTTGGCCCTGAGGACGGGGCTGAGGGTCTTCTGCACTCCGACGAGTTCAGTGTCCTTCACGACACCGACGCTACTCAGGGACAGCGGCCTGCTCCACAGTCGCAACGGCGATATCGGTCCCGGACGGACGCCCGGATATAACTGGTCCAAGTCTAAAGATAGACTTGGACTAAATATTGTCTTAGTCTAAGTCCGGGAGGCAGGATGTCACTGCGCGAGATGAAGAAGGAGCAGACCAGGCAGCTCATCGCCGACACGGCGTGGCGCCTGTTCGCCGAGCAGGGATTCGACGGCGTCACCGTCGCCGAGGTCGCCCGTGAGGCACGGGTCGCCAAGGCGACCGTCTTCAACTATTTCCCGACCAAGGAGGATCTGTTCTACGCGCCGTTCGACGCCTTCGGCACACGGTTGGTCGAAGCGATCGGCAGGCGGCCCCCCGGAGAGCCTGTGCTCGTGGCCTTCCGACGCTTCCTGCTCAACGCCAACAGCATGCTCGACCAGGTGGAAGCCGGCGACGAGGCCGCTCTGGAGTCGGCACGGACGGTCGGCCGCCTGATCGCCGGCAGCGCTGCGCTGCAGGCGCGCGAGCAGCAGGCGATCAAACAGCACACCGACTCCCTGGCGCGGCTCCTGGCGGCGGAGACCGGGGCGACGGAAGACGATCCCGGCCCTCAGGTGGCGGCGAACGCGCTGATGGGAGTGCACCGCACCCTGATCGACCACGCGCGCCGCCGCATCGCCGAGGACCGGACCGCCCGGCTCGGCACCGACATCCGGACCCTCTGCACGCGGGCCTGCGCCCTCCTGGAACGCGGCCTGGCCGATTATGCCCCGGCCCCGCCCCAGAGCTGAACGATCGGCCCCGCACCCGAACAAGCACCCCTTACCTGTCCCTGGACATGGAGGCGCCATCATGAATCCGCACGCCTTACCCAGATTCCTGGCAGCAACCACCACGGCCTTGCTCATCGCGGTATCGGGCACACCCATCCCTGCCGTCGCCGCCTCCGCGCCCGATCCGGTGATCGAGCCGGTACGTCAGTGCGGCGAACTGGAGCAGCGTTTCGACCTGCCGGGCGCGACGACCCACGTCACGAGCGCCAAGGTGAACGACCAGAGCGAGCCGGCCTACTGCGACGTGCAGGGCCGCATCGAACCCGCGGTGACCTTCCGGCTCAGGCTGCCTCTCGACACCTTCACGGGCCGCTACCTGCAGTACGGCTGCGGCGCGTTCTGCGGGCGGATCCCGGAGCTGCCGTTTCCCGACTGCGGGGGCGATCTCGGCGGGGACGTCGCCGTCGGCGCCACCGACGACGGTCATGTGTCGGAAGGGCCGGACGAACGCTGGGCGGCGGACGATCAGACGGCCCGGAACGACTACTTCTATCGCGCGCCGCATGTGCTGTCGGTGGCGGCCAAGCGCATCATCGCCGAGTTCTACGGGGCGCCGCCGAAGAGGTCCTACTTCAGCAGTTGCTCCAACGGCGGGCGAGAAGGGCTGCTGCTGGCCCAGCGCTATCCGCGCGACTTCGACGGTGTCATCGCCGGCGCGCCGGCCCATGCCATGGGCCCGTTGTTCGGCGTCTACGCGCCCTGGCTGGCCCGGACGAACACCGCCGCCGACGGCGAACCGATCCTCACCGACGCCAAACTGCCCGCCTTGCACGGGGCCGTGGTGGCGGCCTGCGATCGGCTCGACGGGCTGGCCGACGGGCAGATCGACGATCCGCGCGCCTGCCGGTTCGACCCGGTGACGGCACAGTGCCCGGCCGGCACCGATCAGGCGGACTGCCTCACCCCGCGCCAGGTGGCCGTCGTCCGCGCGCTGTACGCCGGACCGGTGGACCCCGACGGGCGCCGGCTGTACCCCGGCTGGCAGACCCGCGGCTCCGAACTCGGCTGGGAGGGAATGATCACGCCTGCCTCCTACCTGGGCAACCGCTCGTTCGCGGCGTGGCTCGGGGACAACTACCTGAAGTACGCGGGGTTCCCGATCGGCACACCGCACTCGTCCCTGGCCGAAGCCTCCTTCACCGCGGCCGGGTTCCACCGGCTGACCGCCGAAGGCGTCAAGGGCAACGCGATGAGCCTCGATCTCCGCGCGTTCCGCCGTGCCGGAGGCAAGCTCATCCTGTGGCACGGCTGGGCAGACCCCCTGCTGCCGGCGACCGCGACGGTGGACTACTACCAGCGGCTGTCCGAACGCAACGGCGGCCTGCGCGAAACTCAGCGGTGGGCGCGGCTCTTCATGGTGCCCACGATGTCGCACTGCGGCTCCGGCTACCGGCTGACCGAATTCGACCCGCTTCGTGAGCTTGTCACATGGGTCGAACGGGACACGGCGCCCACCCGCGTCATCGCCGTGGGCAGGGACGCGCAGGGCGCGGTCTCCCGGTCGCGACCGGTCTTCCCCCATCCGCTGGTGGCCACCTACGACGGCACCGGCAGCATCGACGACGCGGCCAACTTCGTCCCCGCACCACCGCGGCGTCCGTCGCCGGCCACCATCCGCTGGATCGGCAGCCACCTGCACGAGCTGCCCGGACCCGTGGCGCCCTAGACGTGCCAGACGGGCCCGATGTACAAGATCTGTATGTGTCCGCAACGTCTAGAACAACATTCAAAAAGGCCGCCACCCTGCGTGTTTTCGCAGAGTGGCGGCCTGATGAAAGGTGCGCCGTCAGGGACTCGAACCCCGGACCCGCTGATTAAGAGTCAGCTGCTCTAACCAACTGAGCTAACGGCGCGCCGTGCAGGAAGGAATATACCGGCACTGAGCATCTTGGTCGAATCGGCGCGAGTCACACCCCCTCCGCTAGAATAAAGTTCGGCCAGCAGACAGGAGCATTGATGTTCGACTCCCCCGCCGACGTGACCGAGCGGCTCACCGCCGTGGACTATCTCTCCGACGACGCCATCTCCACTTCGGTGTTCCTGGCCGCCGCGCTCGGCAAGCCGCTACTGGTCGAAGGACCGGCGGGGGTGGGCAAGACCCAGCTGGCCAAGGCCGTCGCGCAGGCGACCGGGTCCCAGCTGATCAGGCTGCAGTGTTACGAAGGGCTCGACGAGGCCCGCGCGCTGTACGAGTGGAACTACAAGAAGCAGCTCCTGCGCATCCAGGCCACCAGCGCCGACGACGACATCTTCAGCGAGGAGTTCCTGCTGGAGCGGCCGCTGCTCAAGGCCATCAGGGCGGGGACGCCGACCGTGCTGCTCATCGACGAGACGGACAAGGCGGACGTCGAGGTCGAAGGGCTGCTGCTGGAGCTGCTGTCCGACTTTCAGGTGACAATTCCGGAGCTGGGCACCATCGTGGCCGTACGCAAGCCGTACGTCGTGCTGACCTCGAACGCCACCCGCGAGCTGTCCGAGGCGCTCAAGCGGCGCTGTCTCTACCTGCACATCGCGTATCCGACGCCGGAGCGCGAGCGGGACATCGTGCTCAGCCAGGTGCCGACGATCCGCGCCGACCTCGCCGAGCAGCTCGCCAGGACCGTGGCGACGCTGCGGGCGCTGGAGCTGAAGAAGGCGCCGTCGGTGGCCGAGACCGTCGACTGGGCGAACACGCTGCTGGCGTTGGGCCGGGAGGAGCTGGACGAGGCGACGGTGGCGCAGACGCTGGGCGTGGTGCTCAAGCACAACTCCGACCAGAGCCGGGCGGTCAAGGAGCTCGGGCTTCCCACCGCATGACGCCCGAGGAGGGGATATGTCGCTCGTAGACAGACATGTCGGCTTCGTGCATGCGCTGCGTACGGCCGGGCTGCCCGTGTCGCTGGCCGAAGGGCTCGACGCTGCGCGGGCGCTGCGGGTGATCGACCTGACCGAGCGGGAGTCGCTGCGCGCCGCCTACGCGGCGACGCTGGTCAAGAGGCCGTCGTTCCGGCCCGGCTTCGACGTGCTGTTCGACCTGTGGTTCCCGGCCTCCACCAGCGGCCTGTACGCGATCCGTCCCGGCGGCGAGACCGAGGACAGGCCCGATCTGGCGCACGCGCCCGTGCCGGAACTGCGCGCCTATCTGGCCCGGCTGCTGACCGGCGGCACCGACGCCGAGATGCGCGAGTTCGCCCGTGCCATGGTCGAGCGCTTCGGCCGCCAGGAGGCCGGCCCAGGACGGCAGAACTGGTTCTCCTACAGCGTGCTGCGCGTCCTGTCGCCCGAGACGCTCATGGCCGGCATCCTGCGGGAGGTCCTGGCCGGTCAGGAGCGCGGCGGGCTGGCGGAGAAGACGGCCCGCCAACGGGTCACCGCCAACACCGCGCGCCTGGAGGAGGCCGTGGCCACCGACGTGCGCCGGCGCATCGCCGAGGACTCCGGCATCGAGCGCATCGCCCGCTCGGCCGTGCGTCCCCCGCTGGAGCAGCTCGACTTCCTGCGCGTCACCAAGGCCGACCTGGCCAGGCTGCGCCGGGAGGTGCACCCGCTGGCCCGGCGGCTGGCCGCGCGCCTGACCATCAAGCACCGGCGCGGCAGGCGGGGCCGGCTGGACTTCCGCAGGACCGTGCGGGCCTCGCTGCAGAGCGGCGGCGTCCCGCTGACGACGCACTTCAAACCGCCCCGGCCGCACAAGCCGGAGCTGGTGATCCTCTGCGACACCAGCGACTCCGTCTCGTCGTTCGCCCATTTCACGCTCCTGCTCACCTACGCGCTCAGGGAGCAGTTCACCAAGGTGCGCGCGTTCGGCTTCGTGGACCGGGTGGACGAGATCACCCGTTTCTTCGTCCCCGGCGCCGACGTGGTGGACGCCATGACCCGGCTGGCGAACGAGGCCGACATGGTCCGGTTCGGCCGGACGAACTACGGGCACTCGCTGGAGGGTTTCGCCGAGCGCTACGGCGACGCGATCGGCCCGAAGACCTCGCTGCTGATCCTCGGCGACGCCCGCTCCAACTATCAGCCACCCGCCCTGGACGTGCTGCGGTCACTGGCCGGCCGCGCCCGCCACGCCTACTGGCTCAACCCCGAGCCCAGGGCGCAATGGGACACGGGCGACTCGATCGCCACGGACTACGGCACGGTCGTCCCCATGTACGAGTGCCGCAACGTCGTCCAGCTCACCGCGTTCATCGAGAGCATCGTATAAACCTGTATGAACGCTGCGTGAACGCGCCTGAACGCGTCTAGACGCGCTGCAGCTCCCGGGCGGCGGTGCGGGCCAGGAGCTCGATCTGGGCGTCGTCGAGCCGGGGGGTCGCCGTCCGCTTGATCTGCCGGGCCACCAGCCGTGGCTTGAGCAGCGTGATGCCCTCCACGGTGAGCGAGCCGCCGCGCGGCAGCATGCCGCAGTGCACGGCCAGCAGCGGGGTGATGGTGACCGGGACCCCGGTCTCCCGGGTCAGCAGCTCGGCGAAGGCCTCGGCGGCCTCGACCAGTGGCTTGGCGACCTTGGTGCCGTACTTCTCGCCGAAGAACAGCCGCCCGCCGTAGGTGGCGATCTCGGTGTCGGGGCTCCAGGACTCGTTGTCGACGACCCAGACCCCGCCGGGACCGATCACCAGGTGGTCGATGGACGCCTTGTCCCTGATGGCGCGGCCGTCGAGCACCTGGTAGCCCTGCTTGCCCAGCGAGCGGCGCAGCAGCCTGCCAGTGATCGCCTCGCCGCGCCGGCGGCCACGCCAGACGGCCGTGGCCCGGAAGGCCCGCCAGTCGAGCCACCAGTCGACGGCGGCCACCAGACCGGCCAGCAACAGGCCGTAGAGCGCGGCGTAGGACAGCCCGAACCGGAGCGCGAGCACGAATCCGGCGACGAAGCCCACCGCCGCCTTGACCGCCCTCGACCGCCTGCGGTTCTGGGCGTCCTCGCGCCAGAACTTCTCGTACCACCACTGTGGTGACGAGCCTGTGAACTTCTCGTCCTGCTGCACGTAGATAGAGCCACCAGGCACGGCAAACTCCCCGAATGAGTCGTCGTCAACCAGGATCTGCCACGCCGAAGATCCCTCGCCGGTCAAGAGATACCCCATCTGGAACCAAGGCGAGCCTAAGGTGACGGAATTGGTACCCCAAAGAGAAGCATCACGGCACCAACCGACCAGCCGGTATGCTTTGGGGCGTGATGGTGAAGGAAGAATCCGTGCGTCAGAGGCTGCTGAGCGAAGCCACCCGGCTGTTCGCGGAGCACGGCTTCGAAGGCACCTCGGTCCAGGAGATCGTGCTGGCCGCCGGCGTCACCAAAGGCGCTATGTACCACTATTTCAACTCCAAGGATGACCTGCTGCACGAGATCTACGGTCGCGTGCTGCGCATGCAGATGGACCGCCTGACGCAGATCGCCGATGGCACGGGCACGGTCGTCGAGCGGCTGCACAGGGCGGCGGCCGACGTCGTGGAGACCACCACGGCCAACCTCGACGACTCCACGATCTTCTTCCGGTCGATGCACCTGCTCGCGCCGGAGACCCGCAAGAGCGTGCGCGCCGAGCGCCGCCTCTATCACGAGCGCTTCCGTGACCTGGTGCTGGAGGGCCAGCGCGAGGGCGTCTTCAGCGACCGGGTGGAGGCGGGGCTCGTCGTCGACTACTTCTTCGGCTCGGTGCACCACCTGGGCACCTGGTATCGCACGGACGGGCCGCTGACCGGTGCTCAGGTGGGCAGGCAGTTCGCCGACCTACTGCTGGCCTCGCTCGGGGCCGGGCACGTCGACGAGTGAGGCCAGCGCCTCCCGGTGGTCGCCGGGCGTGCCGAGCGCGATCTCGCTCGCCTTGGCTCGCTTGAGATAGAGGTGCAGGGGGTGCTCCCAGGTCATCCCGATCCCGCCGTGGAGCTGCACCGCCTCCTCGGCCACGCGTACGGCCACGCCCGCGTTCCACGCCTGGGCCACAGCCGCCGACACAGCCGACGACGCTGCTGTCGACCCGGCTGTCGACTCGGCCGACGACACCGCCGAGGCGTCGGCGGCGGCGTTGCGAGCCGCCGCCTTGGCCCTGACCACGTCGAGCCAGAGGTCGGCCAGCCGGTGCTTGATCGCCTGGAAGGAGCCGACGGGCCGGGCGAACTGGTGACGCTCCTTCACATGGTCCAGCGTCGTGTCCAGGCACCACTGCGCCACGCCGTACTGCTCCGAGGCCAGCAGTCCGGCGCCGAACAGCAGCACCTCCGCCAGGTCCACGTCGCCGACCCGGGTCGCGGCCGCGCCGTCGAGCGTGACGGTCGCGACCGGCCGGGTCAGGTCGAGCGACGGCACGACCCGCACCTCGGCCCCCGTCACGCTGTAGAGGCCGCCGTCGACCGGCACGAGCAGCAGGTCCGCGACGTCGGCCCCGGCCACGCCGCCGACCGTGCCGGACAGCCGCTCCCCGCCGTCGGCCAGGCGCACCGCCCCACTCCCGAAGGGCCGATGGGGGGAGGTGGCGAACGGGACCACGAGCGCGGCCGTGGCGCTGCCGTCGGCGAGTCGTTCGAGCAGCTCACCGGCTCCCGCCTGGATCAGCGCGCGGGTGGCGAGCACCGAGCTGGTGAAGAACGGCACCGGCGCGACGCCCCGGCCCAGCTCCTCCAGCACCACCGCCACCTCGCTGGCCGACGCGCCGGCGCCGCCGTGCTCCTCGGGGATGAGCAGCCCGGCCACCCCGATCTCCCCGGCCAGCGTCTTCCACACATCCAGGTCGTACGGATGCGATTCGGCGCGCTTGAGCACGGCGGCGGGCGGGCAGCGGTCGGCGAGCAGGGCGCGCACGGCGGCGCGCAGCTCCTCCTCGACTTCCGTGTACAGGAGGGTCATCGCGGCAGGTCCTTCCAGGGCACGTCCTTGTCGATGCGGGGCTCGGAGGGCAGGCCCAGCACGCGCTCGGAGATGATGTTGCGCAGGATCTCCGAGGTGCCGCCTTCGATCGAGTTGCCCTTGGCGCGCAGGTAGCGGTAGCCGGCGCCACGGCCGTAGAAGTCGACGGTGTCCGAGCGGCGGAAGGTCCAGTCGTCGTAGCCGAGGTCGCGGTCGAGCTCGACCTCCAGGCCGGACACCGCCTGGTTGAGCTTGGCGAACGACAGCTTCATGCCGGAGCCCTCGGGGCCGGGCTGCCCGGCGGCCAGCTGCTCGCGCAGCCGCGCCCCGGACAGGCGGGTCACCTCCGCCTCCACCCAGAGCGACAGCAGCCTCTGGTGCAGGTCGTGCGTGCGCAGCTCGGGCCGCTCGCGCCAGGTGGACAGCACGGGGCCGAGCATGCCGCCGCCGCGTCGTACGGGAGCGCCGCCGATCGCGACGCGCTCGTTCATCAGTGTGGTCTGGGCGACGCGCCAGCCGTCGCCCACCTCGCCGAGGCGCAGGTCGTCGGCGAGCCGCACGCCGGTGAGGAAGACCTCGTTGAACTCGGCCTCGCCGGTGATCTGCCGCAGCGGGCGCACGTCGACGCCGGGTGCGTGCATGTCGCAGACGAAGTACGTCATGCCTCGGTGTTTGGGCACGTCGGGGTCGGTGCGGGTGACCAGGATGGCCCACCTGGCGTGGTGGGCGCCCGAGGTCCACACCTTCTGGCCGTCGACGATCCACTCGTCGCCGTCCCTGACCGCGCGGGTGCCGAGGGTGGCGAGGTCGGAGCCGGCGCCGGGCTCGCTGAAGAGCTGGCACCAGATCTCCTCGCCGGTCCACAGCGGCCGGAGGAAGCGCCGCCGCTGCTCCGGCGTGCCGAAGGCGAGGATGGTGGGCGCGGCCATGCCCAGCCCGATGCCCTGCACGCCGGTGTCGAGCTGCGGCGTGTGCGCGAGCTCGTGCTCGACGACCTGCTGCAGGTCACGCGCGAGGCCCAGCCCGCCGAGCCCTTCGGGGAACCACACCCAGGCCAGCCCGGCGTCGAACCTGGCACGCAGGAACTCCAGCCGGTCCCCGGCGGGGTCGTGCTCGCTCAGTAACGCGGCGATGCGTTCTTTGAGCCGTGTCTCGTCCACTCCAGCTCCTGTCACTCCCGCTCCTGTCGTCACATGTACTTCTTGAGCTCGCGGTAGGCCAGCGACCGCTTGTGCACCTCGTCGGGGCCGTCGGCCAGGCGCAGCGAGCGGGCTCCGGCCCAGAGCCCGGCCAGCGGGAAGTCCTGGGAGACGCCGCCGGCGCCGTGCGCCTGGATGGCCTTGTCCAGGATCCACTCGACGGTGATCGGGGTGGAGATCTTGATGGCCTGGATCTCGGTGTGCGCGCCCTGGTTGCCGACGGTGTCCATCAGCCAGGCGGTCTTGAGCACCAGCAGGCGCAGCTGCTCGATGCGGATGCGGGACTCGGCGATCCAGTCCTGGACGACGCCCTGCTGGGCGATGGTCTTGCCGAACGCCGTCCGGCCCAGCGCCCTGCGGCACATCAGCTCGACCGCGCGCTCGGCCATGCCGATCAGCCGCATGCAGTGGTGGATGCGGCCGGGCCCGAGCCTGGCCTGGGCGATGGCGAAGCCGCCGCCCTGCTCGCCGATCAGGTGGTCCGCCGGCACCCGGACGTCCTCGAAGACGATCTCGGCGTGACCGCCGTGGTCGGCGTCGGTGTAGCCGAAGACGTGCATGCCGCGCTCGATCCGCATGCCGGGGGTGTCGCGGGGCACCAGCACCATGCTCTGCTGGCGGTGCTTGGGCGCCTCCGGGTCCGTCTTGCCCATGACGATGAAGATCTTGCAGTTGGGGTTCATCGCGCCGGAGATGAACCACTTGCGGCCGTTGATGACGTACTCGTTGCCGTCGCGGGTGATCGAGGTGGCGATGTTGGTGGCGTCGGAGGAGGCCACGTCGGGCTCGGTCATCGCGAAGGCCGAGCGGATCTCGCCGTCGAGGAGCGGTCGCAGCCACTCCTTGCGCTGCCACTCGTTGCCGAACATGGCCAGCACTTCCATGTTGCCGGTGTCGGGCGCGGCGCAGTTGGTGGCCACCGGCGCCAGGTGCGGGCTGCGGCCCATGATCTCCGCCAGTGGCGCGTACTGCAGGTTGGTCAGCCCGGCGCCGTGGTCACCGGGCAGGAACAGGTTCCACAGGCCGCGCTGCCTGGCCTCGTCCTTCAGGTCGTCGATCAGCGGCGGAGAGCCCCAGCCGCTGGCGGCGGCCTGCTCCTCGAAGGCGGGCTCGGCCGGGTAGACGCATTCGTCCATGAACAGCAGCAGACGCTGGCGCAGGTCCTCGGTGACACTGTCGAAGGCGAAGTCCATGAAGGGAGCCTACCGACCGGCCGGTATGCATGTCGACAGGTGGTTCCCCGCAAAACCGCCCATGTGGACATCATCCCGACCCCGGACCTCCCCATAGGGTCACGCCATGACCGCCATCTTGCCCGCACCCGTGGTGCTGGAGAACGACATCGTCCGTCTTGAACCGCTCACCCTGGACCATCTGCCCGGCCTGTTCGCCGCTTCGGGCGGCGACGAGGAGGTCTGGCGCTGGCTGCCCGCCGAGACGCCACGCACCGAGGAGGACCTGGCGAAGATCGCCCGGCAGCTCATGGAGGACGACCGGCACATCCCGCTCGCGGTGATCGTCAAGGAGACCGGCCGGGCCGCCGGCTGGACCACCTACATCGACGTGCCGGGCTTCGCGGAGAGCGTCGAGATCGGCTGGACGTGGTACGGCAGGGCCTGGTGGCGCTCGGCCGTCAACACCGGCTGCAAGCTGCTGCTGATCGACCACGCCTTCGACAAGCTCGGCTACAACAGGGTCCAGCTCAAGACCGACATTCTTAACGTGCGCTCACAGAACGCGATCAAGAGGATCGGCGGCACACATGAGGGCACGCTGCGGCGCCAGCGCAGGAGGCCCGACGGCACCTGGCGCGACACGGTCTACTTCGGCATCCTCGACGAGGAGTGGCCCGCCCACCGGGCCCGCCTGATCGGTTAGCCTCCCCCCGGGCTCGGCGGCGGCCCTTGCAGCATGCCCGCCAGCAGCTCGCGTACGGCCTCGCGGAGCTCGTCCAGCGTCGGCTCGGCGCCCGCCCCGGCGATCGCGTCGAACATGATGCCCTCCCCGAACGCGACCACCTGGCGCGCGTGCCGTACCGGATCCGTCGAGCCGGCGGCGGCGAGCAGGGCGACGGCGGGGTCGCGGAAGCGGCGGCCGGCCTGGTCGTAGATCGCGCGCAGCTCCGGCCGCCTGGTCGCCTCCAGCGCCAGCTCGTAGCGGGCCAGGGTGCGCCTGGCGTCGCGGAGCTGGACGTGCAGCACCTGGGCCATCAGCTCCGGCAGGTCGCCGGGCGCCGGCGCCGTCAGCGCCCCGGCGAACACCTGCTCCTCCAGCTCCGTCAGCCGCGACAGCGTGAGCTCCAGCAGCGCGGCGCGGGTGCGCGCCAGGTTGGAGGTCGAGCCCGGCGGCAGGCCCGCGGCCTCGTCGACGGCCCGGTGGGTGAGGCCGCGCATGCCCCGCTCGGCCAGCAGGGTGATCGCCGCCTCGGCGACGGCCTCGGAACGCTTCACGGGCACCGATACTACGCGTGTAGTCATGGTGCGGAGGTGCATGGACGGGGCACGTTGCAGGAGGTGGTGCGGCGAGCACCGCCGATCGAGTTCTGCCAAGAAGGAGGCCGTCATGCGTGCGGCACTTGCCACCGGGGTGGACGCCCCGTTGTCCGTCGAAGAGCGCGAGATCCCGGAGCCGGGCCCCGGCGAGGTCCTGGTGAAGATCACCGCCTGCGGCGTCTGCTTCACGGACCT
This sequence comes from Nonomuraea sp. ZG12, assembly GCF_052068115.1. Classification (NCBI taxonomy): domain Bacteria; kingdom Bacillati; phylum Actinomycetota; class Actinomycetes; order Streptosporangiales; family Streptosporangiaceae; genus Nonomuraea; species Nonomuraea sp. ZG12. The sequence continues at coordinate 276,558 of NZ_JBQHCW010000007.1, forward strand.
CAACCTGGTACGCGGGCACTACCCGTTCGCCCGGTTCCCCGTGGTGCCCGGCCATGAGATCACCGGCACGGTGGCCGCGCTCGGCGGCGGCGTGCCCGGCCTCTCCGTGGGCGACGCGGTCGGGGCCCAGTTCCTGTACGACTCGTGCGGGCACTGCGACTACTGCGTGTCCGGCGAGGAGATCCTCTGCCCGGCCAAGCGCGTCACCGGCATCGTCGCCGACGGCGGGTACGCCGAGTACGGCCTGTTCAAGGGCGGGTACGTGACGCCGCTGCCCGCCGGGCTCGACCCCGTGGCCGCGGCGCCGCTGATGTGCGCGGGTCTCACCGCGTTCAACGGCCTGCGCCGGGCGGGCGCCACCCCGGCCTCCCGGATCGCGGTCATCGGCAGTGGCGGCGTCGGCGCGCTCGCCATCCGGTACGCCGTCGCCATGGGCGCCCGGGTCGCGGTGATCGGCCGCTCGGCCCGTGGTGAGGCGAGCGCCAAGGAGCTCGGCGCGGAGCTGTTCGTGGCCAGTGCCGAGACCGACGCCGCCGCCGCGCTCAAGGCCTGGGACGGCGGCGCGGACGTCATCCTGAACTCCGCCCCGTCCACCGAGGCCGCCGCCGCGGTCCTCACCGGGCTCGCGCCGGACGGCACCCTCGTCCTGTGCGGCTACGACAACACGCCGCTCACCCTGTCCACCCCGCCGATGGTCTTCAACCGGCTGCGGGTCATGGCCTCGCCGTCCGGGTCGCCGCACGACCTGCGTGACACGCTGGCCTTCTCGGCGCAGCACCACATCCTGCCCAAGGTCGAGCCGATCACGCTCGACCAGGCCCAGGCGGCGCTGGAGGCCATGGGCGGCGGGTCCGGCGGTGGCCGCCGCGTCATCACCTTCGCCTGACTCGGCCGAGGACCCGAACTACAGGCGTAGTAGCATCACACTACAGACGTAGTTAAGGAGCCCTGACATGGCGAAGGCCGTAGTGATAGGCGGCGGCATCGGCGGGCTGACCGCCGGCATCGCTCTGCACCGCGAAGGCTGGGAGGTGACCGTGCTGGAGCGCGCCCCCAGGCTGGAGCCCGTCGGATCCGGGCTGGCCATCTCCGCCAACGGGCTGCGGGCGCTCGACACCCTGGAGCTCGGTGACGCGGTGCGCGAGCTGTCCCGGGTGCAGGGCCAGGCGGGGGTCCGCGCCGCCGACGGGCGCTGGCTCACGCACACCACCGAGGACAAGGCGCGGCAACGGTACGGCGACTCGGTGGTGGTGCTGCTCCGCGCCACGCTCGTCGACCTGCTGGTGAAGGCACTCGGCCCGCAGAGACTCCGCCTGGACACCACCGCCACCGGCGTGGACGCGGCCACCGGCACCGTCCGCACCGCCGCCACGGGCCCGGAGACCTCCACCGGCAAGGTCCGCATCGACGGCGACGAGCTGCGGGCCGACCTGGTCGTGGCCGCCGACGGCATCGGCTCGCCGGTGCGCGCCGCCCTCTTCCCCGGCCATCCCGGCCCGGTCTACGCGGGGGTGACCGCCTGGCGCGGGCTGGTGCCGCGGCCCGACGTGCCGATCCAGAGCTCGGAGAGCTGGGGCCGGGGCACCGTGTTCGGCGCCCACCCGATCAGCGACGACCTGGTCTACTTTTACGCCACGGACCTGGCACCCGCCGGAGCCGCCCACGGTGACCAGCGCGAGGAGTTGCTGCGCAGGTTCGGCGGCTGGCACCAGCCGGTCCCGGCCGTGCTGCGCGCCGCGGACCCGGCGCGGATCATCCGCAACGACCTCTACTACCTGCGCGAGCCGCTGCCCGCCATGCACTCCGGCCGGGTGGCGCTGGTGGGCGACGCGGCCCACCCGATGACGCCCAACCTCGGTCAGGGCGCCTGCCAGGCGATCGAGGACGCGGTGGTGCTCGCCCGGCTCGCGGACGGCGGGCTGGCCGCCTACACCCTGTCCGCCTACACGGAGGCCCGCCTGCGGCGGACCGCCGAGGTGGTGCGCAGGTCCATGTCGATCTGCGCGATGACCAAGCTGCGCAACCCCGTGGCCGTGGCCCTGCGCGACAGGGGAATGTCGCTGGCCACCCGGCTCACGCCCGATCTGATGCTGCGGTCAATGGACGGGATTCTGGGGTGGCGGCCACCGGCGCGGCCGGGGAGTGGTCAGGAGCGAGCCGCCCCAGCGTGATCGTGCCGGCGATGGTCAGCGCCGCCGCGAGCAGCGCGGGCACCGCCGTGGAGGAGTCGGTCGGCAGCGGCTCGCCGAGCAGGATCGCACCGGCCAGCACCGAGGTGATCGGGTCGACGACCTGCACGCCGGCGTAGGCGATGCCGAAGTAGCCGACCGCGTAGGAGCGCTGCAGCAGCACCACCGCGCAGACCAGCAGCACCGGCACGGCCAGGGTGAACCAGTGCAGCAGCCGCCCCCAGTCGCCTTCCAGGCCGCCGCCGACCACCCGGACGAACGTGGACACGCTCGCGGTGACGACGCCCGCCCCGATCGACAGCAGCAGCGCCCTGCCCGGCCCGTGGGTCCGGCTCGCGGCCACCTGGCTGACCACCGCGATCACTCCGATCACGGCGATGAACACCAGGGCGGCGCCGGTGCCGAGCCGGGGCGTGACGTGATGCTGCGGCACCAGGAACATGAGCCAGAGCAGGCCCACGGCCACGGCGATCGAGCCGAAGATCTCCGCCTTGTACGGCTTGCGGCCGTACATCAGCGCGGCCAGCGGCACCGCGAAGACCAGCGTGGCCACGCTGATGGGCTGCACCGCGACCAACGGCGCGAAGCTCAGCGCGACGGCGTGCAGGCTCGCGCCGGTCAGGCCGATGATGCCACCGATACACCAGCGAGGGCGTCTCACCAGCTTGAGTAACGAGGCGCCCTCGGCCACCGCCTCGTACTGCTGCAGTGCGGCGCCGAGCGCGTATCCCAGCGCGCCGGCGAGGGCGATGACCACACCGACCCAGGTCATGGGCACCCGCGCAGGGTCAGAGATCCCAGGAGCATCCACCCAGCTTAGAGGGGAAGCAATGCACTCGAATCATCCTTTAAGCCAATTCCAGCCTGGGAGCAGGTGCCTACGAGTCGTTCTTCGAGGGCTCCGGGCAGACGCACAGAAGGTGCCCTTCGGGGTCTTGCAGGACGATCCACCTGACGCCCTCCTCGGTGACGCCGGGCTGGAACTCCGGCTTGGTGGCGCCGAGCGCGACGTACTCCTCGACGGCCCGTGCCACGTCCGGCACCCGGAAGTCGAGGTGGAACTGCTTGTCCGGGCTCGGCCACGACACCGGCTTCCGGTCGGGGACCCGGCCGAAGTAGATGCTCGTGGTGCCGTCGCTCACGGCGGCGTACTCGTCCTCGGAGTACTGGATGTCGAACCCGGTCACCTGGTGGTAGAACTCGGCCAGCTTCCTGGGCTCCGCGCAGTCGATCGTGAACGCTATGAGGTTCGCCTTTGTCGTCATGACCCCAGGCTCGCAGCCGTACCTGCCATCTTCTGTCAGGTACGGGAAGCGCGTGCTCCCGAGCCGACCCGCTTGAGGATCCGGTCCCACTCGGTGCCGAACGGGTTGTCCTGCACCAGGTAGGTCCAGGTCGCCTCGGGCCGCTTCAGATCCGGCTCCGGCGCCTCGAACGACGCCAGCGAGCGCCGCTCCACCTCGGCCTGCAGCGACTTGTACTCGGCCACGGCCTCACGGTGGAACTCGTCCACCGGGCTCATCCGGCCCAGCGCCCGCAGGTGGATGCCCTCGCGCAGGTCGGTGAGGAAGGCCAGGTGCTCGGTCCAGCACTGGTCGATCGCGTGCAGCACGATCTGCCTGGCCGTCTCCTCCCGGGTCTCCTCCGGCATCGACGCCCAGCGCTCGGGGTCGGCCGCGGCCAGCGCCTTGGCCGCCGAGTCGCCGTACAGGACCTTGTCGCGCCACTCCATGATCAACTCGCGCTGCTGCTCCAGCAGCCGGGTGTAGCGCCAGGTGTTGCGGTGGATCTGCAGGTTGACGCCCTCCGCCACCCGCTGGGCGTGCGCGACGAGGTAGGCGCCCCGGCGGTGGCGCACCAGGCCGTCGGCGTCCGCGGCCGGCGGGCGCTCGTCCGGCGTGAACTGGGTGATCAGCTCGTCCCCCATGCTGACGAAGAACACCGAGCCGCCCGGGTCGCCCTGCCGTCCCGCCCGGCCGCGCAACTGGTCGTCCAGGCGGCTGCTGGAGTGGCGGCCGGAGCCGATCACGTACAGGCCGCCGAGCTCGGCGACACCGTCGCCGAGGCGGATGTCGGTGCCGCGCCCGGCCATCTGGGTGGAGACGGTGATGGCGTCGCGCTCCCCCGCCTTGGCGATGATCGTGGCCTCTTCGGCGTCGTTCTTGGCGTTGAGCACCACCGGCCGCAGGTTGCGGCGCTGCAGCAGCTTGGCCAGGCTCTCGGACTCGGCCACGTCGAGCGTGCCAATGAGGATGGGCCGCCCGGTGGCGTGCACCTCCTGGATCTCCTCCACCAGCGCCGCGTCCTTGTCGGGCACCGTCGGATAGATCCGGTCCGGCTCGTCCTGCCTGACACACGGCCGGTTGGACGGGATCACCGCGACCTTCAGCCCGTAGAACTCACCGAGCTGCTCGCTCACGGCCACGGCCGTGCCCGTCATGCCGCACACCGTCGGATAGCGCTTGACCAGCCCCTGAACGGTGAGCGAGTCCAGGATCTCGCCCTTCTCGCTCGGCGGCAGCGCCTCCTTGGCCTCCACCGCCGCCTGCAGCCCGTTGGGCCAGCGCTGCAGCATCGCGACCCGGCCGCGCGAGGGGTTGATGAGCTGCACCTTGCCCTCACGCACGATGTAGTCGACGTCGCGGGACAGCAGCGCGTGCGCGTGCAGGGCCAGGTTCAGCTCGATCAGCGTGCCGGGCTCGTGCTCGTCGTAGAGCTCCACGCCCAGCAGGTTCTCGACGGTCTCGGCGCCCTTCTGCGTCAGATAGACGTTGCGCGCCTGGTCGTCGACCTCGTAGTGGTAGCCCCTGATGAGCTGCCTGACCAGCACCGCCATCTCCGGCACCGCATCACCCGCGTCGGAGGCCCCGGCCATCACCAGCGGCACCCGCGCCTCGTCCACGAGCACCGAGTCGGCCTCGTCGATCAGCGCCACCTCCGGCGCCGGCACGATGATCGCGCTCGCGTCCGTCCGCAGCCGGTCGCGCAGCACGTCGAACCCGATCTCACTGACGGGCCCGTAGGTGACGTCCTTCGCGTACGCCTCCCGCCGCTCCTCCGGCGTGGAGCCCTGGCCGAGCCAGCCCACGCTGACCCCCATCGCCTCGTAGAACGGCGCCATCCACTCGGCGTCGCGCCTGGCGAGGTAGTCGTTGACGGACATGACGTGCACCCGCTTGCCCTGCAGCGCGTAGCCCGCCGCCGCCATCGCCCCGGACAGCGTCTTGCCCTCGCCGGTGGCCATCTCGGCCACCTTCCCGTCGAGCAGGGCGAGCGTCCCCAGCAACTGCACGTCGTACGGCCTGAGCCCCAGCGTCCGGTCGGCCGCCTCCCGCGCGATGGCGCAGAACTCGGCCAGATCGCTCATGTCCGGCGCCGGCAGCTCGGCCAGCCCGCCGATCCGATCGCCGCGACCGCCCGCCGCCTTGACGATCTTGCGGTACGGGCTCAGGTTCACGCCTCCGGGGCGGTCCAGAAGGTTCCTGACAATCGCTGTAAATGACGGCACAGTTCCTCCAACGCGCGCTCCGCCGGCACCGTTCCCTCCGTGCCGCCTGTGGGCCCGGGGAGCGGAGCGACGATACGGCAAGCGTCGCCGTACGGACCCTAACCCATACCGCCCACCACACCGTCACACCGCTCCCCAGGCCTCACCCCGTCCGGGGGACCATCGTCACGACAGGCGTGACCTCCGCCGCCGTGCCGCCCGCGCCACGGAAGGCAGGACCGACGGCATCACCATGGCGAGCAGCAGCAGCGCGCACCCGATCCAGGCGGCAGGCGTGAGGCGTTCGCCGAACAGCGACACGCCGAGCATGGCCGCGCCGGCGGCCTCCCCCAGCGAGACGACGGACACGGTGGTGGCGGGCAGCACGGTCAGCGCACGGAAGAACAGCCCGTAGGCCAGCGCGGTGGGCACCACGCCCAGGTAGACCAGCAGCGACACGCTCTCCCAGCTGACCTGGGGCAGCGCCCCGCCCGCCAGCGCGAGCGGAGCCAGGCAGACCGCGCCCACGACGAACCCGCCCACGGCCATCCCCTCGGGCTCGTCCCGATGCCGCCGCGAGAACAGGGTCACCGCCGCATACCCGGCAGCCGACAACAAGGCCAGACCCACCCCGGCCGGCGCCCCGCCGCCCGAACCGCCGGCGCCCCCGGCCGGCGCGTTACCGCCGGTGAGCAGGAGCAGGCCGGCGAGCGCGGTCAGCAGGGCGACCAGGCCGGCCCGGCCCAGGCGCTCACCCAGGAACAGGCGGCTGCCCAGGGCGGTGAACAGCGGGGTGGCCCCCATGGTGACCACGGTCGCCACCGCCACCCCTGACTCGGCGATGGCGGCGAAGTAGGCCGTCTGGTAGACGGCCATCCCCAGCCCCACCACCGCCACGCGCCCGTTGGGACGCCACAGGCGGGGAGAGGTGAGCGGGAGCAGGAAGGCGGCGCCCAGCAGGTAGCGCCAGAAGGAGACGTCCAGGGGGTCGAGGCCGCCCGAGGCGAACAGCAGGGCGCCGGCGGCACCGCCGGTGCCCCAGGCCGCCGCGGCGATCGCGACGTACACCGTGGCACGACGCGGGGAAAGGTCGGTCATGACAGATTGCTCCGGGGTGGAGTGGTCGAAATGGGCCCGGTGTGCGGGCAGCAGCCACTCCCGGATCGGTCAGACCCGGAGAATCAGGAATCGCCGCCCGCTACGGGGCGGGCGGAGGGGAGCAAACGAGAATGCGCGGCACAGCCGTACTCTATCCTCCGGCCGACGCTCCTGACCCCGTACCTGTTGCCGGCGTCAGGGCTTGCGGGCCACGCCGCCGAGGAGGAGTTCTTCCCAGGGGGTGAGAGGGCCGGGCAGGCGGTCGTCGGGGCGCCACTGGGGGAAGTGGACGACGCCCGGGTCCACCAGCTCCAGGCCGTCGAAGTAGCGGGTGATGGCTTCGCGGGAGCGGAAGTGGGCGGTGCCCATGGCCATCTGGAGCATCGCCGCCAGCGCCTGCGCCTGCGGGGTGAGGCCGGCGAGCATGTTGGCGGCCGCCAGGTAGCTGCCGGACGGCAGGGCCGACAGGTAGCGCCCGACCAGGGCGTGCGGGTCCTCACGGTCGGGGATGAGGTGGAGCAGCCCGATGGCCAGGAGCGCGACCGGCTGGGACAGGTCGATGAGCCGCGCCGTCTCCGGGTGGCCCAGCACCGCGTGCGCGTCGCGGGCGTCGGCGGTGATCGCGACGGCGTGCGCGTTGCCGGACAGGATGGCGCGGGCGTGCGGCTCCACCACGGGGTCCAGGTCCACGTACAGGACGCGGGCCGCGGGGGAGGCGAACTGGGCCACCTCGTGCGTGTTCTCGATGGTCGGCAGGCCCGCCCCCAGGTCGATGAACTGCCGGATCCCGGCCTCGCGGACGAGGAAGTCCACGACCCTGCCGGTGAAGGCGCGGGAGCACCAGACGAGGTCGACCACGTCGGGCACGGCCGTCCGCATGCCGCGGGCCACGGTGCGGTCGGCGGCGAAGTTGGCGGCGCCGCCGAGCAGGGCGTCGTACACGCGGGCGAGGCTCGGCTGGTCGACGTCGACGCCGGGAGGGGTCCACTCGGCTTCGGGGTGGATGGTCACGTGGGCCCCCCTTTGATGACGTGTGCGCGGATCGTATCCGGACCCACTGTCTCAGCGGGAGGGGGCTCCGTGAACAGGCGGCGAAAAGGTTCACGGCCAGGTGGGATCCCCGGCGGCCTCCACGGGGGCGTTCAGCACGCCCAGGCGTTCGAGCAGGGTGAGGAACGTGGCGGCGTACGGCGAGTGCGCGGTCACCGCGGCGACCCGAGGCCAGTCCACCTGCTCACGCAGCGCCCGCACCTGGGGCAGGAGGGCGCCGTAGTCGCAGGCGTGCTCCGACATCGGCAGCAACCAGGACACGACCAGGTCGGTCGCCTCCAGCACAGGGACGATCATGGCCGATGCCTTCATCGGCTCGGCCCGGTCGAGCAACTTGTCGGTGACCGGCTGGTCCGACACCTTGAAGATCAGGTCCACCAGCCTGCCTTCGTCGAAGGCTTTGACCAGCCAGTCCTCCGGTGGCTTGGCCGTCTCGAAGCCCATCCCCCGCAACGCTTCCAGGGCGGCGGGGATGTCGTGCTCGGTGACCACGAAATCGACGTCGTGCAAGGAAGGCGCGGCGCCTCTCGCATAGGCCGCGCACCCGCCCGCCAGCGCGTACTTCACCCCCGCGTCCTTCAACCCGGAGCTGGCGCGTTTGAGCGTGTCAAGGATGGCATCAGTGACCTCATGGCTATGACTGCTCATGGAGTCGCGCTACCCTCGCGCAGGCCGAATAGGCGTTCGGCTCGACGCGTGCGCGAGTATGGCGGCAGCGTGGGGGTAGCGCCAGGCCCCATGACCCAATTCATGGACAAGACCGAGCAGGCCTACCAGGGCGAGCACGACCGGCCGCTGGGCACCTACGTCCGCATCATGGCCGTCTACGGGGGCGTCGTGGCCACCGCCACGGTGGCCGCGGCGGTGACGGGGCGGCGGGTGCCGGAGCGCGTCGGGTTGATGGACCTGGGGCTGATGGCGGCGTGCACGCACAAGGTGGCGCGGCTGCTGGCCAAGGATCCGGTGACGAGCCCCCTCCGGGCGCCCTTCACCCGCTTCGAGGGCGTCAGCGGGCCGTCGGAACTGAAGGAGGAGCCGCGCAACACCGTCGGGGAGCTGCTGAGCTGCCCCTTCTGCATCGCTCAGTGGGCGGCCACCGGCTACACCATCGGCCTGGTCTTCGCGCCGAGGTTCACCCGGCTGGCCGGGGCGGCGATGACGGCGGTGGCCGCGTCGGACTGGCTGCAGCTCGCCTACGCCAAGCTGATCAAGTCGGCCACCTAGGCGACAGCCGGCAGCACCTGGCGCTGGTAGAAGTCGAAGAAGGCGTCCTGTTCGGCGCCGATCTGGCTGACGTAGACCTCGTCGAAACCCGCGTCCACGTACGCACGCAGCGCGCGGACGTGCACCTCCGGGTCCGGGCCGCATGGGGTGCCGCCGACGGCCTGCTCCTCGGTGACGGTCTCGGCGAGCTGCTCGAAGTGCCGGGGCAGCGGCAGGATCTGCGCGGCCTCTCCCTTGATGCCCTGCGTGGGCCACAGGCGGTGCACCGTGCGGCGGGCGGTGGCCTCGTCGGCTGCGTAGCAGGCCTTGAGCCCGCCCATCGACGGCTTGCCCGCGCCGCCCGCCTTGTGGAACTTCGCGATCGACTCGGCGCTGGGCCCGGTGGAGATGTAGCCGTCGGCGATCCGCCCGGCCAGTTCGATGGACTTGTCTCCGAAACCGGACATGTAGATGGGCGGCGGCTCGTCGGGCAGCGTGTACAGCCGTGCCGTGTCGACGTCGTAGTGGCGGCCGTGGTGGGAGACGAGTTCGCCGGTGAACAGCTTCCTCATCAGGTCGACGGCCTCTTCCAGCATGTCCAGCCGTTCCGCGGCCGGCGGCCAGCGGGATTCGATGACGTGCTCGTTGAGCGCCTCGCCGGTGCCCACGCCGAGCCGGAACCGGCCGCCGGTGAGCGCCGCCGTGGTGGCCGCGGCCTGGGCGATGATCGCGGGGTGGACGCGGATGAGCGGGCAGGTCACGGCCGTGGTGATGGGCAGGGAGGTGGCCTCGGCCAGGGCGCCGATCACCGACCAGACGAAGGGCGACTGTCCCTGCTCGTCCAGCCAGAGGTGGAAGTGGTCGGAGATCCACAGCGCCTCGAACCCGGCGCGTTCCGCCGCCTTGGCCTGCCGGACCAGTTCCTGGGGGCCATGCTCCTCACAAGACAGGAAATACCTGAATGTCGTCATATTGGGCCCCTGCCCGAGGCCCGATGAGAAAACATGTTAAATGCTGTATTGCAGGGGCAGCTCAGGACCTATGGCTACTTTGCTCTGGATCATCGCGGTAATTCTCGTCATCGCCGGGGTCTATGTGATTCTGGCTCGTCGCGATCTCCTGTGGGGGATCGTCCTGATCGTTCTCGGGCTGCTGGTGGGTCCGGGAGGGGTCAGCATCTTCAATGTCTAGGGGCGGCGTCAGCCGTCCCCCCACTGGGCCGGGATCCGAGAGCGGCCCAGTGGTCCGCCACGACTTATCGCCCTTCCTCCCGGGTGTGGGAAGGCTCCCGGGTTTGGGAAGGGCGTCCCTAACGAAGGCTTGCTGACAATCGCACGACGACCGCACGCGAACGCGGCCGGCTCCGAAGAGCCGGCCGCGTTCGCTATTCACCGTTCATGTTCACCGTTCATGTTCACCGTTCATGGCCAGGCAGTAGACCACGTAGGCCCGCCCGATCACCGGCAGCGCGACGTTGCGCACCCGGATCCCGCCCGGCGTCATGCCCTTCTCACTGCCCTTGTGCGCGTGGCCGTGCAGGATCAGGTCGGCACCCGCCGTGTCGACCGCCTCCGCCAGCAGGTAGCTGCCGAGGAACGGGTAGATCTCCAGGGGCTCGCCCTCAAGGGTCTCCTTGACGGGCGAGTAGTGCGACAGCACCACCCGGTGGTCCGCCTGTACTTCCTTGAGCGCGACCTGCCACGCCTCGGCGATGAGGCGGGTGTGCCGGACGAAGTCCTTGATCTCCGGCTCGCCGAACTCGCTCGCGCACTTGCCGGCGAACCCGCCGCCGAAGCCCTTGCCGCCGACCACGCCCAGCTTCGTCTCGCCGCACTGCACGACGACCCCGTCATCGTCGAGCACGATCACGCCGGCGTCACGGAGCTCACCGGCGATCTCGTCCTGCAGATTGGAGTGGTAGTCGTGGTTGCCCAGCACGGCGATGACCGGCAGCGGCAGATCACGGAACTCGTCGGCCACCAGGCGTCCTTCCGCCCTGGTGCCGTGCCTGGTGAGGTCGCCCGCCAGCATCAGCACGTCGGCGCGCTCCTCGATGCCCTCCAGGCGCTTGCGGTAGTGGCCACGGGCGTCCTCGCCCAGATGAATGTCGCCTACGGCTGCTATGCGTAGGTCAGTCAAGGTGCTCATCCTCTCCGGGCCCGCTCGCGTCGAGAATCTTGATCTCGTTGTGCAGGTGAAGGGCCGGGGCGGTCTCGTGGGCCACCTCGCCGAGCCTGTCCCGCTGCCCGGGCTCGCTCACCTGCCCACGCAGGAAGAGCTGATCGCCGCGAATGTCGACGCGGATGCCGAGCTCGTTCGTGCGTGCGTCCTCGGCCAGCGCCTGCTGGACGCGGGCCGCGACGTACTGCGGAGCTTCTCCCATCGCTTCCTCCTTCTCCAGACGCCGCATGCCCATCGGCGCAGTGCTCAAACGGCGCGAAGCAGGTCGAGGACGGCCCGCTCCACGGTTCCGTGCGTGGCCAGCTGCCCGTAGTCGGCGTCGGCTCCGAGCTCGGTCAGCGCGCCGGCGATCGTCCTGCCGCGCTCGTACGCCTCGATCACGCGCGGATCCACGTACGACGCCCGCGCCACGGTCGGCGTGTTGCCCAGATACTCGGCGACCTCGCGCATGACCCGGGTGATCGCCCGTTTCCTGGCGGTCTCCGTGGCCGCCTCCTTGGACACCGCCAGGCCCACGGCCGCCAGGACGGTCGCGTGCCAGGTGCGGAAGTCCTTGGCGGTGAAGTCGCCGACCGTCTCGCGCAGATAGTCGTTGATGTCGTCGCTGCGCACGTCCGCCCAGCCCGCGCCGTTGCGGAAGCGCAGCAGCTCCCCGTCGGCGCGCAGGGACTTCAGCGACCTGATCACCCGGCACGCCCCCGCGTCGGCCACCTCGATCTCGCGGGGGATGTCGCCCTTGGCCGGGTAGGAGCAGGTGACGGTGCCGTTGGAGCAGGACACATGCTCCATCCGCAGGGTCGCCAGGCCGTAGGAGTCGTAGCTCTCGCCGCCCACGCGGAAGAAGCCGATGTCGAGCAGCCGCGCCGCGGCGGCCAGCACGCGCTGCCTGGTGAGTCCGCGTCCCCTGAGCTGCTCGTCGACGGTCTTCCTGAAGGCGGGCAGCCGCTCGGCCAGCTCCATGACGCGCTCGAACTTCGCCTCGTCCTGCTGCTGGCGCCACTCGTCGTGGTAGCGGTACTGCCTGCGCCCGGCCGCGTCGGTGCCCGCGGCCTGCAGGTGACCGTCCGGGGAGGCGCAGATCCACACCTCGGTCCAGGCGGGCGGGATCACCAGCGCTTTGATCCGGTCGAGGACCGCCTGGTCGCGCACCTGGGAGCCGTCGGGGTAGTGGTAGCTGAAGCCACGCCCGCGACGGCGCCGGACGATGCCGGGCTCGTTCTGGTCACTGGGCTGCAACTCCGACACGCCCGCCGGGCTACCCCGGACGTTAGGCCGCAAACGGTAAGGGCAGTTGGGGCGCATGACTGAAGACAGGGATTGGGAAGAGACCTCCGACAGGGGGCACGCGATGGTGCCCGCCACGCCGCGCGACGTGGTGCACATCAGGGTCGGGTCGTTCATCCTGGTGTTCCTGTTCGCGCTGGCGGTCCTCGGCATCATCGCCCGCGCGCCGGTGATGACCGGGATCGCGGTCGTCGCGGCCGTCGTGGTCGTCATCGACATCGTGCTCGCCGTACGCCGCCAGAAGGACCGCAACGTCGGAGAGGCGGGCTGATCCGCATGTCAGCACACCCCCTCAGCGGGCAGGTGGTCGTCGTCACGGGAGCGAGCGGGGGCGTCGGGCGCGCCGTCGTGCGCGAGCTCGGCGCGCACGGGGCCAACGTCGCGCTGATCGCGCGGGGCACGACCGGCCTGGGAGCGGCGGCGGTCGACGTGGGCGTAGCGGGCGGCGTCGGGCAGGTGTACGAAGCCGACGTCGCGGACTACGAGCAGGTACGGCAGGCGGCCGAACGCATCGAGGCCGAGCTGGGTCCCATCGACGTGTGGATCAACGTGGCGTTCTCCTCGGTGTTCGCCCGGTTCACCGACGTGCGGCCGGAGGAGTTCGAGCGCACCACCGCCGTCACCTACCTCGGCTACGTCTGGGGCACCAGGGTGGCGCTCGACCTGATGCGCCCGCGCGGCCGTGGCACGATCGTCCAGACGGGCTCCGCGCTGTCCTATCGCGGCATTCCCCTGCAGTCGGCGTACTGCGGGGCCAAGCACGCCATCAAGGGGTTCACCGAGTCGGTCAGGACGGAGCTGCTCGCCGAGCGCAGCGGCATCCAGATCACCATGGTCCAGCTGCCCGCGGTGAACACCCCGCAGTTCGACTGGGTGTTGTCGAAGCTGCGCCGCCATCCCCAGCCGGTGCCGCCCATCTATCAGCCGGAGGTCGCCGCGCGGGGCATCGTGTACGCGGCCGCGCACCCGGAGCGCAAGGAGTACTGGGTCGGCGTCACCACCGCCGCCACGCTGCTCGCCCAGCGCGTCGCGCCCGCCCTGGTCGACCGGTATCTCGCCAGGACCGGCATCGAGTCGCAGCAGACCCCCGACAAGCCCGCCAGTGACGTCTCCAACCTGTGGGAGCCGGCGGACGAGGCGCAGGACTACGGCGCGCGCGGCAGCTTCGACGAGCGCAGTCATGCGCGCAGCCCCCAGCTCTGGCTCTCCCAGCATCGCAAGCCGGTCGCGGTCGCGGTCGCGGTGGGTGGCGCGGCGGCGGCCTTGGCGCTCTCCCTCCGCACCAAGTCCTGACTTTTCACGGTAATAGCCATAAATGCGGTCGAGGCCTCTGAATCAACGCAGCATCAACCAGCACAGCGGCCATCAAGGAGGGCTGATGCCTGAACACGATCTCCAGTTTCTGAGCGAGCTGGCCGCGCAGTTGCGCGTCGACTCCGTACGCGCGGCCGCCGCCGCTGGATCAGGTCATCCGACCTCGTCCATGTCCGCCGCCGATCTGATGGCCGTGCTGTTCTCCTGCCACCTGCGCTACGACTTCGGGCGGCCGGACGATCCGGCGAACGACCACCTGATCTTCTCCAAGGGCCACGCCTCGCCGCTGCTGTACTCGCTGTTCAAGGCCGTGGGGGTGGTCAGCGACGAGGAGCTGCTGTCCTTCCGCAAACGCGGTAGCAGGCTGGAGGGTCACCCGAGCACGCGACTGCCCTGGGTGGACGTCGCCACCGGGTCGCTGGGGCAGGGCCTGCCCGTGGGTGTCGGCATCGCGATGGCCGGGCGTCTGGAACGCGTGCCGTACCACGTCTGGGTGCTCAGTGGTGACAGCGAGCTGGCCGAGGGGTCCGTCTGGGAGGCCGCCGAGCACGCCGGCAGCGAGGGTTTGGCCAACATCACGCTCATCGTGGACGTCAACCGGCTCGGCCAGCGCGGCCCCACCCGGCACGGCTGGGACATCGGGGCGTACGCGCGCAGGTTCGGGGCGTTCGGCTGGCACACGATCGAGATCGACGGGCACGATCCCGGCCAGATCGACTTCGCGCTGGGCGACGCCTGCAACACCCGCCGGCGGCCCACCGTGATCCTGGCCAAGACCCGCAAGGGCGAGGGCGTCGTCGAGGTCGAGAACCGCGAGGGCGCGCACGGCAAGGCGCTGAAGGAGCCGGAGCAGGCGGTCGAGGAGCTGGGCGGGTCACGGAATCTGACCGTCGAGGTCCAGCCCCCGGTGAGCCGGGCGGCGCCGTACCGGTTCGAGAGCGGTGAGCTCACGCTGCCCGAGTTCAAGGTCGGCGACGAGGTCGCGACCAGGGCCGCGTTCGGCGAGGCGCTGGCCGCGCTCGGCGCCGCCCGCGGGGACGTGGTGGTGCTCGACGGCGAGGTGGCCGACTCGACGAAGGCCGAGGAGTTCGCCGCCGCCCACCCCGAGCGGTTCTTCGAGATGTACATCGCCGAGCAGCAGCTCGTCGCCGCCGCCGTCGGCATGCGGGTGCGCGGCTGGATCCCGTACGCCGTCACCTTCGCCGCCTTCCTGACCAGGGCGTACGACTTCATCAGGATGGCGGGGGTGAGCCGGTCGTCGATCCGGCTGGTGGGCTCGCACGCGGGCGTGTCGATCGGTGAGGACGGGCCGTCGCAGATGGGCCTGGAGGATATGGCCATGATGCGGGCCGTCTACGGCAGCACCGTGCTCTATCCGTGCGACGCCAACCAGACGGCGGCCCTGACCGCCGAGCTGGCCGACCTGGACGGGGTGGCGTACCTGCGCACCACGCGCGGCGCGACCCCGGTGATCTACCAGCCGGGCGAGCACTTCCCCGTGGGCGGCTCACGCGTGCTGCGCCACTCCCCGTCCGACCGGGCCACGATCGTGGCCGCCGGGATCACCGTGCACGAAGCGCTGGCCGCGGCCGACCTCCTGGCGGAGGAGGGCATCCAGGTCGGTGTGCTGGACATGTACTCGGTCAAGCCCATCGACGCGGCCGCCCTGACGGAGGCCGCGACCACCACGGGCAACCTCATCACCGTGGAGGACCACCGGCCCGAGGGCGGGCTGGGCGACGCGGTGCTGGACGCGGTGAGCGAGCTCGGCCCGAGGGTCGTGAAGCTCGCGGTGCACGGGCTGCCCGGGTCGGCGACACCGGCTGAGCAGCTCTCGGACGCCCGCATAGACCGCCACGCGGTGGTCGCGGCGGTCAAGCGGTCGCTGTGAGAGCGGCCGCTGGGGAAGCGGCCGCTGTGAGAGGGGTCAGCGGCGGGCCTGGGCGGTGGCCCGCCGGTTGGCCTTCTTGATGGCGTCCACGAGCTCCTGCTTGGTCATCTTCGACCGGCCGCGGATGTCGAGCTCCGCGGCCACGCCCTGCAGGTGCTCCTTGGTCGCGTTGGCGTTGACGCCCTCGTCGGTCCGGCCCGAACGATCCTTCGCGCCCTCGTCCGAGGGACCCTTGCGCGCCTTCGGCTCCCAGTGGTCGCCGACCTTCTCGAATGTGTGCTTCAACGCGGCGAAGGCCGTCATGTGGGCGCGCCGCCCCTCGCCGTACTCGTCCACAGCCGAGTCGTGCGCCTTCATCCACGTCTCCTGCGCCTTCTTCGGCGAGCGTCGGATGGTCGACGGCAGTTCCTGCTCGGCAGGCATGTCAGCTTCACCTCCTGATTTTCCAGCGGTCTGATTCTGATTCACAGCGGGGGTTCGTCGACGCGCCTGCGCTCCTCGTAGACTGTGGTCCTGCGCGTCTCGGGATCTTCGTAGACCTCGTGACGGTGGACCGGCTCGTCGATGGGGCCGACAGCGCGGCGGGTGACGCTGATCCGGTAGAGCCCGAACAGCATTCCGACCACGCCACCGAGCATGAGGACGACGCCGACGATGTTGATGTCAAGGCCGGCGAGATCGAATTCGACGGCCCAGGTGAGGATCGCGCCGAGCATGATGAGGATGATGCTTCCGGCGATGGTCATTTGATTTACCTCCTTGGCACGAGGAACCTCTATCCACATGTGGAAAAACAAACCAATCGTGGTGATCGGCCTGATGGGAAGCGGTAAGACCACCGCTGGGCGTCTGATAGCCGACGCCCTCGGGCTTCCGTTCAGCGACAGCGACCCCTTTCTGCGCGCCCGTTACGGCGGGAGCGCGGCCGAGATCGCCGCTTCCGAGGGCGCCGAGACCCTGCACGCGCGCGAGTCCGACCATGTGCTGCAGGAGCTCGCCGGCGAGCCGAAGGTGATCGCCGCCGCCGCCAGCACCCTGGAGGACCCGGTGGTGCGCACGGCCATGCGGGAGGCGGTGGTCATCTGGCTCGACGCGTCGGACGAGATCCTCACCGAGCGCATGCGCTCCAGCGACCATCGCCCCGACTTCTCCCCCACCGCCATGCGGGCCCGTCGCGGTCACTTCTTCCGTGAAGTGAGCGATCTCACCTATGACGTCGGCGTGCTGAGACCCGAGGAGGTGCTGGAGGCGGCGCTGCGGGATCTGGGCGTGCCCACCGGATGATGTTCGCCGCCAAGCCCACGCTGGTGGGCAAGCTGGTGACCCTGCGGCCGGTCGGCCCCGAGCACGCCGAAGGGCTGCAGGAGCTGGTCACCGACCCGGAGGTGCGGCGGCTGACCGGCTCACACGGCGAGATCGCCCCCGAGGCGGGCCGCCACTGGTACGCCACCAGGGGCGAGCAGGACGACCGGCTCGATCTGGCGATCATGGTGGCGGACGACTACGTGGGCGAGGTGGTGCTCAACGAGCTCGACACCGCCAACCTGTCGTGCAACCTGCGGATCGCGCTGATCGGCTCGCGTGCCTTCGGCAAGGGCTACGGCAGCGAGGCCATCGAGCTGGTGCTCGACCACGCCTTCGGCACCACGCCGCTGCACCGGATCAGCCTCGACGTCTTCTCCTTCAACGACCGGGCCAGGCATGTCTACAAGAAGGCTGGGTTCGTGGAGGAGGGGGTGCTCCGCGACGCGCTGCGCTGGGACGGCGAGTGGCACGACTCGGTGATCATGTCGGTGCTGCGGCCGGACTGGCAGGCAAGATCCCAGACCCTGCCATAATGATCATTATCCACGGGCTCCCCGAGGCGCGCGGGGGGCCTGTGGGGTTCCGAGGCCACCGACAACCAATCCTCTCCCACGTGCGTCTAAGCCTTCGATGACACGCTCGATGCCCGGCGACCCCGAGGAGCTTGGCGGCTACTGGCTGGCAGGCCGGCTCGGCGCGGGCAGCCGCGGCATCGTCTACGACTCCTACGACGACCAGGGCCGCCGCTTCGCCGTCAGGGTGCCCTGTCGTGACCTCGCGCCGATCCGGCGGGTGGCGCACCGCCATCTGGCCGAGGTGGTCGAGGTCCGGCTCGACGGCCGGGTGCCGTACGTCGTCTGCGCGTTCGCCGACGGCCCCGACCTGCGGCAGGCGGTGACCCGGCACGGCCCCTACTCCGGCGAGCGGCTCGTCACCCTGGCCGGCAACGTGGCCGCCGCCCTGCACGCGCTGCACTCGGCCGGGCTCACCCACCACGACCTGAGACCGGACAAGGTGCTGCTGACCCGCGACGGGCCGAAGGTGATCGGCGTGGGCGGGCCGGGCGCGGTCGGCGGCACCCGCACCTACCTGGCGCCCGAGGTCTTCACGGGGCAGCCGGCGGGCGCGGCGTCCGACGTGTTCGCGTGGGGCGGCCTGGTGCTGTACGCGGCCACCGGCGAGGACCCGTTCCGCGGTGGGAGCCTGGGCGAGGTCATGCACCGCCTGCTGACCGTCGATCCCGACGTGAGCATGCTCCCCGACGCGCTGCGCGAGCTGGTCGCGGGTGCCCTCGCCAAGGACCCGGCGGCCCGTCCCACGGCCCGCGAGCTGCTGGTCGAGACCGCGCTGGAGCTGCCCCCGCCGGACGGGCCCGCCGGGCCGCGCCCCCTCGGCGAGGTGGCGGAGGAGATCTACGCCACGCTCTCGTTACCGCAGCGGCTGGAGCTGCCGGGGCTGCTGCTCGCCCTGATGAACGGTCCCGCCCCGCGTGACGAGCACGGGACGCTGGCCCGGCTCACCGAGGCGGGGCTGCTGGTCCGGCGCAGCGTCCGCGTTCCCCCTGCCGAGGGCGAGCTGGGCACGCTGGTGGCCGTCGACGGCGACGGTGTCGTGCCGGTGAGCGCCGCGCTGTACAGGGCCTGGCCGAGGCTGCGCGCCTGGGTGGCCGACGAGCGCGCGCGTGCCGGTCGCGGACGCCGGTGGGCGAGACTGCCCGCCGTGGCGGTGCTGGCCGCCTCCGTCGCGGTGGCCGTGAGCGTGTCCACCGTCGCGGTGCGGAGCGCCCTGGATCAGGGCGACGTGCTCAGCCAGGCCAACGCCCGGGTGGTGGCGGCCCGCGCCGAGTCGCTGCGCACCGCCGACCCGCAGGCGGCGATGCGGCTCAGCGTCGCGGCTTGGAAACTGGCGCCGGTGGTCGAGGCCCGCGAGGCGTTGCAGGCGTCGCTGTCCCAGCCGGAGCTGAGCGTGTTCACCGACCCCGCCGCGAGCTTCCAGACGAGCTACCGGCTGATCGGCGACGACCTGATCAGGTGGGCCGGTGGCGCGGTCACCCACTGGGACATCCCGAGCAGGCGGCTGCTGGCGATGTACCCGACGCCGTCCGGAACGGCGGCGCTGAGCGCCGACGGCCGCTACGCCGAGACGGCGGACGGCCGGCGGGTGGCGATCTCGGGCGGGCTGCCGGCGGCGGAGGCGACGTTCACGATCACCAACGGCGACCGGACCGTGCTGTACGCGCAGGACCGGCCGGTGTTCGAGGTGGCCGACGCGCAGGTGGCGCTGTCCGCGGACGGGCGCAGGGCCGCCGTCTCCGGCCCGGACGGGCGGGTGGAGCTGTGGGACGTGCCGGGGCGGGCCGTCAGCCGCACCGTCCAGGTCACCCCGCGGACGGACGGCGACGCCCCACCCCTCACCTTCAGCCCCGACGGGCGACTGCTGGCCGTCGCGGGCGCCCGGCCCGCGCTCATCGGCGTATCCGGCACCGAAACCGGCACCGAGATCGGCACCGGCACCCGCGCCCTCCCCGGATGGGACTTCGGCCCGCTGGGCGCCCCCGCCTTCAGCCCCGACAGCCGGCTGCTCGCCATCCCCTCGGGCGATGGCGTGCGCCTGTGGCGGGCGGACGACCGGCGGCTGCTCGCGACCCTCGTCCCGCAGACCCCCGGTCACGACTACGTCTTCTCCGGCGACGGGCGGACCCTGCACTACCTGACCGGCCACGGCTCGGTCGTCTC
Source organism: Nonomuraea sp. ZG12 (assembly GCF_052068115.1). Taxonomy (NCBI): domain Bacteria; kingdom Bacillati; phylum Actinomycetota; class Actinomycetes; order Streptosporangiales; family Streptosporangiaceae; genus Nonomuraea; species Nonomuraea sp. ZG12. Next base: position 296,295 of record NZ_JBQHCW010000007.1, read on the forward strand.
GCTGGACGTCTCCGCCACCGTCGCGCCGCCGGGCGGCCCCGTGGACCCGGCGCTCGCCGTACGAGAAGTGTGCGCCAGAGCGGGCGGTGCGCTCAGCGAGGACGAGTGGCGCAGGCTCATCCCCGAGGCGGGCTATCGGGAGATGTGCTGATCACTTGTTGTCGTAGCCGCAGTCCTCGACCTTCTCGGTGCCGCCCTCGCTGAAGTCGGGGTCCAGCACGACCTCGGTGAGGATGGTGGCCTCGATCGGGCGGCGCACGGTGGCCATCTTGCCGCAGTCATAGAAGGTGTACGACCCGCCGTCCTGCCCGAGCACCAGCCAGCGATCGTCAGGGGTGAGCACCTTGCCGTCGCCGTCGGACACCGTGGCCCACTGGTTGGGGAAGCCGGCCAGCGTGAGCACGATGTTGCCGTTGCCGTGCTCGTAGATGTCCTCCGCGCCCTCGGTCATCCAGCCGACCAGCACGAACCCCAGCCCGATGCCCACCAGGGCGCTGATGAGCACGCGCATGCCCGCCCTTCCCGAGGGCCGCCGGCGCAGCAGCCGGTACGGGATCAGGTAGCCGAAGAGGGCGACCACCACGATGGTGATCAGCACGGGCGTCCCGGTGATGCCGACCATGGTCAGCAGACCCCAATAGGCGGTGCCGGAGAGCAGGGCGCCGACGGTGGCGGCCAGCCACGGCCGCTCGCGCCCCCGGTCCAGCATCCGGCCGGCCCAGCCACGGGTGATCACGTTGAGCAGCCAGCCGACGCCGACCACCATCCCGGCCAGCGGCAGGAGGACCAGGACGAGCAGGATCAGCGTGGCGATCAGGCGGCCCAGGATGGTGGACTGATCGATCCCGGCCTGCTCGGGGGTGATGCCGAAGGTGTCGTAGACGCTCTGGAAGCCCAGGTGGAGCAGGGCGTACAGCCCCACCGCCACCGGCACGACGACGGTGCCGAGTCTTTCGAAGATTTCGAGGACGCTGCCCCGCTCCTTGGGACCCTGGGCCTGCTGTTCCTCGGCTTGCGCTTCAATGGGCGGTAATGTCTGAGAACTCATGAGACACAAGAGTGCACTGGGCGTCAGGTGTCGCGCTGGATGATTGAAAAATCAATCATTACGACCAGGAAACGAAGGATGGATCATCGCGGCACGAGACCTGCCGCGACAGCCCCTACCTTGGACGGCATGGACCCCCTCCTCACCCGCAGGGAACTGAACAGAGCGACCCTTGACCGGCAGTTCCTGCTGAGCCGCACCGATCTTCCCATCGCCGAGGCGGTCGAACAGGTCGGCGGCCTCCAGGCGCAGACCCCGCACACCTGGTACACCGGCCTGTGGAACCGGATCGCCGGCTTCCGGGCCGCGGACGCCGCCAAGCTGCTGGAGTCGCGCGCCCTGGTGCGCATCGCGTTGCAGCGCTCGACCATCCACCTGGTCACCGCGCGCGACTGCCTGGCGATGCGGCCGCTGCTGCAGGTGGTCACCGAGCGGATGACCAGGACCACCTTCGTCAGAAAGCTCGACGGCGTGGACCTCGACGAGCTCGCGGCCCACGGGCGGTCGCTGCTGGAGGCCGAGCCGATGACCTTCGCCGCGCTCGGCCGGGCACTGGCTGAGCGCTGGCCCGGCAACGACCCGCACGCGCTGGGCCAGGTGGTGCGCTGGCTGGTGCCGCTGGTGCAGGTGCCGCCGCGCGGCCTGTGGGGCAGGAGCGGGCCGATCGCGCACACCAGCGCCGAGTCGTGGCTCGGGTTCGACATGCCGCCGATGACGGCCGAGGAGCTGGTCATCCGGCATCTGTCGGCGTTCGGCCCGTCCTCGGTCATGGACGTGCAGACCTGGTCGGGCCTGACGCGGCTGGCCGAGGTGGTGGAATCCATGGATCTGCTCCGGTTCCGCGACGAGTCCGGCCGCACCTTGTACGACCTTCCCCACCTTGTACGACCTTCAGCCGAAATTTCGGCACCCGTGCGATTGATGTATGACTTCGACAACCTTTTCCTGTCACATGCTGACCGGACAAGGGTCATCACCGAGGCCGGCTTCGCCGCGCTGCAGGGCTTCATGGGCACCAACGTGATGCCACGCGTCATCCTGGTCGACGGCTTCACCGCCGGGGACTGGACCGTGACCCGCGCGAAGGGCGCCTCCACGCTGACCATCCACCAGTGGGAGCCGATCGCCGACCTGGAGGCGGTGGCCGAGGAGGGCCGCCGGCTGCTGCGCTTCCTCGCGCCCGGCGATGAGCACGAGATCGCCGTCCTCGACGGCCCCTCGAAGTCCTGACCTCCGGCCGCATCCTTCAGAAGATGGGTAGTTCCCCTGGATGACCGAACTGGTGACCTTCGGCGAGACCATGGCGCTGTTCGCCGCCCGGCGCACCGGGCCGCTGCGCTTCGCCCGTGACTTCGACCTGGGTCTGGGCGGCGCCGAGTCGAACGTCGCCATCGGCGTGGCCCGGCTCGGCCACTCCTGCCGCTGGATCGGCCGGGTGGGCGCGGACGAGTTCGGCGACCTGATCCGCTCGACGCTCGCGGGCGAGGGCGTGGACGTGCGCGCCATCCCCGACGAGGCGGCGACCGGCCTGATGATCAAGGGCAGGCGGACGGCCGACCACATCGACGTCAGCTACTACCGCCAGGGCAGCGCCGGCTCCCGCCTCACCCCGGCCGACCTCGACCCCGAGCTCATCCGGGACGCCCGGGTGCTGCACCTCACGGCGATCACCCCCGCGCTGTCCGCCTCCTGCCGGGAGAGCGTGCGGCACGCGGTGACCGTGGCCCGCGCCGCCGGGGTCACCGTCTCCCTGGACATCAACTACCGCAGGGCGTTGTGGCCGCCCGACGAGGCCGGCGCCTGGCTACGCGACATGATCGGCCAGGTGGACGTGCTGTTCGCCACCGAGGCGGAGGGCAGACTGATCACCGCCGACGACCCCCGGCCGGCTGACGGAGGGGTGGATCCGGCCGAATTGGCGCGGGCGCTGGGCGCGTTCGGGCCGGGGCACGTACTGGTCAAGCTGGGCTCCCAGGGCGCGATCGAGTGGTCCGGCGGACGCCTGCTCCGCGCGGAGCCGTACCAGGTGACCGAGGTCGACCCGGTGGGGGCGGGGGACGGGTTCGCGGCCGGGTGGCTGGCCGACTGGCTGGCCGGCGCGGCCCCCGAGCGGCGGCTGGGGACGGCGTGCGCGGCGGGGGCGTTCGCGGTGACGTCCCAGGGCGACTGGGAGTCGCTGCCCCGCCGCGACGACCTGCGCCTGCTCGAACGCGGCGGCGACGGCGTCAGCCGGTAGCACCGTGGACGTTACCCGGCCGTACTGGGGGAAGGGCTTGCAGGAGGGAGGTGGTGAACATGGAGTACAAACAGTGGAATGTACAGATTTGGATCAGCGAGGACGACGATGACGCCGTCACCACCGCCACGGCGGTGCTGTTCACCGCTGAGGGTAAGCGGCACGAGAGCGTGGCCCACGCCCGCCGCAACCCGGACGACCCGCCCGTGCCCGGCATCGGGGACGAACTGGCCGTCGGGCGGGCGCTGACCAAGCTCGGTGCGAAGCTGATCGAGGAAGGCGCCAAGGAGGTGTCCGAGCTCGCCGGACAACGCTGACCCGGAGAGCACCGGCCGGACAGCGCCGGCCGGACAGCACTGACAGAGCGCACCACGGCGACCGGCCCACCACGGGCCGGCCGCCACCGACGGCCCGCGCTACAGCAGGCCCGCCACCGCCAGGTGCTTGCCGATCCGGCCGATCTCGTCGGCGTTCAGCGGGATCTGCGGCGTCGCCGTGGCCGGGTGGTCGATGACGCCGCGCAGGTGCAGCGCCGCCTTGAACGCGCCGAGCCCGGAAGAGCTGCCGCCCATCCGGGTGCCGCCGACGTGGACGATCTCGAACAGCCTGACCAGCCGCTCCTGCTCCCGCCTGGCCGCCTCCCAGTCGCCTTGCGAAGCGGATCTGAAGAGGTTCACGTACCCATGAGGATCCACGTTGCCCAGGCCGGGCACCACGCCGTCGGCGCCCATCCACAGCGCCGAGTCCACGGTCACCTCCGACCCGGTCAGCACGCTGAACGGCGCCTCGCGGCGGAGGATCACCTGGCGCAGCCCGCCGTCGTCGCCGCTGGAGTCCTTCACCCCGGCCAGCACCCCCTCGGCCGCCAGCTCCATCAGCAGGTCGGCGGTCAGCTTGGTGTGCACGGAGACCGGCAGGTCGTAGGCGTACAGCGGGATCCCGCCGCCGGCGGCGATGCCCCGGAAATGGGTGCGGATCTCCGCCGGATGGGTGCGCGTGTAGAACGGCGCCGTCGCCACCAGGCCCGACGCCCCGGCCGCGACCGCGACCCGGACATGCTGGAGCACGCGCGGCGTCGTCATGTCGATCACCCCGGCCAGCACCGGTACCTGCCCGCCGACATGGCCGATCACGGTGTCCAGCACCACCTTGCGCTGGGCGTCGGTGAGGTAGGCCACCTCCGAGGAGGACCCCAGCACGAACAGCGCGTCGACACCGCCCGCCACCAGGTGGTCGACCAGCCTGGCGAGCGAGGCGGCGTCCACCTCCCCCTCGGGGGTCAAGGGGGTGCACACCGGGGGGATGACACCGCTCAGCGTGGGGGTTCCTGCCGTCGTCATGCGCGCTCCTGAATCAGTTGAAGGTCTGTGGCTCCCGCCGCTACCGGATGGTGGCAGTGGTAGAGGTGCTCGTCGCCGGCGCCGGCCTCGGGCCAGGAGGCGGCGCACGCGTCGTCGGCCCGCCAGCACCGGGTGCGGAACGGGCAGCCGCTGGGCGGCCTGGTCGCCGAGGGGACCGTGCCGACCAGCGGGATCGGGTTGATCGGCGAGATCAGACCCGGGGTGGCGGAGAACAGCGCCCGGGTGTACGGGTGCCGCGCCCCCAGGGGCAGGACCTCGGCGGGCGTCTGCTCGACGATCCGGCCGAGGTACATGGTGATGACCCGGTCGCTCATCCTGCGGACGGTCTGGATGTCGTGCGAGACGAACACCAGCGCCAGCCCGAGCCGTTCCTTCAGATCGAGCAGCAGGTTGAGGATCTGGGCCCGCACGGACACGTCCAGCGCGCTGGTCGGCTCGTCGGCGATGAGCAGCTCGGGCTCCAGCGCGAGCGCCCTGGCGACGGCCACCCGCTGCCGCTGGCCGCCGGAGAGCTGGCTGGGCAGCGCGTCGGCGGCGCTGGCGGGCAGGCCGACCAGGTCGAGCAGCTCGCGTACGCGGGCGTCGCGCTGGGCGGGAGTGCCGCGCCGGTGCACGTTGAGCGGGTCGCGCAGCACCTGGCTGATCGGCAGGCGGCGGTTCAGCGCCGTGGACGGGTCCTGGAAGATCATCCCGACGCTGGAGCCGATCGCCGCCCGCCGTTCGCTCTCCTTCAGCGCCCACAGGTCCCGGCCGCGGAAGGACACGGTCCCCGACGTGGGCGGCTGCAGGCCGACCAGCACCTTGGCCAGCGTGGACTTGCCGCAGCCGGACTCCCCCACGACGCCGACCGTCTCACCGGCGCCGATGGTCATGTTCGCGCTGGTCAGCGCGTAGACGCGGTCGCGGGAGAAGATCCCGCCGGAGCGCGCCTTGTGCACCACGTGCACGTCCTTCAACTCAAGCATGCTGCTCACTCCCCCGCGTGTCCTGGTTCTCGTCGAGGAGCACCGCCGGGTGGTGGCAGGCCACCGCGTGCAGGCGGGCGTCGCCTTCCAGCGCCGGGGCGTCGGTACGGCACACCGCCGTGGCCATCGGGCACCGGTCGGCGAACCGGCAGCCCGCGGGGAAGTCCGCCGGTGACGGCACCACCCCCCGGATCTGCGTGAGCCGCTCGGCCCCCGACTCCAGCGACAGAACCGAGCCGAGCAGCCCCCGGGCGTAGTGGTGGGCCGGCGCCCCGACCAGGGTCGCGGTGGTGCCGGTCTCCACGATCTGGCCGCCGTACATGACCACCACGCGGTCGGTGACGTCGGCGACCAGCGCGAGGTCGTGCGAGACGAGGATGAGCGCGAAGCCCAGCTCCTCGCGCAGCCTGAGCAGCAGCTCGATGACCTGCGCCTGGACGGTCACGTCGAGGGCGGTGGTGGGCTCGTCGGCGACGATCAGCTTGGGCTCGCGGGACAGCGCCATCGCGATCAGCACCCGCTGCCGCTGCCCTCCGGACAGCTCGTGCGGGTAGGAGGTGAGCGTGCGGCGCGCGTCCAGGCCGACCAGGTCCAGCAGCTCAGTGGGGGTGCGCCGGCCGCCCCGGCGGGTGACCTGCTTGAGCTGGGCCTTGATGGTCATGGCCGGGTTCAGGGAGGAGAGCGCGTCCTGGTAGATCATGGCCATGTCGTGGCCGAGCAGCTTCCTGCGCGCCTTGCGGGACATGGTGAGCAGTTGCTCGCCGTCGAAGGTGATGTCACCGCTGACGCGGGCGTTGCCCGGCTGCAGGCCCATGACCGTCAGTGCGGTCAGCGACTTGCCGCAGCCCGACTCGCCGACCAGCCCGAGGACCTCGCCCGGCCGTACGTCGAAGCTGATGCCGTCGACGATGTCCACCCCGGCGTCGAACCCGATGCGCAGGTTCGCCACCGACAGGATCGGTGGCCCCTGCGGCAGCGGGCGGGCCCGCTCGGCCAGCCTCCGGGCGGCCTCGGCCAGGCCCGGCAGCTCGGTGATCCGGCCGGTGCCCGGCTCGGCCCGCTCGAAGGCGTCCTCGGCCTTGGGGACCGCGCGGCGGGCGGCCGGGGCGGCCCACGCGTCGGAGATGCCCTCGGACAGGATGTTCAGCGCGAGCACGGTGACCAGGATGAGCAGGCCGGGGAAGACCGTGCCCCACCAGCCGCCGAGCAGCACGAGGTTCTTGCCGTCGGCGATGACGCTGCCCCAGGACGGGTCCGGGGGGCGTACGCCGGCGCCGATGAACGACAGCGACGCCTCGAAGACGATCGCGTCGGCCACCATCACCGTGCAGAAGACCAGCACCGGAGCCGCGCAGTTGATCGCGACGTGCTTGATGAGGATGTGCGGGGTGCGGGCGCCGATGATGCGCTCGGCCGCGACGTAGTCCTCGCCGTACTGGGCCAGCACGTTGGCCCGCACCACCCGGGCCACCGACGGCATGTAGAGGAAGGCCATGGCCATGACCAGCACCGTGATGCTGCCGCCGAACACGGCCACCAGCACCGCGGCCAGCGCGATCCCGGGGAAGGCCATGATCACGTCGAGCAGCCGCATGATCGTCTCGTCGACGGCCCTGCGGGAGGTGGCCGCGACCGCGCCGATGATCGCCCCGGTCACCAGGGCCAGGCCGGTCGCGCCCAGGCCGATGATCAGCGACCAGCGGGCGCCGTACAACAGCCGGGAGAAGATGTCGCGGTTGGCGCTGTCGAGTCCCATCCAGTGGTCGGCGGAGGGGCCGCCGCCGAGCGAGTTCTGGAAGTACGGCGAGTGCGGCGCGATGAGCGGCGCGAACAGCGCCGCCAGCACGACGACCAGCACGATGCCGACCGCCACCCACGACAGCGGGGGCAGCCTCTTGAACGTCATGCCGGGCCGGGCCAGGCGCTCTGTCAGTCCTCGTCTCATGCGGCACTCCTGAGCCGGGGGTTGACCAGCAGATAGAGGACGTCGACCGCGAGGTTGACGACCATGAAGCCGACCGCGATCGTCAGCACCACGCCCTGCACGACGGCGGGGTCGCCGTCACGCACCGCGTTGATCATGAGCTGCCCCATGCCGGGCAGGCCGTAGATGGTCTCGATGACCACGGTGCCGCCGATCAGGTAGCCGATGCGCAGGCCGAGCACGGTCAGCGGGTTGATCAGCGCGTTGCGCAGCACGTTGCGGCCGACCACCACGATAGGCGGCAGGCCGCTGCCGATCGCGGTGCGCACGTAGTCGCGGTCCAGCTCCTCCACCATCGAGGTGCGGATGATGCGGATGAGCTGGGCGGCGATCGGCAACGACAGCGACAGGGCGGGCAGCGTCATGGAGCGCAGCCAGCCGGGGAAGGAGTCGGCCGGGTTGATGTAGCCACCCGTCGGGAACAGCCCTTCGCCCACGGCCAGCCACTGGATCATCAGCAACGCCAGCCAGAACGACGGCGCCGCCACGCCGATCAGCGACACCATGCGGATCACCTGGTCCGGCCAGCGGTCCCGGAACAGCGCGCCGGCCACGCCGAGCACCAGCGACAGCACGATGCCCACGGCCAGGCCGAGGAAGGTGAGCTGGAGCGTCAGCGGCAGGGCCGTGGTGATCGACTCGATCACCGGCTTCTTGGTCAGGACGCTGGTGCCCATGTCGCCCTGCAGGAGGTCGCCGACGAAGCGCAGGTAGCGCAGCGGCAGCGGGTCCAGCAGGCCGTTCTCGACCTGGAACTGGTGGATCTGCTCGGCGGTCGGGTTGGCACCCTGGAAGTAGGCGTACTCCGGCTTGCTGTTGGAGAAGCGCATCACGATGAAGACGAACGCGATGACGCCGAGGATCAGCGGGACCAGGATGAGGACCCGCCGCAGCAGCATTCTGGCGATGAGGACCATGGCGACTCAGGTGCGCTTGGCCTGGAGCAGATTGATGCCCGGGTAAGCCTGCGCCCGCACACCTGACATCTTCTTGGGGTCCCAGGCGGTCATCAGCTCGGTGTGCACGACGGGGTAGAGGACGGCCTGCTCAGCGATCACATCCAGATATTTCTGGACCTTGGTGGCCTTGGCCGCCTTGTCGGACTCCTGACTGGCCTCGTCCATCAGCTTGAACAGCGCCTTCGCATCCTTGGTCCCGTCGAAGTGGGCGTACTTCATCCACAGGCCGCCTTCGACGAAGTTGTAGCGGAGGATCAGGTCGGCGTCCATGCCGAACTGGTTGGGGTTCGAGGCCGCCGCGACCACCTGATAGTCCTGGAACTGGTCCATTTTCGTGAACAGCGCGGCGGTGTCCTGCGGCTCCAGCGTGGTCTTGACGCCGATGGCGTCCCACGAGGCGGCGATGGTCGGCAGGCAGTCGGCGAGCCAGCTCACGTTCACGGCCATCAGGTTGACCGTCAGGTTGTCGACCCCGGCCTCCTTGAGCAGGGCCTTGGCCTTGTCCGGGTCGTAGTCGTAGACGACCGAGGCCCGCTTGTGGTCGGGGTGCCCCTCGTTGAGGAAGGAGCTGGAGGCGGTGCCGTGGCCCTTGAGCGCCACGTCGATCATCTTCTGCTTGTCGATCGCGTAGTGCAGCGCCTGCCGCACGCGGACGTCGTCGAACGGCTTGGTCGCGGTGTTGAACATCAGGAACATGTGGTTCATCCCCGCGCCGCCCTCGACCGTGAGCCCCTGCTGCTTGAGCTGGTCCACGTTGGCGTACGGGATGTTGTCGGCGATCTGCGCCTCGGCCGAGCCGCCGGAGATCTTGGCGACCCGCGCCGCCGCGTCGACGATCGTCAGCCAGTTCATCTTCTTGACCGTCGCCGGGCGCGGCCCGTTGTAGTCGGCGAACGCCTCGAAGGAGGTGTTGGACTTCGGGTTGTGCTGGACCAGCTTGTACGGTCCCGAGCCGACGGCCTTGCCGCCCTTGGCCTGGTCCCAGGCGCCCGGCTGGCCGAAGACGTGCTTGGGCATGATCTTGGCGATGGTCAGCCTGGGCGCCGCGTCCGGGAAGGCGTACTTGAAGACGAGCTCGACCGTGCGGTCGTCGACCTTCTTGACCTCCTGCAGCCAGGACCGGAAGAAGTTGCCCACCAGCACGTTGGCCTCGGGGTCGAGGATCCGCTCGAAGGTGAAGAGCACGTCGTCGGCGGTGACCGGCTTGCCGTCGTGCCACTTGGCGCCCTCGCGGAGGGTGAACGTCCACGTGGTGGCGCTGGTGTCCGCGGGCAGGGCCGTGGCGAGCGCGGCGTAGGGCTCCCGCGTGATCGGGTCGGTGTCGAGCAGACCCTCGTAGATGTGGGTGATGCCGGCCATGGAGAAGGCCGAGGCCGTCTGCGTCGGGTCCCAGCTCTGGTCGTTGCCGTAGCCGATGACGGCGGTGATCAGGTCCTTGTTCGATCCGGCGCCGACGGAGCCGGTCGAGGCCGGTCCTCCGCTGCAGGCGGCGAGCGTGGACGCGATGATCGCGGCCGCGCCTGTCGCTCCGCTGTAACGCAGGAAGTCGCGGCGGCTGAACTCAGAGCTCACGGATGCCTCCCGGGGGGTTGGTGCAGTATTGCTACCTGCGGTGGGCCGCTCGGGGCGGCTATCGTAGAACGTGGGACATCCCATGTCCTATGTTGTGCGTACTGGTGGACGCTAGATGGCAAGCAGGGCTTGGGTCAACAGGAGGTTTCCGGAATGTTACGCAAAGTCCTTGGAGAAAGGGATCCTTCATGACCGCTGTCCCGCGCCCCCGGCCCCGGCCGAGCCGGGCCGTCGAGGCCCAGGAGGGCGTCAAGGAGCTCATCCTCCAGCGCGGACTGGTGGCGGGAGCCCCGCTTCCCACCGAGTCCGAGCTGATGGAGGAGCTGGGCGTCAGCCGCAACTCCATCCGGGAGGCGCTCAAGGCGTTGCAGGCCGTCGGCATCGTCGACATCCGCCACGGCTTCGGCATGTTCGTGGGCCGCATGTCACTGGCCGGCCTCGTGGACGAGCTCGCCTTCCACAGCCGCATCACCCTGCAGGACGGCCGCAACGCGCTGGCCAACCTCATCGAGATCCGCGAGATCCTGGAGATCGGCCTGGTCCAGCGCCTCATCGACCTGGGCCCCGACGCCGATCTGTCGCCCGTCGCCGACGTGATCGCCCGCATGGAGGCCGAGGCGCAGGTCGACGCCGTCTCGCCGGAGACCGACCGGCTCTTTCACGACCTGCTCTACCGGCCGCTGGACAACTCGGTCGTCAGTCAGTTGCTGGGCGCGTTCTGGGACGTCTACCACCAGCTCCGCGACCACCTCGGCGCACCCGACGAGACGCCTGACGACGTGGTCCGGCGCCACCGCGACATCTACACGGCGGTGCTGGCGGGCGACAAGGCGCAGGCGATGGCGGCCGTCTACGCCCACTTCGACGGCGTGCGCAACCGTCTGGCCCGGCTCCGGCCGCCCGCCTGACGGCGACGCCGCCCGCCGCGCTGTCCTAGGCTGGAGGGCATGGCCGAGATGGCGGTGTCCGACGGGGTGTGGACGTTCGACGGCGAGACCCTGCGGATCGTGCCGGGCAGCGGCAAGGACGTGCACGAGCTGCGTAAGACGCTCGGCGAGCTGGAGATCCCGATCGAGGCGATCGCCGGCGCCACGTTCGAGCCTTCCCGCAAGGGCGGGCACCTGCGGTTACGGCTGCGCAAGGGAGCCGATCCGCTGACCGACGCGGTCGCCGGCTCCCTCACCGCGCCCGCCGACCCCTACCGGCTGGCGATCCCCAAGGGCCGCACCGGTGCCGCCGAATACTTCGCCGACGAGATGCGTGACGTGCTGACCGTGTGGCAGACGCCGAACGCGCCGAGCGAGGAGTTCCTGCTGCCCGGCCCCGCGGTGCCGATCGTGACCACCGCGGGCGACGGCACCGTCCACTTCGACGGCGAGCGGGTGCGCCTGGAGTGGACCGCCTTCGCCAGCAGCACCAAGGACGAGGCCGGCCCGCAGGAGTTCGCGCTGGCCGACCTGGTGGGTGTGGAGTGGAAGCCGCTGATCGGCATGGGCTACGGCTCCCTGCGCTTCCGCCTCAAGGGCGAGGGCCCCGCCAAGCCGCCGCAGAAGGACCCGCGCTGCGTCTCCTGGGGCGTGCAGAAGTTCGGCGGCACGACCGCGCTCGTCGCCGCGGCCGTGGTCGCCCGCCTGCCCCGCGGCCTCGGCCTCGGCCTCGCCGAGCTGCCGCCGAGCACGCCCGGCGAGACGGAGACCGTCCTGCGCCATCTGGCGGAGCTGGGCGAGCTCCACCGCTCCGGCGTGCTCACCGACGAGGAATTCAGCACGGCCAAGCAGGCCCTGCTGCGCCGCCTGGAGTGAGGCTCACGCCCGGTCGGCGTGCGCCGCCCGCTCGTTCGGCACGCAGTGGGTCATCCGCAACCCGTGCACGTCCCGCTGCCCGTTCGCGCCCAGCTTGGCCAGCCGGTCCCGGTCCTCGTCGGTCAGATCCTGACTGGCGAGCGGCTCCAGGCCGCTGACGTCGTCGGGCGTGATGCCGATCCCCTCGCCGACGCGCAGCCCCAGCTCGTCCTCCACGAGCAGCAGATGCCAGACCATGCGCTCGGCGACCCGCCGGTCACACTGCTTGAGCATGGTGACGAAGTTGTGCACCAGGTCGTCCCGCTCCCACGGCTCCATCAGCAGATAGCGCTGGCCGGCCTGCGCGTAGTCGTTGGTCCTGGGGATCCGCTTGCGGGTGAGCCGCCCGGTGATGACCGGTCCCTCCTCGTCCACCGTCGGATACTCTCCCTCGCGCAGCCCGCCGAGCAGCGACGGCTCGTAGTTGATGTGCGGCGACTCCCCTGCCGAGTCGACGAAGTACGTCATCTGGCCATCACGCTGGTTGGTCCTGATCGCCGCGTTCTTCGCCTGGTTGACGGGAAGCTGCAGGTAGTTGGGGCCGACCCGGTAGCGCTGCGTGTCGCTGTAGGAGAAGGTCCGGCCGACCAGCATCTTGTCGTCGGAGAAGTCCAGCCCGTCGACCAGCACGCCGGTGCCGAACGAGATCTGCTCGTTCTCGGCGAAGTTGTTGCCCAGCGCCCGGTCGAGCACCATCCGCCCCACCGGCCTGGCCGGGAACTCGTTCTCCGGCCACACCTTGGTGTCGTCGAGCGGGTCGAAGTCCAGCTCGGGATGCTCCTCGTCGCTCATCATCTGCACGAGCAGCTCCCACTCGGGATACTCGCCGCGCTCGATGGCGTCGCGCAGATCCTTGGTGGCGTGCCCCAGCTCCTGCCCCTGGATCACGGCCGCGTCGGCCGCGGTCATGCTCCGCACGCCCTGCTTGGGCATCCAGTGGTACTTGACCAGAACCGTCTCGCCCTGCTGGTTGACCCACTTGTAGGTGTTCACCCCGAAGCCCTGCATGTGCCGGTAGTCGGCGGGGATCCCGCGCGGGCTGAACAGGTTGACGAGCATGTGCATGCACTCCGGCGTCTGCGACATGAAGTCGAAGATCCGGTTCGGCTCCTGCCTGAACGTGACCGGGTCCGGCTTGAGCGCGTGGATCACGTCCGGGAACTTGATCGCGTCCCTGATGAAGAAGACCGCCAGGTTGTTGCCCACCAGGTCCCAGTTGCCGTCCTCGGTGTAGAACTTGACCGCGAACCCCCGGGGGTCCCGCGCGGTCTCCGCCGAGTCCCGCCCCCCGATCACGGTGGAGAAGCGCACCGCCACCTCGGTCCGCTTGCCCGCCTCCTGGAACAACTTGGCCCGGGTGAACCGGCTGACCGGCTCGTCGCCGATCGTCCCGTACGCCTCGAAGAAGCCGTAGGCCGTCGTCCCCCTGGCGTGCACCACCCGCTCGGGGATGCGCTCACGGTCGAAGTGACTGATCTTCTCCAGGAACTGGTAGTTCTCCAGCGTCGCCGGACCTCGTGCGCCCACGGTCCGCTGGTTCTGATTGTCGTAGACCGGGTGCCCCTGCCGGTTGGTCAGCACCTCACGCGGGTCGCCAGGCCCAGACCCCTGGCCGGAAACGTCAGTCATGTCACTGTTCCTCTCCTCCGGTGTCCTGTTCCCCCGCTGCCCCCAAGCGGCTGTGCGACACCGGCAAAGACTCGCCCTCACCTCCTGAAACGACTAAAGGCACCTTCCACGAGGTGGAAGATGCCTAGTCTGTGCTCCGGAGTGCGCCGCCAGGGACTCGAACCCCGGACCCGCTGATTAAGAGTCAGCTGCTCTAACCATCTGAGCTAGCGGCGCCTGCAACACGGGTAACTGTATCAGCCGCCGCGCACTGTCCGCACACCGTCGCGGGCCTCAGTCACCGAGCCGCGCCGCCAGCCTTCCGTACGCCTCCAGCACCACGTCCCAGAACCGGGACACGTTCAGCGCGGTGGCCACCAGGGCGTTCGGCCGACGCTCGCGCAACTGGAAGTCCACCACCGTCATGCCCCTGGTGAACTCCCCGATGGTCTCCACGTTCACCACCGCGGGCACCATCGTGACCAGGGACGGGTCCAGCACGTACGCCACCGCGCAGGCGTCGTGGATGGCCGGCCCGCGGTGCTCGGTCACCTCGCCGTAGAACTGCGCGGCGGGCACCAGCAGCTCGGCCAGCCGCCCGAGGGGCCGCATCCGGTCCAGCTCGGCGGTGGTGACCATCGCGGTCAGGGTCACGTCCAGGCCGAGCATCTTCACCGTCCAGCCGGCCGCGAAGACGATCGCGGCCGCCTCGGGGTCGGCCAGGATGTTGAACTCGGCGGCGGGGTTGTGGTTGCCGCGGGTGAAGGAGCCGCCCATGATGACCAGGTCGCGGGCCCACTCCACGACGCGCGGCTCGCGCCGTACGGCCAGGGCGAGGTTGGTGAGCGGCCCGATCGCCACCAGCGTGACCTCGCCGGGCGCGGCCCGCAGGGTGTCGATGATGCAGTCCACCGCGTGCCCCTCGGCCACCGCGAGCAGCGGCGGCGGCAGGACGGCCCCGCCGAGACCGGTGTCGCCGTGGACGTCACCGGCGCGGACGGTCCGGTGCATGAGGGCGCCGGCGCTGCCAGGAGTGACCGGGACGTCGCCGAGACCGAGGAACTCCCTGAGCGCCAGCGCGTTGGCCGTGGTCAGGGAGAGGTCGACGTTGCCGCCGACGGTGGTGATGGCGACGAGGTCGAGGCCGGTGGCGCCGGCGGCGAGGGCGAGCGCCATGGCGTCGTCGATGCCCGGATCGCAATCGATGAGGACTTTGGTCACGTGACCGTACGATACGAGGCGAGTGTACGAAAAAGAGATCGGGGTCGGGCAGTCCCCCAAAATCTGCCCGACCCCGATCCCGACGGCGGTCCAGGCCATCGCTTTCCCCCAAAAGCGACAGCGGTCCCGCACTGGCAGACCGCGGTCCCCCTCCGCGTCCGCTCCGGTGTAGGTCTTACGGCCGGTCATAGTGCTTCCGACCTGCTTCGACACTACCGAGCCGTATGCAACGACCGCGTCATAACGCGGTCGAATATCCGTGCACGGAGCGCCAAGGATTGTCAGCGATTCGCCCGGTCTGAGCGGCTAGGGAATCTCCATCCGAACCTCCGTGCCCTCCGCGAGCGAGCGGCTGACCGTGCAGTACTTCTCGTGCACCCGCTCCGCCACGGCGCGGAAGACCTCGTCGGCCTCCTTGGCGGGCAGTTCGACGTCGTAGGTCACGGTCACCGGGCCCAGCCGGTTGGACTCGACCTTGTCCGCGCCCACCGTCATCGCGAGCCGGACGAGCCGGTGGCCGCGCTTGGCCGTCAACGGCTCCACGGTCACGATGTTGCACCCGCCCACGGCGGCCAGCAGCAACTCCACCGGTGTGAAGACACCGTCCTCCGCGTTGCTGCCCAGGCGCACCTCCGCGCCACGGTCGTTCGTCGCCCGAAATCCGCCGTCGTCGGTCCGCTCCACACGCACGTTAGCCATGTTTTAGACCTTACTCAGACAGCTCTCATGTTCGGCGCGCATGGTTCGATACATGGCTAGCGAGGCGAGATCCAAGGGTCCGGTTCTCTTCTGGTGCGGTGTCGCGGTCGCCGAGTTCGGCGCCGTCCAGCCCGGCTACGGCCAGGCGTGGCAGCCCGCCGCCTACGCCGGCGCGGCGCTGCTGGTCGCGCTCGGCCTGATCGTCGTCAGGTCCGCCGACCGCCTGCGGTCCGCGCGGGCCGGGCGACGCCTGCGGCTCGCCGCCTATCTGGCGGGCACGCTGCTCGTCGCGTACCACCTCAGCGCGGCCTCCCCCTCGCCGGTGACCCTCACCGCCCTGCTGGTGTACGGCGTGGCGTCGGTGATGGCGGTCTGGAGCCACGGCGGCGCCGCCGGGACCAGGGGCACGCTGCTCATCGCCACCGACCTGGACCCGGGGACGCTGCGCACCCTGCTGGCCGACCGTGCCGAGCGCGGCCAGAGCACCGTCGCGGTCTACCGCACCGAGCGGATCACCGACGAGTTGCGCGAGCTTCAGGACAGGTACGGTCTGGTGCTGGTCGTCGGTCAGGAGCACGACCCCAGGGCCAAGGAGCGGCTGAGCGCCTCCGGGCTGAGGCGCGAGGTGCCCGACATCGCCGACCGCGAGGTGGTGCTGGCCGGCCCACGCCACTTCACCAGGTACGTACGCGGCGCCCTGTCCCGGCTGGCCGTGCCCGGCACGCAGGTCAGGACGGCGAGCGTCCGGCTCAGGCAGCGGGCCTGACCGAACGGGCCTGACCGTACGGCTAGGCGTCGGGGTGCTTGCGGAGATAGTCGAGATAGACCGGCCGCAGTGCCTCGCCCAGGTCTCCCTCACCGGCGGCGATGGCGTCGCTGAGCAGCGCCGAGACGCGGCTGAGGTCGGCGGTCGTCTCCCTGCCCGTCGCGGCCTCGGCCGCCGGGATCACCTTCAGCAGGTTCCACAGGAACCCGAGATCCCCGTGGTGCACGGCGTAGCGCACGGCGCGATCGTGCAGTTCGCTCGCCGACAGCGACTCGAGACCAGTGGCGTCCATCTCGCTCCTCTCCCTCCCGACCGACCTATCCCGCGAGAGCCGTCCGAAACACGGGTCCACTCCAGGACAACGCAAAGTGATCGGCCGGCACGTAGGGTCGGAGTGCCTGTCACCGTGGGAGGATCATCCAGCGTGAGATTCATCATCAGCACCCTGGCGGCTGCTGCCGCTCTCTGGGTCGCCATCCAGCTTCTCGACGGCATCGACATCACCACGAAGGCCTACTCCCCCGAATACTGGGGGACGCTGCTGATCGTGACGTTGATCTTCGGCCTCGTCAACGCCATCGTCCGGCCCATCGTCAAAGCCCTGGGCTGTGCGCTCATCGTGCTCACCCTGGGGCTGTTCCTGCTGGTCATCAACGCGGGCATGCTGCTGCTGACCAGCTGGATCTCCGGGCAGTTCGACATCCCGTTCCACGTCGACGACTTCTGGCCCAGCGCCGTCCTGGGCGCGATCATCATCAGCGTGGTCAGCTGGCTGCTCAGCCTGTTCATCCCCGACGGCGACTGACACCCCTGTGGACATCGGCGGCGCCGGGCTGACCTGCTCACGGGTGCACGCGGTCGCCCACGGCCAGGCCCGGGTCACGATCTCCGGCACGGACCGGGCCCGCGCCGCGTGGGCCGCCGCCCAGCGGCTCACCGGTGTCGTGTACGGGCGCGGCACCGGAGTGGGCGCCAACAAGGGCGTCCCGGTCGAGCAGGGCGGGCGGGCCCTGCTGCGCAGCCACGCGTGCGGCGCCGGGCCGCTGGTCGCGCCCGAACGGGCCAGGGCGATGCTGGTCGTGCGGCTCAACCAGCTCCTGGTGGGCGGCTCGGGCGTCGACCCCGGCGTGCTGCCGGTGCTGGCGCAGGCCATCAACGACGGCTTCACCCCGCCGGTGCGCACCTACGGCGCCATCGGCACCGGCGACCTGACCGCCCTGGCCACCACCGGCCTGTGCCTGCTCGGCGAGCTCGACTGGCAACATCACCCCACCACCGGCACTTCCTCGCCCGTCCCTGCTCACGGCACCACTTCCCCTCCCCGATACGCGCTGGGGGACGGCGATGCGCTGCCGTTCATCAGCTCGGGCGCCGCCACGCTGGGCGACGCGGCGCTCGCCTGCCACCGGCTGCGCCTGCTGCTCGAAGCGGCCGTCGACGGGGCCGCGCGCTCCTTCACCGCCGTGGACGCCTCGGCCGAGCCGCTGGCGGCCGCCGTGCAGGAGGCGCGCCCCCATCCCGGGCAGGCGGTCGTGGCCGCCCGGCTGCGCGCCCTGCTCCCCCAGGGCCCGAGCCCCCGCGTCCAGGACCCGTACGGCTACCGCGCCTTCGCCCAGGTGCACGGCGCGGCCATGGACGCGCTGGACCGCGCCGAGACGGTGATCGAGACGGACCTCAACTCGGCGTCGGAGAACCCGCTCATCGCCGGCTCGCTCGCCTGGCACAACGGCAACTTCCACGCCGCCCCCGTGGCCCTGACCCTGGACACGCTGCGCGCCGCGCTCGTCCAGGTGGCGCAGCTCAGCACGGCCCGCCTGGCGACGCTGATGAACCCCGAGTTCACCGGCCTGCTGCCGTTCCTCGCCGACCGGCCCGGCGGCTCGGGGGCGCTCATCCTGGAGTACGTGGCCCAGGACGCCCTGGCGGAGCTGCGCCACCTCGCCACCCCGGTCACCACGGGCACGGCGGTCATCTCCCTGGGCGCGGAAGATCACGCGGGCTTCGCCACCCAGGCGGCCCGCCACGCCCTGCGCTGCGTGGAGCCGCTGGAGATCGTCCTGGCCTGCGAACACACCGCCGCCGCCCGCGCCCTGCACGGCCCGAAACCAGACACCCCCCTCACCACCGACCTGGAAACAGCCCGCCAGGCCCTGCACGGCCGCTAAAGGCCTGTCAGGTCGGCGACGGAGCTTCGTTGGCGGAGGGTGGGCTGCTGGACGACCCGGCGGCGGCGGGCGCCTCCGTCGGCGGCGGCGGCCATCAGGCGGACGGCCGCCCGGACGATGCCGTCGATGTTCCAGTCGACGGTGGACAGGCCCGGTGTGAGAAGGCCGGACATGGGGTGGGCGTCGTAGCCCATGACCGAGATGTCGCCGGGGATGGACAGCCCCAGCTCGCCGGCGGCGGCGTAGACGCCGTAGGCGATCGAGTCGGCGAAGCAGAAGACGGCGCTCGGCCGGTCCTCGGCGAGCAGGTCGTGGGCCGCCTGGGTGGCGGCGGCCAGGCCGTGCTGGGCGGTGGCGACCCGGAGGTCCAGGCCGAGCCGCTCGCCCTCGGCCGTGACGTGCACGTCGGCCGGGCGGTCGGGAGTGCTGGCGCGGGTGGAGGTGAGGACGCCGATGCGGCGGTGGCCGAGCGCCCGCAGGTGCTCCAGGGCGAGGGTGACGCCGCGCCGGTTGTCGAAGATGACCTCACCGGCGGTGCCGGCCAGGGAGTCGCCGATCGCGACCACCGGCAGCGACTCGCACAGCTGTGCCCAGAAGGGCGCGGCGGGGTCGATCGGCTGCACGATCATGCCGTCGACGCGCTGGTCGCGGAGCTGCTGGGCGAGGGCCTGCTCGCGGGCGGGGTCGCCGACGGCGTCGAGGATGAGCGCGTAGCGGTCCTTCTCCCGCAGGCCACGGCTGATGCCGACGGCGAGCGACTGCTGCCAGAGGTCCTCCAGCGAGCCGCAGAGCAGGCCGATCATGCCGGTGCGGCCGCTGGCCAGGGCCCTGGCGATGGGGTCGGCTTCGTAACCCAGCTCGGCGGCCGCCGCGCGGACCCGCTCCATCGTCTCCTCGGAGACCTGCAGACCACGCAGCGCGTAGGAGACGGCGGCCGGTGACAGGCCGGTCGCCTGGGCCACTTCCCGGATCGTCGCTCTCTTGCGAGCCATTCCGCAACCTTATTCGCTGACACCGACAGCCAGGGCGGGTGAAGTGCGAGGACGGCCACTTGATGCACGACGTTGACAATCCTCCTTGTGAAGCGCTTCACTGAACCGTATCAGTGAACCGGTTCACCCGACCGATTCCGGGACCGAAGGGTTTACCTATAAAGTAGGTAGGAAATAGGGGAAGGCGTGATCATGAGCATCGACGTGCACCAGCACCTGTGGACCGACGCGTTCGTCGACGCCCTGCGCCGCCGCACCTCCCCGCCCCGCCTCGACGGCTGGACGCTGCTCCTCGACGGCGAACCTCCCTACCAGGTCGACCCCGCGGCCCACGAGCACCGCGACACCACGGGCCTGGAGCTGGCGCTGGTCTCCCTCTCCAGCCCGCTCGGCATCGAGTCGCTGCCGCCCGGCGAGGCCTGGCCGCTGATCGACGCCTACCACGACGGCGCGCTGGCGCTGCCCGAGCCGTTCGGCGCCTGGGCCGCCACCTGCCACAGCGAGCCCGATCCCGAACGGCTCGCCAAGGACCTGGACCGGGGCTTCGCCGGGCTGCAGCAACCCGCGACGGCGGCGTTCGACGACCGGCTGCTGGAGGTGCTCACCGACCGGGACCTGCCGCTGTTCGTGCATCCCGGCCCGTGCGCCACGCCCCCGGGCGCGCCGCCCTGGTGGCCTGCCGTGGTCCCGTACGTCCAGCAGTTGCACCAGGCGTGGCACCACTTCCACGTCGCCGTCAGGCCCAGGCACCCGCGACTGCGCGTCTGCTTCGCCCTGCTGGCCGGCCTGGCCCCGCTGCACTCCGAGCGGCTCATGTCCAGAGGCGGCGGCGGCCGGGGCGAGGTCGATCCCGGCTGCTACGTGGAGACCTCCTCCTACGGCCCCCGGGCGATCGACGCCATCGTCCGCGAGCTCGGCGTCGACGTAGTCGTCAACGGCTCCGACGCCCCTTATGCCACCGCCCCCGACCCCGGCCTCGGCCAGGCCGCCGCCCATGCCATCCGCGTCACCAACCCACGTCGCCTACTCGGCAGGAAGGAGACTCGTCCGTGAACGAGCAGCACGGCAGCCAGGATGGGAGCCCCGCACTCCCCGAACGCACGCTCGACCGGCGTGAGCTGCGCGCGCTGGTGAACCGTCTGGCGGCCGACCCCGCCCGATGGCAGGACCAGGTGAACTTCCCCGCGGACGGGGGCAGGCACTACGCCTCCCTCCACCGGGACGCCTACATCGACGTGTGGCTGCTGTGCTGGCGGCCCGAGGACGACACCGGCTGGCACGACCACGACCTGTCCTCCGGCGCGGTGCACGTCGTCAGCGGGGCACTGCTGGAGTGCAACCCGCGCATCGGCGGCGAGCACCTGGAGACCGTGGTCAGCGAGGGACAGTCGTTCTCCTTCGGCCCCGACCACATCCACCGGCTCACCGGCGCGGTGGAGCACAGCGTCTCCATCCACGCCTACTCACCGCCGCTGTGGCGGCTCGGCCAGTACTCCATCGACAACACCGGCGTCATGCGCCGCGTCTCGGTGAGCTACGCCGACGAGCTGAGGCCCATGGACAACGCCGCCACGGCGACGCTCACGGAGTCGGGGAGCGCCGTGGCCTGAGCACGCAGCAGCTTCCGCAGGCCTCCGCGTCCGGCAGGGTGACCCACAGGCAGCAGGTCCTGCGGAAGTAGGCGTCGTCGGCGGGCTCGACCAGCCCGTCGACGGGCTTGCCGACCTGCTGGAGCAGCGCCATGTAGTCGCCCGGCATGATCTGGGTCAGGGGGTGCGCGAACGCCTCGGCGGTCGAGCCCCACAGGGTCCGCTCCCCCACCTTGGCCATCCCGCTAAGCACCTTGATCAGAGGCGCCTGCGCCTCGGCGAGCACGTCCCCGATCGCCTTCGTGCCGGAGGCCCACGTGACGTCCGTGGCCGCGATCGTCACCCCGGCCTCCGACTGCTTGAACCAGGTGTCGGCCAGCCGCATGACCGGGATGCGCCCGTCCAGCGCCCAGCCGAGCGCCAGCGGCATCGTGTGCCAGTAGGAGAAGGTCTTCCACAGCAGCGCCGCGCCGACGTGCCGTGGCGCGTTCCAGCGGGTGGCGGTCACGTCCACCAGCTCTCCGAGCAGTGTGTACGGCTCCCGCACGAGCTCCGAGACGGGTGTCCAGCTGTCGTCCGGGTCGATGACCAGCTTCGGCTCGACACCGAGGACACCACCGCGCTCGGCGGCCAAACGCTCGAGCAGCTCGGTCAGCACGCCGCGTTCCTCCATCTACAGGTAAGGCTTACCTAAGGTAGCAGGGCGCCCGGCGAACCAGCCAGCGACCGTCTGCACCCCCACCACGACCACCCCGAACGCCAGCGGCGCCCACCATCCGCCGGATACCTCCCGCAGCAGCCCGAACAGCACCGGCCCCAGCGCGGCGAGCAGATAACCCACCGACTGGGCCATCGCGGACAGCGCCGTGACCAGCCCCGGATTCGCCGGGCGCAGCGCGATGATCAGCAACGCCAGCGCGAACGAGGCCCCCTGCCCGACCCCCAGCACGATCATCCACAGCCACGGCAGCGTGGCCGGAGCCAGCAGCACGCCCAGGTAGCCCGCGGCGGTCAGCACCGACGAGAGGTACACGTACGACACCTGCGAGCGTCGCCGGCCCGCCAGGATCGGCACCACGAGCGTGGCGCCCACCTGGACGACGGTGGTCACGCTCAGCAGATAGCCGGCCTGGTCGGCCGGGATGCCCGCCTCCAGGAAGATCGTCGGCAGCCAGGCGAGCATGACGTAGAAGGTGAACGACTGAAGGCCCATGAACGCGGTCACGTACCAGGTCACCCTGCTGCGCAGCAGCAGGCCGAACGCGCTGGGCCCGTCGCGCGGCGGGCTGGTGTGCCGGCGGAACGCCTGCGGCAGCCAGAGCAGCGCGGCGGCCAGCGCGGGCGCGGCCAGCAGCGCCGAGACGCCCCGCCAGTCGAGCCCGGTGAGCCGCTCCATCGGGATGAGCGCGCCCGACGCGATGGCGGCCCCGCCCACGATGGCTGAGACGTAGACGCCGGTCATCAGGTTCACCCGGGCCGGGAAGTGCTGCTTGACCACGCCGGGCATGATGACGTTCATCACCGCGATGGCCGTGGCCGCGACGGCGGCGCCCGCGTACAGCATGAGCGGCCCGTCCAGGCTGCGCAGTGCGATGCCGGCGGCGAGAACGAGCAGCCCGAGCAGCAGGGTGCGGTCCAGCCCGATCCGCCTGGCCAGGAGCGGGGCGAGCGGACCGAACACCCCCAGGCAGACGATCATGACGGTGGTGATGGCGCCGCCGGCCCCGGGCGTGAGACCGACGTCTCTCATGATCTCGTCGAGCAGCGGCGAGAGGCCCGCGATCGCCGGGCGCAGGTTGAGGGCGGCCAGCACGAAACCGGCCATGAGCAGTGCGGATCTCCACGCCATAGCGACTTACTCTGGCACAGGCCCTTGACAACGTTGTCTGCGGTGGGCGGGTAAGGAAGGATCCAGGAGTGAGACCGACGATGAAGGACGTCGCCTCGGCGGCGGGCGTGGCGCTCAAGACGGTGTCCCGGGTGGTGAACGGCGAGCCGGGCGTCCACCCCGGCACCGCCGAACGCGTGCGCGAGGCCATCCAACTGCTCGGCTACAGCCGCAACGAGAGTGCCAGCGTGCTGCGCAGAGGCCGTACCGCGACCGTCGGACTGGTCATCGAGGACTCCGCCGACCCGTTCTACGCCGTGCTGAGCCGCGCGGTCGAGGACATCACCACCGGGTACGGCTGCCTGCTGCTGAGCGGCTCGTCCAGCGAGGATCCCGCCCGGGAGCGTGAGCTGGTGGGGGCCTTCTGCGCCCGGCGGGTGGGCGGGCTGATCGTGGTGCCGGCCGGCGCCGACCACTCCTACCTGCGGCCCGAGCTCGAAGCCGGCACGCCGGCGGTGTTCGTGGACCGGCCGCCGGGGCCCGGCCTGGACGTCGACACCGTGCTCACCGACAACGCCGGCGGGGCGGGCATGGCGGCCCGCCACCTGCTCGCGCACGGGCACACCCGGATCGCCTTCCTCGGCGACGAGCCGTCCATCTTCACCGCCGCCCGGCGGCTGCACGGCTTCCGCACCGCCATGGGGCACCTGTTCGACGAGCGCCTCGTCGCCATGCGGACGCCGTCGCCGGCGGGCGTACGCGCCGACGTCGAGCGCATGCTGGCCCTCGACGCGCCGCCCACCGCGCTGTTCACCGGCAACGGCAGGCTCACGGTCACCGTGCTGCGGGCGCTGGCAGGCCGGCTGCCGGCGCTGGTCGGGTTCGACGACTTCGAGCTGGCGGACCTGCTCGTGCCCGGCGTGACGGTGGTGGCCCAGGATCCGGCGGAGATGGGCCGGGTGGCGGCCGAGCTGCTGTTCCGCCGCATGCACGGTGACACGGGACCGTCGGAGCATCCGCTGCTCCCGGTGCGCCTGATCACCCGGGGCTCGGGCGAACTTCCGGTTTGAGGGGCCACTGGGAGAGCTATCCGGCCGAGGGGACGTTGGAAGCCGGGGCAGGGGTCGGCAGGGCTTCGGGGCGCAGGGCTCTGGACAGGGCGAGCGCCATCAGGACGGCCGCGCCACCCGCGGCGACGATCGCGAGCCGCGGGGAGAACAGCTCGCCGAGCACGCCCACCAGCGCCGCCCCGATGGCCTGCCCGGTCATCAGGCCGGTGGACAGCAGGCCGAACGCCTGCCCGCGCACCTCCTCCGGCACCGCGTCCACGAAGCGCCGCTGCAGGCCGAGTTGGTAGGCCAGCCCCGCCGCCGCCGTGGCCGCGAGCACCGCGGCCCAGCCGACACCGGGCGCGGCCAGGAAGCCCAGCCACGGGATCCCGAGCAGCGCCGCCAGCGGCAGCGACAGCCGTTCGCGCAGCGCCGGGGCCGCGAACCTGCCGACGGCGAACTCACCGACCGCCATCCCGCACGCGGCCGCCGCGAGCACGACCCCCGCCTGCCCCTGACCGCCCAGGTAGGGCACGATCATCGCCTCCGCTCCGGCCAGGCACAGCGGCGGCAGCCAGGAGGCGAGCAGCAGCCCGCGCACCCGCCGATCGGCCAGCAACAGCCGATTGACCCGCAACGTGGCCCGCACCGCCCCTTCCCCGCCCACCTCGCTCGTACGGGACCCGCTCACTCTTCCCTGGCGGGCAGGCCGGTACGGGAGGCCGTACCGGAGGAGGATCGCCCCGAACGCCGACAGCCCCGCGGTCACCGCGAGGGCGCCGTGCGGGCCGGCGACGGCCAGGAAGGCGCCGCCGACGGCCAGGCCGGCGACCTGTGCGCCGGCCGAGGTGACGCCCAGGAGCGAGCGGCCCAGCACGAACGCGTCCCCCGGCAGCACGTCGGGCAGCAGCGCGCTGCGCGCGGCGCCGAACACCGGCGAGAACAGCCCGGTGACCAGCACCAGCGCCAGCATCGCCCAGACCGGCAGCCCGGCGAAGGCGAGCAGCAGGCACACCACCATCCTGACCAGCTCGCCCACGATCATGACGGCCCGGGGCGGCAGCCGGTCGGCCAGCGACAGCAGGAACATCCCGCCGGCGATGTAGGGCAGCCAGCCGGCCATGTAGGCGGCGGCCGACAGTCCGGGTGACCCCGTCTGGGCGTACACCAGCACCGACAGCGCCAGCATCTTGATGGAGTCGCCGGAGACGAGCAGCGCGAAGCTACCGAACAGCACCCGGAACTCCCGGACGGCGAACACCTCACCGTAGGTGGCGCCGCGCTCTGTGGACACGATTCTCCTCACGTCGGTGGAAGGGACGCATCCGATGCTGCGGGCGGCAGGTGCCGCCGGGCGAAGCTTTCGGATATAACCGAAAGGTGGTGTTCAGGATCGAGGTCACCCCGCAGGACGTGGCGGCCAGCAGGTTCGCCATCTCCCCGCTGATCGAGACCATGCACGCGCAGTGGGTACTGGAGGGCCGGACCGCGGCCGGCGTGCACCGGCGGTGGGTGGAGCGCCGGCGCGGGCCGTACGAAGAGCTGGCGCGCAGGCACCCCGCGCTGCGCGCGACCGCGGTGATCTCCGGCAACATGGGCAGCGCGAACGTGGACTTCATCGCGCCTCCGCCGTCGGGGACGAGCGTGCCGTTCGAGGTGGAGCTGGCCGCGATGCGCGCGACCCCGCTCGCCGTGGCGCACCGGGAGATCTCGGCGGTGCTGGCGGCCAGGCCTCCCGTGCCCACCGAGGTCAGGGAGCTGCTGTTCGGGCCGGACGTGGTGCGGCTGATCGCCGACGCCTTCGAAGCGCTCTGGACGCGGATCCTCGCCGAGAGCTGGCCGCGTTTCCACGCGATCCTGGAGCGCGACGTGGTGCAGCGTGCCGGGCGGCTGGTCACCGCCGGTTGGGGAGCGGCGCTCGACGATCTCAGCTCGCAGGTCCGCTGGCATGAGGACGGGCACATCGCGATCATGATGGGCCAGCGTGACGAGAGGCACCGCCTCGGCGGCAAAGGGCTGCTCTTCCTGCCGTCGGTGTTCACCGCCAGTGTCGGCGCCTACCTGGAGGAGGCGTGGCCGTACGCGCTGCTCTATCCGGCGCGCGGCATCGCCGCGGAGCCGCCGGGGGCCGGCGCGGGGCTGGCCACGCTCCTCGGGCGCTCGCGCGCCCGCGTCCTCACCGAGCTGGCCACCCCCGCCACCACCACGCACCTGGCCGCGCTGCTCGGCCAGAGCCTCGGCGGCACCGGCGGCCACGTGGCGGCGCTGCGCGGCGCGGGCCTGATCAGCGGCACCCGCACCGGACGTAGCGTGCTGTACGCGCGCACCCCGCTGGGCGACGCCCTGGTGGCCGGCTCCCTCGCGTGACCGACCGGCGGACGAGGATGCGGCGAGGATGCGGCCAGGGTCGGCGGCAAGGACGATGTACGAAATCGCTACCCTTCACTCGGAGAGCACGAAGGTATAGTCGTTGCGCATCCGTTCAGCACAATCGTTCATAGCCAGGGAGCGCGCGCATGAATGCCGCTGACATCACCCAGGAAGCCCGCTTCCCCCAGGAGCTGATGTACGCGGCGGCGTCGCAGTACTACCTCCAGGACGCCACCCAGGCCGACATCGCCCAACGGCTCGGCGTGAGCAGGGCGACCGTGAGCAGGCTGCTGACCGAGGCTCGCAGGCAGGGCATCGTCGAGATCCGGGTGCACCGGCCCGCCGCGCTGGCCGAGGGCCCGCTGGCCGGCGAGGTCGCCGAGGCCCTGTCGCTGAAGCGTGTCTACCTGGTGCCCAAGGTCAGCGGCCCGGCGCTGGGCCCGCTGCTCGCCCCGGGCCTGGCCAAGGCGCTGGCCGGGGCGGGGCTGGAGTCGGGCGACGTGGTGCTGGTGTCGTCGGGCAGCACGGTGTACGAGTGCGCGCGCGAGGGGCTCGGCCACTTCCCCGGCGTGACGATCGCCCCGGCCGTGGGCGGCCAGCAGGATCCGCAGCCCTGGTTCCAGACCAACGAGGCCACCCGGCTGCTGGCCGAGCGGCTCGGCGGCGTGCCCAGCTACCTCTACGCGCCTGCGCTGCCGGGGCCCGAGCTGTTCTACTCGCTGCAGCACGAGCCGTCGGTGCGCCGGGTGATGGACCTGTGGGCGCAGGCCAAGTGCGCGATCGTGGGCGTCGGCTCGCCGCCGCTGATGCGGCAGGTGGTGCCCGCGTTCGTGCCGCGCGACGCGCCGAGCCTGCGCCAGGCCGTGGGCGACGTGTGCTCCCGCTTCTACGACCGCGACGGTGAGCCGGTGGGCTATCCGGGCAGCGAGCGCCTGGTCGCGACCGGGCTGGAGGAGCTGCGGCGGATCCCGTGCTCGATCGCCGTGGCGGTCGGGGCGGAGAAGGTCCTGTCGATCATCGCCGGGGCCAAGGGCGGCTACTTCAACCATCTGGTCACCGACGCGCTGACGGCCGAGAGCCTCCTCGTGGCGGCCCGCTGAGCAACCCCCTTCGGGTTAACTCGGGACCATCTCCATGCCAACAGTGTGAACATCCGTGCTGGACAAATGTTCCGCCATCGCGCTAGCGTGAAGTGCATCACAGGACGTGACCTGCTGTGAGGGGCGTCCCGGGTCGCACTCGGGGGAACGCGACGCAATGGATCGTCCGTGAGGACGAAGCGAGTGAGGAAAGATCCCGTGAACAGAACCAAGATGCGGACCTCCGCGTTCGCCGCAGTGGCGGTCCTGGCGACCTCGGCGCTGGCCGCATGCGGCTCCGACTCCACCGGCGGTGACGCGGCCGCGCCCACCGGCAGCGGCGCGGCCGTGGAGAACGCCAAGGTGGCCTTCCTCATGCCCGACCTCGCCTCGACCAGGTACGAGCTGCAGGACAAGCCGCTCTTCGAGGCCAAGATGAAGCAGCTCTGCCCGAGCTGCTCGGTCATCTACCAGAACGCCGACTCCGACGCCGCCAAGCAGCAGCAGCAGGCGAACTCCGCGCTCGCGCAGGGCGTCAAGGCCATCGTGATCGACCCGGTCGACTCCGCGGCGGCGGCCACCATCGTGCAGACCGCGCAGGCGCAGCAGGTCCCGGTGATCGCCTACGACCGACCCATCCCCGCCAAGCCGGCCGACTACTACATCTCCTTCGACAACGAGAAGATCGGCGCGATGATCGGCCAGTCGCTCGTCGACCACCTCAAGGAGGAGAAGGCCGAGGGCGGCCTCCTCCAGGTGAACGGCTCGCCGACGGACGCCGCGGCCGGCCTGATCAAGAAGGGCATCCACAGCGCGATCGACCCCAGCGGCTTCAAGCTGCTGGCCGAGTACGACACCCCCGACTGGGAGCCGGCCAAGGCGCAGTCCTGGGTCAGCGGCCAGATCACCCAGTTCGGCGACGACATCGTGGGCGTGGTCGCGGCCAACGACGGCACCGGCGGCGGCACGATCTCCGCCTTCAAGGCCGCGGGCAAGAAGGTGCCGCCGGTCACCGGCAACGACGCCGAGGTGGCCGCCGCCCAGCGCATCATCAAGGGCGACCAGTACAACACCATCTCCAAGCCGATCAAGATCGTGGCCGAGGCCGCGGCCGACGTCGCCTACCAGTTCATGCAGGGCCAGAAGCCCGCGGGCAAGGACACGCTCTTCGACACCCCGTCGGAGCTGTTCGTCCCCACGGTGGTGACCAAGGAGAACATCAAGGAAGTGCTGTTCGACAGCGGCATCATGAAGGCCGCCGACGTCTGCACCGCCGAGTACGCCGACGGCTGCGCCGAGCTCGGCATCAAGTAGGGGGAGTTCCGTGTCGCCCACTCAGCAGACGGACAGCGTCCTGTCCCTGCGCGGGATCAGCAAGACCTTCGGAGCGGTCGCCGCACTGACCGACATCTCCCTCGACGTGGCCGCGAGCCAGGTCGTGGCCATCGTCGGCGACAACGGCGCGGGCAAGTCCACGCTGGTGAAGATCCTTTCGGGGGTGCACCCGCCGGACACGGGCACGATCACGTTCGCTGGGCAGGCGGTGCAGATCCCCACTCCGGCGGCGGCCCACAAGCTGGGCATCGCCACCGTCTTCCAGGACCTCGCGCTGTGCGAGAACCTCAACGTCATCCAGAACCTGTTCCTGGGCCAGGAGATCCGCCCGCTCAGGCTGAACGACGTGGCCATGGAGACCCGTTCGTGGGAGCTGCTCCGCCAGCTCTCGGCGAAGATCCCCAGCGTCAGGGTGCCGGTGGCGGCCCTGTCCGGCGGCCAGCGGCAGACGGTGGCGATCGCCCGGTCGCTGCTCGGCGACCCGAAGATCATCATCCTGGACGAGCCCACCGCCGCCCTGGGCGTCGCCCAGACCGCCGAGGTGCTCAACCTGATCGAGCGGCTCCGCGAGAACGGCCACGGCGTCATCATGATCAGCCACAACATGGTGGACGTGAAGGCCGTGGCCGACACGGTGGTGGTGCTCAGGCTGGGCCGTAACAACGGGGTGTTCGACGTCGAGGACGTCAGCTCGGAGGACATCATCGCCGCGATCACCGGCGCCACCGACAACGCGGTGACGCGGCGGGTGGCGCGCCGGGGGAAAGACCAGAAGGAAGGATCGCCCTCGTGAACAGCACGATGACCACCGACCGCCAGGACGAGCGGCTGCGCAGCGGCGGGGGCCTGCGCGGCGCGCTCACCGACGTGGTCGACCGGGCCCGTGCGGGCGACCTCGGCGTGATCCCGGTCGTGGTCGGCCTCGTCGTCATCTGGACCGTGCTGCAGATCCTCAACCCGATCTTCCTGTCCAGCGCGAACCTGGTGAACCTCACCCTGGAGTCGGCCGCCGTCGGCGTGATCGCGCTGGGCATCGTCTGCGTGCTGCTCGTCGGCGAGATCGACCTGTCGGTCGGCTCGGTCAGCGGCCTGTCGGGGGCGGCGCTGGCGGTGCTCTTCGTCAGCGAGGGGCTGCCCGTCTGGGTGGCCATCCTGGCCGCCGTCGTCCTGGGCGCGGTGATCGGCTGGGTGTACGCCCAGTTGTTCAACCGGTTCGGGGTGCCGAGCTTCGTCATCACGCTCGCCGGGCTGCTCGGCTTCCTGGGGCTGCAGCTCTACGTGCTCGGCACCAAGGGCTCGATCAACCTGCCGTTCGACTCGGGCCTGGTGAACTTCGCCCAGCTCGCCTTCGTGCCGGCCTGGCTCTCGTACACCTTCGCCGTGCTCGCGGCCGGTGGGCTGTTCGCCAGCGGATGGCTGCACGCCAGGGAGCGCCGCAAGGCGGGACTGTCGTCCATGAGCCTGTCCGCGCTCGTGCTGCGCAGCGCGGCGCTGCTGGTGGCGCTGGCCTTCCTGGTCTGGTACCTCGGCCAGACGCGCGGCGTCGGCTGGATGTTCGTCTTCTTCGTGGCCCTCGTCCTGATCATGCACTACCTGCTGTCGCGGACGAAGTGGGGCAGGTCGGTCTACGCGGTCGGCGGCAACGTGGAGGCGGCCCGCCGGGCCGGCATCAACGTGAAAGCCGTCTTCACCTCCGTGTTCGTGCTCTGCTCCACCTTCGCGGCGGTGGGCGGCATCCTGGCCGCGGCCCGGCTGGCCGCCGCCAACCAGAGCAGCGGCGGCGGCGACGTCAACCTCAACGCCATCGCCGCCGCCGTGATCGGCGGGACGAGCCTGTTCGGCGGGCGCGGCACGGCGTTCGGGGCGCTGCTCGGCATCATCGTCATCCAGTCGATCTCCAGCGGCCTGACGCTGCTGAACCTCGACTCGTCCATCAGGTTCATGGTCACCGGGGCCGTCCTGCTGCTGGCGGTGGTCGTCGACTCCGTCTCACGCCGGTCGAGGACCTCACACGGCAGGGCCTGATGGCGGCCATCTGCGTCGACGCCGGCACCACGGTGATCAAGGCCGTCGGCTATGCCGACTCCGGCGCCGAGACCGCCGTGGTCCGGCACCGGACCAGTGTGTCCCGGCCCGCGCCCGGCCAGGCCGAGCAGGACATGGGCGCGGTCTGGGACGCGGTCGTCCGCACGGTGCGCGGCGTCGCCGCCGAGCTCCGCAGCAAGATCGACGGTTCGGTCGACTTCGTCGCGGTGACCGCGCAGGGCGACGGCTGCTGGCTGGTCGACGCCGCCGGTGAGCCGACGGGCCCGGCCATCCTGTGGAACGACGGCAGGGCGGCGGCCACGGTCGACGCCTGGAATCGGTCCGGGCTGGCCGAGCGCGCCTTCAGGACCAACGGCTCCTCGGCGGCCTCCGGGCTGCCGCATGCCATCCTGACCTGGCTGAAGGAGCACGACCCGGCCCGGCTGGAGCGCTCGGCGGCCAACCTCACCTGCGGAGGATGGATCTTCTCCCGGCTGACCGGCGAGCTCGCCGCCGACGAGTCCGACGCCTCGGCCCCCTTCATGGACCTGCGCTCCCGCCGCTACTCCCCCGAGTTGCTGGCGCTGTTCGGCCTTGACTGGGCCGCCCGGCTGCTGCCCGAGGTGCGCGACGACGCGCACCGGGTGGCCGGACTGACCCCGGACGCGGCCACGCTGCTCGGCCTGCCCGCAGGCACCCCCGTGGTGATGGCGCCGTACGACATCGCCGCCACCGCGCTCGGCTCCGGCGCGGTGCGCACCGGCCAGGCGTGCGCCATCCTCGGCACCACCCTCTGCGTGGAGAGCCTGGTCGAGCGGCCCGACCTGGACGGCGACCCGGTCGGCATCACGATCGCGCTGCCGGGCGGCCACCTGCGCGCCTTCCCCACCTTCGCCGGCACCGAGGTCGTTCAGTGGGCCTGCCGCCTGCTCGGCCTGACCGACCCGGCCGAGCTGAGCGTCCTGGCCGCGCAGAGCGAGCCCGGCGCGCGCGGCCTGGCCTTCCAGCCGTACTTCTCCCCCGCCGGGGAGCGTGCCCCGTTCTCCGACCCGCTCGCCAGGGGCGCCTTCCTCGGCATGTCCTTCGAGCACGGCCGCGAGCACGTCGCCCGCGCCGTCCTGGAAGGGCTCACCCTCGTCATCCAGGACTGCCTCGCCGCCTCCGGCCCGCCGCCGCGCGAGCTGCGGGTCTGCGGCGGCGGCGCGGCCAGCGCGCTGTGGCTCCGGCTCATCGCCGACGTCACCGGGCTGCCGGTGCTGCGCTCCGGTGACAGCGAGGTCGGCGCCAGAGGCGCCTTCCTGGTCGGCCTGGTCGCCACCGGCGCCGCCGCGAACGTCCGCGCCGCTGCCGACGATCATGTACGGCTACGTGAGACCGTCCACCCCGGGCCCGGCCCTTACGCCGAGGCCTACCAGGACTTCCTGGCGCTGCGCGAGACCGGCTCCCGGTCCTGGCCGCTGCTGGCCGAGATGCGGAGCCGTACATGAGCGTCTGGATCGGCATCGACCTCGGCACGCAGAGCGTGCGCGCGATGGCCGTCGACGGGAGCGGGCAGGTGCTCGGCGCGGCGAGTCGCGCCCTGACCAGCCACCGCGACGGCCCCCGGCACGAGCAGGACCCCGAGCAGTGGTGGCGTGAGCTGGCCGCCGCCACCCGCGAGGCGCTCGCCGGCGTGCCCGCGAGCCGGATCGCGGGGGTGGCCGTGGACGCCACCTCCGGCACGATCCTGCTCACCGACGGCCACGGCGACCCGCTCACGCCGGCGCTGATGTACGACGACCGGCGCGCCACCGAGGAGGTGGAGCGGGTCAACGTCGTGGGCGCGCACGTCTGGGAGCGACTCGGCTACCAGCGCATGCAGCCCAACTGGGCGCTGCCCAAGCTGCTGTGGCTCCTGCGCGCCGAAGCGCCGCCGGCACGCGAGCGCCCCGGCTCCCGAGCCGGAGCACAGCCGGCGCAGCATACCGGCGGCCGTGCCGGGGTCCGGGTGGCGCATCAGAGTGACTTCGTCAATCGCCGGCTGGTCGGGGCGGAGGTGGCGACCGACCTGAGCAACGCGCTGAAGACCGGCGTCGACCTGATCGACGAGCGCTGGCCGTACGACGTCCTGGACGTGCTGGGGGTGCCCGCCGGGATCCTGCCGGACGTCGTGCGGCCGGGCAGCGTGCTGGGCGTGGTCTGCGCAGCGGCGGCCGAGGCCACCGGGCTGCCCGAGGGGACGCCGGTGATCGCCGGCACCACCGACGGGTGCGCCGCGCAGCTCGGCGCGGGCGCGCTGCGGCCGGGCAGCTGGAACTCGGTGCTCGGCACCACGCTGGTGCTCAAGGGCGTGACCGAGGAGCTGATCCACGACCCGCTCGGCGTCGTCTACTCCCACCGCGCGCCCGACGGCTCGTGGCTGCCGGGCGGGGCGTCGAGCACCGGCGCCGGCGTCCTGGCCCGCGACCTCCCCGGCCGCGACCTCGCCGCCCTCAGCCAGGAGGCCACCACCCGCTACGCCAGGGGCGCCACGGGCTTCCTGCCGATCACCTATCCCCTGGTCTCGCGTGGCGAGCGGTTCCCGTTCGCGGCGCCCGGGGCCGAGGGGTTCACCCTCGGCGAGCCCGCCGACGACGTGGAGCGTTATGTGGCGATCCTGCGCGGCGCCGCGTTCGTCGAGCGCCTCTGCTTCGACTACCTCGACCTCCTCGGCGCACCCGTGGACGGGGAGATCATCCTGACCGGTGGCGCGACGAAGAGCGCGTACTGGAACCAGCTCAGGGCGGACGTGCTCGGCCGTCCCGTGACGCTGCGCGAGAACGCCGAGCCCGCCCTGGGCATGGCGCTGCTCGCCGCGAGCACGACCACCGGCACCACCGGCACCACGACCACGGCGAGCGGCGGTGGGATGGTTCGCACGCTCGCGGTCATCGACCCCTCCGGGGCCGACCTCCGCGAGCCCTACCTGCGCTTCGTCGCCGAACTCGAAGATCGTGGCTGGCTGCCCACGGCAGCCGCCGCCCATGCCCGCGAGAGGACCGCACGATGACGAACCTGGTGCTGGTGCGCCACGGCGAGACCGTCTGGCACGCCGAGAACCGCTACGCCGGGGTCAGCGACATCGAGCTGACCCCGCGCGGGCACGAGCAGGCCGAGCGGCTCGCCGCCTGGGCCGCCACTGCGGGCCTGTCCGGCGTGTGGGCGTCCACGCTGAGCCGTTCCCGGATCACCGCCGCCGCCAGCGCGGAGGCCGCGGGCGTCAAGCTCGCGGTGGACGTGCGGCTGCGGGAGGTGGACTTCGGCAAGGGCGAGGGGCTCACCGCCGCCGAGATGCGCGAGCGCTTCCCCGAAGCCCGCGCCGCCTTCGAGGCCGACCCCGGCGCCAACCCGCTGCCCGGCGGCGAGGACCCGGCCCTGGCGGCGGACCGGTTCGTGGCGGCCTTGCGCGACATCATCGCCACCGGCTCCGGCGAGCGGGTGCTGGTGGTCGCGCACACCACCGCCATCAGGATCGCGCTGTGCGGTCTGATCGGGGTGCCGCTGGGCGAGTACCGGCGGCTGTTCCCCCGGCTGGACAACTGCGCGATCACCGAGCTGCGCCTGCGCGGCGACCGGGCCGCGATGCTGCAGTACAACTCCCCGATTGGAGCCGTTCGTTGACCACCCGAGTTCTTGCCGCAGGTGACCATTTCGTGCAGAACCGCCTGCTCGTCGACGCGCTCAGGCGGGAGGTTCCCGGTGAGGTGGAGACCAGCGAGCTCACGCTGCCGTGGCCGATGGTGCCGTTCGGCCGGGTGGGCGAGGTCGAAGAGGCGTCCGACGTGGAGGACGAGCTGATCGAGGCGCTGCGCGGCGTCGAGGTGTGCGTGACCCAGATGGCCCCGCTGACCAGCCGGGTGCTGAAGGCCAGCCCGGACCTCAGGCTGTTCTGTGTCAGCCGGGGCGGCCCGGTCAACGCCAATCTTGCGGCGGCCACCGAGGCGGGGGTGGCGGTCACGTTCGCTCCCGGCCGCAACGCGGTGGCCACGGCGGAGCACACGCTGGCCATGCTGCTCGCCGCCACCCGCCGCATCCCGCAGACGCACGCCGACCTGGCCGGCGGCGTGTGGCGGGGCGACTACTACAGCTATGACAACGTGGGCCCCGAGCTGGAGGGCAGCACGGTCGGGCTGGTCGGCTACGGCGCGATCGGCCGGCGGGTGGCCCGCATGCTGGCGGGCTTCGGCGCGGAGGTGCTGGTCCACGACCCGTACGTGGACGTGCCCGGCCGGGTCGAGCTGGACGAGCTGCTGCGCCGCTCCCGGTTCGTCTCCCTGCACGCCCGCGCCACGCCCGAGACCATCGGTATGATCGGCGCCGCGCAGATCGCCGCGATGCCTTCCGGATCCGTCCTGGTCAACTGCGCCAGGGGTGCGCTGCTGGACTACGACGCCCTGTGTGACGCATTGGACTCCGGCCACCTGTTCGGCGCCGCGATGGACGTCTTCCCGGAGGAGCCGATCCCCGCGGGTTCGCGGCTGCTGGCCGTACCGAATCTGGTGATGACCCCGCACCTGGCGGGCGCGAGCAAGGAGACGGCCGCGAAGGCGGCCACGATCGTGGCCGCCGACGTGGCGCGGTATGTCCGCGGCGAGCCGCTGCTGCACTGCGCGAACCCGGCGGTCAGCCTTTCAGCGCACCAGCCATCAGGCCGCGCATGAAGAAGCGGCCCAGCAGGACGTAGATGAGCATGGTCGGGATCGAGGACAGGATCGCCGCCGCCATCTGCTGGCTGTAGGGCGTGGCCTGGGCCCCGGCGATGTTGTTCAGCATCACCGTGGCGGGCCAGCTCTGCGGGCCGGTGAGGAAGACGGCGAACAGGAAGTCGTTCCAGAGCGAGGTGAACTGCCAGATGATGACGACCGCGATGGCGGGCGCGGACACCGGCAGCACCACCGACCAGTACGTCCGCAACATGCCCGCCCCGTCCACCCGGGACGCCTCGATGAGCTCGTCGGGGATGGTGACGTAGTAGTTGCGGAAGATCAGCGTGCAGATCGGGATGCCGTAGACGACGTGCGCCAGGATCAGTCCCGGCAGGCCGCCGTAGAAGACGCCCTGCAGTCCGGTGGCCTCGTTCAGCCCCACCAGGAGCTGCACCAGCGGGATCATGACCCCCTGGTAGGGGATGAACATGCCGAACAGGAACAGCGTGAACACCAGGTCGGAGCCCGGGAACCGCCATTTCGACAGCACGTAGCCGTTCATCGAGCCGAACGCGCACGACAGCAGCGAGCCGGGCACCGCCAGCAGGACGCTGTTCCACATGCCGGGGGCGAGCTTCTCCCACGCCACCCCCCACGCCTCGAACGTCCAGGTCTGCGGGAGGCTCCACGCCTGGCTGGGGTCCGCCTCGGTCAGCGGCTTGAAGCTGGTGACCAGCAGGACGTAGATCGGGATGAGGAAGATCACCACGAAGGCGATCAGCACCGCGAGCCGCACCCAGGTGAAGGCGGGCTTGCGCCCTGCCACCGCCGTCATTGACGCCTCTCCTTACGCACGGACCAGATCAGGTACGGGATCACGAACACGGCCACGCTGAGCACGATGTACGACGCGATGGTGGCGCCCTTGGCCGGGTCGTGGGAGTCGAAGACCGCCACCCACATGAACACCGCCGGCACGTCGGTGATGATCTGCTTGCCGGAGACGGCGACGATCAGGTCGAACACCTTGAGCGAGATGTGCCCCAGGATGATCAGCGCCGAGAGGGTGACCGGGCGCAGCAGCGGCAGCACGACATGCCGGTAGACGCCCCACTCGGTGCAGCCGTCGACCCGCGCCGCCTCGCGCAGCTCCTCGGGGACGCCCCGGAAACCGGCCAAGAACAAAGCCATGACATATCCGGACATCTGCCAGACGGCGGGGAGCGCCATCGCGGCCATCCCCCAGTCCGGGTCCCGGAACCACTGCCACTGCGGCAGCCCGATCGCGTCGAACAGCCGGTTGAGCCCGACCGCCCGCTCCTCCATCCCGGAGTTCATCAGCCACCGCCACACGATGCCGGTGGCGACGAACGACACGGCCATCGGGAACAGGTAGATCGCCCGGAACGTGCCCTCGCCCCAGATCCCCTTCTCCATCAGGAACGCCAGCAGCCAGCCCAGCACCAGCGCGCCGACCACGAACACGATCGTGAAGACGATGGCGTGGTTGACCGAGAGATGCCATCTCGGCTGGTCCCAGATGTCGATGAAGTTCTGCAGCCCGACGAAGTTTCCCTCGGACACCTCGTCGTGCTTGTCCGTCATGGCCAGCTGGAAGTTCCACCCCAGCATGCCGTACACGAACACGCCGATCGCCACGATCGACGGCGCGACGAGGAGCAGCCCTGGGAGCCAGGTGCGTGCCCGCCTCACGAAACACTCCCTTTCACGAAAAAGGGGTACGGCAGGCGCGCGGAACGCCTGCCGTACCCGTCGGCTACTGGGCGTTCGCCGTCGCGGCGTCGGCCAGGGCCTTCTGCAGGGCGGGCACGTCCTTCGTGCCGATGAACAGCCCGACCGCCTCGTTGATCGCGGCCAGCCACGGCTGGTTCACCGCGACGCCGTGCTGGACGGAGCCGGCCAGCTCGTTGCCCGACCAGTCCTTCAGCGCGTCGGCCAGGTAGTCGGTGTACAGGGACTGGTCGGCGTCCTTACGGGCGGGGATGGAGCCCTTCAGGGGATTGAAGGCGTCCTGCCCCTCCTTGCTCGCCGCGACCTTCAGCCAGGCGACGGCCCCGTCACGGTTCTTCGCGCCCTTGGGCAGGGTGAAGCTGTCCGACAGCCACAGGTACGAGCCCTCGGTGCCAGGTGAGGGCGCCCAGTCGAAGTCGGTCTTCGACGCCTTGCCCAGCCCGCCTTCCGGCGGGTTGTGGAAGTAGCCGTACGCCCAGTCGCCCATGATGTTGAACGCGGCCTCGCCGTCGGCAACCTGCTTGGCCGCCGGCTGCCAGTCGTCCTGCGGGTCGCCCGCGTACGACATGATCGTCTTGAAGCTCTCCAGCGCCTTGGTGACCGCGGCGCCGTTCCAGTCCGCACCCGGCTTGAACAGGGCGTTGTAGCCCTCCGTGCCGAGCGAGCCGAGCAGCACGCTCTCCAGCAGGTGGGTGACGGTCCACTCCGAGCCGATGGACAGCGGGATCTTGCCCGTGGCCTTGACCTTCTCCAGGGCGGCGACGAACTCGTCGATCGACTTGGGCGCTCCGGTGACGCCCGCCTCCTTGAGGACCGACGGGTTGAACCACAGGACGTTCGACCGGTGGATGTTCACCGGCACGGAGTAGATCTTGCCGTCGACGCTGATCTGCTCGACGAGTTGCTCCGGGAAGGCCTCGCGCAGCTTCAGCTCGTCGTACAGGAAGTTGAGCTCTTCCAGGTCGCCGGCCTTGATGTAGCCCTGCAGCTCGGCTCCGGCGTGGCCCTGGAACGTGTCGGGCGGCGTGTCGGCCTGCAGCTTCGACTGCAGCAGCGCCTTGGCCTTGTCACCCGAGCCACCGGCGACGGCGGCGTCGAAGAACGTGAGCGTCGGGTTCTGCTGCTCGAAGATCTTCCGCATGGCCTGCAGACCGTCGGCCTCGCCCGGCCCGGTCCACCAGGAGAAGACCTCGACCTGCTGCTTGTCTCCGCCGGCGCCGGCGCTGGGTTGCGCCGCGGGATCACCACCACCGCCACAGGCGGACAAGCTCAGCACGCTTGCCATAGTGATCGCGGCGGCTGTCATCCACCGTCGTCTCATGCGCACACCATCCCTTCCCAAACCCCCGAGTTGGTGAGTTGACAACGTTGTCAGTAGGGCCATCAACCCACTTTCCGGTCGGACCCGTCAAGCAGGTATGGGTAACAGGTCCGCATACGCGACGCCCATAGGAAACTGTCGGTGCCCGAGTCCACACTCTTCGTATGGCCGATGAGCCCCTCGAATTGGGCGAGATCTCCCTGTCCGACTGGCACGCGCACAACGACACGATGGCCGAGATCGGTTTTCTCACCATCGCCAAGCGCCTCCCGTCTCTCGTCCGCCAGGCGATGAGCATGGCCTGGCGCGCCAGCCCCCGCGACACCGTCGCGACCATCGCGCTCAACCTGCTGGGCGGCCTCTTCACCGCCTTCGGGCTCCTGGCGACCACAGGCGTGCTCAACGCCCTGTTCAGCGAGGGGCCCACCCCCGACCGGGTGATCGCCGCGCTGCCCAGTCTGGCCCTGGTGGTCACCGCGGCGGCGCTGCGCACCGTGGTCCAGGCGGGCGCGGGCTGGGCGCAGTCGCGCCTCGATCCGCAGATCAGCCGCCAGGCCGAGGAGCGGCTCTACGGCCTGACCAGCCGCGTCGAGCTGGCCGCCTTCGACGATCCGGAGTTTCACGACGCGCTGGAGCGAGCCAGGTCACGCGGCGTGGCCACGGTCGACGCGGTCGTGGCCACGGCCATCGACGTGGTGACGGCCGCCGTCGGCATCGCGGCCGTGGCCGGCGTGCTCAGCGTGCTCCACCCGATCCTGCTGCCACTCCTGCTGCTGGCGGTGCTGCCGGATGCCTGGGCGGCGGTGCGCAGCGCCCGGATGCGCTACACGACCATGTTCTCGCTGATCCCCGCCATGCGGCGCAAGTGGATCATCGCCCAGTTGCTCGCCGACCGCGACCCGGCGGCCGAGGTCCGCTCGTTCACCATGCGGCGCTTCCTGCTGCGCATGTACGACGCGGTGGCCAAGGCCGAGCAGGACGTGATGCTCCGCCTGGCCAGGCGGCAGACCGTCGCCAGGCTCGTCGGCGAGGCGCTGGGCGGCCTCGGCAGCGCCCTGGTCTACGTCGCGCTCGGCGTGTTGCTCGCCCTCGCCGCGATCCCGCTCGCCGTGGCGGGCACCGCCGTGCTGGCCATCAGATCCGGCCAGACCTCACTGGCCAACCTCATGTACGCCACCAACCGGCTCTACGAGGACGGCCTCTACTTCACCGACTTCCTGGAGTTCTGCGCCGACGCCGAGCGCCGCCTGCCGGACCGGCGGCGGACCGCCGCCCCCGACGGATTCGAGCGGATCAGCGCCAAGGACGTCACCTTCACCTACCCCGGCTCCGACGCGCCCGCGTTGCGCGGCGTCTCCGTCGAGATCAAGCAGGGCGAGGTGATCGCCTTCGTGGGTGAGAACGGCTCCGGCAAGACCACCCTCGCCAAGATCCTCTCTGGCCTCTACGAGCCCGACACCGGCAGCGTCCTGTGGGACGACACCGACCTGCGCGAGGTCAGCCCCGAGGAGCTGCGCGAGCGCACCGCCGTCATCGCCCAGGACCACACCCGCTGGCCGCTCACCGCCCGCTACAACATCACGATGGGCACCGGGAAGGGCGAGGAGGTTTTGCACGCCGCGGCGGCCGTCGCGGGCGCCGACGAGGTGATCGCCGAGCTGCCGCACGGCTACCGCACCCTGCTGGACCGGCGCTTCAAGGACGGCCACGAGCTGTCCGGCGGCCAGTGGCAGCGCGTCGCGGTGGCCCGCGGCTTCCACCGCGACGCCTGCCTGCTGATCTGCGACGAGCCCACGGCCGCCCTCGACGCCCGTGCCGAGCACGCCCTGTTCGAGCGCATCCGCGGCCACTCCGACGGCCGCACCGTCCTGCTGATCACCCACCGCCTGGCCAGCGTCCGCTACGCCGACCGCATCTACGTCCTGGACCACGGCGAGGTCACCGAACAGGGCGACCACGCGACCCTGATGGCCCTGGACGGCCTCTACGCCGAGCTCTACACCCTCCAGGCCTCGGCCTACCGATAACGGCGTGGGCTTTCAGGATCCGGAAACGGTCGTCACATCAAGCGTTGTCCAACGGTGCGCTGCCCTCCCGCCGCACCGTCTGAGCAACAAGAGTTCGCTTCCTCGCGGTCCGGCCGGCCGGCAGCCGGACGTTTGACGATGCTAGCTATTTCAGTCATGATTGAAATAGCTAGCATCCTGAGGGGGCAACTCATGGAACATGTGACCTTCAACAGCCTCGGAACCTGCTGCGCGGGCGATCTGTACCTGCCCGAGGCGAGCGGTCCAGTCCCCGGCCTGGTGCTTGGGCACAGCGGGGTGATGGTCAAGGAGGCCCTGGCGTTCTTCGCGCCGTACTTCGTCGAGGCCGGATTCGCGGTGTTGACCATCGACTACCGCACGGTGGGTTCCAGCGACGGCGAACCACGTGGTCAGGACTACCCGGAGCGACAGGTGGAAGACTTCCGAAGCGCCGTCTCCTACCTGCGAACACGCCCCGAGGTGCAGCCGGAGCGGATCGGGGTGTGGGGTGTCAGCATCGGCGGCTCGGTGGCGGCCCAGGCCGCCGTGCTCGATCGGCGCATCAAGTGCGTCGTGGTGCAGAGTCCCAGCGTGTGGAACGGATGGCGTTATCTGGAACGCCTCCTGGGCCGCGCCGGCGTCCATGCGCTCCGCGACCAGCTGCAGGAGGACTGGCAGCGGCGCTACGAAGGCGGGCAGAGCGCCCGGGTGCCGCACCTGACGCTGGACCACGAGAGCGTTCGGGACACGCCGGACATGTCGACCCAGCTGTTTCCGACCTATCGCAACGAGAAGACCCTCGATTCCGCCGAGCACCTGCTCACCTTCGCGCCGGAGAACCTCATCCACCGGCTCGCGCCAACGCCACTGTTGATGATCGCCAACGGCGGGTGGGATCCCTACCACATGCTCGAGGAAGCGCAATGCGCCTTCGACAAGGCCGGAGAACCTAAGCGGCTGGTGGTGCTGCCCTACGACGTGCTCGGGCTCTATACCGGCCCGGGCCTGGAGGAGGCGATGGCGCTCGCCATCGACTGGTTCGACCTCTACCTGCGTAAGACCCGGCTTGCGGACATCACCCCGACACCCACGTACGAGTCGGTGGCCGCCATGACACAGTGAGCCCGCACGTGATCAATGAAGGAGGATGCGATATGTCCGGTCAACAGCAGCGGGAACGACTGCTTCGGTGGGTGGAGCGAGTGGCCGCCTTCTGCGTGGAGGAATGGGGACTGCCGCCCATCACCGGACGCATCCTCGGGTGGCTGATGATCTGCGATCCGGCCGAGCAGTCCGCCGGTCAGGTCGCGGAGGCGATTGAGGCCAGCCGCGCGTCGCTCACCTCGAACATGCGGTTTCTCACGGCCATCGGACTGGTCAAAAAGGTGAGAAGGCCCGGTGATCGCACCGCCTACTACCGCATCGAAGACGACGCCTGGCAGAAGGTCATCCAGCGCAAACTCGAAAGCCTGAGCGCGTTCGGCGAAATCGCCGACGAAGGACTCGACATCGCAGGCGGCGAGGGCCACCGCGCCGAGCGCATCAAGGCCGCCCATGACTCCCTGACCTGGCTGCATGACCTCGCAACCCGCCATCCGCTACGCCGTTAAGGGAAACGCCCATGCATCGCTGGAAACCTGAATTCGGGCTGATCCAGGAAACGCTGCTCCTCACTCTCCACGCCAGAGCCCTGGACGCCAAGCTGCCCAGCCCGATCCTCGGCGACACGCTCTCCGCCGAACTGGCCGACAACATCGACTACGACTTCCACAAGCTGAAGGTCAAGCCCAACCTCGTCGTCACCACCGCACTGCGCGCCAAGAAACTCGACGACGTCGTCCGCGCCTACATCGCCGCTCACCCGGAATGCGTGGTGCTCGATCTGGGATGCGGCCTGGACACCAGAGTGTTCCGCTGTGACCCTCCCCCGAACGTCAACTGGTACGACATCGACTTCCCAGAGGTCGTGAGCCTCCGATCCGAGTGTCTCCCCAGCCGTTCCCATCTGATCGCAGCCGACCTCACCCACCCCGGCTGGCTCGAAACCATCCCCGGCGACCGCCCAGCAGTGATCATCGCCGAAGGACTGTTCCCGTTCATGCCCGGCGGCTCGTTCCAGCAGATGACCCGCGAGCTGACCAGCCACTTCCCATCGGGCGAGCTCGCACTCAACGGCTACACGCGATTCGCCGCCTGGGCCATGAAGTATCACCCGACCATCAAGACACTCGGCATCAAGGCCGCCCAAGGCTTCGACGACCCACACGAACCCGAGAGCTGTGGCGCAGGCCTCGAACTGGTCAAGGAGGAAATGCTGACCCGCGCACCCGAAGTAGCGCGGTTCCCGCAACCGCTCCGCGCACTCACCCGGCTCACCGCCCGCAGCACGGCCCTGGCACGGCACGGAGCGCGCCTACTCCGCTACCAGTTCTGACCCGCACCAGCACGCCCCCATCTCCTACAGCGAGAATGGCCAGGTCCAGGGGCACAGTACGCACGAAGCCCGGATTTCGGCGTTTCCGCGGCCCCTCCATGGACTTGTAAGCTCCCCCCTCGTGTCGGCTCGGCGGGGCTCCGCATCAGCCGGCCGGCGACTGGGCGTAGAACTGCGCGGGGTCCGCCGCGAGCGAGGCCTTCACGTAGCGGCTCACGTCATCGACCAGCACCTCGATCGCACCGGACTGCACGCCGTCGAGAGCGGCTCGGGCGACGTCCGCCGGGTCGATCTTCGGAACGTCGTGGCCGGCCATCATGTCGGTGTCGGCGGCTGCGAGGTGCACGCCCTGCACCAGGGTCTTCTGACCGGCGAGCTCAAGGCGCAGGCCGTTCGTCATGTTCCACTCGGCGGCCTTGGCCACGGCGTAGGCGCCCGACACGTCGGACGCGCACCACGACAGCACCGACAGGATGTTCACGATCGCTCCGCCGCCGTTCGACGCGAGAACCGGCGCGAACGCGCGGATCACGCGGAGTGTTCCGAACACGTGCGTGTCGACCTCCAGCCGGATCGTGTCGAGGTCGCCGGTCAGGAGGTTCGCGCGAGTCGCGATGCCGGCGTTGTTGACGAGCAGGGTGACGTCGGGGGCCGCGGCGGCCGCGTCCGTCACCGACCGCGCATCGAGGAGGTC
Source organism: Nonomuraea sp. ZG12 (assembly GCF_052068115.1). Lineage (NCBI taxonomy): Bacteria > Bacillati > Actinomycetota > Actinomycetes > Streptosporangiales > Streptosporangiaceae > Nonomuraea > Nonomuraea sp. ZG12. Next base: position 339,879 of record NZ_JBQHCW010000007.1, read on the forward strand.
GAGGCGCAGCACCTCGACCCGCGGGTCGGACACCTCGATCAGTTCGGGGCGGCGGCTCGTGGCATAGACCTTCGCGGCCCCGCGCGCGAGCAGTTCGTCGACGAAGGTGCGGCCGATGCCGCGATTGGCCCCGGTGACCAGTGCGATTGAGCCGGTGACGTCCATGGCGGTGCCTTTCGATTCGGTGGCGGACACGGTCGCGTCCGCCCTCTGTCGGGCAACGCTAAGAGTTGACGTTGACGTCAAGGGCAAATCGGGCGGCGACCACCAGGTTAGTTCGCCTGTTTATAGTTAGATATCGTACTATCATCCCTGGAACTTATTCAGTGGCGAAGGAGCACAGCATGCGTACCTTGATCCGTGATGTTCGGGTCTTCGACGGCGAGCACACCCTGCCTCGGGCGGACCTCCTGATCGCCGACGATCAGATCGCCGAGCCCGACGCGCAGCCCGTGGACGTGGACATCGACGGCCGGGGCAAGACCATGTTCCCCGGTCTGATCGACGCGCACACCCACGTCTCCGACGGCATGCTCGCCCAGGCGCTGACCTTCGGCGTGACCACCGAGCTCGACATGTTCTGCCTGCCGGGCAACCTGGCCAGGCAGCGCCGGCTGGCCGCCGACCACGACGACGTGGCCGATCTGCGTAGTTCGGGCATCCTGGCCACCGCCCCGCACGGCCACCCGAGCCAGATCATGACCGCCGAGTCGGGTGCGCTGGACTGGCTGGGCGACGCGGTCGGGCCCTTCGACACCATCGCGGACGCGGACCGGGCCAAGGCGTTCGTGGCGGCGCGACTGGCCGAGGGCATCGACTACCTGAAGATCGTGATCGACAACGGCGAGACGGCCGGGCTGGACCTGCCGGCGCTCAGCCCGGACGTCGTCGCGGCTCTGGTCGAGGCCGGCCACGCGGCGGGGTTGACGACCATCGCCCATGTGGCGACGGCGGGCGATGCCACGATCGCGCTGGACGCGGGCATCGACGGGCTGGCCCACGTCTTTCACGACACCGTTCCCGAGGACCCCACCGTGGCCGAGCTGGCGGCGCGGGCCGCCTCCCAGGGCGTGTTCGTGGTCAGCACCCTGACCTACATCGAGGCGATCAACCAGGACCCGGCGGGCGCTGAGCTCCTCCGGGACGAGCGCATCGCGGCCCGGCTGCCGGAGCGGGCCACGGCCGCGCTCGACCGAGACCATGCGGTCGTGCCCGTCCACCCGCAGGGGGTCGTGAACGCTCTGCACGCGGCCCGGACGCTGCATCGGGCCGGGGTGCCGCTCCTGGCCGGCACCGACGCCAACTTCTGGGCTCCCCTGCACGGCGCCGGCATGCACCGCGAACTGCTGCTGCTCACCGAGGCCGGGCTGAGCGCCGAAGAGGCGCTCGCCGCGGCCACCAGCGTGCCCGCCCGCCACTTCGGGCTGAGCGACCGCGGCCGGATCGCACCCGGCCTGCGCGCCGACCTCGTCCTGGTGGACGGCGATCCCACCCGCGACATCACCGCCACCCGCGCCATCGCCGCCGTCTGGCGGCGCGGCATCCGCCAGAGCCGCTGATCACCCGGCCGGTCCACCTCTTGTCAGGAAGGCCGGCCGTCCAGGAGGCCACGCACGATCCGGGTGAGCGTCGCGGCATCCTCGGGCGTCAATCCGGCGGCGAGCCTGGCGAGATTGTCCGCGTGCTCGGTGAGCGCCGCGTCGATCACTTCGCGTCCCTTGTCGGTGAGAACGACATGGAAGCTACGGCGGTCTGCCGGATCCAGGCTCCGCTCGATCAGCCCGGCCGCCTCCAGCCGATCCAGCCGGTTGGTCATCCCGGCCCGCGACATCATCAGCACCGCCGACAGCTCTGACGGAATCATGGTGTACGGCGAACCCGACCGGCGTAGCGCCGCCAGCACGTCGAACTCCCCCTGCCGCAATCCGTGCCGGACGAAAACCTCCTCCACGGCCGTCTCGACCATCCGCGTCAGCCGCGCAATACGCGCGAACACCCCCATTGCCGCCAGATCGAGATCGGGCCGCTCCCGCCGCCACTGCTCGAGTACGAGATCGATGGCGTCCTTGGGCTCGTTGCTCACCTACTGATTTTAGCTCGGACTATCAGGCCCCTGATTATCTCGCCACTTGATGACCCAACCGTGAGCTCCCCCAGCTCGACGAGCATCGCCGTGGCAGCTCATCGACGCAACCGAGCTTCCGGACGGCCCGATCGCCTTGCGGCTTTGCTTCTGTGTCGGGCCTCGGCGTAACTGGCCGAACCTATGGAGACCCACCGTTGATGCTCTCGATCGGATTCTGGGTCGCACGATGCCCCATCTCCCCCAGACCCCTGACCTCGCCCGGTCAGGCACTCTGCCGTGCTTCGCGGCCGGTTTTGGGGCGAACCTGCTGAATCCGCTGTTTCGTGAGACCGAGCAGTTGTCCGATGTCGCCGTCGGACAGGCCTTGCTGGTGCAGCTGTGCGACACGCTCTTTCAGAGTGCGCGTGTAGTCATCGGCGATCGCAGCGGCCCGGCGCTGAAGCTCGGCGAAGCTGTTGAGATCCTGTGCGGACAGGCCATCCAGGAAGTAGTGGTAGACGGGCGTGGGCGGCTGATCGCGGTCGGGGAACAGGAAGGGCAACGCTTCGGCTATGTCGCCGTACAGTTCCTTCAGCGAGTGGGCGGATATTCCTCCGGCGGCACCATCTATATGGGCCAGCCACAGCTTGCCGGCCATGGTGACGCGGACATCAACGGTGTTCGCGGCCATCAGTTCTCCAGCCAGTCAGCCCCCGAACAGGTGCGCGAGCCCCCGTTCGAGTAAAGTCCACCAGCATCGGCGTCTCGGCAGGATACAACGGGACGATCGCCCGGGCGGCGACACGACCCTCGGCGTCCCATAGAAGATCGTTATGTGAGTTTCCTGGCGTTCAACTGCTCCACCAGGCGGAAAGGCGGCGGAGTTAGGCCAGGGCGGCTTGGAGGATGGCGCGGGCGATGGCGGCTGTGGGGCCGGGGCGGTCGAGGACCACGGCCACGGCCACCTCGGGGGCTCGGGCGGGGGCGAAAGCGGTGAAGACGGTGGCCGATCCTGTGGAGGCCAGCGCCACCGCCGTCTCGCGGCTGTGCGGTCGGGGGCGGGTGGTCATCATGGCGGTGAGCTGGTCGGCCATCGTCGGGCTCATGGCCGTGCGGTAGGGGGACGGGCCGGCTCTGTCGATGGTGGAGCCGCCGGGCAGGCGCGCCTGTTCCACCAGGTACGGGCGCATCAGCGTGCCGTCGTTGGCCACGGTCGCCGACAGCATCGCGACCATGAGCGGGGTGACCCGGATGCCCGAGCCGCCGCCGGATGCGGCCAGGGCGGTGCCCGGCCGGTCCAGGGACGACGGATAGGTGCTGGGCGCCACGGGCAGCGGGACCGTCAGCGCGGTGTTGAAGCCGAACGCCTCGGCCTGGTCCCGCAGGGCATCCTGGCCGAGCGACAGCCCGAGGTCGGCCAGTGCCGTGTCGCAGGAGAGCCGGAAGGCCTGGGACAAGGTCAGGCGATTCGTCCCACAGCCACGACCCTCCCGAACATCCCGAATGTCCCGACCGTCCTCGCCGTCCTTGTCGTGAGGGTGGTCGGGCGGGTTCAGGGCGGTGGACGGGACGTGGCCGCCGGTGGTGAGGGCGGTGGCCGCGGTGATGAGCCTGGACGCGGCGCCCGGTGGATAGGTGCGGCCGAGGGCCCGGTTCAGCAGCGGCTCTGCCGGGTCGTGGCGCAGGCGGTCGTCCGTCTCGGCCAGAGCGGCGGGGTCGAAGGTGGCGTACGCGTTCGGGTCGTAGGACGGGTAGGTGGCCAGGGCGAGGATGGCCCCGGTGGCCGGGTTGAGTGCGACCGCGGCGCCGGGGCGGCCGGTGGCCTTGAGGCTGCGGTAGGCCGCCCACTGGACGGGCTGCCTGACGGTGAGCCGGACGTCGGCGCCCTGCGCGGTGCCCTCCCTGACCAGCGACTGCAGCTTCACCCGGGTGTCGTCGCCCGACAGCACCGCCTCCCGCGCCTCCTCGATGCCGCCGGCGCGGCGCGGGGACACCTGCCCGGTGATGGGGGCGTACATCTCGCCGTGCGGATAGAAGCGTCGATAGCGGTACGGTCCGTCGCCGGTCTCCCGGCTGACCGCGACGGGGGTGCCGTCATAGGTGGCGATGGCGCCGCGCGGCTGGTCGAACCTGGCGATCAGGATGCGCTCGTTACGCGGGTCGGCGTTGAGGTCCCTCGACTCGTACGCCTGGACCAGGGTGAGATGCGCCAGCAGCGTGAACAGCATTCCCGCGCAGATTCTCGCTACGCGGCGCAGTGGGATGTTGATCCGTCTCGCCCTGGGCCCTGCCATGGGTCACGGTTTTAGCAACCGGCCCGCCAACGCGGGGCTACAACACGCTCCGGTAATAGGAGATCTTGTTGCTGATGTAGCGCTTGCGCTCGATCAGGTTGGCGATCTGGCCCTCGACGCGGCGGTCGTGCTCCTCCAGCAGCCTGACGCGGTCGGCCACGGTGTGGTCGCCGGCGCGGACCAGCTCGGCGAAGCGCAGCATCTCGGCGATCGGCATGCCGGTGTCGCGCAGGCACCGGATCGTACCCAGCCAGCCGATGTCCTCCTGGGTGAACCGGCGCTGCCCGGCGGCGTTGCGCTCGACGCGCTCCAGCAGGCCGATCTTCTCGTAGTAGCGCAGCGTGTCCAGGGTGAAGCCGGTCTCTTCGACCACTTCGGCAGGTGTGTAGACGCTCACGGTTCCCGAGCATCCCACCTGGAGCGCACTCCAGGTCAAGTCATACAGCTTTTGTCCCGAAATATGCCCATATATCCCGTAAAACTGGCTGCTTGACATGGAGCGCACTCCAGCTTTCACAGTCTTGGCCATGAACATCGCACTCGGCACCATCCCCTTCGGCACCACCGTCGACGAGCATGACACCTTCGCCATTCTCGACCGCTTCGCCGAGGCCGGCGGGACCATGCTGGACACCGCCGACAACTACCCGTTCTGGGTCGAGGGCTGCACCGGCGACGAGAGCGAGGCGGCCATCGGCTCCTGGCTGGCCGCCCGCGGCAACCGCGACCAGATGTTCCTGAGCACCAAGGTCGGCGCCCGGCCGATCGTCCCCGGCGACAGGACGCTGGACAGGACCGAGGGCCTGTCGGCCGCCGCCATCGACCAGGCCATCGAGGGCAGCCTCCGCAGGCTGGGCACCGACCACGTCGACCTCTACTGGGCGCACATCGAGGACCGCTCGGTCCCCCTGGAGGAGACCTTGGGGAAGTTCGACGAGCTGGCCCAGCAGGGCAAGATCGGCCGCGCGGGCGCCAGCAACCTGCCCGCCTGGCGCCTGGAGCGGGCCAGGAACGTCTCGGCCGCCAACGGCTGGCTGCCCTACACCCATCTGCAGCTGCGCCACACCTACCTGCGCCCGCGCCCGTACACCAGGCCGGCCGAAGGAGGCCACACGATCACCACCGACGACCACCTGGCCTACGTACGCGAGCACGACGTGACGCTGTGGGCGTACAACACGCTGATGTTCGGCGCCTACACCCGCGACGACCGCCCGATCGCGGAGATGTACGACCACCCCGGCACCACGCGGCGGCTCGCCGTCCTGCACGAGGTGGCGCGGGAGCTGGGCGCGACGCCGAACCAGGTGGTGCTGGCCTGGCTGCTGGCGGACGGGCACGTGCCGATCGTCGGCGTCAGCACGCTCGCCCAGCTGGAGGAGGCCATCGGCGGGGCGGACCTGAAGCTGGACGACGAGCTGAAGACCCGCCTCGACGCCCCGTGCTGATCAAGCGTGCTGATCAGGTGTGCTGATCAGGTGTGCTGATCAGCACGGCAGGTGGTCGGCCAGATAGCGGCGGACGAGCTGCTTGCACTCGTCGACCAGCTCGGGATCGCCGTCAGGGTCCGCCCGGAAGGCGAGCTTGAGCACCGCGTCCGCGGCCTCGACCGCCACCAGGATCGCGCGGTCGAGGCCGCGCTCCATGGGGACGCCGAGCAGGTCGGTGCTGAGCGCGCGCAGGCGGTCGGCGACGACGGCGTTGTTCTCCAGCGCCGCGTCGAGCATGCGGTTGGTGCCCTCGATGGCCGGGCCGCCGGGCGCGCGCAGCACCTCGCCGAAGTCCACGACGCCGAACCCCGGGGTGCTCCGCTTCATCGCCACGAACTCGTCGATGGCCAGCTCCACCAGGTCGGTCCAGTGGCCGAGCTCGGCGGCGGCGATGCGCTCGGCCACCCGGCCGAGGAACGCCTCCAGGTTGCGCAGCGCGAGGGCCCGCACCAGGCCCTGCTTGTCGGGGAAGAACTGGTAGAAGGTCCCGATCGGCACCTCGGCCCGGCGCGCGACCTCCTTGGTGGTCAGCGACTCATAGCCGATCTCGTCGAGGAGGAGCGCGCACTCGTCGAGCATTCGCTCCACCCGCTCCACGCTGCGACGCTGGGCGGGGCGGCGGCGCAAGGTACTCGTCATGCCCCCATCCTGGCTCATTACCCGCAAGTAACCGCGGCCCGGTTAACATGAGCCGTACTCGCCTAGGATTGAGGAGCCCGCGATGTTCCTATGGGGCACGGCCACCGCCGCCTACCAGATCGAGGGCGCCGCGAGCGAGGACGGCAGGGCCCCGTCCATCTGGGACACCTTCTCCCACCAGCCCGGTCGCACCAGGGACGGGCACACCGGGGACGTGGCCTGCGACCACTATCACCGGTGGGCCGAGGACGTGGCCCTGATGGCGGAGCTGGGGGTCAACGCCTACCGCTTCTCCGTCTCCTGGTCTCGGGTACGGCCCGGCGGGGTGGCCAATCCCCAGGGACTCGACTTCTACGAGCGACTGGTGGACGGGCTGCTCGCGGCCGGGATCACACCGGTGCCCACGCTGTTCCACTGGGACCTGCCGCAGTCGGAGCAGGATCGCGGCGGCTGGCTGAGCCGCGACACCGCCCACCGCTTCGCCGACTACGCGGCGCTGGTGGCCGAGCGGCTGGCGGACCGGGTGGCGATGTGGATCACGCTCAACGAGCCGTTCGTGCACATGGCCTTCGGTCACGCGCTGGGCATGCACGCCCCGGGCCAGGCCCTGATGCTGGACGCCCTGCCCGTCGCCCACCACCAGCTCCTCGGCCACGGCCTGGCGGTGGGCGCGCTGCGCGCGGCGGGCGCCGAGCAGGTGCTGATCACCAACAACTGCACCCCCGTCTGGCCGGCGTCGGACTCCGAGGAGGATCTGGCCGCCGCCGAGGCGTACGACATCCTGCACAACCGCCTCTTCCTCGATCCCCTCCTTCTCGCGACATATCCGGACTTGTCGGCGTACGGACCCTTGGACTTCGTCCGCGACGGAGACCTCGCCACCATCGCGGCCCCCTTGGACGGCCTCGGCGTCAACTACTACAACCCCACCCGGATCGCCGCCCCCACCGAGGCGGGCCTGCCCTTCACCGACGCCGGCATCACCGGCCACCCCACCACCGCCTTCGGCTGGCCGGTGGTCCCCGACGGCCTGCGCGAGCTCCTCGTCGGCCTGCGCGCCCGGTACGGCGAGACGCTGCCCCCGATCTACGTCACCGAGAACGGCTGCTCCCAGTCCGACGTCCCCGGCCCGGACGGCACGGTCGACGACCAGGCCAGGATCGCCTTCCTGGACGAGCACATCCAGGCCGTACGACGCGCCCAGCGGGAGGGCGTGGACGTGCGGGGTTACTTCGTCTGGTCGCTGCTGGACAACTTCGAGTGGGCGGAGGGCTATCACCAGCGTTTCGGCCTGGTCCACGTGGACTTCGAGACGCTGCGCCGCACCCCGAAGGCCTCCTACGCGTGGCTCCAGGGATACCTGCGAACCCTCTAGAACACCGAGACGTGCACGTGGTCGTAGTGGTTGGCCGTGACGCCGCCACGGTCGGACATGGGGTCCCAGCCGCCGCCCGAGCGGATGTCGTAGTAGCGCTGCTTCCAGATGATGTACATCACCCCGAGCCGCGAACCGTTCTTGATCAGGTAGTCCGCCAGCGCGTCGCCGCGGTCGGCCTCGCCGCCGCTGGCCATGCCACGGGAGATCATGAAGTCGCAGGCCCGCCCCTTGCCGTGCTCCCCCGGGTCGCCGGGTCGCAGGCAGCCGACCCCGTAGGGCATGGGGAAGTTCTGCATGACCTCGGCCCGCATCGAGATCAGGCGCTGGGTGAGGCCGCTGGCGCCGCCGGGCTGCTGGAAGCCGTACTTGGCGAGCAGTCGGTCCATCTCGCGACGCCTGCTCTGCAGCGTCTTGATCTCCTTCTGGAGCTTCTTGATCTTGTCGTTGGCGGCCAGCTTGGCCTTCTTGGAGTCCTGGATGAGCCGCTCGACCTCGGCGACCCGGGCGGCCCGCTCGACGGCCATGTGATTCATGTTGGCGGCGTTGCCGAGCGCCTTGTGGGGGTCGGTGCCGAGGCTCAGGAGCTGGGTGGGGTCCATGGGGCCGAGCATGTAGGCGGTCGTGGCGAGCTCGGCCACTTCGTTCCTGGCCGCGGTCAGCCTGCTGGTCAGCGAGCCGGAGGTGGTCACGGCCTTCCTCGCCTGGACCCGTACCTCTTCCAGGCTCTGGATCTGGCCGCGATAGCGGTTGTTGAGCGCGGCCGCCTGCTTGGTCAGTTTGCGCAGCGAAGTGGGGCTCGGGTCCGCCGACGCCGCCTGCGGGGTGGGGATCGCGAACAGCCCGGCAAGGACGACGGCACTCACGGCCATGCGCCCTGCTCTCACGCCCGTCCTCCCCTAGTAGACGGATCGAAACTATAGAAGATGATCTTGATCGCTGTCATCTGAACAAGCGAACTCATGCCCCTTTGACGAAGAATGTCAAGACTTGTCTGATCTAAGCTCCAGATAAGTTTGGGCCTTGCCAAGATCGGAACATCGGTTTGAGATGGCGATCGAACTCGTCTCTGCGAAGGGGCAGACCCGTGTCTCGATCATTGAAGCTTCTCACCGCCGTCGTCCTCGGCTTAGGCACGTCCATGGTGGGCCTGGAAGCCCAGGCCGCCGTGGACCCTCTACCACCCAGTGACCGGATCGAGCTCTACCAGCTCGACAGCCCGCTCGGCACCGGACAGTCCCTCCGGGAAAAGGGCTTCGACGTCGTCCAGCAGGAGATCAAGGACGGCAAGGAGCACGTCGAGCTGACCGCCGCCCAGGAGGACCTCGCCGGGCTGAAGAAACTCGGCCTCAAGCCCGAGCCCGTCCGCAACCCCCAGGGCCAGACCCAGCTGGAGGCGGCCAGGGCCCAGGCCGCGAGCGGCTACACCGTCTACAAGTCCTACTCCGAGCCCGGCGGCATCGCCGACCAGCTCAAGGCCATCGCCGACGCCAACAAGGACGTCGTCAAGCTCACCTCCATCGGCAAGTCCGTCAAGGGCCAGGACATCCTCGCCGTCAAGGTGTCCAAGCTGGCCAGGGCGCTGCCCGACGGCCTCAAGCCCGCGGCCCTCTACTCGGCCACCCAGCACGCCCGCGAGTGGATCTCCACCGAGGTGGACATGCGGCTGCTGAAGTACGTGGTCGCCAACAAGAACTCGCTCAGGGACCTGCTCAACAAGACCGAGCTGTGGTTCGTGCCCGTCGCCAACCCCGACGGCTACGACTTCACCTTCACCGAGGGCAACCGCCTGTGGCGCAAGAACCTGCGTGACGTGAACGGCGACGGCCGGATCACCACCGGCGACGGCGTCGACCCCAACCGTAACTTCCCCTCGAACTTCCACTACGACGAGGAGGGCTCCTCCTCCATCCCGAGCAGCGAGACCTACCGCGGCGCCGGCCCGGCCAGCGAGCCGGAGACCAAGGCGATGGACGGGCTGCTGCGCCGCGTCAAATTCGAGACGCAGCTCAACTACCACTCCTACGGCCCGCTGCTGCTCTACCCTGCCGGCTACCAGATCGCCACCGAGACGGCGGACAACCCGATCTACGAGGCGCTGACCGGCACCGACGCCGAGCCCGCCGTCCCCGGGTACGACCCCGACCTCGGCGCCGAGCTCTACACCACCAACGGCGACACCAACGACCACGCGCACCGCAAGTACGGCACCCTGTCGTGGACGCCGGAGCTGAACGAGGGCTGCGAAGGCTGCGGCTTCGTCTTCCCCGACGACGAGGCGCTGGTGCAGGCGGAGTTCGAGCGGAACCTGCCGTTCGCGCTGGACATCGCCAAGTCCGCGGTCAACCCGGTGGAGCCGGTCAGCCACCTGGGCAACGAGACCCCCGACTTCGTCCTCGACCCCTTCGAGCTCAGCCACGGCCGGACCCAGGTCGTCCAGGTCAACGCCAAGCGCAAGCTCGGCCCGGTGCTGCTCAACTACCGGATCAACGACGGCCGTAAGAGGACCGCGCTGACCAGGGAGTGGCAGGGCGGCGAGCGCTACGGCGACGGCTACGACCGCTACTACCACTGGATGCGCGGCACGATCACCGGAGCCAGGCCGGGCGACACGGTCAAGGTGTGGTTCACCTCGCTCGGCAAGAAGAGCGAGGAGTTCACGTACAAGGTGTCGACCGACATCGGCGGCAAGGTGCTCGTGCTGGCCGCCGAGGACGTCACGGGCGTCAGCCCCGCCCAGGGCGTGACCGAGGCCAAGTACGCCGACGACTACGTCAAGGCGCTCGACGAGGCCGGTCACAGCTCCGACGTGTACGACGTCGACAAGCAGGGACGCAAGGCCCCGCACCCGCTGGGCGTGCTCAGTCACTACAAGGCGGTGATCTGGGAGACCGGCGACGACATCATCCCCCGCAGCACGGGACAGGTGCCCGGCACCACCTCCAAGGTGGGCGTGGACACCGAACTGGCCGTCCGCGACTACCTGAACGAGGGCGGCAAGATCATGCACTCGGGCAAGTATCCGTCGTACGCGGCCAACGCCAACGGCTCCTACTTCTACCAGCCCGACCAGCCGGCGCAGCCGGAGTGCGCGGAGCCGAACGACCCGCCGTGCATCCCGGTGTTCAACGACTTCCAGCAGTACTGGCTGGGCGCGTACGTCTTCTTCGACAACGCGGGCAGCGACCCGGCGACGAACCAGCCGTACGGGCTCAACGGCGTGTCCGGCGCGTTCGACGGCTTCACCGGCACGCTGGAGCCCGACGTGCACACCAACTCGTTCGTGGCCACCTCGGCGATCCTGCCGGCGGATCAGTTCCCGCTGTTCGCCAGCTCCGCGCCGATCAAGTGGGCACGGCCCGGCGGCCCGTTCGATCCGCACACCGGCTCGTGGGACGTCTACAGCGGCATCGCCGACGTCTCCTGGAAGCGGCTGACCAAGACCGTCGACCTGACCGGCAAGAGCGCCGGCGACCTGTCGTTCTGGACCTCCTACGACACCGAGGCCGCGTGGGACCACCTGGTCGTGGAGGCGCGCACGGCGGGCGGCGACGACTGGACGACGCTGCCCGACGCCAACGGCCACACCACGCAGGCCACCGGCGACAGCTGCGCGTCCGGGTGGAGCTCGATCCACCCGTTCACCCAGCGCTACCAGGGCCCGAACTGCGAGTCGACCGGCACCTCCGGCGCGTGGCACGCGGCCTCGGGCAACTCCGGCGGCTGGCAGCAGTGGAAGATCGACCTGACTCCGTACGCGGGCAAGCAGGTCGAGCTGTCCATCTCGTACATCAGCGACTGGGGCACCCAGGGCGCGGGGATCTTCCTCGACGACTTCGCGCTCACGCTGGACGGCGCGGTGGCCGAGGAGACCTCGTTCGAGTCCGACCTGGGCGGCTGGACCGTGGCGGACGCTCCCGAGGGCACCTCGCCGTCGATCAACAACTGGGCCCGTACGGACCAGGTCTTCGAGGAGGGCGGCGGCATCGTCACCAAGGACACGGTCTACCTGGGCTTCGGCGCGGAGAGCGTGACCAGCCAGGAGGCGCGCGCCGACCTCGTCAAGCGGTCGATGCGGCACCTGCTGGGCGATCCCCGCTGATCTCCCCCTGATATCCCGCTGATCACCGAGGGGGGCACGGCACACGGTGCCGTGCCCCCCTCTTGCGCACATGACCAGAACATGGTTCGGTCGCAGGGAGGCACGGACGACCACGGTTCGCGGGAGGCCATGACATGCGCCAGCACGACAAGCTCTTCATCGGGGGCGAGTGGGTGACCCCTGCGGGCACCGGGACGATCGACGTGATCTCCCCGCACACCGAGGAGGTCGTGGGCCGGGTGCCCGACGGCACGGCCGAGGACGTGGACCGGGCGGTCGCGGCGGCCCGCGAGGCGTTCGACCACGGCCCGTGGCCCCGCCTGACCTTCGCCGAACGAGCCGAGGTGATCGGCAGGCTGGCCGAGATCTACGCCGCCGGACAGGGCGAGATGGCCGCGCTCATCACCGAGGAGATGGGCTCCCCCATCTCCTTCTCCACCCTGGCGCAGGCGCCGCAGCCGCTCGGCATGCTCCAGTACTACGCCGAGTACGGCCGGACCTTCGAGCAGGAGGAGCAGCGGCCCGGCCTGTTCGGGCCGGTGACGGTGCGCAGGGAGCCGGTGGGCGTGGTGGCGGCCGTGGTGCCGTGGAACGTCCCCCAGTTCGTCACGATGACCAAGGTCGCGCCCGCGCTGCTGGCCGGCTGCGCGATCGTGCTCAAACCCGCGCCCGAGACGCCGCTCGACGCCTACCTGCTGGCCGAGATGGCGCAGGAGGCCGGCATCCCGCCCGGCGTGCTCAACATCGTCGCCGCGGGCCGCGACGTGAGCGAGCACCTCGTCTCCCACAGGGGCGTGGACAAGGTGGCGTTCACCGGCTCGACCGCGGCGGGCCGCCGCATCGCCGCGATCTGCGGCGAGCAGCTCAAGCGGGTCAGCCTGGAGCTGGGCGGCAAGTCGGCGGCCATCTTCCTGGACGACGCCGACCTGCAGGCCAGCATGGGCATGCTGGCCATCGCCTCGCTGATGAACAACGGCCAGGCGTGCGTCGCGCAGACCCGCATCCTGGCCTCGCGCAACCGCTACGAGGAGGTCGTGGAGGCGGTCGCCGCCATGGTCACCTCGCAGCCCGTCGGCGACCCCGCCGACCCGGCCACCGGCATCGGCCCGCTGGTCGCCAAACGTCAGCAGGAACGCGTCGAGGGCTACATCAAGATCGGCATGGACGAGGGCGCCAAGGTCGTCGTCGGCGGGCTCGACCGGCCCCACGACCGCGGCTGGTACGTCGCGCCGACCGTCTTCGCCGGGGTCTCCAACGACATGCGCATCGCCCGCGAGGAGATCTTCGGCCCGGTGCTGGCGGTCATCCCGTACGAGGACGAGGCCGACGCCGTCCGCATCGCCAACGACAGCGACTACGGCCTGGCCGGAACCGTCTGGACGGCCGACACCGAGCACGGCATGGACGTGGCCCGCCAGGTCCGCACCGGCACGTACGGGATCAACTGCCTCATGCTCGAGAGCAACACGCCCTTCGGCGGCTACAAGGCCAGCGGCATCGGCCGCGAGCTCGGCCCCGAGGGACTGAGCGGCTACCTGGAGTACAAGTCGATCGCGCGACTCGGCTGAGCGTCGGGGCCCCAGGCATCCTGGGGCCCCGACGACCGGATGGCGCCCAGCGAGCCCCCGCAACGCTGGGCGACCGCCCGACTACGAGAAGTCTGTCCTACGTCTACCGCCTCGGCGGTTTCGTACCCCAAAGACTTTCTCCCGGCGGTTTCTATCCATCCGCCATAGGTAGACGTCTCTTACTCAGGAAAAGTTCGAAGAGATCCATTTTCCGATGCGATGGATGAGTTCGGGGGTCGCCGCCGACTCCGCGTGGCCGTACCCGGGCTCGATCCAGAGCTCCTTCGGCTGCCGCGCGCCGTCGTAGAGCTGGTGCGCGTGCTCGAGCGGGAAGAACGCGTCGGCGTCGCCGTGCACGATCAGCACCGGCGCGGGTGAGATGAGCGCCACCGCCTCGTGCGGCGGCATCGGGATCGGCTCCCACGCCCCGGCGGCGATCCTGGTCCGCTTGGCCACCCTGGCCGCCCAGCGCCCGAACGGCCGCTCGATCGCCCAGTGCACCTGGCGCATCGGCTTGGTGCCCCGGTAGTACCAGCGGGCCGGCCCGCTCACCGCCACCACCGCGTCGGCGCTCCTACGCAGCCCGCCGTGCCGCACCGCCACCGAGGCGCCCATCGAGAACCCCACCACGGCGATCCGGCGATAGCCGATCACCCGGGCATGCCGTACGGCGGCCTCCACGTCGAGGATCTCCCGATCCCCCACGGTGCTCTCGCCGCCCGACCGGCCGTGGCCGCGGAAGTCGAACGCGACCACCCCGCCGTAGCGGCTCAGCACGTGCACGATGCGGCGCGCCGTCCGCTCCCGCCACGATCCCGTGAAGCCGTGCGCCACCACGATCCCCACGTCCCGCCCGCTGGGGCCGGTCGGATCGGTGTGCGCGGCGTCGATGCGCACCCCGTCCTCGGTCCTGAGCATGACGGGGAAGTGTGGTGCGAGCGGCATGATCCGAGCTTATTCCCGACGGTCACGGTCGGCCGGCTCGCCCAGCACCCGCAGCAGCGGCCGGGCCATGGCGTGGTGGTCGCGGGCTCCCTGCGGGTCGCCCGCCGCCTCGGCCACCGCGCCCAGGCGGGTCAGCGCCCTGGCCAGCGCCCAGTGGTGCCCGGCCTCCCTGGCCAGCGCCAGCGCCTCCTCGCCGAGCCGACGCGCCAGCTCCAGCCGCCCCTCCGACAGCGCCAGATCCAGGCGGGCGAGCCGCGCGGTGGCCAGCGCGAGCAGGTCCTCGTGCGCCGAGGCCGCCAGCTCCAGCTCCCACAGGTAGCGCCTGCCCAGCTCGCCGCGCCCGGCACGCAGGCACAGCGTCATGGCCACGGCGTAGGTGAGGCCCAGCCAGGGTGTGTAGGGGTGCCTGCGCTGCTCCTCGACGCTCTCCACCGCCATCCGCGTGGCCCGGCCCAGCTCCCCGCGCGCCCGCAGCCCGTACGCCAAAGCGCCCTTGGCCACGGCGGCGAGCTCGTCGGGGACGGGCGCCAGATCCAGCTCCAGCAGCCGCTCCAGCCAGCCGGCGCTCTCCGCCGGGTCGCCGCGCAGCGTCGCCAGCGCCGCACAGGCCAGCCGCAGCCCGAGCACGACGCCACCGGACTCGACGGCCCACCCGATCGCCGCCCGGCACTCGTCGAGCAGCGAGCGTCCCCTGCCGACGTGCGCGGCCCGCTCCGGCCACGGCTGCCGCCGCACCAGCGAACCGGCCTGGTGGCAGTGTTCGAACGCCTCGCAGACCGCCCGCAGGTGCCTGTCGCGCAGCCACACCTCCTCGGCCGCCTCCCGTGACCGCTCGGCGGCGTACTCCTTGACGACGCCGTGCAGGCGGTGCCGGCCGTCGGCCAGGCGCACCACCAGCGCCTTGTCCGCCAGGCCGCGGAGCAGGCCGGGCACCTCCGCCCCGCGCACCAGCCCGCCGTCGGCGCAGACCCGCCCGGCGAGCTCCAGGTCGAACGCTCCCGCGAAGACAGGCAGCCTGCGCAGCAGCACCCGCTCCTTGGGACTGAGCAGCTCGTGGCTCCACTCCAGGACCGCCCAGACGGTACGTGCGCGGCCCGGCACGGCCGGATCCCTGGCGCGCAGCACTCCGTGACGCCCGCCGACCCGCTGGAGCATCCGCGCCGGGGGGATCGAACCGGCGTGCGCGGCGGCCAGTTCGAGCGCCAGCGGCACCCCTTCGAGCAACCGGCACAGCCGCTCGACGTCGCCCAGGCGATCGGCCACCTCGCGGGCCCCGGCGGCCGCCGCCCGATCCACGAAGAGCGCCACGGAGTCGGCGTCCGGCCGCCCGTCGCCGGGCAGCGCCAGCGGCGGCACCCGCCACACCAGCTCGCCTGGAACCTGCAGCGGCCGCCTGCCGGTGAGCAGGAACCGCAGGCCGGGACAGCGCACGGCCAGCTCGGCGACCAGCTCCGCGCAGCCCTCCCGCAGATGGTCACAGCCGTCGAGCACCAGCAGCCCGTCAGCGGCCGGGTGGACGTCCAGCGCCTCGGCGACCAGGCGCACGATCAACGCCGGGTCGCCGACGCGCCCGAGCTCCACCACGTTGGCACGTTCCAAGCCGGCGACCTGGGCGGCCAGCCGGGTCTTGCCGATGCCGCCCGGTCCGATGAGCGTGATCACCCGCTCGTCGCGGAGCAGCGCCCGCAGCTCGGCCACGTCACGATCGCGCCCGACGAGACGCCCAGCGGCGAACGGCACGCCCGCGCCGCCCCGGCCGGTCGCGGAAGGATCAGACACATGGCCAGTTTCCACTGGTCCGAGGCTCGCTGCGACCGCTTTGCCGAAGCGCGTCACCAGGCCGTCTGAGGTCGGCGACGCCCAGCACCATCCGGACGCGGGACTCCTCCGCCGCGCGCACGGCCGCGCGCAGATCGGTGATCATGAGGCGGGCGCGGCTGCCGCGGATCCGCTCCCGCAGCCCGGCCTCCTCCAGCTCGGGCGGGACCGGGCAGGCGATGCCGCCCACGGCGATCACCGCGTCGATCGCCACCAGCAGGTCGGGCCCGACGGGCAGGCAGATGAGCACCGTGTCGCCGGGACGCACCCCCCGGCGGCGCAGCAGGATGCTCGCGGCGGCGGACCGCTCGTCCAGCTGCCGCTCGGTGATGGCCAGGCCGGTGCCCGAGTCGACCATGACGATGCGCTCATCCATGGCGCCCACGCTAGGCACGACCGTCTGGTGCGTACATCGGGCGGATTATGCAGATCCCTATGCAGAAAGACTGCCTATGCAGTAGCTCCTCACGCACAAGCTCCTCACGCACAAGCTCCTCGCGCAGAAGCTCCTCACGCACAAGCTCCTCATGCAGAGGGCGCCCGATGCTCCGAGGCCCACACGGCGATCTGCGCCCGTGAGGTGTAGCCGAGTTTCTCCATGATGTTGGCGATGTGGCGGGCCACCGTCGCCGGGCTGATCACCAGCTCCCCCGCGATGGCCCGGTTGGACAGCCCGCGGGTGAGCAGGGCCGCGACCTCGTGCTCGCGGGCGGTCAGCAGGGAATGCCTGCTCGGCTCCGTGACGGCCGGGCCGGTCGGCACCGCCGGTCGGGCGCCCTCCAGGACGTGGCGGACGACCTCGTCGGGGCCCATCGCCCGCCCCCGCGACCAGAGCGAGGTGGTGCGGCCCTCGCCGAGCTTGGCGCGGGCCCGGCCGAGCAGCTCCTCGATCCGCTGGCCGGCGGACCGCTGGCCGATCGACTCGCGCAGCGCGGCCGCGGCGGCGGCGGCCAGCACCGCGCCGTCCAGGTCGCCCTCGCCCTCGGCCAGCACCGACAGCCCTACCAGGCACCGGGCCACGCCCTGCCGCTGCCCGGTCCGCCTGCTCAGCGCGAGGCTCTCCGCCAGCCGCTCCCTGGCCGCCGCGAACTCCGCCAGCATCGCCGCGACCCTGCCGCCCATGGCCAGGCAGCGCGCCAGCTCCACCCCGCCGGGCAACTCCCGCAGCCAGGAGACGGCCGTCTCGTAGTGGGCCATGGCCGTCACCAGGTCGCCGCGGGCCTCGGCCACGGCGCCGAGCTGGGTCGCGCACCTGGACATGATCCACCGGTGGCCGTGCTCGCGCGCTCGCGCCAGTGCCTCCTCGCCGTGCCGCTGAGCCTCGCGCAGCCTGCCCCGGGTCAGCGCCACCGCCGACAGCCCGGCCAGCCCCACCGCCTCGTTCCAGGCGTCGCCGGTGGCCGTGGCCAGCGTCAGGCCCTGCTGGGCGTGCCCGAGCGCCTCGTCGGCGCGGCCGGTGCGCAACAGCACCGTGGCGATGAGGCTGTGCATGACACAGCGCTGGAAGGGATCCCGCAGGCCGCCCATACTCTGGAACGCGTGCTCGAGCGATCGGCCCAGCTCGTCCCTGGCCTCCAGCCCGTAGGCGAGACAGCCCCTGGCCTGGGCGAGCTGCTCCTCCGTCACCCGCGTCAGGTCCTGGCGAAGCAGGCGTTCGAGGCAGGCCACGGTCTCCATCGGGTTGCCGCTCACCGGCAGCAGGCCGGTGCTGGTGAAGCACAGCCGCAGGCCCAGGGGCACGTTGCCGGACTCGACCGCCCAGTCCAGCGCGGCCCGCAGGTCGTCGATCAGGCCCCAGCTCCTGGTCAGCGCCGCCAGCCTGCGCGGCCACGGCACCCCGGCGTCGACCACCTCGACGGCGAAGTGGCGCTCCTGCAGCTCGCACAGGACGCTCAGATGGCGCTCACGCACGGCCTCCCGCTCGGCCGCCTCCGCGAGCCGCTCGGCGGCGAACCGCCGGATGGTCTGCAGCAGCCGGTAGTGGCCCCGATCCTCGTCGTAGAGCACCAGCGACTTGTCTATCAGGCCGCCCAGCAGGTCGACGATCTCCGCCTCGGAGATGGGCGGCTCGGCGCAGACCCGCTCGGTCAGGCGCAGGTCGAACGGCCCGGCGAACACCGACAGCCTGCGCAGCAGCACCTGCTCCCCGGCCGACAGCAGGCCATGGCTCCACTCGACGGCGGCGAGCAGGGTGCGCTGCCTGGCCGGCGCGGTGCGTTCGCCGGTGGTGAGCAGCGAGAAGCGGTCGTCGATGCGATCGGCGATCTGCCCGGGGCTGAGCAGGCTCGTGCGCGCCGCGGCCAGCTCCAGCGCCAGGGGCAGCCCGTCCAGCGCCCTGCACAGCCGTACGACGTCAGGAAGGCTGTCCGGGCCCAGTCTGGTGCCCGCCGCGGCGGCCCGCTCCAGGAAGAGGCGGACGGACTCCGCGTCGGACACAGCGTCGGACCCAGCATCGGACCCGCCGCCCTCCGGCAGGTCGAGCGGCGGGACCCGCCAGACGAGCTCGCTGGCGATGCGCAGCGGCTCCCTGGTGGTGGCCAGGACGGCGAGCTCCCCGCAGGACGCGACGAGCGTGGCGGCCACGTCGGCGCACTCGTCGATCAGGTGCTCGCAGTTGTCCAGCAGCAGCAGGCAGGGGCCGTCGCCCAGCCGGGCCACCAGGGTGTCGAGCAACGGCCGGCCGGCCTCCTCGCGCACGCCGAGCACCCTGGCGATCTCCTCGACCACCAGCTCGGGACGGGTGATCCGAGCCAGCTCGATCAGCCAGACGCCCTGGGGATAGCGGGGCCCGCCCCTGGCGGCGACCTGTAAGGCCAGCCGGGTCTTGCCGATGCCGCCGACCCCGCACAGGCTCACCACCCGCGCCCGGCCGAGCAGCCGGCACAGCTCGTCGACGTCGCGCTCCCGGCCGACGAACCGGTTGGGCTCGACGGGCAGGTTGTGCCGGGGGAAATCACGCATGTGGTCACCCTGCGTCGCGGAAGGATCACACTCTCCCACAGTGTCGCACTTTTCCCGTCGCACTTCTCACCCGACGAGTGAGCTGACCACGGCCCTTTCGTCCACCACGCGGAGCGCCGGGGTGCCCACCAGGCGCCTGGCCAGCTCGTAGGGGGCGACCGCGATGGTGGCCCCGTGCTCGTGGGCGAGCACCCGGCAGCCGACCAGCGTCGGCTCGTGCGCGATCACGACGTGCGCCCCTGACATCAGCGCCGCGTCCAGCAGCCGCAGCCCCTTGAACACGTCGCCGACCGCGGCCAGCACCACGTCGTCCTTGCCGACCACCAGCCGGGCGACCAGCTTGCGCAGATCGCCGGCCAGCTCGTCATGATCGAAGATCCGATGGCCGTCGAGCGTCAGCGCGGGACCCGCCAGCGGCCCGAACTCCACCGTGGCCTCCCCCAGCAGATCGGTGAACGGAACCGCGCCCGCGGCCGACTCCACGGCGAACACATGCTGAACTTCCGCCGCCGACGTGTCGCGGCCCCGATGGGTGATCATCATCCGGGCCTCGCCGGAGGAGCCCAGCACCGCGACCCCGCCGGCCCAGGCCACCGCGTGGACCGCGACGGGCAGGGCCGCGCCGAGCGGCAGGTCGACCAGGACCCGGTCACGGTAACGCAGGCCGTAACGGCGCAGCCCGGCCGCGGCATGCGTGACCCGCCTGGCGAAGGCGGCGTACGACAGCATGCCGCCGGTCCTGACATCGCTCACGGCCGGTTGTTCCCCCCGCATCGCTGCCGAGCCCATGACCAGCTCTGTCCACGTCATGCCGGTCAATCTAGGGATCCCGGCCCTTCCTGCCATGCGCACAAATGCGTATCAGGGTATGTAGTAGGGCTCCCTCAGTGATGTGCAGACCCGTCTCGCTCCTCCCATCAGACGGGATCAACTAGACTTAATAGCGCCGCGACTTCGCGCGGTCGCCTCCACGAACACAGAGCGAGACCTCATCATGCCTTTGAACAGCCGCGACGACCTGCGGAACATCGCGATCATCGCGCACGTCGACCATGGCAAGACCACGCTCGTCGACGCCATGCTCTGGCAGTCCGGGGCATTCCGCGCGAACCAGGACGTGGACGACCGCGTCATGGACTCCAACGACCTCGAACGCGAGAAGGGCATCACCATTCTCGCGAAGAACACCGCCGTCCAGCACAGCGGCATGACCATCAACATCATCGACACCCCGGGCCACGCCGACTTCGGCGGCGAGGTCGAGCGCGGCCTGTCCATGGTCGACGGCGTGGTGCTGCTGGTGGACGCCTCCGAGGGCCCGCTGCCGCAGACCCGCTTCGTGCTGCGCAAGGCGCTGTCCGCCAAGATGCCGGTCATCCTGTGCATCAACAAGGTGGACCGGCCCGACGCGCGCATCGCGGAGGTCGTGGACGAGGTCTACGAGCTCTTCATCGACCTCGACGCCACCGAGGAGCAGATCGACTTCCCGATCATCTACGCCTCGGCGAAGGCCGGCCGCGCGTCCCTGGCGCGCCCGGACAACGGCGGCATGCCGGACGCCGAGGACCTGGAGCCCCTGTTCGACATCATCAAGTCGACGATCCCGGCGCCGCTCTACGACCCCAACGCGCCGCTGCAGGCGCACGTCACCAACCTCGACGCCTCCTCCTACCTGGGCCGCATCGCGCTGTGCCGGATCCACCAGGGCGTGCTGCGCAAGGGCCAGCAGGTGGCCTGGTGCCGCACCGACGGCTCGATCCAGAAGGTCAAGATCACTGAGCTGCTCATGACCGAGGCGCTGGAGCGCAAGCCCGCCGAGCAGGCCAGGCCGGGCGACATCATCGCCATCGCCGGCATCCCCGACATCATGATCGGCGAGACGCTGGCCGACCCGGACGACCCGCGCCCGCTGCCGCTCATCACCGTCGACGAGCCCGCCATCTCGATGACCATCGGCACCAACACCTCGCCGCTGGTCGGCAAGGCCAAGGGCTCCAAGGTCACCGCCCGCATGGTCAAGGACCGCCTGGAGAAGGAGCTCGTCGGCAACGTCTCGCTGCGCATCCTGCCCACCGAGCGTCCCGACACCTGGGAGGTGCAGGGCCGAGGTGAGCTGGCGCTGGCCATCCTGGTCGAGCAGATGCGCCGCGAGGGCTTCGAACTGACCGTCGGCAAGCCCCAGGTCGTCACCAAGCTCGTCGACGGCAAGGTGCACGAGCCCGTGGAGCGCCTCACCGTCGACTGCCCCGAGGAGTATCTCGGCGCCATCACCCAACTCCTCGCCGTCCGCAAGGGGCGCATGGAGCACATGACCAACCACGGCACCGGCTGGATCCGGATGGAGTTCGTGGTGCCGGCGCGCGGGCTGATCGGCTTCCGCACCGAGTTCCTCACCGAGACTCGCGGCACCGGCCTGGTGCACCACGTCTTCGAGGCCTACGAGCCGTGGTTCGGCGAGCTCCGCACCCGTAACAACGGCTCCCTGGTCGCCGACCGGTCCGGGCCCGTCACCCCGTTCGCCATGCTCAACCTGCAGGAGCGCGGCACGCTGTTCGTGGCGCCGACCACCGAGGTGTACGAAGGCATGATCGTCGGCGAGAACTCCCGCGCCGACGACATGGACGTGAACATCACCAAGGAGAAGAAGCTCACCAACATGCGCTCCTCCACCAGCGAGGAGACCGAGAAGGTGATCCCGCCGCGCAGCCTGTCGCTGGAGCAGGCGCTGGAGTTCATCCGCGAGGACGAGTGCGTGGAGATCACTCCGGACGCGGTGCGCATCCGCAAAGTGGTGCTCGACGCCGCCGTCCGCGGTCGCGCCACCGCCCGCGCCAAGCGCGCCTGACCGGTCACCGGCAGAGGCCCCGGCACAAGCTCCGGTAAAAGCTCTGGTGAAGGTCCCTCGCTCGACCCTGGGTCGCGCGGGGGACCTTTCGCCGTCAGCGGCGAAGATTTACCCGTCTGTCATTGCTCGGTCACGCTCCGCTATGGCGGTTCCGGGCAGCCCCATGGACCATCAAGAGTATGGGCAAGCTGCGGACTGTCCTGGCGTTCGGGCTGGCCGTCGTGTCGGCGGCGGCCATCGCCTGGTGCGCAGTGGCGGCCCGGCCCGTGCCCCTGCCCGCCGCCCCGGCCCCGTCGGCGGAGACCCGGCCCTGGGATCGGTCCGGCGCGCGCGCCACGGTGGAGCACGGCCGGGAGGCCACCACGGAGGTGACGCTGGCCAGGGCCCGCCCGGCCGACCTCGGCCCCGTGCCCGACGGGCGGCTGGACGAGGAGCGGTTGCAGGTGCGGGTGACGATCGTGCACCGGCTGGGGATGGCCGAGACCGACGGTCTCGCCGCGGCGCTGCGGGAGGGTCACCGGTTCCCGCAGCACATCCGGGCCTTCACCGATCATGGGTTCGGCGCGGTCAAGGTGGACGGCGCCACGCTGGCTCCGGCCATCCGGCTGGCCCCCGTGCTCACCACCTCGGCGGGCCGGACGACGGCACGGTTCACGATCACCCTGCTCCGCCAGGTCGAGCCGGGCGACCTGCTCAGGATCGACTTCAACGCGCCCACGGCCAGACCTCCGCTGATCGCCGACCGGCGGGTGACGCTGCTGCCGGGCGAGTGGACCGTGCTGCGGGCGGTGTCGATCGAGCCTGACCGGGAGGAGCGGGAGCGGCTGGAGTTCACCGTGGGGCCGGAGCCGGCAAGCGTGACGCTGGCGCAGGACTCCCACGGGTTCCCGGACGTGCCCAAGGAGGACCACTTCTCCTGGACGACCGCGCTCGGCGTGCTCACCGCGCTGGTGCTGGTCGTGTTCGTGCTGCGCGCGCTGGGCACGCGCTGGTGGCGGCGGCCGCCCAACCGCGAGCTGGTCGCCGGGCTCGCGCTGACCGCTCCCGCTCTGCTGGCCTCGATCGTCGCAGGGGAGTGGGAGCTGCTCGCGTACGTGATGCTGTTCGGCGCCGTGCCCGCGCTGATGCTGCGGCACGCGAGCAGGCTGCTGCCGACCGGCCCCGGCTGGACGGCGCACGACGTGCTCGTGGCGACGGGCGTGGGCGTGCTGGTGGCCCTGGGCATGCTGACGTGGTCCTATCTGTACGGCCAGCTCCCCGCCCGGACACTGCTGCTCGGCGGCGCGGTGGCGACGGTGTCCGCGGCGGGGTCGGCGGTGGCGTTCAGCGCGGACCTCAGGGTCCGGGTCGTGGCGGTGCGGCTGGCCGCGCTGGCGGCCGGGTCGGCGATCGGGCTGCTGGCGCTGGCGCTGTGGGTCAAGGCGTTGCTGACCGGGGCGTACCCTCCTGACAGCGTCCGGCTGATGCTGGCGTTCGGGTGGGCGCTGACCCCGGTCGCGGCCGTGGCGGTGACCACCAAGCAGTGGACGCGCGGCGCGACCGTGGTCGCCGTGCTCGTCAGCCTGCTGGTGCAGGGCTGGCCCACGGACTGGCTGGACGCCGGGTCGTGGAGCCGGCCCGTGCCGGGCCAGGAGATGCCGGCGATCGGCGAGCTGGAGCTCACCCCGCTCGTGCGCGGCGTGCTGGGCCTGCTGCTGCTCGGCTTCCTGCTGCTGGTGCTGCGGCTCAGGCGACTCGGCTCCGAGCGGGACGAGACGCACGGCGCCGCCGCCGAGTCGACGATGATCATCTGCTTGATGGTGGTCTATCTGACGCCCACGGGCAGCGCCACCCTGGCCGACATCGACGTGCCGCTGCCGATGCTGTCGATCACCTCGATCGTGGCCTGGGCGACGGCCCTGTGGCTGCTGGACCGCCCGCACCCGGCGATGGTCGAGCCCGGCGATCAGGAGGAGCACCGCGAGCTCGTCAGGGCCGCCCTGCACAGAAGGTTGCTGCTCGTCTCGGAGCAGGAGCTCTATCGCGCCGGACGGGGCAAGATCGGCCAGGGTGAGCTGGCCGTGGCCGACTTCGACGGTCAGCGGCACGAGCTGGAGGAGGCGCTGCGGCGGCACGGCGGCCGTCCGGAGACGGCGTTCGCCACGGCGGCGGGCTGCCCGCCCTGGCACAACGGGGTGCACGCGTTCGTCGTCAGCGTGCTGCTCAGCCTGCCGTTCCTGTACGTGTACGGGCTGCCCACCGGGGTGGACCTGAGCAGTTTCATGTTCGAGGCGCGGTCTCTGATCGCGCTGCCCGCCTTCGGCTTTCTGTTCGGCTACTTCTACCCGCGTGTCCGGGGCACCCAGCCCATGACCAAGGCGCTGCACCTCATGGTGGCGGCCCTGGTCACCGAGCTGTCCGGCTACGTGTCGACGCTGGTCGAGCCAGACCTGGGCGCGCACGTCAAGGTGCAGGTGGTGGCCATCGTGGTGGGCGAGGTGGCGCTGGTCTCGATCGGCCTCGGCCTCTTCTGGGAGTGGCGCATCATGCACCTGGCCGGGGAGCCGTGGGCCCGGGTGCGGAGCCTGCGCAGTCTGCGGAGCCTGGCGACGCCCATGCTGGCCGTGGTCATCGCGGCGTCCACCACGGTCGCCACGTCGGCCGCGGGGCAGACGGTGGACCGGATACTCAAGGGCGATCGGGGGTCCTCTCAGCCGCCCTGAGGCCCCCGCGCGAGGACGACGAAGTCGTCACCGGCGAACCTGATCCCGTACCCCTGGCCCTGGAGGGTGTCGACCCGCGCCCGCTGCTCGGCCAGGCTCTGAAAGGGGAACGTCTTGCGGCCGATGTCGGCCACCACCCAGGGCGCCCAGCGGGGTGTCCGATCCCACAGCAGCACCGTGCTCCGGCCGGACAGCGCCGGGGCGAGGTTGTTGGCCGCCTCCACCAGCGCCCCGTCCGGCACCACCGCCACGGCTGCCGCCGCCGCCCGTTCGCGCCGGTCGTGGCCGTAGAGGGCGGGGTCGGCGAGGGCCGACAGGGAGAAGAACGGCACGGTGGCCACTGCGAAGGCCAGCACGCCGGCCGCCCACCAGCGCACCGCCCGCTCGGAGCCCGCACGGAAGCGGCGGACGCCGTCGACGCCCGCCGCGAGGATCACCACGACGACGAAGGCGTTGTAGTGATGATCAGGCACCCACCAGTTGGGGAAGGAGCTGGCCAGCATCCGCTCCGCGAGCAGCGGCACGGCCATGAGGACGAGCGGGGACAGCAGGGCGGCCATCAGGGTGAGGCCGAGCAGCAGGCCCAGCGTGACCAGCTTGACCGGCGGCGTGCCGAGCTGGGCGACGACCGCGACCGGGTCGGCCAGCGCGTTGCGCGCGGCGGACGCCGGGTCCGGCCCGATGGCCCCGTAGGCCCAGTAGTAGTCGGACCGGCCGCCGAAGGCCGGGATGAGCACCTGGGACGCCAGCCAGGTGCAGGCCAGGCCGCCCGCCACGAACGCCCCGCCCATCAGCCGCCGGCCGTGCCGGGTGAGCAGGACCAGCCCGAACCCGGCGACCAGCAGCCCCATGTCCTCCTTGACGCACAGCAGGCCGAACGTGGCCAGCCCGACGCCGAGCCGGTCGCCGGCCTGCCACCGTTCGAGGAGCACGGCGCTGAGCAGCGGCACGAAGGCGACCTCGTGGAAGTCGAACGCCACCGCCTCCACCACCGGCCAGGACAGGCTGTAGGCGATGGCCGTGACGTGCGCGACGCCGGCGCCGAGCGCCCTCCTGGCGAAGACCCACAGCGGGATCGCGGCCACCGCCAGCAGGACCGCCTGGGCCACCAGCAGCGTCTGCGGCCCGTCGTAGACCCAGTAGAGCGGCGCCAGGAGGGCCAGGATCGGCGACCAGTGATCGCCGAGCACCGTGAAGCCGGGGCCGAAGTCGTTGTGCACGCCCTTGACGATGGCGACGGGCAGGTCGAAGTGCGAGTAGGACCGTACGGCCTGATCGAAGATCACCAGATCGTAGGCGCTCGCCTCGAAGTCGGCTAATCGCAGCAGCGACAGCGCGCCGTAGGCGATCGCCGACACGCACACCACGACCGCGAGGACCGCCCGCTCTCGACTCACGCCCCAAGAGTCCCAACAATCCCGGCATAGCGCACATTGCTCAGCGGCGGGGCAGCTCGCTTCCCCTGACGTGCGCGCAGAGCCACTCGATCAGCGGGGCGTAGTCGCGCCAGCTGTCGCGCACCCGGTCGGCGACCTCCGGGGTGTGCACCCAGGACTCCGGCTCGAAGCGGCTGCCCGCGTGGAGGGAGCGGTGGCGCAGCAGGTCGAGGCGGGGATGGTCGTCGGGGACACCGCGTGGCCGGGTCTTGAGCCGGTCACCGGAGACCTCGTGGCCGGCGGCGCGGAGCGCGGCGACGATCGCTTCGAGCGGTTTGCCGGACAGGTCCTCGTCGACGGCCGCCCGATAGCGGGCCACCTGGTCGGCGGCCTGCGAATAGATGCCGCCCGCGGTGTAGAGGCCGGCCGCGCTCACCTCGACGTAGAGGCCGATGCCGGGCATCCGCTCGACGAAGGCGCCCTGGTGGGTCTTGTAGGGCGACTTGTCCTTGGCGAAGCGGACGTCGCGGTAGGGCCTGAAGAGCTGGGCCTGGCCGAACTCGGCGGCCAGCTCCTCGGTCAGGGCCAGCATCGGGGCCCGCACCGCCTCTTCGTAGAGGTGCTTGTGCCGGGTGAAGTAGGTCTTGGAGTTGTCCACCTCAAGACCTTCGTAGAAGACGAACGCGTCGTCGGGGATGCCGGTGAAACCCATGTCGTAAGGGTGTCACGCGTCACCGACGATCCTCGGCCAGGGGCGCCCTGATGTCGTCCTCGTACTTCTTGCCGGGCTTGGGCCACCGGCCGTACAGCTCACTGACGGTGGCGAAGGCGTACCCCTTGCGGGTGAGCCGGTCGAGCAGGTCGGGGATGGCCTTGACCGTGGTGCGGTGGATGTCGTGCATGAGCACGATGGAGCCCGGCTCGGCCTTCGCCCCCCGCCGGGCGACGACGGCGGGCACCCGGTCGCGCCAGTCGAAGGTGTCGACGTTCCACAGGATCTGCGCCTGCCCCCGGCGGCGGGTCAGCGCGGCGACGCGGCGGTCGGTGGACCCGTACGGCGGGCGCATGAGCCGCATCCGGACCCCGGTCAGCGCTCTCACCACCTGGTCGGTGCGCTGCAGCTGACGCCTGATCCGGTGCTTCGGCAGGGTGGTGAGCTGCCGGTGGCTCCAGCTGTGGTTGCCCAGCTCGTGGCCGTCCGCCACCATCTGGCGCACCCGCTCGGCGCCCCGGCCGGCGGCGACCATCTCGCCCACGACGAAGAAGGTCGCCTTGACCTCGCGAGCGCGCAGGACGTCCAGCAGCCGGCCCGTGTGCCGGCCGGGGCCGTCGTCGAAGGTCAGCGCCACGCAGCCGGTCCTGTCGCAGTCCAGGCGGCGCGGCTCCGGCCAGTCGGGCTGCATGGCTTCGAGCCGCTTGGCCAGCGTCTCAGGGTCCGGGGCCGGCCGCGGGGGCGCCGACTCGACGTACGTGAAACCTCCGGCGGCGCAGCCCGCCAGCGCCAGCAACGCCGGCGACACCACCCACACCCGCATGTCGCCCCCACGCACGCGGGGTCACGGATAGTCCTGGACCCGATCCCCCCGCAGCTCCTTGGCCAGGTCGTCCCACCATGATGGGATATCCGCCTGCAACTCTGTGTAACGACGCGCCACTCTTGTGGCACATCCGGCCGGATCCGTGCCGAGATGGCGGCGTTGCACCGCACCTTCGTGCCATCGGTAGAAGCCGTCCCGGTAACGCACGACCAATCCGATCCACACCGACAGGGTCGCGCCGTCCCCGAGCTCGTAGGCGCTGGTCACCCCCAGAGCCTGCAGCTCCACCTGGAGCTTCTCCGTCGCCGCGCGGGACTCACTCACCCGCCACCCCCTGCCGACGATGCGTCGCACACCTGAGGGTGTACCCACCCACGGGCCTCAACCGTCAAGGACATTATGTAATCATGAAACTTCGGAAGGTGAGGTGGTGCCCGTTCGGCACTATTGGTCGGCCACCTCGCGCGGTTCTGCGACGACCATCACGAATCTGAGCTCCTGCTGCCCCGTGCTGGCGTAGCGGTGCGCCCGGTCGGCGGTGAAGAGGACCGCGTCGTCGACCCCGATGACATGGGCCCTGCCATGGACCGTGAGGGTCAGCTCGCCGGCGAGCACGGTGAGCATCTCGCGGGTGCCCGCGGGGTGGGGGTCGCCGTCGTGGTGCTCGCCCGGCGCGAGCCGCCAGTCCCACAGCTCCAGGATCATCGGCGAGTCCGCCCCGACGAGCAGCCTGGCCCGCACGTCGCCCTGGTCGAACATGACCACGTCCGCCTTGTCCACGACCCTGACCATCGGCACGTCGGACACCTCGACCAGCCGCGCCACGGTCACGCCGAGCGCCGAGGCGATCCGGGTGAGGGTGGTCACGCTCGGGTTGGTCCTGCCCTGCTCGACCTGGACCAGCATGCCCCGGCTCACTCCGGACCTGGCTGCCAGCGCGTCGAGCGTCAGGCCGCGGTGCGTGCGCTGGGCCCGGACGTTGGTCGCGACGGCCTGCGTGATCGTCTCCGGATCTTGCACCAGTGCAGTCTAGTGGAACAGATTTGCACTATATGTTGTACTACTAGGGCAACAGAGTGAACTATCCGAGAAACGAGGACACGTGACCGCAGTGATCCTGGCGACCGCCTGCGCGGTGGTGTACGGCACGGCCGACTTCTTCGGCGGCCTCGCCACCCGGCGATCCCGGGTGCTCGCCGTCGTCGCGCTCTCGCAGCTCGCCGGGCTGGCGCTCATCCTGGTCCTGCTGCCGGCGCTGCCCGGCCTGTTCAGCGGCGGCGCGCTCGCCTGGGGGCTCGGCGCGGGCCTGTCCGGCGCCGCCGGGCTGGTCCTGTTCTACCGGGCGCTCGCGCGCGGCGTCATGTCGGTGGTCGCGCCCACCACCGCCGTCACCTCCGCCGCCCTTCCGGTCATGTACGGCCTGGCCCGGGGAGAGCGCCCGGCCCCCTTGGCCCTGGCCGGGGTGGTGCTGGCGCTGGGCTCGGTGCTGCTGGTCAGCCAGGACCGCACGACGGGCGGAGGCGGTTCCAAGGGCTCGGTGGTCACCGCGCTGGCGGCGGGCGCCGGGTTCGGCGGTTTCTTCATCCTGCTGGACATCGCCCCTGACGGGGCCGGCCTCTGGCCGCTGGTGGGCGCGCGGGTGTCGTCGATCACGCTCGTGGTCGTGCTCGCCCTGGCGACGCGGCGCGCGCTCAGACCGAGCGCCGGGTCGATGCCCATCATCCTCGCCGCGGGCGTGCTCGACATGGTGGCCAACGTGCTCTATCTGCTGGCCAAGCAGCAGGGCCTGCTGAGTCTGGTGGTGGTGCTGGTCTCGCTCTACCCGGCGAGCACGCTGCTGCTGGCCAGGCAGGTGCTCGGGGAGCGACTGCACGCGATCCAGGTGACGGGTGTCGCATGCGCGTTGGGTGCGGTCGCGCTGATTGCCGTTGCGTAGCGTACAAGCGCTTGCTACGTTTCGCCCGTGCGCCCCGATTCAGGCGAGCCGCTGGAGCACGTCGCAGTTCCCTACGGCTCCGATGAGGGCTTCCGGAATCTGGCCGTCCCCCGGATCCGGCAGGCGCTGGCCGACCGCAGGCAGGTGCTCGTGGTGGCCCGTGCCGCCCTGCGGGGCCTGCTGGCCGAGGCGCTCGGCGACGACCACGACCGCGTCGACGAGCGCGACCCCGAGTCCTGGTACACCCACCCGCAACGCACCCTGGCCACCTGTCACGACTACGCCCAGGGGCGGCGCACCCTGCTGGTGGGCGAGCCCCTCTGGGCGGGCCGGAGCGAGATCGAGACCCGCGAGTGGATCCGCTACGAGTCGGTGATCAACACCGCGCTGGCCGGCGTGCACGCCACCGCGCTCTGCTTCTACGACGTGCGCACGGCCCCCGAGATCGCGCTGCGCCACGCGCGGATGACCCATCCCCTGCTGTACGGGGAGACCGGCCGGCTGCCGAGCCCGCACTTCGTCCGCCCGGACCGGCTGGTCCTGAACGGCGACCGGGCCCCGCTGCCCGAGCCCGCGGGCGAGGTGCGGGCGACCCGGTTCACCGCCCGGTCGCTCAAGGAGCTCAGGGACACGGTGACCGGGTACGCCCACTCCGCCGGGATGACCGGCGACCTGGCGGCCTCGCTCGTGCTGAGCGTGTCGGAGATCGCCGCCAACAGCATCGAGCACGGCGCCGGGCACGGGCAGGTCAGGATGTGGACGAGCGGCACGGGCGTGGTCTGCGAGATCAGCGACTCGGGCGGCCCCCTGGAGGACCCCTTACCCGGCTACATACCACCAGAGCCCGAATCCCTGCGGGGATACGGGCTCTGGATCAGTCGTCAGCTCTGCGATCTGGTGGAGCTTCGGTCACAGGACGGGATGGTGCGCGTCCGGTTGCACATGAGGTTGCACTAGGTGGCTCTAGGCCGCGCTGGAGGCCGGCAGGCGGACACCGCCCTCCTCGCGGACGTACGTTTCCAGCATGCCGCGCAGCTGGCGGCGACCCCGGTGGAGCCTGGACATCACGGTGCCGATGGGTGTGCCCATGCGGTCGGCGATCTCCTTGTAGGCGAAGCCCTCGACGTCCGCGAGGTAGACCGCCAGGCGGAAGTCCTCGGGCAGCGAGCGCAGCGCGTTCATCACCACGCTGTCGGGCAGCCGGTCGAGCGCCTCGTTCTCGGCGGAGCGCAGCCCGGTCGAGCTGTGGGACTCGGCGGCGTGCAGCTGCCAGTCCTCGATGTCCTCGGCAGCGGACAGTTTGGGAGAACGCTGCTTCTTGCGGTAGTCGTTGATGAAGTTGTTGGTGAGGATGCGGTGCAGCCACGCCTTGAGGTTGGTGCCCTCACGGAACTGGTGATAGGAGGTGTACGCCTTGGCCACGGTCTCCTGGACCAGGTCCTCGGCGTCGGCGGTGTTACGGGTCAGGCGCATGGCGGAAGCGAACAGCTGCGATGTCACGGGCACGACGTCGCGCTCGAACCAGTCCTGACGCTGCTCTTCGGTCATAGTGATCAAATCATTCCCCCTTGCGCTATCCCCCGTACGGCCCCAGCCGCCTGACAGCGGTTCCATGGTCGCAGCCCGGGTGTAAGGGCCGCGTTAGGCTTCATGCGCTGGTCAGAGAGGTGAACAGTCCACGTGCTCGCGGCGTGCGTCATCACGCCAACGGCCGGACGATCTCATTATCGTAACACTCACTCCCCACATCTGTACAAAATGTGGTCAGCGTCACATGAGATAGCTTTGAAGCATGAACTTCGTGGACCGGCACGACGCGGGGACGCGCCTGTGGGTGGCGGAGGCCATCCGCAAGGTGGAGGCCGACGCCAACCGTAGTTGTGATACTCACCTGCACGTCTTTCCGCTTCCCTCAACTTGGGGAGTAAACCTCTACCTGAAAGACGAGTCGGTCCACCCCACCGGTTCACTCAAACACCGTCTCGCTCGCTCTCTCTTCCTGTACGGCCTCGCGAACGGCTGGATCGGGCCGACGACCACGATCGTGGAGGCCTCCAGCGGCTCGACCGCGGTCAGCGAGGCCTACTTCGCCCGGCTGCTCGGCCTGCCCTTCATCGCCGTCATGCCCGCGACCACCTCGCCGGAGAAGATCCACCTGATCGAGTTCCACGGCGGCAAGTCCCACCTGGTGGCCGACCCCGGCATGATCTACGAGGAGTCGCGCCGGCTGGCCGCCGAGACGGGCGGCCACTTCATGGACCAGTTCACCTACGCCGAGCGGGCCACCGACTGGCGCGGCAACAACAACATCGCCGAGTCGATCTACGCCCAGATGTCCATGGAGCCGCACCCGGAGCCGGCCTGGATCGTGGTGGGCGCCGGCACCGGCGGCACCTCCTCGACGATCGGCCGCTACATCCGCTACCGCCGCCATGCCACCCGCCTGGCGGTGGTCGACCCGGAGGGCTCCGCCTTCTACCCGGGCTGGGTGTCCGGCGACGTCGCGACCACCGCCCCCGGCTCCCGCATCGAGGGCATCGGCCGCCCGCGCGTCGAGCCGTCGTTCCAGCCGTCGGTGATCGACCGGATGATCGCGGTGCCGGACGCCCGCTCGATCGCCGCCATGCACTGGGTGCGCGAGGTCACCGGCCGCGACGTCGGCGGCTCCACCGGCACCAACGTCGCGGCCTGCGTCGAGCTCATCAAGGAGATGCGCCAGGCCGGCCTGCGGGGCAGCGTCGTCACTCTCATCTGCGACAGCGGCGACCGCTACCGGGGGACCTACGGCGACCCCGCCTGGCTGAGCGCCCAGGGCCTGCGCATCGAGCCGCACCTGGAGGAACTGCGGGCGTTCCTGCCGCTCTGACGCGCCTCGGGGATCAGGCCTTGGCGGGGTCGACCTCGAACAGCTTCGCCAGATCGTCCAGCATCGCGTGCGCGCCCTGGATGCCCACCGCGCTCATCCAGGTCAGGTCGCTGACCTCGTGCTGGTCGCCCTTGAGCTTGCCCCACAGCGGGTTCTTCATGAACTTGTCCTTGGGCCCGTCGGAGGCGGGGTCCGGGTAGGTGGCGACGAAGATGCGATCGGCGTCCAGCTCGGCGATGCGCTCCTGGCTGATGTCGACCGCGATGGCGTCCTTCTCGGTCGGCTGGCCCTCGGGCCGGGGGAAGCCCACGTCCTTCATGACGATGCCGGAGTAGGAGTTCTCCACGTACAGCCGGACGGTGTCCTCACCGGCGAAGCGGACGACGGAGATCGTGGGCAGCTCGCCCTCCTTCTCCTTGATCGCCGTGCCGATCTGGCCGGCGCGGTCCTCGTACGCCTTGATCTTGGTCTCGGCGAGCTCCTCCTTGCCCAGGGCCTGGCCCACGAGGCGGACGTTGTCCTTCCAGATGGCGCCGGTCGTCTCGCTGAAGACCGTGGGGGCGATCTTGGACAGCTTGTCGTAGAGGGCCTCGTGGCGGACCTTGGCCGAGACGATCAGGTCCGGCTTGAGTGCCATCACCTTCTCCAGGCTGGGCTGCTCCAGGGTGCCCACCACGGTCGCCTCCTTGCCGTACACCGTCGCGACCGGACCCAGGTAGTCGGGGAGCGTGGAGTCGATCGAGCGGTAGGTCGTGTAGCCGACCACCGGCGTCTCCAGCGTCAGCACCGCGTCCACGAAGCTCTGGTCCAGCGCGACGACCCGCTTCGGCTGAGCCGGGATCACGGTCTCGCCCATCGCGTGCTTGACGGTGCGGAACGCCTCCGCCGGCGTCTCGGTAGCGGCCGGTTCAGTCGAGCCGCAGGCGGCGAGCCCGGCGACCAGCAGGGCGCCCACCAGCGCACGCAACGATCTCATCGAATCCCTCTTCACGATCAAGTAAGGCAACCCTAAATTAGGTTAGCCCTGCCTAAGCTGGCATACTTCACCAGGTTCGGGCAAATTCTTAGGGGGATCGGTGAGTTCGACCGCCGTGGCGCCGAGCCTGCCCGGCATCCGGCACCGGCGGCTCCTCGTCCTCCTCATGATGCTCGCCGGTGTGCTGCTCGCCGTGGTGCTGAGCATCACGCTCGGCTCGAAGCCGGTGCCCCTGAGCGACGCCTGGCACGCGCTCACCGCCCCGTCCGGCACCGAGCACGACATCATCATCCGCTCGCTGCGCGTCCCCAGGACCGTGCTCGGCGTGCTGGCCGGGCTGGCGCTCGGCGTGGCCGGCGCGCTCATGCAGGGCCACACCCGCAACCCGCTCGCCGACCCCGGCCTGCTCGGCGTCACGCAGGGCGCGGCCTTCGCGATGGTGGCCTCGATCATCCTGCTCGGCGCCTCCGGCGTGCTCGCCTACATCTGGTTCGGCCTGGCCGGAGCCCTGGTCGCCAGCGTCGCCGTGTTCGCGCTCGGCATGACCGGCGGCAGAGGCGGCCCCACCCCGGTGACGCTCGCCCTGGCCGGCACCGCCGTCAGCGCCTTGCTGTACGCCCTGACCTCCGCCCTGGTGCTGCTGGACGAGCAGGCGATGGACGTCTTCCGGTTCTGGCAGGCGGGCTCGATCGCCGCCCGGGGCTCCGACGTGGTCTGGCAGGTGCTGCCGTTCATCGTGGCCGGCCTGCTCCTCGCCATGGTCAACGCGCCCGCCCTGAACGCGCTGTCCCTGGGCGAGGACGTCGCCCGGGGCCTCGGCCAGAACATCGCCATGACCCGCGCCGTCGGGGTGACCGCCGTCACGCTGCTGTCGGGCGCCTCGGTGGCCGCCTGCGGGGCGCTGGCGTTCATCGGCCTCATCGTCCCCCACCTGGTCCGCCCGTTGTCGGGCACCGACCACCGCTGGCTGCTGCCCTACTCCGGTCTGGTCGGCGCCGTCCTGCTGCTGGTCGCCGACGTGATCGGCCGCGTCGTCGCGCCGCCCGGAGAGCTGGAGGTCGGCGTGGTGCTCGCGCTGCTCGGCGCCCCCTTCTTCATCGCGCTGGTGCGCCGCAGGAAGCCGGTGCGGCTGTGACGACCATCCCCCTGCGGATCGCCGGCCTGTCCTGGCGGCTGCGCCTGCGCGGCGTGTGCGTGACGGTCGGCGGCGCGCTGCTGCTCGGCCTCCTCATGGCGCTGAACATGCGCCTCGGCGACATCCGGCTGAGCGTCCCGGAGGTGATCGCCGCCACCTTCGACCCGAGCAGCGCCGCCCACTTCGTCGTCATGGAGCTCCGCCTGCCCCGCGCGCTGACCGGCGCGCTCGTGGGCGCCGCCCTCGCGCTGTCCGGCGCGATCATCCAGTCCATCGCCCGCAACCCGCTCGCCAGCCCCGAGATCCTCGGCGTCACCAACGGCGCCTCGGTCCTCGTCGTGGCCGGGGTGGTGGCCAGCGGCAGCGCGTACGGCGGCGCCAGCGGTCTGCTGTCCACCCTCGGCATCCCCGCGCTCTCCCTGCTCGGCGGCCTGATCGGCGCGGTCGTCGTGTACGGCCTGGCCTGGCGGCGCGGGCTGGACGGCTACCGCCTGGTCCTGGTCGGCATCGGCGTCACCGCCGTGTTCACGAACGTGAAGTTCTGGCTGCTCACCGTCGGCGACGTCAACGAC
Source organism: Nonomuraea sp. ZG12 (assembly GCF_052068115.1). Classification (NCBI taxonomy): domain Bacteria; kingdom Bacillati; phylum Actinomycetota; class Actinomycetes; order Streptosporangiales; family Streptosporangiaceae; genus Nonomuraea; species Nonomuraea sp. ZG12. The sequence continues at coordinate 375,082 of NZ_JBQHCW010000007.1, forward strand.
ACCAGCCGGGCCATGGTGTGGATCAGCGGCTCGCTGAACGGCCGGGGATGGGAGCACGTCCAGCCGGTGGCGCTGGCGCTCGCCGTACTCCTCCCCCTGACGCTCCTCGGCACCCGCTCGCTCGACGCGCTGCGGTACGGCGACGACACCGTCACCGCGCTCGGCGTGCGGATGAACCTGTCCAGGACGCTGATGATCCTCGCCGCCGTGCTGCTCGCCGCCGTGGCCACCGCCTCGGCCGGGCCGATCGCCTTCGTGGCACTGGCCGCCCCGCAGATCGCGCTCAGGCTGGCCAGGTCCGGGCAGCCGCCACTGCTGTCGTCGGCCGTCACCGGCGCCGTCCTCACCACCGGCGCCGACCTGATCGCGCGCACCGCGTTCCCGCTGGAGCTGCCCGTCGGCATCGTCACCGCCGTGCTCGGCGCGCCGTACCTGATCCACCTCATCTGGAGGGCGAGGAAATGAGACTCCAGGCCGCGAGCGTCAAGCTCGGGTACGGGGACCGCACCATCGTCGACGGCCTCGACCTCGGCATCGAGACGGGCACGGTGACCACCATCATCGGCCCGAACGGCTGCGGCAAGTCCACGCTGCTGCGCGCGCTGGGCCGGCTGCTCAAACCGCAGGGCGGCGAGGTGCTGCTCGACGGCAAGCGCATCGACCGGACCCCGACCCGCGACGTGGCCAAGATCCTCGGCATGCTCCCCCAGGCCCCCACCGCTCCAGAAGGGCTGACCGTGGCCGACCTCGTCGCGCGCGGTCGGCACCCGCACCAGACCTGGTACCGCCAGTGGTCCTCCGACGACGAGGCGGCAGTGGCCGACGCACTGGCCATGACCGACCTCGCCGACCTGGCCGAGCGTCCGCTGGACGAGCTGTCCGGCGGTCAGCGGCAGCGCGCCTGGCTCTCCATGGCCCTGGCGCAGGGCACCGACCTGCTGCTGCTCGACGAGCCGACCACGTTCCTGGACCTGGCCCACCAGGTGGAGGTGCTGGAGCTCGTCCGCCACCTGCACCAGCGGGCCGGCAGGACCATCGTGATGGTCCTGCACGACCTCAACCTGGCGGCCCGCTACGCCGACCGGCTGGTGGCGATGCGCGACGGCCGGGTGATCGCCTCCGGCGCCCCGCACGAGGTCCTCACCGAGGACCTGCTGCGCGAGGTGTTCGACCTGGACGCCAAGGTCATCGAGGACCCGGTGGCGGGCACCCCGCTGGTCATCCCGATCGGCCCCCACCGCCGCCCCTCCCCGGACCACCTCATCAAGAGCCCGTAACTGCGCCGAAGCCGCGCCCTCGGCGGCTTCCCGGCAGGCCGTGACCGCCGGACTCGCCGTGGTCAGGGCAGGTCCGCCAGCGCCTGCCGTACATCCTCGTCGTCGGGGGCGAGCTCGGCCGCCCGCAGCAGGTCCGCGCGGGCCTGGGTGGTCAGGCCGAGCGCGCGCAGCGCGTAGGCGCGGTTGAAGCGCACCTCAGCGCCGTCCTCCAGCTCGATCGCCCGCGCCAGGTCGGAGACCGACGCCTGCGCGTCGCCCTCCTCGAACGCCAGCGCCCCCCGCCCCGCCCAGGCGACGGCCAGCGAGGGAGCCCGCTCCAACGCCGAGTCGTACGCCTTGCGTGCCTCCACCAGGTTGCCCTGTGCCGTCTCGATCTGGCCCAGCACGCTGAGCAGGAACGGGTTGCCCGCATCGCGCTCGGCGTCCGCCCTGGCCCGGTCGAGCTCGTCCAGAGCCACCAGCAGCCCGGCGCGGTTGACGTAGGCGTCGGAGAAGCCGGGGTCCAGCTCGATCGCGTAGTCCAGGTCGGCGAGCGCCCCCGCCAGGTCGCCCTGGGCGTACCGCACCTCGGAGCGGTTGTAATAGGGCTCGGGGAAGGGCGGGCCTGCCCGCATGGCCGTCTCGTAGTCGGCCACGGCCTCCTCCGGCCGGCCGAGCCGGTGCAGCAGGTTGCCGCGGTCGAGGTAGTAGTCGGGGTAGCCGGGGTCGGCCGCGATCGCCGCGTCCAGGTCGGGCAGCGCGCCCTCCAGGTCGCCCCGCATGGCCGTGAGCTGCGCCCGGTTGGCCCGCAGCACCAGCTTGTGCACCGGATGACGGCCGGGTTCGAGATCGCGTTCGGCCAGCTCGATCGCCGCGCGCACCAGCCGCATCGCCTCCTCGGGGCGCCCTCGGCGCACCTCCACGAGCGCCTTGCCGTTCAGGTCGAAGCTCAGGTGGAAGGCCCGCTCGCCACGCTCGGGCAGCCGTGAGGTCAGCGCCACCGCCCGATCGATCCAGGCCGCCGCCTCCTCCGGGTCACGCCTGCCCTGGTCGTGATGCCTGACCAGCAGCATCGCCGTGGCGTAGGCCGCGGTGGCGAGGTGCTTGGGGTCGGCGCCCACCTGGCGGGCATGGTCGAGCAGGTCGCGGGCCTCGTCCTCCCGGTCGAGGGCGGCCAGCGCGGTGGTCGTGCGGTGCAGCAGCGTCCACCACGGCTCGCCGTCCTCCCGCAGCGTCGGCAGCAGCGCCGCGCCCGCCTCGGCCATCGCGTGGTGAAAACCCTCGTTGCGGAAGCGGTCAAGCTCGGCGCCCGGCGCGTAGGACGGCGGCGGGCGCGGCGGCCCGGACGGCTCACGCACGATCGTGAGCGCCGGAACCCGCCGCTCCAGGACCGCCAGCAGCTCAAGGTCGGTCGGGTCGGCCTGCCCGGTGTTGAGCGCTCGCAGCGCGAGCGGCCCCGCCACGGCCAAGTGATCGCGTACGAACTCCGCCAGCCCGTTGGCCAGCCTGAGCGTACGCAGGGGCGCGGGGACGAGGATGCGCTCCTCCTGCGGCACCCGGTCGGCCAGCGTCGTGCGCCTGGCCGGGACCCGCTGCCGCAGGGCGGGAGCCACTGCTCTGATCTCGATGTCGTGCGCCGCCACCAGCTCCGGCGACGCCTCCGCGAAAAGCGTGCCCACCAATGCGCCTGCCAGCGTGTATGGGCCGTTCAGCGCGCGATGCGCGTCCAGTGTGATCTGTCTCAGCGTCGCTCCCTCGGGCAACGGCTGGGCCGGCGCCCCCACCGCTGGCGCCGCCCCTCTGCCATGAGGGTGCTAGGCGGCGTGCTTGGGGGTCGCCGCGCCGGTCAACTTCACAGTGCCCGGCTTATGAACCACGACCTTCTTCATGTTCGCCCTTTCCGATCTGGACAGATCGTTCAATGTCAGCACGACATCGATTCGACGACAAGCCAAGTAACGAAAAGGAGTATTTCCTAATAAGTCAAAACATTTCACTCACCGAGAATGGCGTCCACGAACACCTCGGCGTCGAAGGGCGCCAGGTCGTCCGGCCCCTCGCCGAGCCCCACGAGCTTCACCGGGACGCCCAGCTCACGCTGGACCGAGATGACGATGCCGCCCTTGGCCGTGCCGTCGAGCTTGGTCAGCGCGATGCCGGTGATGTTGACCACCTCGGCGAACACCTGCGCCTGGCGCATGCCGTTCTGGCCCGTCGTGGCGTCCAGGACGAGGAGCACCTCGTCCACGGTCGCCTTCTTCTCGATGACCCGCTTGACCTTGCCGAGCTCGTCCATCAGGCCGGTCTTGGTGTGCAGCCGGCCCGCCGTGTCGACGATCACCACGTCGACCTTCTCCTCGATGCCCCTGGCCGTCGCGTCGAAGGCCACCGACGCCGGGTCGCCGCCCTCCGGGCCGCGCACCACGTCGGCGCCCACCCGGTCACCCCAGGTCTGCAGCTGGTCGGCCGCCGCCGCGCGGAAGGTGTCGGCCGCGCCGAGCACGACCTTCTTGCCGTCGCCGATCAGCGAACGGGCGAGCTTGCCGGTGGTCGTCGTCTTGCCGGTGCCGTTGACGCCCACGACCAGCACCACCGCGGGCCGCTCGCCGTGCTTGGCCACCCGCAGCGTACGGTCGAGACCGGGATCGATCTGGATGAGGAGCTGCTCGCGCAGCAGCGCCCGCACCTCCTGCGGCGAGCGGCTGCCGAGCACCTTGGACTTGGTGCGCAGCTCCTCGACCATGACCTGGGTCGGCCCGACCCCGACATCGGCGGTGATCAGGCTCTCCTCGATCTCGTCCCAGACCTCGTCGTCGAGCCGATCACGCGACAGCAGCTCCAGCAGCCCCCTGCCGAACGCGCTCTGCGACTTGGCCAGCCTGGACCGCAGCCGCACCATCCGGCCCGCGGACGGCGGCGGCACCTCCACTTCCGGCACCACGACGGCGGGCTCGGCCGCCGGAGGCGGCGGCGGGAGCGTGGTGGTGGCCCCCTCTCCCTCCCCGGCCCCCGCCGGCCGCTTCTCCATGTCCTCCGGAAGCGGGAGCGTCTCGGGGGGCTCGACCGGCGGGGCGGCCTTGCCTCCGGGCTTGAAGAGCAGGAACAGGCTCCCCGCCGCCACGAGGGCGACAAGGACCACGATCACTATGACGCCGAGGTAACCATCCACAAGATGTCAGTTTTCCAGATCGTCCGGCATACTCCGCACAAGGCCACACGGATCGCCGGGACTGATCAGGCGGGCTCGCGCTCGCGCAGCCGCTGGCTGACCACCTGCGTCACACCGTCACCGCGCATCGACACGCCGTAGAGGGCGTCGGCGATCTCCATCGTGCGCTTGTTGTGCGTGATGACGATGAGCTGCGAACTCTGCCGCAACTCCTCGAACAGCATCAGCAGCCGCTGCGTGTTCGTGTCGTCGAGGGCGGCCTCCACCTCGTCCATCACGTAGAACGGCGACGGCCGCGCCTTGAAGATGGAGATCAGGAACGCCACCGCCGTCAGCGACCGCTCGCCGCCCGACAGCAGCGAGAGCCGCTTGACCTTCTTGCCCGGCGGCCTGGCCTCCACCTCGATGCCGGTGGTGAGCAGGTCGTCGGGCTCGGTGAGGATCAACCGGCCGTCACCCCCGGGGAAGACCCTGCCGAAGATCTGCTCGAACTCGCGGGCCACGTCCTCGAAGGCCGACCCGAACATCTCCTGCACCCGGTCGTCGACCTCCTTGACCACCGTCATCAGGTCGCGCCGGGTCTTCTTCAGGTCCTCCAGCTGCGAGGTGAGGAAGGCGTGGCGTTCCTCCAGCGCCGCGAACTCCTCCAGCGCCAGCGGGTTGACCTTGCCCAGCTGGTGCATCTGCCTCTCGGCCGCGCGGGCCCGCTTCTCCTGCTCCTCGCGCACGTACGGCACGGGCGGGTCGCCGGGCACCGGGGCCTCGGGGCCGTACTCGGAGATCAGCGCCTCCGCGTCGACGCCGAACTCGTCCATCGCCCGCTGCTCCAGCTGCTCCAGCCGGAGCCGCTGCTCGGTGCGGGCGACCTCGCTGCCGTGCACCCGGTTGACCAGTTTGTCCAGCTCCTGGCCGAGCTCACGGACGCGCACGCGTACCTGCTTGAGCTCGGCGTCGACGGCGACCCTGGTCAGGTCCGCCTCGTCACGCTCGGCGGCGGCGAGCCCGATGGACGCCGTCAGGGCGGCGAGCACCCGCTGCGCGCCCTTGCTGACGGCCTCGGCGACCACTGCCTGCTGCCTGCGCCTGGCCCGCTGAGCGGCCGCCTGGGCGCGTTCGTGGCGCTCCCGCTGCGCGGCCTGGACGAGGCCGTCCGCCCGGCCCTCGATGCCCTTGACGCGCTCCTCCGCGGTGCGGACCCGCAGGCGGGTCTCCACCTCGCGCTGCCTGGCCGTCTCGCAGGCCGCGGCCAGCTCCTCCCGCGCCTCGGTGGTCGGCTCGGTCTCCAGCTCCTGGGAGTATTCGGCTTCCGCCAGCCGGATCTCCAGCTCGGCCAGCTCCTCCAGCCCATCGGCGCGGGCCTCCTGAGCAGCGGTGACGCTCCGGCCCAGCCGTTCGGCCTCCTGGTGGGCGGCGTCGGCGGCGGCTTCGAGTTGCGCCAGCCGCCTGGCCGCCGCGGCGCCCCGCTGGTCGGCCTCCCGCTGCCGCGCCCTGACCTGGTCCAGCGCGCCCTGGGCGGAGCTGAGCCCCGCCTGGGCGGTGCTGACGGCCGCCTGCGCCTCGCTCACCCGCGCCTGCGCCGCCTCCACGGCCGCCTGCGCGGCCTGCTCGGCGGCGACCGCCTCGTCGTAGGCGACCGCCGTCCGCTCGGCCGTCGCCTCGGCGTCCGCCAGATCGGCGACCGCGTCGTCGAGCGCCGCGCGCACCTGGAGCACGGACGTGCCGCCCTCCGAGCCGCCGCTGGCGACCTGGGCGCCGACGAGGTCACCCCGGGTGGTGACGGCACGCAACTCGGGACGGCCCTCGACGACCTGCCGGGCGGTGTCAAGATCGGCCACCACCACGACACCGGCCAGCACCTGCTCCACGACCGGCCGCAACCGCTCAGGAACGCTCACCAGCTCGACCACCCACCGCCCACCCCCCGGCGCACTCCCGAACTCCCCAGACCCGGCGGCAGGAGAAGCGCTGGGGGTGCCGGGGGTGGGAGAGGGTGGGGTGGCTACGAGGAGGGTCGCTTGGCCGGCGTCCTTCGCGCGGAGGAGCTCCAGGGCGTCCACGGCGGTGCCAACGGACGTGACGGCGATCGATTCGGCGAGCGGGCCGAGGACGGCGGCCACGGCCGGCTCCGCGCCGGGGACCACCTGCAAGGAGGCGGCCAGCGGGCCGAGCACTCCGGCGAGGTCGGCCTCCAGCAGGGCAGCGCCGCCGTCGCCCTTGGCCAGCCCCAGCTCCAGCGCGTCCCGGCGGGCTCGCAGGGCCGCCACGGCTCGCTGGGCCTCCTGGTCGGCCGCTCGGGCCGTACCGACTCCCGATCTGGCGGCCTGGAGGGCGGCGCGAGGCGCGTCGAGCGCCGCCTTGACCTCCTCGACGGCCGCGCGGGTCTCGTCGGCGACCAGCTTGGCCTCCTCGACCAGCCCCTGCGCGGCGGCGAGCTCCTCGGCCAGCGCGGGATCGGCGGCGGGCTCCTCCAGCCGCTCCGCCTCCAGGTCCTCGCGAGCGCGCCGCTCCCGCTCGACGGCCTCGGCGACCGCCCGCTGCAGGCGGCCGATCTCCTCCTCGGCGGCACGCGACCTGCTGCGTACGGAGTCCACCTGGCCGCGCAGCTTGGCCAGGCCCTCGCGCCGGTCGGCGGCGGCCCTGGCGGCCATCGCGAGCCGGCGCTCCTCGGCGGCCAGCGCCGACTCGGCCTCGGCCCGCCGCTCGACGGCCTCCTCCAGCAACTCCTGGGCCTGCTCCAGCTCGGCCCGCAGGATCAGCTCGCGCTCGCGGACCTCGGCGGCCTCGCGCTCCAGCTCTTCGGGGTCGCGGCCCCGGCGCTCGATGGACGCGGCGTCGACGGCGTGGCGGTGGCGCTCGGCGGCGAGCTGCTCAAGGCCGGTGATGCGCTCGCGCAGGGAGGACAGCCGGAAGTAGGTCTCCTGGGCGGCGGCCAGGCGGGGCTGGGTCTCGGCCTCGGCGGCCTCCAGGGCGGCCTCACGCTGCTGCCCCTCGGCCAGCCCGGCCTCCACGGCGGCGCGCCTGGACAGGATGGCGGCCTCGTCGGCGGCCTCGCGCCGCAGGGTGACGCGCAGGATGCCGACGTCGTCGGCCAGCAGGCGCAGCCGGGCGTCGCGCAGGTCCGCCTGGATGACGGCCGCCTTGCGGGCGATCTCCGCCTGGCGGCCGAGCGGCTTGAGCTGGCGGCGCAGCTCGGTGGCGAGGTCCTGGACGCGGGTCAGGTTGGCCTGCATCGCGTCCAGCTTGCGCAGCGCCTTCTCCTTGCGCTTGCGGTGCTTGAGCACGCCTGCGGCCTCTTCGATGAAGGCCCTGCGGTCCTCTGGGCCCGCGTGGAGGACGGCGTCGAGCTGGCCCTGGCCGACGATGACGTGCATCTCGCGGCCGATGCCGGAGTCGGAGAGCAGCTCCTGGATGTCGAGCAGGCGGCAGGTGTCGCCGTTGATGGCGTATTCGCTCTGGCCCGACCTGAACATCAGCCGGCTGATCGTGACCTCGGTGTAGTCGATCGGCAGCGCGCCGTCGGAGTTGTCGATGGTCAGCGTCACCTCGGCCCGGCCCAGCGGCGGCCGGGAGGAGGTGCCGGCGAAGATGACGTCCTCCATCTTGCCGCCGCGCAGCGACTTGGCGCTGTGTTCGCCCATGACCCAGGCCAGGGCGTCGACGACATTGGACTTGCCGGAGCCGTTGGGGCCGACGACGCAGGTGATCCCCGGCTCGAAGCGCAGGGCGGTCGCCGAGGCGAAGGACTTGAATCCGCGCAGGGTGAGGGTCTTCAGATACACGCACGGACCCCTTCTCCCTGGACGGACTCCGGAAAAGACTACTGGTCCCGACCGTCAATCGCTGGCGGCCGTGGCGGAGTCCGCCGGGAGACGCGAAAAGGTCCGATACTTGTTCGAATCAGCACAAATAACAAGGGACGCCTCATCGAGACGTCCCTGGATCTTGCGCTCCGATCACTCTCAGGTGAGTGCCGGCTCGCGCTCCTGCATTCGGCTGAGAGCCTCATCGCGGGTTTGCGCCGCAAGAGCGTCATTGTGGGCCTGAAGTCGGATGAGTTCTGCCTCCAGATCACGGATACGCTGCTGCAACCGGCGCATCTCCGAGACCATTCGAGGATCAGGACCGCCGACGTGGCCGAGTAGAGCCTTCGCCATGGTAAAGGGTCCTCCACGCTGAGTGACCAGACTGGTTCGCGCACTTCTTATTCCGCGGGAGGGGTGCGCGTGGTACCTAACAAGAGTCGCACCGGCAGTGTGGGCGGTCAAGTCGAGCAACCGCTGATGCCCCACACCAGGCACTCCCGACATACAACTATACCCTATTTGAGGCGTTTATCGAAAGCGGCTACCGTTCGACAAAACCGCCCAAACTACCTCGGGGTTCGCTCCAACGTTCCACTACTCCATCGACTTTCCCCGGCGTGTCGCAACCTCTCAGCAGGTCAAGCAGCTTGACGCACGCCTGCCTGGGGCCCTCCGCGACCACCTCCACCCGGCCGTCCTCGGTGTTCCTGGCCCATCCTGCCAGGCCGAGCTCCAGCGCCCGTGCCCTGGTCCACCATCGGAAGCCCACCCCCTGGACGTGGCCCCGCACCCAGGCCGTCATCCGGATGTCCTCGCTGTCCTGCGGCATTCGATCTCCCGCTCGGTCTCACGCCACCAGGGCGGCCGTCCCCACCGCGTGTCCGGCCGCCGCCTCGTCGAACGCCCGGATCGCCGCCGTCTCCGCCGACTTCACCCAGGCCAGACCGAGGATAGACGGAGGCAGCCCCGCGACGGGGACGAAGCTGACGTCAGGACGGGTGTGATGAGCCGCCGTGGGAGTGCAGAACAGCATGCCGCCCCGGCCGAGCGCCACCTGGGTCAGGCCCTCCTGACTGGTGGCGACCCTGCCCGCCAGGGGAATGGGACGACCGGAAGGCGTGACGGAGGGTGTGACCCGTTCCCGCCAAGCGAGCGGCGCCGGACCCTCCAGGCCGATCAGCGGCAGGGACGCCAACTCCTCGGCGCCGATGCCCGCCCGGCCGGCCAGCGGGTGCCGGGTGGAGACGCCGAGCTGGTAGGCGACCCGGTTCAGCCCACCACCCGTCACCAGGTCGGGCTCGTCCACCGGCAGCAGGGTGAACGCGACGTCCACGTGCCCCGCCCGCAGCTTGCCGAACGGGTCGGAGAGCGGGATCTCCACCAACTCGACCGCGCACTCCGGATGGCGGCTCTCGAAGGCCCGTACGCTGCCCGTGACGACGTCCGTGGGCGTGGACAGGAAACCGACCCTGATCACCCCCGTCACGTCGCGGGCGGCGGCCTTCGCCCGGCTCACCGCGCTCGCCAGCCCGTCGAGGGAGGGCCGCAGGTCAGCCAGGAAACGCTCGCCGAGCGGGGTGAGACGCACCTGCCTGCTGCTCCGCTGGAAGAGCCGGCCGCCGATCCTGGTCTCCAGCGAGCGGATGAGCTGGCTCACCCGGCCGGGCGACAGATAGAGGCGCTCTGCCGTACGCGCGAAGTGAAGTTCCTCACTGAGGATGACGAAGCACTCCAGCTCCCTGAACTCCATCGGCGCCTCCGGTCGATCGCTTAGCCTGCCTAAACCAAGCCTTCGCGCTTCGTCGTTGTTCCCGGCGGCGGAAGTCAGAAGGCTGAGGCGCATGACCACCTCTGACGTTCTGACCGGCGCGCGGGCGCGCTGGCTCGCCGTGACCTCGGTCGCGGCGGGCACCTTCACCATCGTGACCAGCGAGATGCTGCCCGTCGGGCTGCTGACCTCGATCGCGTCCACCCTGGAGGTGTCCGACGGCACGGCCGGGCTGATGATGTCGGCTCCCGGCCTGGTGGCCGCCGTCTCCGCGCCCGTGCTGGCGGTCACCACCCGCCGGCTCGACCGGCGCGTCACGCTGCTCGCGCTGATGGCGTTGCTGGCGGTGGCCAACCTGGCGGGCGCGCTCGCCCCGAACTACGCCGTCATGCTGATCGCCCGGCTGCTGACCGGGGTGAGCATCGGCGGGTTCTGGGCCATCGCGGCCGGCCTGGGCGTGCGGTTGGTGCCCGCACGGTCGGTCGGCCGGGCGACCTCGATCATCTTGGCCGGGGTGTCCGTGGCGTCGGTGCTGGGGGTGCCCGCGGCGACGTTCCTCTCGTCGTTCGCGGGGTGGCGCACCGCGTTCGCCGCCATGGGCCTGGCAGCCCTGGCCCTGCTCGCGCTCCTGTTCGCGACGCTCCCAGCGCTACCGGGCGAACCTCCCGCCCACACGCCCGAGCCGCCCGCCCGCACCTCCGAGCGGCTTCTCCCGGCGTCCGGGCCGCTGCAGGACCGTACAGACGCTCAGACGCCGGACGGGCGTCTGGCGTGGCTCTCGCGTCCCCTCAAGGTCATCCTCGTCCTCACCGTGCTGATGGTGTCCGGCCACTTCGCGGCCTACACCTACCTCCGGCCGTTCATGGAGCAGGTCTCGCACGCGGGTCCCGCCCTCATCACCACCGCCCTTCTCCTGTACGGCGCGGCAGGCGTGGTGGGCAACTTCGCCGCGGGCGCACGAGCGGCCAGGAGCCCCCGGGCGGTACTGATCACCCTGGCCGCCCTCATGGCCTTGTCCATGGCGGCACTGCCGATGACCGGCGTGTCCCCCATGGGCCTGGCCCTGCTGGTGATCTGGGGGCTCGGTTACGGCGGTGTCGGAGTCTCGCTGCAGCTGTGGATCATGCGGTCGGGTGGCGGCGAGATGGGCACGGCACTGTTCGTGAGCGCGTTCAACGTCTCCATCGCACTCGGCGCGTTCGCCGGCGGCCGGGTCGTGGACGGTGTGTCGACCTCTGCGGTGATGTGGCTGGGAGCGGCTCTCGCCGTGGTCAGCGGGATCGTCGCTGGCATCTGGGGCAGAAGTAGGACGACCGGTTCATGAACGCCTCACGCCTGATCGGGGCGCCGCACCGGGAGCAGGGCAGGTCGCGGCGGCCGTACGCCTCAAGGGAGCGGTCGAAGTAGCCGCTCTCGCCGTTGACGTTCACGTACAGGCTGTCGAAGGAGGTGCCGCCCTGCTGGAGGGCGGCACCCATGACGGCGCGCACGGCGGCGAGCAGCTCGGCGATCTTCCGGGTGGTGAGCGTCTGGGTCGGGCGGGACCAGTGGAGGCGCGCGATCCACAACGCCTCGTCGGCGTAGATGTTGCCGACGCCGCTGATCAGCGACTGGTCGAGCAGCGCCCGCTTGATCTCGGTGCGCTTGGCCCTGAGCCTGCGGGTGAACTCGGCCTCGTCGAACGCTTCCTCGAACGGGTCGGGGGCGATGTGCGAGATCGGCTCCGGCACGCCGCCGGTCAGGGCGGTGAGCATGACGTGACCGAAGGTGCGCTGGTCCACGAAGCGCAGGTCCGGGCCGCCGTCCTCGAACCGGAGGCGGACCCGTAGATGCTTCTCCAGCGGCGAGTCCTGGTCCACGACCAGCAGCTGACCGCTCATCCCCAGGTGGGCCAGAAGAGCCTCTTCGGCCCCCGAAAGCGGGAGCCACAGGTATTTGCCACGGCGCTCGGCGGACAGCACCGTGCGGCCCTTGAGCCGCGCGGTGAACTCGTCGGCGCCCGGCACGTGACGCCTGATGGCGCGCGGGTGCAGCACCTCGGCGGAGGCGATCTCACGGCCGATGACCCACTGCGCGAGACCACGCCGGACAACCTCGACTTCCGGCAATTCAGGCAAACCAAGACCTCACTTCGGACGCCGCCCGCCAGTCCTTCGTCGCTCAGCCCGTCGGCTGGCTCTCGCGCTCCTCGCGGCGGGCCCTGATGCGCGTCCACGCCGCCTCGGCCGCCTGCTGCTCGGCCTCCTTCTTGCTGCGCCCTGTCCCGTCGCCGTAGGACTCGCCGCCCACCCGCACCACGGCCGTGAAGGACTTGGCGTGGTCGGGGCCGCTCTCCTCGACGTGGTATTCAGGCACGCCGAGCGCCTCGGAGGCGGTCAGCTCCTGCAGCGAGGTCTTCCAGTCGAGCCCGGCACCCAGTGAGGCCGAGCGGACGATCAGCGGGTCGAACAGCACGTGGACGACCCGGAACGCCTCGTCGAGGCCCTTGTCGACATAGACGGCGCCGATCAGCGCCTCCAGCGTGTCGGCCAGGATCGAGGACTTGTCGCGCCCGCCCGTGCCCTCCTCGCCCCTGCCGAGCCGCATGAACCGGCCCAGGCCCAGCTCGCGCGCCACGTCGGCGAGGGCGCGCATGTTGACCACCGCGGCCCGCAGTTTGGCGAGCTGCCCTTCGGGCAGGTCGGGGTGGTTGCGGTAGAGGGTGTCGGTGACCACCAGGCCCAGCACCGAGTCGCCGAGGAACTCCAGGCGCTCGTTGGTGGGCAGGCCGCCGTTCTCATAGGCGTAGGAGCGGTGCGTCAGCGCCCGCTCCAGGATGTCGGGGTCGAGCACGACCCCCAGCACTCGCTCAAGCTCGTCTCTGGCGACCTCGACGGCCACTGGCTTAGGACCTGCGCCCACGTCTTTCCTCCTCAGACATCTTCACCTGACGTGACGGCTGCGGAAGATGCCCGAAAACGTGGTGGGCGTCGGGGGAACATAGCCCCGGCGTCCACCACGGCCGCGGGCGAGACCGCCACCGCACGCACCTGAAACGGTAACGCCGACCGGGGCACAATGGCACCCGGTCGGCATCACGTCAACTCGCGAGATCAGGCGGACGGCTCGATGACCTGACGACGGTTGTAGGTGCCGCAGGTGGGGCACGCGATGTGCGGCTGCTTAGGCGAACGGCACTGCGGGCAGCTCACCAGGGCGACAGCAGTCGTCTTCCACTGGGAGCGACGGGCGCGGGTGTTGCTCCGCGACATCTTTCGCTTCGGGACGGCCACGTCACTTCTCCTGATCGTTATCGTTCTCGGTAACCAGACCTTGCAACGACGCCCATCGGGCGTCGATATTCTCGTGCCGGTGATCTTCGCCGGCCTCGGCCAGCTTGATCCCGCACTCCGTGCAGAGCCCGGGGCAGTCGTCGCCGCACACAGGGCTCAACGGCAGTGCGAGCACCACCGCGTCGCGGAATGTCGGCTCGAGGTCGAGCAGATCTCCGTCGAGCAGTGAATCATCCTCCGAGGCGTCCTCGTCGGTGTAGAAGAACAGCTCCTGCAGGTTGACCTCGATATCGGAGGTCAACGGGTCAAGGCACCGCGCGCACTCCCCGGTGAGCGGGGCCTGCGCCGTGCCCGAGACGAGCACGCCTTCCATCACTGCTTCGAGCCGAAGGTCCAGCTCGACTTCGGCATCCTTGGGGACACCGATCATGTCGACGCCGAGATCCGCCGGTGCCGGGAGGGACAGGGTGATCTCTCGCATTGTGCCCGGCCGCTTTCCCAGGTCGTGAGTGGAGATCACCCAAGGGGAGCGGAGGTTGAGGTGCTGAGTCATCCTGCTCTCGCTAGGCATGGCGAGTTAGTCGCCGTCGTACAAGGCCGAAATGAAAGGATACCAGGTCGTCGTCAGCCCCTGAGCCGCTCGATGAGCAGCGTGTGCACCAGGTCAGGGACGAGACCCGACACGTCCCCACCATAACGGGCGATCTCCTTCACCCGACTGGAGGACAGGAACGAGTACTCGGGGTTGGTCGGCATGAACAGCGTCTCCACGCCGGACAGCCGGTAGTTGAGCTGCGCCATCTGCAGCTCGTAGTCGAAGTCGCTGACGACCCTGATCCCCTTGACGATCGCCGGGATCTCGTTCTGCTTGCAGAAGTCGACCAGCAGGCCGTGAAACTTCCTGACCTTGACGTTCGCATACTCCTTGGTCACGGTCTGGAGCATCTCGATCCGCTCGTCGACGGTGAAAAGGCTACTTTTCTCGACATTGATGAGTACGGCCACCGTCACCTCGTCGTACAACCGGGCGGCCCGGCCGATGATGTCGAGATGACCGTTGGTGATGGGGTCGAACGACCCCGGGCAGACAACGCGCCGCAAAACGCCTCCCAGGTCTACGAGCGGTCCACGGATACTCCGGCCGCGCGACCGTACCAAACGGACGCTTCGCCATATCTGCGGACCCTCTCCTCAACATAACCTTCAGGCCATATCAGCGGCTTTCCCCTGCTTTCCCTCTCGAAAGCCACCAAAGCACCATCAACTAGCCAGCCGCCGTCCCGCAACCGCGCCAGCACTCCGGCCACCTCGTCGTCGGAGACGGCGTACGGCGGATCGGCGAACACGATGTCGAACGCCTCCATCGGCGGCCCGTCCCCCGGCCGGCCCGCCGGGCCCCTGCTCAGGAAGCGCTCCACCTTGTCGGCCACCACCTCGGCCTCGCCCAGGTCCAGCGCCCTGACGTTCGTCCTGATCGTCCGCACGGCCTTCGCGTCGGACTCGACCATCACGGCGCACGCCGCCCCCCGCGACAGCGCCTCCAGCCCGACCGCCCCCGAACCCGCGTACAGGTCCAGCACCCGAGCCCCCCGGAGCCCGTACAGGGAGTCGAGCGTCAAGAAGATCCCTTCTCGCGCCCTGTCACTGGTCGGCCTGGTCCCGCGCCCCGGCGGCACCTCCAGCCGTCGCCCACCTGCGCTCCCCGCGATGATCCGAGTCATGTCGGCCATTGTTCCGCATAACGACGCAGGTCAAGAGTGGACAAGTGTCGGCCTCGACTGCGCAAGGGTGATTCACATTGCCCGGCCGAGTCAGCAAGATGAGGTCTGCGGCCTTCGAGGTGACCCAGATGAAGGCCGACCGGCGTGATCGTGAGCCCTTCCGCACGCCGGTTCCCTCGGCACCTGACCCGAGGGTGGGCCCAGCCGGGGACGGCATTCGGGGGGAGGCCGTCCCCGCGGCTGGGCCCTTCACAAGATTCCCGGCCCACCGCGACCAGCACCCCGCCGCCTCGGCCGGGGCGGGCTTCGCGCATGATCGGCCGGGTCAGGTCTTTTCGAGGTATTCGGCTCGCTCGTCCTCCAGCAGCCGGCCGATCTCCGCGCGGAGCGCCTCATGGGAGGTCAGCGCCGGGTCGTCGGCCAGGAGGGCCGCGGCCTCGTCGCGGGCGGTGGCGATGACCTCCTCGTCGCGCAGGAGCTGCAGCATCTTGAGCGACGACCGCTTGCCCGACTGGGCCGCCCCCAGCACGTCACCCTCGCGACGCTGCTCCAGGTCCACCCTCGACAGCTCGAACCCGTCCAGCGTGGCGGCCACCGCGTCGAGGCGGGCCCGCGCCGGGGTGCCCGCGGGGAAGTCGGAGACCAGCAGGCACAGGCCCGGCAGCCCGCCTCGGCCGACCCGGCCGCGGAGCTGGTGAAGCTGGGAGACGCCGAAGCGGTCGGCGTCCATGATGATCATCACGGAGGCGTTGGGGACGTCGACGCCCACCTCGATGACGGTGGTGGCGACCATGATGTCCAGCTCGCCCCGGGTGAAGGAGCGCATCACGGCGTCCTTCTCCTCCGGCGGCAGCTTGCCGTGCAGGACTCCCAGGCGCAGATCCTGGAAGGGCCCCTCGGACAGCAGCTCCGCCACGTCGAGGACGGCGAGCGGCGGACGGCGGTCCTCCTCGCCGGAGCCGGAGGCGGCCAGATCTCCCTCGTCGCCCTCCAGGTCGCCGATGCGGGGACAGACGATGTACGCCTGCCGGCCCAGAGCGACCTCCTCCCGGACCCGCTCCCAGGTGCGCTCCAGGAAGTGTGGCTTCTCGGCGGCCGGGACGACGTGGGTGGTGATGGGCGCGCGCCCCGAGGGGAGCTGCGAGAGCGTGGAGACCTCCAGGTCGCCGAAGACCGTCATGGCGACCGTGCGCGGGATCGGCGTGGCGGTCATGACCAGGACGTGCGGCCGGGTCTCGCCGGCCTTCTCGCGCAGGGCGTCACGCTGCTCCACCCCGAAGCGGTGCTGCTCGTCCACGACCACGAGCCCCAGGTCGGCGAACTGGACGTGCTCCTGGAGCAGGGCGTGCGTGCCGACGACGATGCCGGCCGTCCCGGAGGCGGCGTCGAGCAGGGCGGAGCGCCGGGCGGCGGCGCCCATGGAGCCGGTGAGCAGGGTGACCGCGGTGCCGCCGAACATGCCTCCCTGGGCGAGGTCGCCCAGCATGCCGGTGATCGAGCGGTGGTGCTGCTGGGCGAGCACCTCGGTGGGGGCGAGCAGGACGGCCTGCCCGCCCGCGTCGACCACCTGGAGCATGGCGCGCAGCGCGACCACGGTCTTGCCCGCACCGACCTCGCCCTGCAGCAGCCGGTGCATCGGATGCTCCAGCGCCAGGTCTGCGGCGATCTCCACGCCCACCTCGGCCTGGCCCTCGGTGAGCTGGAACGGCAGCCGGGCCTCGAAGTCGGCCAGCAGCCCGTCGCCCCTGAGCGGGCGCGGCTTGGCGGGCCAGGCCGTCGCCGCCTGCCTACGCCGCAGCAGCACGGCCTGCAGCACGAAGGCCTCGTCGAACTTCAGCCGCTTGCGGGCCCGCTGGACGTCGCCGAAGTCCTTCGGCCGGTGGATGGCCACCAGGGCGTCGCCCAGCTCGGGGAGGCCGTGGCGGGAGCGCAGCTCGGCGGGCAGCGAGTCGTCGAGCGTGCCGAGCGTGTCGAGCACGACGCCGACGGCCCGCCGGATCGCCCACGGCGTGAGGTCCTTGCCCGCCGGATAGATGGGCACCGGAGCCGCCGCGAACTCCTCGACGGCGGCCCCGCTCTCCTCGAACAGCTCGAACTCGGGGTGCGAGAGCTGCCAGCGCGGGCTGGTGCGCGAGCCGAACAGCCCCACCTTGCCGGCGAACATGCCGCGCCGGCCGGGCTTGAGCCGCGACTCGGCCACATGGGAGCCCTTGCCGAAGAACGACAGGTAGATCTTGTTGCCGTTGCCGTCGACGACCTCGACCTCCAGCCAGGTGCCGCCGCGATTGCGCATGGGCTTGCGCATCAGCCGGGTCACCTCGCCCACCACCGTGACATGCTCGTCGACCTCCAGCGCGTCGAGCGAGGTCAGCTCGCCGCGCTCGGCGTAGCGCCGGGGATAGTGGCGCAACAGGTCGCCGACCGTCTCCAGGCCGAGCACACTGTGCAGCAGCTTGGCGGTCTTCGGGTCGAGCGCCTTCGTCAGGGGCTCGTCGAAACGGCTCACGGCTCTATGTTCTACCGCCTCCGACCGACAGGAACGACAGGCCGCGCTACTCGACGCCGATGAGCAGGGGGTAGCCGCCCTGCTCGCCCTCGTAGACGACCAGGTCCACGTCGGGCCGGGTGCGCCCGAGATGCTCCTCGACGCCGGCGGCCAGCCCCGAGGGGGCGAGTGCGCCCGTCACCAGGGTCACCAGCTCGCCGCCACCCGCCACCATCCGGTCCACGACCAGCGTGGCGACGTCGTCGAGGGTCGCGCCGATCACCGCCACGTCCCCGTCGATCAGCCCGAGCACGTCGCCGGGCGCGCACAGCCCGGCGCTCGTGACGCCGTGCCGGTCGGCCACGACCAGGTGGCCGTGGCGGGTGTGACCGGCCGCGTCGGTCATCGCCACCATGTCGTCGTCGAAGCGCCGCAACGGATCGTGTACGGCCAGCGCGGCCAGGCCCTGCACCGTGGCCTTGGTGGGCAGCACGCTCACCACGACCCCGTCCTCGCGGGCGATCTCCGCCGCGGCGGCGGCCACGGCCCCGGACCTGTCGTCGTTCGGCAGCACGGCCACCTCGTTGCCGGCCTGCCTGATGGCGGCGAGCATGACGGCCAGGGCCGGCCGGCCGCCGGGATCTCGCCGTACGACCACCGCGCCGCACTCCTCGAACAGCGCCGCGATCCCCGCGCCCGCGGCGACGGCCACCACTCCCCTGCCGGCGTCGGCGCGGCGCGGCCGCTCGGCCAGGTAGGTGATCCTGATCCGGTACGGCCGGCCCACCCGCAGCGCGGCCTCGACGGCCGGGCCGGCCTCGGCCACGTGCACATGCACGTTCCACAGTCCCTCGCCGCCGACCACCACCAGCGAGTCGCCCATCGCGTCGAGCTCCGCGCGCAGCGTGTCCACCGCCCGGTCGTCGGCGTCGAGCAGGTACATCACCTCGTAGCCCGCGCCCACCTCGGTCATCGGCGAGACCCGTGCGGTCGGCGCGGGCACGTCGTAGCGCTCGCGGTGGGCGCCGGTGATCACCGCGGCGAGCGACTCCAGCAGGATCGCCAGCCCGGCGCCGCCCGCGTCCACGACGCCGCTGCGGGCCAGCACGTCGAGCTGCCCGGGGGTGCGCCGCAGCGCCGCGCGGGCCTCCTCGGCGGCCCGCCGCGCCACCTCGGCCAGCCCGCCCTCACCGCTCTGTACGGCTCCGGCGACGGCCGCCAGGACGCTCAGCACGGTGCCCTCGACCGGCCTGGCGACGCACTGCCTGGCCAGGGCCGCGGCTCTGGCCAGACCGGCTCGCAGGTCGGAGCCGTCCTTGAGCACCTCGGCCAGCCCGCGCAGCGCCTGGCTGACGATCACACCGGAGTTGCCGCGCGCGCCGACCAGCGCGCCGTAGGACAGCGTCTGCCACACGACCGCCGCGTCCACGTCGTCGGGCAGTGATTCGACGGCCTCGGCGGCGGAGAGCATCGTGAGGTAGAGGTTGGTGCCGGTGTCGCCGTCGGCGACCGGGAACACGTTGAGCGCGTCGATGTCGGCCCTGGCGCGGCCCAGCGCGTCGGCGGCCAGACGCGCCCAGCGCCGCACCGCGGGCGGGTCGAGAACCTCCATGTGCGCGCTCCGACCTCTCCGCATGCGCTACCGTTAGGCGAGGAGAATATCGTCGTGCCGGGCCGAGTCCAGTGCCTGGCGTGATCGGGTTCGCGTCCAGTGGTGCGGATCGGATATTCTCGTCTGGCTAGCCGGTCGTCCCGGCATGCCCTCCGCCCGACAACATCAGCGGACAGGGCTCTATCGACTGTTTTAAGGAGCGATACCGTGGCTTCCGTCTGCGATGTCTGCCGCAAGGGGCCGACCTTCGGCAACAACGTGTCCCACTCTCACCGCCGCACCCGCCGTCGTTGGAACCCCAACATCCAGACGGTGCGCGCTGTCATCGGCGGCACGCCGAAGAAGCTCAACGTGTGCACCTCGTGCATCAAGGCGGGCAAGGTCACCCGCTAGTTCCTGACTTTCGCGAAAGCCCGCCGCTCACCTGGAGCGGCGGGCTTTCGTCATGCCTGCCGCCAGTCGTCTCAGGTCATGTCAGCGCCAGTCAGGTCAGCGCCAGTCAAGTCAGCGCCAGCGCCAGGCGTGGTCCACCGGGCCGATGCCGGCGCCCAGCGGGAAGCCGCGCCCGATGGCGCCCGTGACGTACTCCTTGGCCCTGCCGACGGCTCCCGGCACGTCCTCGCCGAGCGCGAGGTAGGAGGCGATGGCCGAGGCCAGGGTGCAGCCGGTGCCGTGGGTGTGGCGGTTGTCGAGGCGTCCGGCGCGGAAGACGTACTCCTGGACGCCGTCCGTGAGCAGGTCGACGGGCTCGCCCGGCAGGTGGCCGCCCTTGATCAGCGCCCAGGCGGGGCCGAGCTCCAGGACGGCGTCGGCGGCGCGGCGCAGGTCCCGCTCGTCCTCGACCTTGACCGAGGTGAGCTGCTCCACCTCCCACAGGTTGGGGGTGACGACGGTGGCGACCGGCAGCAGCCGCGTCCTGAGCGTCTCCACGGCCTCGGGCGCGAGCAGGGAGTCGCCGTGCTTGGACACGCCGACGGGGTCCACCACGACGGGGGCGGGGTAGGCGGCGAGCGACTCGGCCACGATCTCCACCAGTGCCGGCGACGCCAGCATGCCCGTCTTGACGGCCTGTGCGCCGATGTCGCCGAGCACCGAGCCGAGCTGGGCCCGCACAGCCTCCGGCGGCAGCTCCCAGTAGCCCTGGACGCCGACGGAGTTCTGGGCGGTGACCGCGGCGATCACGCTCATGCCGTGCACGCCCAGGGCCAGCATGGTCTTCAGATCGGCCTGGATGCCCGCGCCGCCGCCGGAGTCGGATCCGGCGACGGTCAGCACGCGTGGGGGAGTCGAAACCGTCATATCCCCCATCCAACCATTCAACTAACGGCGCAGTCCCCTCCGACCAGCCCGCAGTTCGTCGGCCGGCCCGCCCTTCCGGTGGCCGCGATGGAGATCTCCGTGGACTCGCCCACGGCGATCGGGGTGGACAGGTCCACGATCAGCAGATCGCCGTCCTGCGTCCAGGTCGCGCCCTCCACGCTGAGGATCCTCCCGCGTACGGGCACCGACAGCGTGAAGGTGTTCAGCGTCCGGTCGGACGCGTTGGTGACGTCCATGGTGGCCGTGTAGGTCGCCAGGCGCTGGTTGGTCACGTTGAAGTCGACGTTCACCGAGCTGCCGGAGGAGACGCCCTGGAAGGTCTCCGTGGCTGTCGCGGTGGGCAGCGGGACATCGCCGTTGTCGGGCCTGGTCCCGCCGTCCGGGTTCAGGGAGACCTCCGAGGTGGGGGTCGTCTCGGGTGCGGGCTCCTCCTCCGTGACGTTCTCGATCGGCTCGTCGACCGGCTCCTGCGCCTGCTTGGTCTTCGTCCTGGTGGGCTTCGGCTTGGGCGTGGAGCTGGTGGTACGGCGCGGCTCCCGCGCGCTGTACGTGGCGGTCGGCTTCGGGCTCCTGGCCGGCTCGCTCTCCTCGTCCTCGACCGGCTCGTCCACCGGCTCCTCGTCCTCGACCGGCTCGTCGGCGGGTGGTTCGGAGAGCGCCGGTGCCGGCTGGTTGCTCGACTGGACGGCGGCGCAGGTGCCGCCGGGACAGTCGGCCGCCCCGCCGCCGCTCATCATCTTGACGCCCGCCACGGTGCCGCCCAGCACGACGACCACGGCGGCCACGGAGAGCAGGGCCATCCGGCCCCGGCCGCCGCCACCGGAGGAGACGTCGAGCGAGTCGGGGTCCTTCGGCGGCCCACGCCGGCCACGCCTGCGGCGCGGCTCCGGGTCGCCCTTCATCCCATCGGACGCCTCATCGGACGGCAGGAAGCCGTTGTCCGCGTCGGCCCAGGCCGGGGCGGGCATGCTCACCATGGTCGGCTCGCCGTACACCTTGATGTCCCCCGGCTCGGGCGGACCGTCGTGACCAGGCGCATCGAACCGGCCCGTGGCCTCGTGCCCGAGCGGGTCGAACCGGCCCGTGGCCTCGTTTCCGGGCGAGTCGAACCTGGCCGTGCCGTCGTTGCCAGGTGGGTCGAACCGACCCGTGCCGTCGTGGCCGAGCGGGTCGAACCGGCCCGTGCTCTCGGCCGCGAGCGCGTCGTAGGCGCCCGTGCTCTCCCCCGGACGCTGGTCGAACGCGGGGCGCTCGTACGCCGCCGTACGGTCCGACGAGGCGTCGAAGGGGTGACGACCGTCCGCCGCGCGCGGGTCGAACGGGCCCGGCCGGTCCATCGGGCGCGGATCGAAGACGTCAGCGCCCTGGTCGAACGGGCGAGGCTGCTGGTCGAACGGACCCGGCCGCTGGTCGAAGGGACCTGGCTGCTGCCCGGAGGGGCGCTGGTCGAACGGGCCGTCCTGGGGCAGTGCCCCGAGCGTCTGAGTGGCGTCGGGAGCGTCGTCCCAGGAGGCCGGGCGGACGAAGGCGCCCGTGGTCTCGAAGGGCTGCTCCGGCGCCGGGAAGGCCCTGTCGGGCCCCTGCGGGGGCGGCGCGGCGAAGGCGCCGGTCGTCTCGAACGGGTCGCGCTGCTGAGCCGGGGCGTCCGCGGCCGGAGCCCCCTTGGGCATGGGTGCCCACTGACCGGTCACTTCGACCTGGTCAGGCGGCGAAGGCCAGCCAGGCGCCTCGGCCCGCTGCTCGTCCGATGGTCCCCAGAACGAGTCGGCCTGCTGCTCCTGCGGCCCCCAAAAGGCGCTGGTGTCCCCCTCTTCACGCGCGTCTTCGGATCCACCTGTGCCGTGGCGGCCCATGGCTGCCCTTTCTTGCCGGTTACAGTTGGCCGCCAATCTTCATAACACCTTTACTACGCCTTTGTCTCATCAATCCCGGTAGTCACCCTTCAAAACGGGAAAAGATAACCCAAATCGGGACAGGTGCTTACCGAAAGTGATCCCAGCCGCCCGGCCCCGCCGCACGCCCCTCGACGCGGACCCCCTCGCCCGCCACGACTCGCCCCACGACCAGCCACGACGGCGGAAGACGCACCTCCGCGGGGAAGACCGCGGCGAGCGCGTGGTCCTCGCCACCGGTCAGGATCCAGTCGAGGGGATCGACTCCCAGCTCCTTGCCCGCCGCCGCCACCGGCTCGCCCACCTCCAGCGCCCGGGGGTCCAGCTCGATCCGCACGCCACTGGCCGTCGCGACGTGCCCGAGGTCCTGCAGCAGCCCGTCGCTCACGTCCAGCATCGCCACGGCTCCCAGCCGCGCGGCCTCGGGCCCGCATGCGTACGGCGGGCAGGGCTGCCGGTGCCCGGCCACGGCCCGCGCCAGCTCGCCGGAGGCCACCGGCACGCCCGCCTCCAGCAGGGCCTGCCCGGCGGCGGAGTAGCCCAGCCGCCCGGCGACCGCCACCACCTGCCCCGGCCGCGCCCCTGAGCGCGTCACAGGCGCCCGACCGCCCAGGTCGCCCAGCGCGGTGACCCCGATGACCACCAGCTCGCTGCGGGTGATGTCACCGCCCGCCACACTCGCCCCCACCACCGCGCACTCGTCGCCGAACCCGTCGGTCAGCGCGTCCAGCCAGGCCAGCGGAAGATCCGCGGGAATCCCCAGCCCGACCACGATGGAGGTGGGAACCGCGCCCATGGCGGCGATGTCCGCGAGGTTCTGGGCCGCGGCTTTACGACCCACGTCGTAGCCGCTGGACCAATCGCGGCGAAAGTGCCTACCCTCAAGCAACAGATCCGTCGACACCACGACGCGCCCATCAGGGGCGCTGACCATCGCGGCGTCGTCACCCGGCCCGAGCAGCACGGCCTCGCCCTGTGGCAGACGTCCGGAAATACGAGCAACTACACCGAACTCGCCGAGATCTCCGACTGTGATGACACACCTCCTGACGCACACAGGGTACGGTGGCCCTTCGGCGTGATCCAATCGCCCGGGAGGACGTAATGGTGCAGGCCTACATCCTTATTCAGACCGAGGTCGGCAAGGCCGCGGCCGTGGCGCGCGAGATCTCCGGGATCTCCGGCGTGACGCAGGCCGAGGACGTGACGGGGCCCTACGACGTGATCGTCCGCGCCGAGGCCAACAACGTCGATGAGCTGGGTAAACTCGTCGTCGCCCAGATTCAGGCCGTCGAGGGGATCACGCGGACCCTCACGTGTCCGATCGTTCATATTTAAGGTAGATCTTTCGTGCGTGCGGCCAGCCTCCTGCTCGTCCTGTTCGTGCTCGCCGGGTGCGGGAGCGCCATCCAGGTCGAGCCGCCGGTGCCCGAGGGCGAGGCGGCGGCCGCCTGTCAGCGCCTGGCCGGGCTGCTGCCCGCGACGCTCGACGGCGACGACCGGGCCGAGTCCGCCCCTCAGTCGCCGTACGTCGCGGTGTGGGGTGCGGGGACCCTCGCGCTGCGCTGCGGAGTCCCCCGGCCGCCCAGGATGGAGCCGACGGCCCAGCTGCAGGAGATCAACGGGGTGGGCTGGTTCGCCGATCCTGAGAAGCCCACCCTCTTCACCGCCGTCGCCGCCCCGGTCTACGTGGAGGTCACCGTCGGTGGCTCGCACCAGGCCGCCGACGTGCTCGCCGACCTGTCGGGCCCGATCGGCCAGGTCTCACCGCAGACCCGGTGACCGTGCCAGCGCGAGCTGGATGAGCCGGTCGACCAGGGCCGGGTACGACAGTCCTGAGGCGGCCCAGAGCTGCGGCGCCACCGACAGCGAGGTGAAGCCGGGCATGGTGTTGATCTCGTTGAGCACCAGCCTGCCGTCAGGCGTGTAGAAGAAGTCGACCCGCGACAGCCCCTCGCACTCCAGCGCCTCGAACGCGCGCACCGCCATCGCCCGCAGCTCCTCGGCGACCTCGGCGGGGATGTCCGCGGGCACGGTCAGCGACATCTGGTCGGGGTAGTACTTGGCCTCGAAGTCGAAGAACTCCTGCCCGCCCTCCACCCGCACCTCGCCCGGGACGGACGCGGCCGGCGGATCGTCGCCGAGGGATTCGAGCACGGCGCACTCGATCTCGCGCCCGGTCATCGCCTCCTCGATCAGCACCTTGGGGTCGTGCTGCCGGGCGAACTCCACGGCCCGCTCCAGCCCGGCCCTGTCGTGCGCCTTGGAGATGCCCTGCGAGGAGCCCGCCCTGGCCGGCTTGACGAACACCGGCCAGCCGAGCTCCTCGGCCTCCTTCAGCACCCGGTCGCGGTCGAGCCGCCAGTCGCGGTCACGGACCACCACGTGGCGCCCGATCGGCAGCCCCGCGCCGGCCAGGACGGTCTTCATGTAGCCCTTGTCCATGCCGACGGCGCTGGCCAGCACGCCGGAGCCGACATAACGGACCCCGGCCAGCTCCAGCAGGCCCTGAATCGTGCCGTCCTCGGCGAACGGCCCGTGCATGACCGGGAAGACCACGTCCACCGAGCCGAGCTCCACAGGGATGCTTCCAGGGTCGTAGGCCACCAACGGGCCGCCGCCGGTGGGCAGCGCGAGCGCCGCGCCGGAGGGATCGACGACGGGCAGCTCCCCGGACTCGATCGCGAACCGCTGGCCGGACGCGGCGAGCACCCACCTGCCGTCCTGGGCGATCCCGATGGGGATCACCTCGTACTTGCTCCTGTCGATCGCATCCAGCACGCTGCCCGCACCCATCAGAGACACGGCATGCTCGGAATTGCGACCCCCGAAAACGACGGCGACGCGTGGCTTGCTCATGACGTCCGAATCTACCGGCGTGCCCCCGTTACAGCGAGTCAAGCACGCGGGAAGCTCGCGAATCGGCTCGTCAGATGCCATAGCGCTCGGGCTTGGGCGACCGCGACATCAGCAGCATCCCCGCCTCCGTCGGCGACATGCCGTCGTGCACGACCCCCACCACGACCTCCGTGATCGGCATCTCCACGCCGTGCTTCCTGGCCAGCTCCAGCACCGATTCGCAGGACTTGACGCCCTCGGCCGTCTGCCTGGTGGCGGCGATCACCTGCTCCAGCGTCATCCCCCGGCCGAGGTTCTCGCCGAAGGTGCGGTTGCGGGAGAGCGGCGAGGTGCAGGTGGCCACCAGGTCACCCATGCCCGCCAGGCCGGCGAAGGTGTGCGGATCGGCGCCGAGCGCCGCGCCGAGGCGGGAGATCTCCGCCAGCCCCCTGGTCATGAGCATGGCGCCGACGTTGTCGCCCATGCCCATGCCGTGCGCCACGCCCACGGCCAGCGCGATCACGTTCTTCACCGCGCCGCCCAGCTCGACGCCGACCACGTCGGTGTTGGTGTAGGGACGGAACCACGGCGGCAGGTGGCAGGCCTCCTGCAGCCGCGCGGCGACACCCTCGTCGGTGCAGGCCACCACCGAGGCGGCGGGCTGGCGCTGGGCGATCTCCTTGGCCAGGTTGGGCCCGGACACGACCGCCACCCGCTCCTGCGGCACCCCGGCGACCTCGCGGATCACCTCGCTCATCCGCTTGGTGGTGCCGAGCTCGATGCCCTTCATCAGGCTGACCAGGATGGCCTCGCGCGGGATGTGCTCGCGCCAGGCGGTGAGGTTGGCCCGCAGGGTCTGGGAGGGGACGGCGAGCACCACGAGCTCCGCCCCGTCGAGCGCCTCGGCCACGTCGGTGGTCGCGCGCAGCGAGGTGGGCAGCGAGATGCCGGGCAGGTAGTCGGTGTTCATGTGGGTGCGGTCGATCGACTCGACCACTTCCCGGCGGCGCCCGTACAGGATGGTCTTGTTGCCCGCCTCGGCGAGGATCATCGCGTAGGTGGTGCCCCACGAGCCGGTGCCGAAGACTGCGGCCTTGGTCATCGTGTCACCGCTCTGTGGGGTCGTAGGGAGATTCGGGAGCCTTCTCGCCGCGCAGCTCGGCGAGCTGCGCGGTGATCGCCGCCATGATGTCGGCGGTGGCCGCGCGCAGCACGTCGGCGTGCGGGGCGCGTCCCGCGTACTTCGACAGGTCGACCGGTGGGCCGACCATGACGCGGAAGGTCTTGCGGGGCAGCGGTCTGGGCCATGTGTCTCCGTAGGGCAGCAGGTCCTGCGCGCCCCAGTGGGCCACCGGGATCACCTGAACACCGCTCTCCAGCGCCAGCCGGGCGGCGCCGGTCTTGCCCACCATCGGCCACAGCCGGGGGTCCCGGGTGCAGGTGCCCTCAGGGTAGAACAGGATCGCGCCGCCGTCGCGGAGGCGCTGGGCCGACTCCCGCAGCGATCTGGCCGCCTCGTCGCTGCCCCGGTCGACCGGGATGGCGCACAGCTCACGGACGGCGTGGCCCAGGAAAGGTACCTTGAACAGGCTGGACTTGGCCAGGATGACCGGCCAGCGACCGTGGTTGTAGAGGAAGTGCGCGAGCAGCACCGGGTCGGCCCAGGACAGGTGGTTGGTCGCGATGATGACGCCTCCGGTGCGCGGCATGCGGTCGCCACGCCGCCAGTCCTTCTTGACCAGGAGCCAGGAGAGCGGTTTCACGATCACGACAGCCAGTGTTTCCCAGAAACGCGACGGTCGCGTGCGACTCATGGTCTCCTCCAACGGCTACGGTATGCGGCTAAGTCTCCCGGTTGGCCGCCAGAGATGTCGAGGCGAAGGGAGGCGCGGGCACGGTGCCGCCCCCATCGACATCCTCCTCCTTCCCGGCAGGCGCCTCGGGCAGCGGGGATGCGCCGGGGGGCGGGCGGTGTTCGGAGGAGGGGCGGTGTTCGGAGGAGGGGGACCGCCCGCCGGCCGCCGGCACCCTGTCGCGGACCGTCCTGCCCGGACGTCCGGGCAGGACGGGGTATTCACGCTCAAGGGAGAATCGATGAGCAACCGCTGGTCCCTGGTCATCCCGGTGAAGACGCTGGTCGCCGCGAAGACCAGGCTGGCCGCCGCCACGGGGCCGCACCGTACCCGGCTGGCCGTCGCGGTCGCCTGCGACACCGTCACCGCGGCGCTGGCCTGCCCGCCGGTCGCGCGGGTGATCGTGGTGACGGCCGACCCCGCCGCCGCGGGCCCGCTCCGCGCGCTGGGCGCCGACGTGGTCAGCGACCCCGACCGCGGCCTGAACACCGCGCTGCGCACCGGGGCCGCGCACGCCGTGCGGCTGGCGCCCGGTGACGCGGTGGGCGCGCTGCAGGCCGACCTGCCCGCGCTGCGCCCGGCGGAGCTCGCCGCCGCCCTGACGGCGGCGGGCGAGTTCGACCAGTCGTTCGTGCCCGACGCGCTGGACATCGGCACGACTTTCTACGGCGTACGGCCCGGCCTGCCGTTCGAACCCCGGTTCGGTGGCGAGTCGCGGGCCAAGCACCTGGGGGGCGGGGCCAAGGAGTTGCGCCTCGACGGCATCGACTCGCTCAGGCGCGACGTGGACACCCCCGACGACCTGCGCGCCGCCGTGGCACTCGGGCTGGGCCGGCACACGGCGGCGGTCGTCGCCGAGCTCTGGCCCGCGGGCCCGCCCTCCCACTGACCCGCCGCCCCGCTCCGCAGGCGCGCTCGTGTGGCCGCGTGCCCGCGTGCCGGCCCGTGGGCTGGTTCGCCCGCGCGCTCCCCCGTAGGCTGGTTCGCGTGCAGGCGACAGTGCGTAGTTTCGACGAGACGACCCGTTCGGGCTCGGTCTTCCTCGACGACGGGACCGTCCTGGTCTTTCCCGCGCACGCCTTCGACGCGGGCCCGCTGCGGCTGCTGCGCACCGGGCAGCGCGTCAACCTCGCGCTGACGGACGGCGAGATCACCTATGTCACGCTGTCCACTTTCCCGCTGCCATGAAGCCGGCATGAAAAAGCCCGGGCTCCAGAATCGGAGCCCGGGCTTTCGCCGTCCGGTGGCTACTTCTTCTTGGCGACCTTCTTGCCGCCCGCGTTCACCAGCTCTTTGAAATCCGAGCCGGGGCGGAATTTCGGCGCCCAGCTCTCCTGGACTTTGATCTCCGCGCCGGTCGACGGGTTTCTCGCCGTCCGCGCCGGCTTGTGCACCATCTCGAAGGCGCCGAAGCCGGTGATCGAGACCTTGTCCCCGTTCGCCACTGCCTTCTGGACGGCGTCAATGATCGCGTTCACGGCCTCGGTCGCCGTTTTCCTGTCGCCCACCCGATCTGCGATGGCGTCGACCAGTTCCCGCTTGTTCATGAATGTTCTGCTCCCCCAGTTACGGCGCGGGGTTCCAGCTCACGAGTCCGACGTAGAAACCCCTTACGGGCTCGAAAGTAGGCGGGATCGCGGGGGAACTCAATCACCGTGGGTGTTTAACCCCTCGCGTGGCGTGTCGGAAGGGCCGTCTTCCAGGGAGGCCAGAAAGGTTTCGAGGCGGGCCGCGGCCCTTTTCGGGTCCCGTTTGGCCTGATCGCAGATGGACAGGTAGCGGCGGGCCAGCCGCTCCTTGTCGTGGGCGGGCAGCATGCGGACGCGGCGGTGCGCTTCGCGCAACCGCCGCGCCAGCTCATCGTCTTCTAGACGGTCGTCGGCAGCCATGGCTGCCGACCATTCTCGTACGCCGCCACATCGTCGGCGTGACGCAGGGTCAGTCCGATGTCGTCGAGACCCTCCATCAGCCGCCAGCGGGTGTAGTCGTCGATCTCGAAACCGACGGCCTCGCCGGCCCAGCGGACCTGACGTGCGTCCAGGTCGACGGTCACCTGGAGACCCGGGTCCGCCTCGATCGCGCCTTGCAGGGCCTCGACCTTGTCGCCCGGCAGGACGACCGGCAGCAGGCCCATCTTGGTGGAGTTGTTACGGAAGATGTCGCCGAACCTGGCGGCGATCACGACGCGGAAGCCGTACTGCTGCAGCGCCCACACCGCGTGCTCGCGCGAGGAGCCGGTGCCGAAGTCGGGACCCGAGACCAGGATCGAGGCGCCGTCGTAGGCGGAGTCGTTCAGCACGAACGCCGGGTCCTCGCGCCAGGCGGCGAACAGGCCCCGCTCGAACCCGGTGCGGCTGACCTGCTTGAGCCAGACGGCCGGGATGATCTGGTCGGTGTCGACATTGCTGCGGCGCAGCGGCACCGCCGTGCCCGTGTGGGTGGTGAAAGCGTCCATCGGAAGGTTCTCCTAGAGGTCGGCTGGGGCGGTCAGGCGGCCGGTGACGGCGGTCGCGGCGGCGACCTGCGGCGAGACCAGGTGGGTACGACCACCCTTGCCCTGGCGGCCCTCGAAGTTGCGGTTGGAGGTGGAGGCGCTGCGCTCGCCCGGCTGGAGCGTGTCGGGGTTCATGCCCAGGCACATGGAGCACCCGGCCTCCCGCCACTCCGCGCCCGCGGCCTTGAACACCTCGTGCAGGCCCTCCTTCTCGGCCTCCAGCTTGACCAGCATCGAACCGGGGACGACCAGCGTGCGGGTCTTCACCTGGCGGCCGCGCAGGATCTCGGCGGCGGCGCGCAGGTCCTCGATGCGGCCGTTGGTGCACGAGCCCATGAAGACCGTGTCGACCTCGATCTCCCTGAGCGGGGTGCCGGCGGTCAGGCCCATGTACTCCAGCGCCCGCTGCGCCGAGGACTTCGCGGTCGGGTCGGTGAAGCTGTCCGGGTCGGGCACGGACTCGGTGAGCGGCAGGCCCTGGCCGGGGTTCGTGCCCCAGGTGACGTACGGCGCCAGCGTCGTGGCGTCGATCTCGACGACCTTGTCGAACACGGCGTCGTCGTCGGTCCTGAGCGTCTCCCAGTAGGCGACGGCCTGGTCCCACGCCTCGCCGGACGGCGCGTGCGGGCGGCCCTTGAGGTAGGCGAACGTGGTCTCGTCGGGGGCGATCATGCCCGCCCGCGCGCCCGCCTCGATGGACATGTTGCACACCGTCATGCGGCCCTCCATGGAGAGCTTGCGCACGGCCTCACCGCGGTATTCGACGATGTAGCCCTGCCCGCCGCCGGTGCCGATCTTGGCGATGATGGCCAGGATCAGGTCCTTGGCCGTGACACCGGCGGGCAGCTCGCCGGAGACCTCGATGGCCATGGTCTTGGGCCGGTAGGCCGGCAGCGTCTGGGTGGCCAGGACGTGCTCGACCTCGGACGTGCCGATGCCGAACGCGATGCCGCCGAACGCGCCGTGGGTGGAGGTGTGGGAGTCGCCGCAGACGATCGTCATGCCCGGCTGGGTCAGGCCGAACTGCGGGCCGATGATGTGCACCACGCCCTGGCCGGCGTCGCCCATCGGGTGCAGCCGGAGGCCGAACTCGGCGGCGTTCTTGCGCAGCGTCTCGACCTGGGTCTTGGACACCGGGTCGGCGATGGGGCCGCGCACGGTCGGGACGTTGTGGTCTTCGGTGGCGATCGTGAGGTCGGGCCTTCGCACGGTCCGGCCGGCGAGACGGAGTCCGTCGAACGCCTGCGGGCTGGTCACCTCGTGAATGAGGTGCAGGTCGATGTAGAGCAGGTCGGGCTCGCCGTCGGCACGGCGTACGACATGCTGCTCCCAGACCTTCTCGGCCAGTGTGCGGCCCATGATCTCCTCCTGCTCGTTGCGATGCTCCGCGTCGCG
This sequence comes from Nonomuraea sp. ZG12, assembly GCF_052068115.1. Taxonomy (NCBI): domain Bacteria; kingdom Bacillati; phylum Actinomycetota; class Actinomycetes; order Streptosporangiales; family Streptosporangiaceae; genus Nonomuraea; species Nonomuraea sp. ZG12. The sequence continues at coordinate 405,960 of NZ_JBQHCW010000007.1, forward strand.
GCTCGGTCGCTCGGCCCCGCGGAAGATCCTCCGACTTGCCTTCTCATATGTCGAGACTGCAGTATCGGTGTATGGACAACTCTAGCGGAGTCGGCGTACTGGACAAGGCCGTTCTGGTACTCAACGCCCTCGAAGCCGGACCGGCCTCCTTGGCGCAGCTCGTTCAGGCGACCGGCCTGGCCCGCCCGACGGCCCACAGACTCGCCGTCGCGCTGGAACACCACCGCATCGTTACCCGTGACACCCAGGGTAGGTTCGTGCTCGGCCCGCGGCTGTCGGAGTTGTCCACCGCCGCCGGCGAGGACCGGCTGCTCGCCGTCGCCGCGCCCGTGCTCATGCAGCTGCGCGACCTCACCGGCGAAAGCGCGCAACTTTACCGTCGGCAGGGCGACGAGCGGGTCTGCGTGGCCGCCGCCGAGCGCTCCAGCGGCCTGCGTGACACCGTGCCGGTCGGCTCGGCGCTGCCCATGACGGCCGGCTCGGCCGCCCAGATCCTGCTGGCCTGGGAGGAGCCCGACCGGCTGCACCGCGGCCTGCGGGGGGCCAAGTTCACCGCCGCGACGCTCGCGTCCGTGCGGCGCAGGGGCTGGGCGCACAGTGTGGGAGAGCGCGAGCAGGGCGTGGCCAGCGTGTCGGCGCCGATACGGGGCACCGGCGGCAAGGTGATCGCGGCCGTCTCCGTCTCCGGGCCCATCGAGCGGCTGACGCGGGCCCCCGGAAGACTGCACGCGGTGCCCGTCATGGCGGCGGCCGAGCGGATCACCGAAGCCATGCGGCGCACCTCATGATCGGCCAAAGCCCGTATTCGGGGAGCCGAGTGCCTCGCGGGAGCACTAGCCTGAGTGCGTGACAGATCGCATCGAGGTAGCCGCCACTGAGCTGCGACCCCTGCTCGAAGAGTTCATCTTGTGGGCACGCACCAACGCGCCCGACAGCGACCCCGAGCTCGTGGGGCCCGCCGCACTCTGGCACCGTCTCGCCTTCTCGCAGGATCTCGGCACGTGGAAGCGCGCCGACCTGCGTAACCTCATGCTCGACCGGATGCCGAAGGTCGTCGAGGACCCCGACACAGCGGCCGACGGGATGCTTCCCGCCATCGACGCGTACCTCACATTCCTCTCCATGACCGGCAGGCTCACCGAGGGCTCCGACTCCCTCACCGAGCTGCAGGCCGAGCTCGACGACGTCGAGGACGACTTCGTCGAGCTCATGGAGGATCTCATCGAGGACGCCGAGGGCGACGACGACGATGACGACGAGGCCGGTGATCTGGGCGACTTCGAGCCGTTCGCCGACGAGCTGGCGGACCTGGCCACCGTCAGGTTGCGCCCCGACTCCGAGCTCGCCGCCGCCGCGCGCGCGGTGCCGCTGATCGCCAAGGCGCGCGACCTGGCCCTGTGGGTCGGCTCGGGCCGCCGGGTCGGCGAGGACACGCTGCTGTCCGACGCCGAGGTGGAGGAGGCGCTGGCCACCGTCGGGCTGCCCAGGCCGGAGACCGACGGCTCCCTGGCCGAGGCCGTCCCCCAGCTGTGGAATCTGTGGAACCTCGCCGTGGACCTGGAGTTCCTGGAGCCGGGCGAGGGCAACACCGTGGCCGTGCAGGACGACACCTCGGAGTGGCCGTTCGACGACGACGAGGACGTGCTCGACGCCTGGATGCTCGGCCTGCACTCGGTCGACTACGGCGACCCCGAGCTGCCCGACGAGGACCTGACCATGGCCCTGGCCGGGCTGACCCGGGCCCTGCTGGTCAGGCTGCTGCTCGCGGGCGGCAGCCGTGATCTCGGCGAGCTGCGGCAGGAGCTGGCCGAGGCCGCCGCCGAGTTCGACGAGCTGGGGGCCGACGCCTGGCAGGCGGCGGGCGACCCGCTCGCCTCCGTGCTCGACTGGCTGGCCGGCTACGGCATGACCGAGGTCGCGGGCGACACGGTCAGCCTCACGCCGCTCGGCACCGAGGGCGTCGTCCACCTGGTCGACGACTCCGACATCGAGCTCGACGCGCGGCCCGCGATCGAGTCGATGAGCGCGCACGAGCTGCTGGTGCTCAGCGCCGAGCTGCCCGAGGAGGAGGCGGACGCGGAGTTCGCCGCCTGGATGCGGCTGCGCGAGCCCAGCAGGGCCGCGGAGGAGCTCTTGGAGGCCGCGGCCAAGGACGAGAGCGACGCGCTCATCCGGGTGCAGGCGGCCAGTGTCGTCGGCACGCTGGGCGAGGACGCGATCCCCGCCTGGCAGGAGGCGCTCAAGGAGTCCTCGCTGCGCCCCTACGCGGCCACGCACCTGAGCCAGCTGCAGGTGCCGGACGCCCCCGAGCCGACCCCGGACGACACCCACTGGCTCATCCTGGACATGTGGACGATCTCAGCCGGGCTGGGCCGGGCCGAGTTCGTGGGCAGTCTGCGCGACATCGGGCCGGATCTGCTCAACAACCTGCTCGAAGTGGTGTGGAAGATCCCGCACGCGCACGTCGAGGAGCTGCTGGACCTGATCTCCCAGGTGCACCCGGACAAGCAGATCGCCAAGGCGGCCCGCAGGGCGCTGTTCAAGGCCCGCTCCGCCACCACCCCGTAGCCGTCGTCTCCCTCGCCGCCGGCGCGCTTCCTCCTGGGAGGAAGCGCGCCGGGGCGGAGGCGTTCGCTACGTGGGAAACGCGGGCTGAGATCCGCCGGGACACGCGGGCTGGATGCGCCCGGACATGTGGGCCGAATGCGCTCGGAGATGCGAAAAAGACCCGATCGGTGATCGGGTCTTCCGGTGCTGATGTAGTCCCGACCGGATTCGAACCGGCGCTACCGCCTTGAGAGGGCGGCGTCCTGGGCCACTAGACGACGGGACCTTCGCGAGCTGGTGACAGTGGTAGTCCCGACCGGATTCGAACCGGCGCTACCGCCTTGAGAGGGCGGCGTCCTGGGCCACTAGACGACGGGACCCTGTCTCCAAGCGAGCTTGCCGGGTCTCCCCGGCAACGGGTGTAACTCTACCGCACCCGAAGGAGCACTCAAAACCGTTATCAGGCCAGCAGATCGGGCCTGTGGCGACGTACCCAGTCTCCCATCGGCCCGCGCTCCCACAGCGGATCCACAGCGCCCAAGGGGATACCCAGCCACTGGAGGCCGGTGTCCGGGTCCACCGGAACCCGGGCCAGGTGGTCGCGCATCCAGCCGGGCATGCGCGCCGGCACCTCGCGCTCGCCCCAGCCGACGAGGCCGACGCTCTTCATGGCGCCGGCGCGCACCCGGACGCCGCCGGGGCGGCCGATGGTGCGTGGGCTGGCCATCCGGCTCTCCACCACGTCGACACGGCGGACGTCCGGCCAATCGAGGCGCAGGACGAAACCGTAGGTGTCGGCCATCTCCACGCCTCGCGGCGAGAACCGTACGACGGTGCCCGCGACCATCCGCCTGTGCTTGACCACCAGCACGCCGACGAGCACCGCCGTGCCGGCCGCGCCGACCAGGAGACCCCAGGCGGCGTCGGCGGTGAGGATGCTGCCGAGCAGCAGGCACACGGGGAAGAAGAGCAGCAGGGGAAGAAGGAAGGGGGCTGCGAACGGGAGGAAGGATCCCCGCCTGATCCGGAACTCATCCATAAAAACAAGAAACGGACGCTTCCTGAAGGAAGCATCCGCTGCACATTGCTGGGGTACCAGGACTCGAACCTAGACTAACTGAACCAGAATCAGTCGTGCTGCCAATTACACCATACCCCACCGCCTGCGACAGCCCCTGAAGGCGGCGCTTGGCGACGTCCGAAAGAATAGCCCAGCTAGGGGTGTAAGACCAAAACGAATTCCCGACCGCACGCGGCAGCGGCTCCCCCGTGCCAAGCTGATAGGGACAAACCACCACGTGGAGGAGCCCCAACGTTGGCCGAGAACCCCTTCTTCGCCCCCAGCAGCCTGCCCTACCAGCTGCCGCCCTTCGAGGAGATCCGCGAGGAGCACTATCTGCCCGCCTTCGCGCGCGGGATGGCGGAGCAGTTGGCCGAGGTGGAGGCCGTGGCGGCCGGCGAGGAGCCGCCCACGTTCGACAACACCGTCGCCGCGCTGGAGCGCTCAGGCCGGGTCCTGGGCCGGGTGGCCACGGTGTTCTACAGCTACGCGGCGTCCAACACCTCCGACGCGCTCATGGAGATCGAGAAGCGGATCTCGCCGGAGCTGTCCAAGCACAGCGACGCGATCCGGCTCAACCGCGCGCTGTGGGCCCGCCTCAAGCAGGTGACGACGGACGACCCCGAGCAGGCGTGGCTGCTGGAGAAGTACCGCGAGGACTTCGTCAGAGCCGGCGCCGACCTGTCGGAGTCCGAGCAGGACCGGCTGCGCGCCCTGAACGAGGAGCTGTCCAAGCTCTCCACCGAGTTCTCCCAGAACCTGCTCAGGGCCTCCACCGAGTCGGCCCTGGTGGTGACGGACGTCAAGGAGCTCGACGGGCTGGACGAGGCCACGATCAGGTCGCTGGAGAAGGACGGCCGCCACGTACTGCCGCTGCTCAACTTCACCAACCAGCCGGCCCTCGCCCAGCTGACCGACCGCGAGGTACGCCGCAGGCTCTACACGCTGAGCGTCGAGCGGGCGCCGCAGAACGGCGAGCTCGCGATCAGGATGGCCACCCTGCGCGCCGAGCGGGCCGCGCTGCTGGGCTTCCCCAGCCACGCCGCGTACGTGGTCGCCGACCAGACGGCCAAGACCGTGGAGGCCGTCGAGGAGATGCTCGGCCAGCTCGTCGACCCGGCCGTGCGCAACGCCCGCGAGGAGGCCGAGGCGCTGGCCGAGCAGGCCGGGTTCGCGATCGAGCCGTGGGACTGGTCCTTCTACTCCGAGAAGGTGCGCAAGGCCCGCTACGACTTCGACGCCGACGCCATGCGGCCCTACCTGGAGCTGGGCCGCGTCTACCGTGACGGCGTGTTCAAGGCGGCGACCCTGCTCTACGGCGTGACCTTCACCGAGCGGCCGGACCTGTCCGGCTACCACGAGGACGTCGAGGTCTTCGAGGTCTTCAACGAGGACGGCAGCGCGCTCGGCCTGTTCCTGCTCGACCCGTACGCCCGGCCCGGCAAGCGGGGCGGCGCCTGGATGAACAACCTGGTCGACCAGTCGTTCCTGTTCGGCGAGAAGCCCGTGGTGATGAACAACCTCAACATCACCAAGCCCGCCGAGGGTCCGACGCTGCTGTCGTACGACGAGGTCAACACCGCCTTCCACGAGTTCGGGCACGCCCTGCACGGACTGTTCTCCGAGGTGCGCTTCCCGCGCGTGTCGGGCACCAGCGTGCCGCGCGACTTCGTCGAGTACCCCTCTCAGGTCAACGAGATGTGGGCGACGTGGCCGGAGATCCTGTCGAGCTACGCCAGGCACCACGAGACGGGCGAGCCGATGCCCGCGGAGCTGGTGGACAAGCTCAAGGCGGCCGACAACTTCAACCAGGGCTTCAAGACCGTCGAATACCTGGCCGCCACGCTGCTCGACTGGGCCTGGCACAAGCTGGGCGCGGGTGAGAGCGTGCCGGACGCCGAGGCGTTCGAGGCCGCGGCCCTTGAGGCGGCGCGTATCGCCCTCCCGCAGGTCAGGCCGCGCTACCGGACCAACTACTTCGCGCACATCTTCTTCGGCGGCTACAGCGCCGGCTACTACTCCTACATCTGGAGCGAGGTGCTCGACGCGGAGAGCGTGGAGTGGTTCAAGGAGAACGGCGGGCTCACGCGGGCCAACGGCGACCACTTCCGCCGTGAGCTGCTGTCGAGGGGCGGCAGCGTGGACGCGCTGACGTCCTTCCGCAACTTCCGCGGCCGCGAGCCGAGCATCCGCCCGCTCCTGGAGCGCCGCGGCCTCGTCTAGCCACAGGCGACGCTCCCTGGATCAGCCCGCCACGGCCAGCTCATCGATGCGCTGCCGAAGCCACTCCTGCTCGGCTCTGCTGGCCGCGCGGGCGATCTGGAGCATCCCGCGCCGGTACGGGTCGGGCTCGTCCCGAATCCTGACCGGCTTGTCTCCCTCGTAGAAGAAGCTCGCCGGCGCCTCCAGGAACGCGAGCCTGCGCCGGAGCACCTCCGCCTGTTCCTGCTCCCCGGGCAGTGCCGACAGGAACGCCAGCAGGGCGAAGAACCTGCTCTGGTCGCTGATGTCCAGATCGCTGGGTTCGCGTAGCCGCCTGAGCAGTTGCCGCCTGCCCTCGGGGGTGATGGTGAGCACCTGCCTGCGGGCCGCGTGTGTCCCGGCCTCCTCGTGTCGCTCCACCAGGCCTTTCGCCTCCAGTCTGGTGATGGCCGGGTAGAGGGCGCCGTCGCTGACGGGCCGCAGATGTCCGGTCAGGGCCGCGAGCCGGGCCTTGAGCTCGTAGCCGTGCATCGGGCGCTCGTTGAGGAATCCCAGGATGGTGAGGGTCAGGTCACCGCCACTTGCCATGGCATGCATCGTACCGCTATACCTCGATTCGAGTTACTACGAATCGAGGTATCGAGCATGCTCCGACTGGCGATGCCGATCTATGTGGAACTGCTGACCGCCGTCGTGGCGGTCGGCCTGATCGATCTGCTGTGGGTGTCCCCGCTGGGCGAGGGCGCCATCGCGGCGGTGACCGTGGCGACCACGGCCGAATACCTGGCCTACGGCCTCTTCCTGGCCGTCCCCACAGGCATCACCGTGCTGATCGGGCGCCGCGACGGCCGCGCGCCGCTCGCCCCCGTGATCAGGACCGGCTGGCTGCTGTGGGCCGCGTTCGCCGTGGCGATCACCGTGCCGGGCGTCCTGCTCCGCGAGCCGCTGGCGGCGCTGTTCACCGACGACGCGGGGCTGACGGCGTCCTATCTCCTGATCTCGCTCGGCGGCCTGCCGGTGTACTTCGCGCAGACGATCGTGGACGGCACACTCAAAGGCCGGGGCGACACGAGGCGGCCGATGCGGCACGCGCTGATCTGCAACGCTCTGGTGATCGTCCTTGATCCGCTGCTCATCTACGGGCTCGGCCTGGGCGTGCGAGGAGCCGCACTGGCCACCGTGCTCGCCCGCGCCCTCACCCTCGCTCTGGCCTTACGTGCGCTCGCCCGTCCGGCGCCTCAGGAGAGGGCGCGCGGGCTCATGGTGGGTGAGGTCCTGAAGACCGGGCTGCCCATGTCCGGAGATTTCCTGGCTCGTGCCGTGGTGGGCATGGTGCTGGTGGACCTCGTGGCGTCCTTCGGCACGGCCGCACTCGCCGGCTACGGCATCGGGCAGAAGGTCATGCTCGCCGGGGTCATGCTCTTCTACGCCCTCCGCCAGGCCGCCCTGATCCGCACCGCGCGCTCGGAGCCCACAGGCTCGCCCCTGCGGCTCGGCCTGCTCACGGGAGCGGCGGTGGCCCTCGCGCTCAACGCCGTGGCCGTCCCCGTCGCGAGCCTGTTCACCGGCGATCCGTCGGCCACGGTGAGCTTCCTGCGCTGGATGACGCTCTATCTCATCCCCTTCGGCGCCCTGATCGCCGTCGGCGGGGTGCTCCAGGCAAGCGGAAGGGGCAGCCGCCTGCTGGCCGCCACCGTGGCGGGCCTCGCCGTACAGCTGCCCCTCGCCTATGTCCTGAGCGCGTGGCTCGGAGTCACCGGAGTGTGGCTGTCGATGGCCGCGGGCGCGGCCATCGGCCTCGTGCTCAGCCTCGCAGGCGGGCCAGGGCCGCGCGGATGCGGTCCTTGGTCCGCTCGCGGCCGAGCACGTCGATCGACTCGAACAGCGGCAGGCCCACGGTGCGGCCGGTGACCGCCACGCGGACGGGCGCCTGGGCCTTGCCCAGCTTGAGCCCGTGAGCCGTGCCGACCTCCTCCAGCGCCGCCTTGAGCGAGTCGGGGTCCCAGCTCAGCGTGTCGAGCCGGGACAGATAGCCGGTGAGGATCTCCTCCGGGGAGTTCTTCATCGCCTTGTCCCAGGACGCCTGGTCGAAGACCGGCTCGTCCAGGAAGAGGAAGTCGACGTTCTGCCGGATCTCCGACAGGACCGTCAGGCGGGTCTGCGCCAGGACGGCGACCTTGCTGAACAGCTCGCGGTCCCAGTCGGCGTCGAGGTAGGGCCGGCAGCGCTCCTCGAACGTCTCGATGGGCAGGGCCCGGATGTACTCGCCGTTGAAGGCGCGCAGCTTCTTGTCGTCGAAGAAGGCGCTGGAGGAGTTGACGTCCTCCAGCTTGAACAGCGGCACCATCTCCGACCACGGCATGATCTCGCGGTCGTCGCCGGGGCCCCAGCCGAGCAGCATGAGGTAGTTGACCATGGCCTCGGCGAGGTAGCCCTCGGCGCGGTAGTCCTCCAGCGCGACCTTGTCCCGCCGCTTGGACAGCTTCTTGCGCTGCTCGTTGACGATCACGGGCAGGTGCGCCCAGACCGGCGGGGTCGCGCCCAGCGCGGGCCACAGCAACTGCTGCTTGGCGGCGTTGCCGAGGTGCTCCTCGCCGCGGATCACGTGGGTGATGTTCTGGGTGATGTCGTCGACCGCGTTGGCCAGCACGTAGAGGGGCGAGCCGTCGGTGCGGGCGATGACGAAGTCCTCCTGCGCGTCGTTGGGGAACTCCACCCGGCCCCGGATGACGTCGTCGACGACGGTCACGCCGTCGTCGGGGGTGCGGAAGCGCGTCGCGCCCGCCGTCAGCCCCCGCTCACGGCAGTGGCCGTCGTAGCCCTTGTGCTCGGAGCCGGTGCGCGCGACGAGCAGCTCGCGGGTGCAGTCGCAGTGGTACGCCCTGCCGTCGGCCAGCAGCTTGGCCACGGCCTCGCGGTGCTGCGGCTCGTAGGCCGACTGGAAGTAGGGGCCCTCGAAGACCGGGTTGGTGCCGTTGATGCCGATCCAGTCGAGGGCCGAGATGATGCCCTCGATCCACTCCGGGCGGTTGCGGGTCGCGTCGGTGTCCTCGACGCGCAGCACGAACCGGCCGCCGGACTGCTCGGCCAGGGCCCAGTTGAACAGCGCGGTGCGGGCGCCGCCGACGTGGAACATGCCGGTCGGGGAGGGGGCGAAGCGCACCCGGAGATCAGTCACGGGAGACCACCTTGTTAGTCAGAGTGCCGATGCCCTCGATCCCGACGCTGACCTCGTCGCCGATCTCCAGCGGGCCGACGCCGGCCGGCGTGCCGGTCAGGATCACGTCGCCGGGGATCAGCGTCATGACCGCGCTGACGTAGGCGACGAGGGCGGGAATGTCGTGGATGAGCTGGCTGGTGCGGCCGGTCTGCCGCATCTCGCCGTTGACCGTGGTGGTGAGCGCCAGGTCGGCCGGGTCGAGGTCGGTCTGGATCCACGGCCCGAGCGGGCAGAAGGTGTCGAACCCCTTGGCCCGGGTGAACTGCACGTCCTTCTTCTGCAGGTCGCGGGCGGTGACGTCGTTGGCACAGGTGTAGCCGAAGATGACGTCCTTGACCCGCTCGGCGGGGACCTCGCGGCAGAGCCTGCCGATGACCACGGCCAGCTCGCCCTCGAAGTCGACCCGGTCGGACAGCGTGGTCGGGTAGGCGATCGACTCACCGTGGCCGATCACGGAGGTGGACGGCTTCATGAAGATGAGCGGCTCGTCGGGCACCTCGTTGCCCATCTCTCGGGCGTGCTCGGCGTAGTTTCTGCCGATGGCGATCACCTTGCTGGGCAGCATCGGGGCGAGCAGCTTGACCTGGGACAGCGGGACCCGCTCTCCGGTGAACTGCACCTGGCCGAACGGGTGGCCGGTGATCGCGGAGATGAACTCCTCGCCGGGACCGCCCTCGACCACGCCGAACGTGACGCCTTCGCCTGTGGAGAACCTCGCTATACGCACCTGACAAGGCTATCGCCGACGTCGGCGGGGTCCGCCCACGTACGGCGCCCGCCTCGTGATTTGCTTGACGGGCTACGACTCAAGGAGGTTCTTCCGTGTCATCGGTCGTGAAGATCAACGTGCTGACGGTGCCCGCCGAGATGCGCGCCCAGTTGGAGGAGCGCTTCTCCAACCGGGCCGGCATGGTGGAGTCGGCCGACGGGTTCGAGTGGTTCGAGCTGCTGCGGCCGGTGGAGGGCACCGACCGCTATCTCGTCTACACCCGCTGGCGCAGCGAGGAGGACTTCCAGACCTGGCAGCAGGGCCAGGCGTTCCAGCGTGGGCACGCCCAGGCCGCTGCGGGCCAGGGACAGGGCCAGGGCCAGGGCCAGGGGCACGGCCATGGGCAGGGCCCGGCCGCCTCCGGCTCCGAGGTGTGGTCGTTCGAGGTGGTGCAGAGCGCGGCGCCGAAGTCCTGACTAGCCGTCCAGCGGGTTGTTCGCCATGCGCTCGGCGATCCCGCCGCGGACGAACCCGCCGGCCAGGCTCGACGGCTTGCGCGTGCCCTGGTCGGCGACGCAGGCGGCGAACTCCTTGACCAGGTCCAGGCGCGGGTGGCGGCGCAGGACGTCGTCGCGCAGCCCGGCGGGGATGTCCTCGGTGCGCCGCCCGGAGATGTCCATGCCGGTCGACAGCTCCAGCAGGTGCCCCTCGGGGTCCTCCTCCACCGGCACCACGTCCCACATATGGCGGATGATCACCTCCGCGGCGCGGACCCGGCGCTCGACCGGCCAGCCCGCGCCGGCGCAGAACGCCCAGGCGACGTGCCCGCCCGCCTCTTCGAAGGGCACCGTGTGGCTGTCGAACTCCGCCGTCAGGCCGATATCGTGCAGCATGGAGGACACGTACAGCAGCTCCGCGTCGAAGGCGATGCCGCGCTCCTGGGCGTAGGCCGCGGCCCAGACGTAGGCCCGGATGGAGTGGTTGAGTAGCGACGCGGAGTGATACCGGGTGGCCACTTCGCGTGCGGCTCCGCAGACCGGCGTGTCGGGGAAGATGACGTCGTCGTACCTCATGAGGGACAGCATCTCCGACCCGGATGGGGTGGGCGAGCCCGGGGGTCGTAACGATCCGGTGCCCGACTTGACCTTGGGATAGGGATTCGGCCAGCATGTGCCAATTCCCCACCTTTTCGGCCCGGAAGGAACCTGGCGTGCGCCGCCTCGCGATCCCCCTTGCCCTGACGCTCCTCCTCAGCGGGACGGCGATCCCCGCTCAGGCCCAGGGCAGTGTGTCGGCGCCGATCAAGCAGCCGGCCAAGCGCACCACGCAGTGCCAGGGCGACTGGCTGCCCGGCACCCCCACGGCCGACGACGTGATGCGCGGCGAGATCTCCCTGGTGGGCCTGCCCTCGTACAAGCTCGGCAAGAAGATCGACTGGGCCGCGAGCCCGCACCGCAACCGCTCCTGGGAGTACGTCTTCCAGTCGCTGCGCTGGATGGGCACGCTCGTCGTCGAATACGAGAACAGCGGCGAGCAGCGCTATCTGGAGCGGGCCAGGGAGATCACCAAGGACTGGGTGACGCACAACAAGCGCGGCGCGCGCGGCACCAAGGCCTACGTCTGGAAGGACCACCCGGTCTCGCTGCGGAGCCAGGCGCTGGTGTGCCTGAGCATGCACGTCAAGGACGACTGGCTCAAGCAGAGCCTCGCCGACCACGCCAAGCTGCTGTCGGACGCCAGGCTCTACAAGAAGGGCCACAACCACGGCATCGACCAGGACATCGCGCTCATGGCCATCGGCTGCCGCTATGGCCGTAAGGACTGGTCGGGGCTGGCCTCCAAGCGGCTGACCGGCACGGTCAAGCTGGACGTCGACTCTCAGGGCGCGCTCATGGAGCAGGCGCCGCGCTACGCGGTCTACGTCTACGGCCGGCTGCAGGTCGCGATGGCCAACATGCGCTCCTGCGGACGCAAGGTGCCGGGCGAGATCAGCAAGCGCGCCGACGCGCTCAAGGACTTCATCGCCCACTCCACCCAGCCCAACGGCTACATGGTGCCCCTCGGCGACGGCAGCGCGGAGACCGAGCCCAAGATGGAGACCGGCACGCCGAAGCAGAAGGTCAAGGCGTACAAGGCGGGCTACGTCTACGGGCGGACCGCCTGGGGCAAGCCGGAGTCGGCCTACTACTCCATCCGCTTCGGCCCCGGCATGAAGTACCACGGGCACGAGGACCACCTGGGCGTCACGTACTACGCGCACGGCCGCGACATCCTGGTCGACGCCGGGTTCCACTCCTACGAGAAGACCGCCTACCGTTACTGGACGCTCTCCCCCGAGGCGCACAACGTGCCCACCGTCGTGGGTGAGCGGTTCAGGCCGCGCACGTCGAGCAAGCTCGTCAAGACGAAGTACGGCTCCGGCAGCCAGGCGTTCCGGCTGACCGACAAGGCCTATGGCGTCACCCGCACCAGGTCCGTGCTGGTGCATCACGACGAGGACGTGATGGCGGTGCTCGACACCGCCTCGGGCGGCAAGAAGATCAAGAACCTGTGGCGGTTCGACGACGCGCTCAAGCTGGTGTCCAACCGGGCCGGCCGGGTCGTGCTCCGCGACGGCAAGTTCGACGTCACGCTGGTGCAGCTGGCCTCCTGCAAGCCGGTGGGCGGGCAGAAGGTGCAGCGCGGCGGCAAGCAGGGATGGATGTCGCCGACCTATCTGTCCAAGCAGCCCACCAACGTGGTGGTCTCCCCCGCCGCCAGGTCGTTGCTCACGATCATCGTCCCGGGCGCCGACTCGCCCAAGGTGTCCTGCTCCGGCGGAAAGGTCACCGTCAACGGCGTGAGCTTCCCGGCCGGCCTCCTCTGAAATTTAGCTACCGGTATTTTCATCGGTAAACACCCACGTCAGACTCATTATTCGCATTACTGAATTCAATGGTCATTGACGGTGGCCGGAAAAGGCCCGCACCCTTGGCCTCATCTTCATTCCCCACGGAAAAAGGTGAGGCCCCATGCGCCATCTTGACCGGATCGGGCAGCCGGTGCTCGCGCTGTTCCGCGTCGTGACCGGGTTTCTGTTCGCGCTGCACGGCGTGACGTCCCTGTTCGGCGTGCTGGGCGGCAACAGGGGCACCGGGCAGGCCATCGAGTTCGCCGCCTGGCCGGGCTGGTGGGCCGCGCTCATCCAGCTCGTGTGCGGCCTGCTCGTGCTGAGCGGCCTGTTCACCAGGGCTGCGGCCATACTGTCCTCCGGCACGATGGCGTACGCGTACTTCGTCGTGCACCAGCCCGTCCACCTGCTCCCGCTGCGCAACGGCGGCGAGCTGGCCGCGATGTACTGCTGGGCCTTCCTGCTGATCGCCGTCCTCGGACCCGGCGCCTGGGCGGTCGACAGCCTGCTCGGCCGCCGTCGCTCCCAGCTCGCGCCGGATCCCGTCGGTTAGGGGCCGCTAGGACGGCTCGTGACCGGCCCTGAGCAGGCCGTACGTGACCGCCTGCTCAAGCGCCTGCCACGAGGCGTCGATGATGTTCTCGGCGACGCCGACCGTGGCCCACTCGGTCGTGTCGTCGCTGGAGGTGATGAGCACCCGGGTGATGGCGCCGGTGCCGTGGGTGCCCTCCAGGATGCGGACCTTGTAGTCGACGAGCTCCACCCTGGCCAGCTCCGGGTAGAGCCGCTCCAGCGCCAGCCGCACCGCCTTGTCCAGGGCGTTGACCGGGCCGTTGCCCTCGCCGGTGGCGACGATCCGCTCGCCCTTGGCGTGCAGCTTGACCGTGGCCTCGCTGACGAGCTCGCCGCCCTTGGTGTGCTCGACGATCACCCGCCACGACTCGACCTCGAAGTGCCGCCTGCGCTCGCCGTGGACGGTGTCACGCAGCAGCAGCTCGAACGAGGCGTCCGCGGCCTCGAACGTGAACCCCTTGGACTCCAGGTCCTTGACCCGCGCGACCAGCGCCTTGGTGTTGGCGGCATCGAGCTCGTAGCCCAGCTCGCGGCCCTTGAGCTCGACCGACGCGCGGCCGGCCATGTCGGAGACCAGCATCCGCATGTCGTTGCCGACGGC